>NZ_JAUYNW010000026.1 GCF_030698145.1 Phenylobacterium sp. | reverse complement strand
CAGGCCGTCGACGAAGCTCGACTTCACCCCGGCCTTGTCCAGCATGCGCGAGATCTGCGGCCCGCCGCCGTGAACCACCACCGGATGGCAGCCCAGCATCTTCAGCAGCACGGCGTCGGCGGCGAACAGGCGCGCGACGCTCTCCTCGCCCATGGCGTGGCCGCCGTATTTGATCACCACGACCTCGCGGTCATAGATCTGGATATAGGGCAGGGCCGTGGCCAGGGTCTTCGCGGTGGCCCAGCCCTGTTCTTCGGCGTCGTCGGTCAACTGCTGGCCCTCCTACAGGAGCGCTCCGATAGCGGACCCTGGCCCGCATGTCACCGCCTCGACGCATGGCCGCGCCGTGCTAGCGTCACGGTAATTTCCGAACCCAGAGGGATTCCATGCGCACCATCGCACTCGCCGCCGCGTTCGCGGCGCTCTCCGTCGCCGCCGCGGAGGCCAAGACCGTGGCGGTCAGCGCCGAGCGCCTGGTTGACGTGGCCACCGGCAAGGTCGCCGAAAAGCCGCTGGTGATCATCACCGACGGCCGGATCACCGCGGTGGGCCGCCAGGGCGACGCGATCCCGGCCGGCGCCGAGCAGGTCAGCCTGCCGGGCGTGACCCTGCTGCCGGGCCTGATTGACATGCATGTCCACCTGACCTCCTCGCCGCTCTATGGCGGCTACACCTCGCTGCAGTTCTCAGACGCCTTCGGGACGGTGATCTCCACCCGCCACGCCAAGGACACGCTGGAGGCGGGCTTCACCACGGTGCGCAACGTGGGCTCGGAGTTTTACGGCGACGTCGGCCTGAAGGAGGCGATCGAGGCCGGGTTCGTGCCGGGGCCGCGGGTGATCCCGGCGGCCTATTCCTTCGGCGCGACCGGCGGGCACTGCGACTCGACCTACTTTCCGCCGTCCATGGAACAGCAGGCGCCCTATGTGGCCAACGGCCGCGACCAGGCCCGCGAGGCGGTGCGCCGGGTGCGCAAGTACGGCGCCGAGGTGATCAAGATCTGCGCCACGGGCGGGGTGTTCTCACGCCGCACCTCGCCGGGGGCCCAGCAGCTCACCCTCGACGAGATGAGCGTGGTGGTCGAGGAGGCGCACATGGCCGGCATGAAGGTAGCCGCCCACGCCCACGGCGCGCCGGGGATCGTCGCGGCCATCAAGGCCGGCGTCGACACCATCGAGCACGCCAGCCTGGTGGACGACGAGGGGATCAAGCTCGCCGCCCAGAAGGGCGCCTGGTTCGGCATGGACATCTACAACACCGACTACACCCAGGCCGAGGGCAAGAAGAATGGCGTGCTGGAGGAGAACATGCAGAAGGACCGCGACATCGGCGAGATCCAGCGGCAGAACTTCCGCAAGTCGCTCAAGGCCGGGGTGCGGCACATCTATTCCACCGACGCGGGGATCTTCCCGCACGGCGACAACGCCAAGCAGTTCGCGGTGATGGTGCGCTATGGCGCGACCCCGCTGCAGGCGATCCAGACGGCGACGGTCAACGCCGCCCAGGCGCTGGGCTGGGAGAAGGACGTGGGCCAGGTGGCGGTCGGCCGCTACGGCGACCTGATCGGCGTGACCGGCGACCCGCTCGCTGACGTGACCACGCTCGAGAAGCCGGTGTTCGTAATGAAGGGCGGCGCGGTGGTGAAGCGGCCTTAGGGGCGCGCTACAGGTCCACCTCGGGCAGCAGCAGGGCGAAGTGGTCCTCGACGGCGGCGTAGCACTCGCATGCGTGGCGTTCGAGACCGCGGCGGTCGACCACCTCGACCCGGCCGCGGTGGCGGCGGATCAGGCCGCGTTCCTCCAGGCTCTGGACCACGCCGGTGACGGTGGTGCGCTGGACGCCCAGCATCTCGGCCAGGGACTCCTGGGTCAGGTGGATGATCGCCTCGCCGGCCCGGTCGTGGGTGGCCAGCAGCCAGCGGCTGGCGCGCGCCTCCACCGAATGCAGGGCGTTGCAGGCCACCGACTGCATCAACTGGGCGAGAAGGGCGTCGGCGTAGCGGGAGAACAGGTCCGAGAAGGCCGGGGACGCCGCCTTGAGGGTCTCCAGCGTCGCGGTGGGGATGGCCAGGGCCGGACCCGGGATGGTGACCACGGCGCGGCCGTAGGCCGGCTTGTTCCCCGCGCTGACGATGCCGCCGATGGCGCCCTCGCGCCCGATGGTGGCGGCCTCCACCTCGCGGCCGTCGCGGGTGACGATCAGCAGCGAGACCATGGTGCGCGGGCCGGGGAAATGGGTGGTGACCACGTCGTCGCCGGGCTCGAACAGCACCTGGCCGCGGGCCAGTTCCACCGGCAGCAGATGTCGTTCGATCAGGTCGTAATCGCCGCGCCTGACCGCGGCCAGGAGGCGGTTGGCCGACCGCTTATGCGTCGGCTTGAGGTCGCTCGGCGGATTGGCCGCGTCGATCGTCATGGCTCACCCCTGCCCCAACATAGCTCCTTGGAAGGTGGACTCATACGGCCGGCGCGAGAGCTCGGCTGTCGGCTAGCCAACGCAAACTTCAAATCGTGCGGGCCACGACCTCCTTCATGATCTCCGAGGTGCCGCCATAGATGCGCTGGACCCGGGCGTCGCGCCACAGCCGGGCGATCGGGTACTCGTTCATGTATCCCGCGCCGCCGTGGAGCTGCAGGGCGATGTCGCAGGCCTCCCATTGCAGCTCGGTGTGGAACAGCTTGGCGGCCGAGGCCTCGGCGGCGGTCAGCTCGCCGGCCACATGGCGCTTGATCGCCCAGTCCAGGTGGGCCCAGCCGACCTGCAGCTTGGTCTTCAGCGCCGCCAGGGTGAAGCGGGTGTTCTGGAAGTCGAAGATCGCCTGGCCGAAGGCCTTGCGGTCCTTGGTGAACTTGACCGCCTCGTCGAAGGCGCGCTGGGCGCCGGCCTGGCCGGCGACGGCGATCTGCAGCCGCTCCTGCGAAAGCTGGCCCATCAGATAGGCGAAGCCGCGGCCTTCCTCGCCGAGGCAATTGGTGATCGGCACGCGGACGTCGTTGAAGAACAGCTCGGAGGTGTCGGCCGAGCTCTGGCCGATCTTGTCGAGGTTGCGCCCCCGCGCGAAGCCTTCGCGCTCGCGCTCCACCAGGACCAGGGAGATGCCCTTGGAGCCCAGGTTGGGATCGGTCTTGGCCACCACGATCACCAGGTCGGCGTTCTGGCCGTTGGTGATGTAGGTCTTGGACCCGTTGACGATGTAGTGGTTGCCGTCCCGCTTGGCGGTGGTCTTCACCCCCTGGAGGTCCGAGCCGGTTCCGGGTTCGGTCATGGCGATGGCGGTGATCACCTCGCCCGAGACCATGCCGGGCAGCCAGCGGGCCTTCTGCTCTTCCGACCCGTAGTTGATCAGGTAGTCGACGGTGATGTCCGACTGCAGGGTAACGCCGGCCGAGCAACCGGCATAGGCCAGCTCCTCGCCGATGATGGCGTTGTAGCGGTAGTCGAGGCCCAGCCCGCCATACTCGGCTGGAACTTGCGGGCAGAGCAGGCCCGCCTCGCCATAGGCCCGCCAGAACTCGCGGTCGACGATGCCCTCCTCCTCCCACCGGTCGAGGTGGGGGTGCAGGATCTTGTCGAACACCTTGCGGACCTGGTCGCGGAAGGAGTCGAGTTCGGCGTCATAGGCCGTGCGGCCGTCGGTGGCGATCATGATGGCGGGCCCTGGTTGGTTTCAGGCCCATCTTCCACGGTGCCGTAGGGTACGGGAAGACTGACGCTAGGTGAGCGTGATCCCGCAGGCGGCCATGATCTCGGCGCGCAGCTCGGGCAGGCCCGTGCCCTTCTCGGACGAGGTGGCGAGCACCCGTGGGAAGGCGGCGGGGCGCTTGACGATGGCCGCCTGGGTCTTGGCGACCATGGCCGCGACCTCGGACGGTTTGATCTTGTCGGCCTTGGTCAGGATGATCTGGTAGGAGACGGCCGCCTTGTCGAAGGCGTCCATGGGCTCCTTGTCGACCTCCTTCAGCCCGTGGCGCGCGTCGATCAGCAGATAGGCGCGCTTCAGGTTCGGGCGGCCGCGCAGGTAGTCGCGGCCCATGTTCTGGAACTTCTTCACCGTGGCCTTGGAGGCTTTGGCCCAGCCATAGCCTGGCAGGTCGACCAGCCGCAGCCGGTCGTCCAGCAGGAAGAAGTTCACCTCGCGCGTGCGGCCCGGCTCGTTGGAGGCGCGCGCCAGCTTCTTGTGACCCACCAGGCCGTTGATCAGCGAGGACTTGCCGACATTGGAGCGTCCGGCGAAGGCGACTTCCGGCAGGTCGGTGGAGGGCAGGCCGTCGATGGCCACGGCGCCCATCAGGAAGCTGGCCTCGCGGGCGAACAGCACCCGGCCGGCTTCCAGTTCGTCCTCGTCAAATTCGCCGGTGTCGGTCACCCGACGGCCTTTGCTTTGCCGGTCAGCTTGCCGATGATCTGGTCGATGGGGTTGTCCACCTTGAAGCGTCGCATGATCACGTACTGCTGAAGCACGGTCAGGACGTTGGACCAGCACCAGTACATCAGGAGGCCCACGGCGAAAGGCGCCATGATGAAGGTGAACATGATGGGCATGAACTGGAAGATCTTCTGCTGCACCGGATCGGGCGCGGGCGGGTTCATGGCCGTGGAGAGCCACATGGTCACGCCATAGAGCAGGGCCAGCGGGCCCAGGTGCAGGAAGTCGGAGTTCAGGATCGAGCCGAGCAGGGGCACGGCCGCCGGATCGTAGGGGATCAGGCCGAACAGGTTCCAGACCGTCAGCGGGTCCTTGGCCGACAGGTCCTGGATCCAGCCGACGAATGGTGCGTGGCGCATCTCGATGGTGACGGTGAGCACCTTGTAGAGGCCGTAGAAGACCGGGATCTGCACCAGCATCGGCAGGCAGCCGGTCAGCGGGTTGATCTTCTCGGTCTGATAGAGGGCCATCAGCTCCTGCTGCTGCTTGGCCGGGTCTTCCTTGTATTTGGTGCGCAGCGCCTCGATCTGGGGCTGCACCTTCTTCATTTTGGTGATCGACTCGTAGCTCTTGTTGGCCAGCGGGAAGAACACGATCTTCACCGCCACGGTGAGCAGCAGGATGGCGATCCCGAAATTGCCGACCTGGCGGAAGATGAAGTCGAGGAAGGCGAACATGTAGCGGGTGATGAACCAGAAGTTCCCCCAATCCACCGCCCAGTCGAAGCGCGGAACGCCCAGCTTGGCCTCGTAGTCCTTCAGCACCGGCACGGTCTTGGCGCCGGCGAACAGGCGGGTGGTTTCGCTGATCTGGCGGCCGGGCGGCACGATGTGCGGCTGGCCCACATAGTTGGCTTCATAGATGTCGAGGCCGCCGGCGGCCTTGGTCACCCGATACTGGGTCTGGATCTTCTCGGCCTGGTCGGGGATCAGGGCGGCCAGCCAGTACTTGTCGGTGATGCCCGTCCAGCCGCCGGTGGAGCCGAGCGAGGGCCCGCCTTCCTTGAGCCATTTGCTGTACTTCACCTGCTGAAGCTTGCCGTTCAGCATGCCGATGGCGCCCTCGTGGACGATCTGGTTCTTGTCCAGCTCGGCCGGGATGCCCTGGCGCTGCACCGAAGCGTAGGGGGCGAGCGTCACCGAACCCGCGCCGAGATTGGCCACGGTGTCAGTCACCGTGAACATGAAGCGGTCGTCGACCTCGAGCTTGCGGGTGAAGGTCAGGCCCGCGCCGTTGGAGGTGCGCAGGACCAGGGGCTTGCCGGGCGCCAGGGTGTCGCCCTCGACGACCTGCCAGACGGTGTCGGCGGTGGGCAGGCCCGGCAGGTTGGCGCCGGTCCATCCGAATTCGGCGAAGAAGGCGTAGCGCGCGCCCTCGGGGCGCAGCAGCTCCACCGGCGGCGAGGTCTTCTCGACGCTGACGCGGTAGTCCTTCAGGAACAGGTCGTCGATCCGCGCGCCGCGCAGGGAGACCGAACCCGACAGGGCCGGGGTGGCGATCGGGACGCGGGGATTGGCGGCGGCGGCGTCCTGGCGCGAGACGACGACGCTGCCCGGCGCGGCGGCGGGCAGGGCCGCGGCGTTCGGCTGAGCGGTGGTGACCTCGACCGCGGCGGCCTTCTGCCGGGCCAGTTCGGCGCTGCGCTGCTTGGCGGCCGGGTCCAGCACGAAGATCTGATAGACGATCAGGATTATGACCGCGGCAACGACGAAGATGATCGTGTTGCGGTTGTTGTTGTCTTGCATAAGGACGCGCGCTCAGGCGGAAGGGGAGGGGGCGCGCGTATCAGCGCGGGACGGAACGTCGCTTTCGGCCGCGAGGCTTATCAGCGCGCTTTTCACATCGTCAAGCAAACGCAACCAGGGACGCGTCGGCGCGCCGCCGCGGGCGATCAAGACGTAGTCGTGGCCGGGTTTGGCGAGCTGCGGCAAAAGCACCCGCGCGGCCTCGCGCATCCGCCGCTTGGCCCGGTTGCGCACCACGGCGCCGCCGACCTTGCGGGTGGCGGTGAAGCCGACTCGAATAAGCGGGGTTTCGTCGGCCCGGTCGCGGGCCTGCAGCACCACCGCGCCGCGGGCGCAGGAGGGCCCACGCGCGGCGGCGAGGAAATCGGCGCGCTTTTTCAGGCGTTCGATGGGCGGGGCGGCGCCGGTCATGCCGACACCTTATCCTAAAGACCGATGAGTCTCTTAGGCGGTCAGGCGCTTACGGCCCTTGGCGCGGCGACGAGCCACGATCTTGGCGCCGTTCTTCGTGGCCATCCGCGAACGGAAACCGTGACGGCGAGCGCGCACCAGTCGGGACGGTTGGAAAGTCCGCTTCACGTGAATAGCTCCGGGGTCGAAAACGAGCGGCGGTGCTTAAGGGCCAAAGGCAGGCCTGTCAACCACTTTGGACCG
>NZ_JAUYNW010000022.1 GCF_030698145.1 Phenylobacterium sp. | reverse complement strand
CGCGCCTGTCTGCGTGATCGTGACCTACGACCGCGTGCTGGACGGCAGCGACGACACCCCCTTCGATTGCGGCGCCGTGACGACCGCCCTGGTCAACGCCGCCTGGTCTCGCGGGCTGGGCGCGGTGATCAACAGCCAGGGTATCATGCAATCACCGGTGGTTCGTGAGCACGCCGGAATCGCCGACGATCAGGTCATCATGAAAAGTATCGCGCTGGGTTGGCCGGATGAAAGCTTCCCGGCGAATGCGGTGGTGTCCGAACGCAAGGCGGTGGCTGAGGCTACGGTGTTCGTCGGTTTCGGCGACTAGGCGCGAAGCGACCTTTTTCAGTCTCGACCTACATCATCGCATCGCTATGCCAGCCTTCGACCGATTGTGTTGAAAAAGGCGGTCGACTGACGAAGCTGGAGATCGGCTGCCTGCATGGAAGGTCGCGTTAGATCCCGAGAGACAGCCGGATCTGGTCGTTCAGATGCGACTCGAACCCACGGTCGGCTGGCCGCCGCCCTCGATAGTGGAGAGGCTTGGCCGTTGTTCGAGGGCGGGTTCCGCGCCATGCTCCGCAGCGCACGTCCTTGAGGGGCCAGGATGGAGTACGTCGGAAGGCTTGTCAGCGCCGCCTGCGCGCTTGGGCTGATGGCCGGCGCCGCGATGGCGGCGACGCCTGACGCGACGGTGGCCGCGCCAGGGTACACCTACTTCAACCGGCCGGGCGCCATGGCCGCGGACTACGACCGGGACGTGGCCGGCTGCATCGCCACGGGGGTCGCCGGCTTCCAGGACGGCCGACTCGACAAGCATGGCGAAGTTCGAACCGGCGCGACCCCGCTTTTCGGGGGTGTCGTGCCGGGGATCATGTTCTCGATGGCCAACCAGGTCCGTCTGCAGGTCAGTCTGCAGAACTGCATGACGGTGGCCGGCTGGCGGGTGATGCGGCTCGACGACGCCCAGGGCGCGGCGCTGTGGCGGGCGGCCCCAGAGGAGATCGCCCGCCAGCTCGGGGCGTGGGCGGGCGCTGAACGGCCGCCAGGCGACGTGGTCCGGTCGTACGAGAACGACGCCGCCCGCCGCGGCGCCGTGGTGTTCGCGATCCACACGATCCCGCGGTTGTCATTGCATTCTCTCAGCCTGAGAGCGTTCGACCCGCGTCGGCTGCAGGTCCATCCGGCCAGCAAGCTGCGGTACCCCGACATCAAGGCGAAGTATGTGGCCAAGCCGCTCGACGCGGCCGCCGTCGGGGCGGTCCCCTCGACCGAGGCGCTGGCGATCTTCTCCTTCTCCGGCAAATCCCCTTCGAAGTACGACTTTCTTCAAGTCCGCCGGTTCGGTCCGACGCCGGAGACCCATGCCTGGGATGCGGACGGGCGGCCAGACGAGTTCTTCCTGTGGGGTGAGCAATGGAAACCTCTCTCCAAGACCGATCGGGAAGTCTACGCCGTCGCCCTCCCGCCGGGACGGTGGCGTATATTGTCGCGCAGTACGCTGGAGCTGTGCCTGGGCGCGCCGGCCTTCGAGGCCAAGGCGGATGATGTGATTTATCTGGGGCATTTCGATCTGGACGCCGGGATGCTCTCGCCGGACCTGAAACTCGACAGTCTGCCCGCCGGCCTACCGATCACTCCCGAGCAGCGCGCCCGCCTGCGCCCCGCCGCCTGGCTGAACGGCGCGCGTTGGCCCTGCTTCCCGGCCGTCGCGATCTTTGCCATGGAGTTTCCGGGACTACCGGCGGAGCCCGGTTATCGTGCGGGTGTCCCGGCGACGCCATAGCCGATAGCGAGGCGCCGTTGCGTAGACGCGGCCCCCCGCCAACAACCGCTTGAGTGACCGGACGTAACAGGCACACCGTGCTCGAAACATCCCCGGGAGGGAACGATGCACGATCTGGTCATCCGTAACGGCGTGCTGGTCGATGGAACCGGCGCTCCTCCCCGCCGCGCCGACGTCGCGGTGGACGCGGGCCTGGTCACTCAGGTCGGCGAGGTCGCCGCCAAGGGCCGCCGCGAGATCGACGCCGCGGGCCTGATCGTCACCCCGGGCTGGGTGGACATCCACACCCACTATGACGGCCAGGCCACCTGGGACGCGTATCTCTCGCCCTCTTGCTGGCACGGCGTGACCACCGTCGTGATGGGCAATTGCGGCGTCGGCTTCGCGCCGGCCCGGCCCGACCGCCACGACTGGCTGATCGGCCTGATGGAGTCGGTCGAGGACATCCCCGGCGCGGCCTTGGCCGAAGGCATCAAGTGGGATTGGGAGACCTTCCCCGAATACATGGACAGCCTGGAGCGCAAGCCCCGCGTGCTCGACATCGCCACCCAGGCGCCGCACGGGGCGATCCGGGCCTATGTCATGGGCGAGCGCGGCGCGCGCAACGAGATGGCCACCCCCGAAGACATCGTCGAGATGGCCAAGATCACCCGTGAGGCCGTCGAGGCCGGGGCGCTCGGCTTCTCCACCTCGCGCACCCAGCTCCACCGCGCCAAGGACGGTGAAGCCATGCCGGGCACCTTCGCCGGCGCCGACGAGATGATCGGGATCGGCGAGGCCCTGGGCCTGGCCGGCCATGGGGTGTTCGAGATGGCCTCGGACATGGCCATGCCGGAGGACGAGTTCGCCTGGATGAAGGCGTTCGCGACCAAGACCGGCCTGCCGGTGACCTTTGGCCTGCTGCAATCGCCCGGCGCGCCCGACAAGTGGCGCGACATGCTGAAACTGACGGAGGAAGCCCGCGCGGAAGGCGCCCAGATCACAGCCCAGATCGCTTGCCGCCCCACCGGCATGGTCCTGGGCTGGCAATCGACGGTGCATCCCTTCGTCCGCAAGGGCGCCTATCGCGCCATCGCCCACCTGCCGTTCGCCGAGCGGCTGGTTCACCTGAAGGACCCCGCCGTGCGCGAGGCGATCCTGTCGGAGGACGCCCCGCCGCCCCCCGGGATCGGGGCGATCCTGACCCATGGCTTCAAGACCATGTTCCGCCTGGAGCGCAACGGACAGCTCGACTACGAGCCCCGCGCCGAGGACTCCATCGCCGCGGAGGCCGAGCGCGCCGGCTGCAAGCCCGACGAGATCGTCTACGACATGCTCATGGAGAACGACGGGCGCGGCTATATCTACCTGCCCCTGCTGAACTACGCCCAGTTCAACTTCGACCACATCGCCGAGATGATGCATCACCCGGCGACGATCCTCAGCCTGTCGGACGGCGGCGCCCATTGCGGGGTGATCTGCGACGCCAGCTTCCCGACCTACATGCTGACCCACTGGGTGCGCGACCGCGCCCGGGGCGAGCGACTTTCGCTGGAGAAGGTGGTGTCCATGCAGACCCGCGACACCGCCAAGCTTTACGGTCTCAACGACCGGGGCGTGGTGGCGCCCGGGATGAAGGCCGACCTCAACATCATCGACTTCGAGGCCCTGTCGATCCGCGCCCCGGAAATGGTGTTCGACCTGCCGGCCGACGGCCGGCGGCTGGTGCAGCGCGCCGACGGCTATCGCGCCACCGTGGTCTCGGGCGTCGTCACCTTCGAGAACGGCGAGGCCACCGGAGACCTGCCCGGCAAGCTGATCCGCGGGCCGCAGGCCTCCCCGGTCGCCATGGCCGCCGAGTAGGCGCCTTCCGAGGTCGGCCCTATGCTGAGCGCATGATCCGCCACGCCCGCGCCGCCGACCATCCCGCGATCCGAGAGGTGGTCGCCGCCGCCTTCGCCAAGACCGACGAGGCCGACCTGGTCGAGCGCCTGCGCGCTTGCGGCGACGTGGTGTTCGAACTGGTCGAGGAGAACGGCGGCGAGATCGTCGGCCATATCCTGTACAGCCGCCTGTGGGCCGACAGCGCCTTCCTCTACGCGGCCCTGGCGCCGCTGGCGGTGCGTCCCGACCGTCAGAGGGACGGCGTCGGCAAGCGGCTGATGAAGGCCTCGTTGGTGGCCGCGCGCGAGTTCGGCGCCCATGCCGTGATCGTCCTGGGCCATCCCGCCTACTATCCGAAGTTCGGCTTCAGCGCCGAGGCGGCCAGGTCCGTCAGCTCCCCCTATTCCGGCAGCCCGGCCTTCATGGCCATCGCCCTGGAGGACGGCGCGCTTGATGCGCCGGTGACGGTCGCCTATCCCGAGGCCTTCAACGGCTAGCGGCGCGCCCGCTTCCGGCTAAGCTCGCCGCGCAACGCTCGGAGCCTCGCCCCATGAAGACCTACCGCATCGGCGTCATCGGCCTGGGCCAGCGGATCGCCCATGTGCTGGCCGCCATGAAGGAGGTCGGCTGGAGCCTGAACGTCGCCGCCCATGTCGACCCCGCGCCGGTTGGCGCCCCGATCCTGGCGGCGGCCGGGATCGATCCAGGCCAGGTCTGCGCCGACGCGCCCGAATTGCTGAGCCGCGGCCCCTACGACCTGGTGATGATCGGAACCCCCAACCATCTGCATTTCGAGCACCTCAACCTGGCGCTCGACGCCGGTTTCCCGATCTTCGCCGAGAAGCCGATCGTCCGCACCGAGGACGAAACCCACATCCTGGCCGCCCGCCTCGCCGCCGGCGGGACGCCGCCGCTGTTCATCGGCCTGGTGATGCGCTCCATGTCGATCGTGCGCGAGACCATCGCCCGGGTGGACCGGGGCGACCTGGGCCAGCTCGTCTCCGTCGACGCCACCGAACACCTGCCGCCCGAGCACGGCGGCTATCTGGCCCGCAACTGGCGGCGCAAACAGGAGTACGGAGGCTCCTACCTGCTCGACAAGGTCTGCCACGACTTCGATATCTTCGGCCGTCTGGCCCGATCGCGGCCGGCCAAGGTGGCGAGCTTCGGCGGCCGGGACATCTTCACCCCGGCCCGCGCCGCCGCGCCCCGGGTCTATAGCGACGGCCAGCCCGCCTACGCCCTGCGCGACGCCGGCTGGGGCAGCGCCAACGACGCCTTCCAGTCCGACATGGACGTCACCGACCACCAGACGGCGCTGGTCCAGTACGCCAACGGCGTGCGGCTGTCGTTTCACGCCAACAGCCACGTCGCCCTGCCCGAGCGGCGCTGGTACCTGGCCGGGACCGACGGCACGCTGATCGCCGATCTGGTCCGCAACAAGCTGATGTTCCGCAAGGCCATGGATCGCGGCAAGCCCGAGCGCATCGAATACGGGAACCGCACCGAGGACAGCCACAACGGCGCCGACCAGTCCATGGCGCGCGACCTGCTGGCCGCCCTGGAGGGCCGCCAGCCCTTCCCGGTCACGCCGTTCGACTCCATGGAGGCGGGGTTGAGCGTCATGGCCGTCGACGAGGCCATGGCGCGGGGCGAGATGCTGGACTGCGCCCCGATGTGGGCCCGCTACGACGCCGCGCGCGGGGCCTGAACGAAGGCTGCGCCGACCAGCTCCTGTAGCAGGGGCGTCGCGGGATAGGGGTGATGGCGGTACTGCCGGAAGCCCTCGGCCATCGCCACGCCGAAGTCGCGACCCCGCCGCCGCGACCAGGTCTCCATCGACTGTAGCTGGTCGGGAACGTCGTGCTGGCGCGCCACCCAGGCGGCCTGGCTCTGGTGGGCGGCCAGCATGGCGCGCTTGGTCTGGAAGGTCGCCTCGATATCGACGCCGAAGTCAGGGACGGTCCAGGCCCCGGCGCGGTCGCGGCCGCCGATGGGGTCCATGAAATAGAGGTGCGGGATCCAGGCGAGCGGCGGCGAGGAACCGGTCGCGTAGTTGGGCACGGAGGCTGCGAAACAGGCGTCGCGCACCAGCAGGCTCACCGCCTCATGATCGGGGTGGTAGTCGGCCGGCGAGGCCGTCAGCACCACATCCGCGCCGGCCCAGCGCACCAGCTCGGTCACCGTGCGCCGGCTCGCATCGTCGTTGAAGACGCAGAGGTCGCCGATCCCGCCGCAGCGGTATTCCGCGCCCACGAGGGCGGCGGCGGCGGCGGCCTCCGCCTGGCGGGCCCGCGCGGTCCGCGCCTGGTCCATCTCGGCCGAACCGAGATCGCCCGCCGTCACCGTGGCGATCTTCACCGTGTGGCCCAGGCCCGCCAGGACGCCCAACGTCCCGGCGCCCAGGATCTCGATGTCGTCCGGGTGGGCGTGGATCGCGAGGATGACGGTCATGGCGTTCAGCCTCGCCACCGCGGCGGGCGGCGTCAATCGGCCTATTGCAGCGCGCCGCCGTCCTGGCCGTCGTTGGCCGGCGCGGGCGCGCCTTCCATGGCCGCGAGCGAGGCGTTGATCTCCTTGATCTCGGCGGCGGTCGGTTTGCGGCGCGGCGCATAGAGCGTGCCCAGCACCCGGGTCTTCTCGCCGCCCACCGAACCGGCGTCGGCGACATTGTAGGTCCGCACCTCGCCGGCCACGGCCAAGGTGATCTGGCGGCCGCCCGGAACGCCCTGGCCCTCCGGGTCCAGCAAGCCCTGCGTCCGCGGGTCGATGCCGCCCAGCACGGCGGGCGAGATATAGGCCTCGCCCCCCGCATAGCGGCCGGTGAAGGCGCCGGGTTCGCCCCACGGACCGGTCCAGCGATAGAAGATGTGCAGGCCAACCTGTTTCATCTTGACCAGGGTGGGCGCCCAGTACGGGGCGACATAGTTGGCGTGATAGTGGGTGGCCGAGCCCACCACCTTGACCACATGGCCGCTGAGGGCGCGCCGGGCGATGTCCTGGGCCTGGCGCCAGAGGCCGGGCTCGGGCGCATAGGCCAGCGAACCGTCGCAGGTGAAGCTGAACTGGCAGCCGGTGGCTCGGGCCGAGCCCTGATAGACCACCGCGCAGACCGATTTCGGATAGGCGGGGTGACGCAGACGGTTGAGCACCACCTGGGCCACCGCCTCGCGGCCAAGCTGGGGCTCGCGCGCGCTTTCGTAATAGACCGCCTCGGAGAGGCAACGCTGGGCGCGCGCGCCGTCGGACCCGCCAGCGGCGAGGTGGAAGGGCCTCATCGGCCGGATAGGCAGTTTCGAAAATGCCCGCAATCCATTGATTTCCTGGGCTGTTTCAGGAATTTCGGTGTCGAGGCCAAGATCCGGGACCTTGTCCAACTCGAGCGTCGTCCAGCCGATCGGCCGACCCCAGAGATCGGCGTGCCGGCCGATGTCGTGGCGGTTGGCCACCGCCAGCATGGCCGGATCCATCTCACCCTTCAGCCGCGTGATGGCGCGATAGGAGAGCGGCTCGGCCTCTTCCCCCAGGGCCGGCGCCTTGGCTCGCGCATAGACCTCCACACAGCCCCACGTCACCGCCGCGGCGGCCGTGATGGCCATCGCCGCGGCGATCCAGGGTTTGCGAGGAAGGGTCGGCTTCACGGCGGGACGGATCTTCCAGTTTGCAACGGGCGCAGGGTTCTGCAGCACGAACCGGGCCAAAATAGGGTTCTTGGTCGCAGATATCGAGTGTTGCCTGCCCGCGCCGAGGCTCGCATGGTTACCGCGCCGTCTCCTCTCCGCGGCAGGCCTCCGGGAGCCTCCCTTGCCGCTGACCCCTGTCGAGTGGCCGCTTCGGCTCGTTCCAAGACGCTCGCCGCCCCTGATCCGGGGCGCGGCGATCAGCCTCGTGGCCATGGCGGCCGCCATTCTCAGCCGCGGCGGAATCCTCGGTTGGGAGAACGCCTTCGGGCTCTCGGTCACCTATTTCCCGGCTTTCATCATCGCCACCCTCTATGCCGGCCAGGGCTGGGGATGGGCCACCCTCGCCACGGCCCTGGCGATCGGCCTGATCGCGGGCGGGCCGTCGCCCCCGGGCATATCCGGCCCCGCGGTGATGGTCATGTTCACGCTGTCCGGCGCGCTGACGGTCCTGGTGGCCGCGGCCCTGCGCAGCGTCCTGCTGCGCCTTGGCGAGGCGCAGGCCGACCTCGACGCCAGCGAGTCGTCGTTGCTGCTGGCGCAGGAGGCCGGAAGCGTCGGCCTCTGGAACTGGGACCTGATCAACGGCGGCGGCTATTGGTCGCCGATGCTCTACCGGAACCTGGGCCTGCCCCTGGACACCCCGGTCAGCTTGCGCGCCCTGCTGGACGTCATCCATCCCGACGATCGCGAACGGGTGCGGCGGAGCAATCTCGGGGCCGGCCGCGAGGGCCGCGTGAACCCCACCGAGTATCGGGTGATCTGGCCGGACGGCCAGGTCCGCTGGTTGCTGGCGCGGGGCGAACTCCTGCGTGACGACCAGGGCCGGGTCACCCGCGCCCTGGGGGTCAATATCGACATCACAGAGCGCCGGCTGGCCTTCGAACAGGTTCGCGAAAGCGAGGCGCGGTTCCGCGCCCTGGCCGACAGCGCGCCGGTCCTGTTGTGGGTCTCCAAGACCAACGGCAAGCGCGAGTTCGTCAACCAGGCCTATGTCGACTATCTGGGCGTCACCTACGACGAGGCGACCAATTTCGACTGGCGCCAACGGCTGCACGAAGAGGACCTGCCCCGTATCCTGCGCGAACAGGTCGCGGGCGAGGCCTCCCGGGCGACCTTCACGCTCGAAGCCCGCTATCGTCGCTCTGACGACGAATGGCGATGGATCCGGTCGATCTCCCAGCCGCGCCAAGGGCCGACCGGCGAGTTCATCGGCTTCATCGGCATCGGCTTCGACGTCACCGCCGCCAAGCAGGCCGAGGCCGACCTCATGCGGATCAACGACCTGCTGGCCGAGCGGGTCGAGGGCGCAATGGCCGAGCGCGACGCGGTCGAGGCTCAGCTTCGCCACGCCCAGAAGCTGGAGGCGGTCGGCCAGCTCACCGGCGGGGTGGCTCACGACTTCAACAACCTGCTGACCGTGATCATCGGAGCGCTGGACCTGATGCAGCGCCACCCCGACGACGCGGCCCGGCGCACGCGGATGCTGGACGCCGCGCAGAACGCCGCGCGGCGCGGGGAGCGCCTGACCCAGCAGCTGCTGGCCTTCGCCCGCCGCCAGGCCCTAAAGCCCGAGGCGGTGCGCATCGACTGGCTGGTGGCCGAGAGCGAGCCGCTGCTGCGCCAGGCGTCGGGCGAGGCCGCGGTGCTGATCGTGGTTCCCGGCGCCGACGAGGCCGTGGCGATGATCGATCCGGGCCAGTTCGAGGCGGCCCTGATGAACCTGGTGGTCAACGCCCGCGACGCCGTCGGCCAAGGTGGGGTGATCCGCATCGAGACCGCGCCCTGCGAGCTCGGCAAGGGCGAGGTTCCGGACACCGCGCCCGGGTCCTATGTCTGCGTGACCGTGTGCGACACCGGTGTCGGCATGGCGCCGGACATCGTCGGGCGGGTGTTCGAGCCCTTCTTCACCACCAAGGAGATCGGCAAGGGCACCGGCCTTGGGCTCTCCCAGGTCTATGGCTTCGCCCACCAGAGCGGCGGCGGGGTGACGATCGAGACCGCGCCCGACCAGGGGGCGACGGTGCGCCTCTACCTGCCACGGACCACCGCCGCGGCCGGCCCGGCGCCCGAGACGTCGTCAGGGCCCAAGGCCGCCGAGCCGGGCGGACCCGCCCTGACGATCCTGCTGGTCGAGGACGACGCGGAGGTCGCGGGGATGGTGAGCGCCATGCTGGCCGACATCGGCCATGAGGTCATCCACGCCGACGGGACCGCCGCGGCGCTCGAGCTGCTGCGGGGCGGCCAGGCGGCGGACCTGATGGTCACCGACCTGGTCATGCCGGGCGAGAAGTCCGGGGTGGATCTCGCCTACGAAGCCGTCACCCTGCGCCCGGGCCTGCCGGTGATCCTGTCGTCGGGCTATGCCGGCGAGACCTTGAACTCTGTCGACGGCGCGCCTTGGCCCTTGCTGCGCAAGCCATACACAGCCCAGACCCTGGCCAGGGCGATCCGCGGCGCCATGGATCGGGCGGCCGAAACAATTTCGTGACAATGCGTGACTTGCCCCCGGCCGAACACGGGTCTATATGTCTCTCATCGGTTTTGCTCCTTTTGAGCATAATCACGACGCCGACGGGGCGCTGCAGACATCCCGCGGCGTTTTTTGAGGCCGA
>NZ_JAUYNW010000020.1 GCF_030698145.1 Phenylobacterium sp. | reverse complement strand
GTACATCAGCATCTCCAGCGCGCCCCAGCCCATCACCCCGCTGGCGTAGATGCCGCCATAGATCAGGATGGCGGTCATGCCGTCGACATAGAACATCCGGCTGATCAGGAAGATCGCCGCGTCCTTGTAATGCTTCATGCCCGAGACCATCCGCCACAGGTCCACGGCGCCCTGCCCCAGGGCGCGGAACACCGGAACCCCGGTGGGCTTGGCGTCGGGGGTGAACAGGAAAAGCGGGATGGCGCCGATGGCGAAGGTGATCGCCGCCATGGGCCCGACGATGCGCTCGGGCTCATGCAGCAGGGGGTCCAACCCGAACAGCGGCTTCTCGGGCACGAAGGGAAGGCCGCTGCCCGGCAGGGCGAAGGCCCAGGCCGTGAAGCCGAGCGTCAGCAGGGCGAAGGCGTTGCCCAGCGCCAGGGCCAGGCCGGACGCCTTGTGCGCCGCCGAAATCCCCGCCGCGCGCACCAGCAGCGAGTTATGCAGCACCTCCGAGTAGGTATAGAGCACCCCCACCAGGGTGGTCAGGATCATCACGGTGAGCACCGAGATCCCCGAGCCGTCGGGCTTGGCCCACCACAGCGCCCACATCATCGGGATCATCAGGATCGTGACCAGGGCCAGCCACGTCTTGCGCCGCCCCAGCTTATCGATGGATGCGCCCAGGAACGGCGCCGTGGCCATGATGAACCAGCCGGAATACTGGCTCCACCGCGAGATGATCTCCTGGCCCCGCACCGGGTCGCCGACCATGACGGCGGCCACATAGGGCATGAAGATGTAGATGGTGATGAGGATCACATAGGGGATCCGCGCCCCCTCGAAGACCGCCCAGGCGCCCGCCCCCCGCGACAGCTTTCCGTCCCCCATCAGCTCGGCCTCGATCGGAATGTCGGCGATGGACCCGGGCCCGCTGGCTTCGACGACGGTGGTCATGGCGCTCCCCTCGACCGCTCGTCCCGGCGGCGTTCGAAGGCAAGGTACGCATTCGGCGGACGATGGGGAGTCGGAAATTGACCACTCCCAACCCCGCTCACCCCGGCGAAGGCCGAGATGAGCGGAGGAAGGGTCTAGCCCAGCCGCTTATCCGCCGCCGCCAACGCCGCCTTGGCGTCGGCCGCAAAGCCCTGGGCCGCCAAGGCCTCGCACAGCGCCGTCAGGCACAGCCGCACGTGCCAGGGCGTCGCCGAGGCGCCCATCAGGCCGATGCGCCAGACCTTGCCCTTGAGCGGACCCAGGCCCGCGCCCAGCTCCAGGTCCCACTTGGCCAGGACGTAGGACCGCACCGCCGCCTCATCGATCCCGTCCGGCACGATCACCGCATTGAGCTGCGGCAGCCGGTGCGGCTCGGCGACCAGGAACTTCAACCCCGCCGCCTCGATCCCGGCGGCCAGCGCCTCATGGGTGCGGGCATGGCGCACCAGCACCGCCTGCTGGCCCTCCTCGAACAGAGCCACCAGGCTCTCGTGCAGGCCGTAGAGCGCGTTGATCGGCGCTGTGTGGTGATAGGTGCGGCCGCCCTCGCCGCCCCAGTAGCTCATCAGCAGATTGAAATCGCAGAGCCAGTTGCGGACTTTGGTGGTCCGCGCCGCGATCGCCGCCTGGGCCCGCGGCGACAGGCAGATCGGCGACAAGCCGGGGGGCGCCGAGAGGCACTTCTGGGTCCCAGAATAGATCACGTCGGCGTCCCAGGCCGCGGCGTCCACCACGATGCCGCCCAGCGAGGTCACGCAGTCGACGATGGAGAGCGCGCCGTACTTCCGCGCCAGGGCGCAGAGGCTGGCGGCGTCCGACCGCGCCCCGGTGGAGGTCTCGGCATGGACGAAGGCCAGGACCTTCACCTTCCCCGCCGCCTTCAGGGCCTCTTCGACCGCCGCCAGATCCACCGGCTTGCCCCATTCGAACTCGACCTTGATCACCTCGGCCCCGGCCCGGTCGGCCATGTCGGCCATGCGGCCGCCGAAGGCGCCGTTGATGGCGATCACGGCGCGGTCGCCGGGCTCCAGCAGGTTCATGATCGCCGCTTCCATCCCCGCCGTCCCCGGCGCCGGCAGCGGCACGCAGGCATAGCCGGGCGCGTTGAACAGGCGGGAAAGCGCGCCCTTGATTTCCTCCATCAGGTCCTGGAACGCGGGGTCCAGGTGGCCGATGGTCGGACGGCCGAGCGCGGCCAGCACGCGAGGGCTGACGTCGGAGGGGCCGGGCCCCATCAGGATGCGCCGCGGCGGCTGGAAGCTCTGCATGGAAATCCGTCCCCCTCAGTATGGCGGGGACGATTAGGGGAATGCGAGGCCCCTGTCAGCCCGCGACAACCGACAGATGCTCCCCTCTTTGGGAAGCGCCCGGCCGAATGGCCGGGTGAGGGGGACTTTGACTCGGTGGGTTTCAACCCCCTCCGACACGTCGCCGAAGAGGGCGACGCGCCACCCCCCCTCTACGCGCTGCGCGCTGGGGGAGGATCTAGATCAGCGCGAAACCCAGATGCTCCCCTCCTGGGGGAGCTGTCAGCGAAGCTGACTGAGGGGGACTTTGACTCTTGCTTGCGGGCTTCAGCCCCATCCCACGAGGATCTTGGAGCCTAACCCAGGATGCGCGCCTCGATCCGCTGGCGCAGGGCGGCGTCGACGCCCAGCACCTCTTCCAGGTAGCGATCCACCGAGCCGTGGGTCTCGTCGATCACCGAAAGCGCCTCGGCCAGATAGGCCTCGTCCACGCTGACCGCCCGACGCAGGCCCGCGTCGTCCACGGTATGCCCGGTGAGGTCCTTGATCCACGGCCCGAGGAAGCCTGTCTTCCGCGCCATCCGCGCCTCGTCATTGGTGGCGAGATAGTCGGCCAGGGTGTCGTCGCGATGGACGCCGGCGATGTGGTGGGTGAAGGCGCAGATCATCCCGGTGCGGTCCTTGCCAGCCGCGCAGTGGACGACCAGCGCGCCGTCGGTCTCGGCCAAGGCCAGGAAGTACCGGGCGAACAGGTCCACGTGGCGCGGCTCGTGCGGCGCGCGGCGGTAATAGGTCAGGCTGTCATTGTAGAACCAGGCCGCGTCGATGCTCTCCGCCTGGGCCATGGCCTCCTGCCAGTCGGCATAGGTCCCTTCGATGTCGTTCTCGATCACCGTGCCGGAGAACCCCTCCCAGCGCCGCGACACCTCGCGCTCGCGCTCGCGCCGCCGCCGCAGGTCGACGATCACCTCGACGCCCAGGCCGCGTAGCTTGGCGAGGTCCTCGTCGGTGGCGTAGGCGTGGTTGGCCGACCGGAACAGCCGCCCGGCCTTCAGCCCCCGGCCGCAGGCGGTGGCGTAACCCCCGAAGTCGCGGAAGTTCTCGATACCTTCGAAGTCGATGTGCTTGGGCGTCATGAGGCTGGATTTAGCGAAACGGAGGGTGGATTGCGAGGGGGTCGTTCGTGTTCGCGCCGCTCCGTCGCGATCGCCCGCTCAATCGGCCCCGCCCTACCCCGACGCCACCATGGCCAGCAGTTCGGCGATGAACCCCTCGTCGCCGTCGACGCCCAGGACGCCCCCGCAAGTATGACCTCACGTCACCTGAACGGCGGTTCGTCGAAGCTGCGCAGTTTGCGGGAGTGGAGCCGGGGACCTTCCTTGCGCAGCAGGTCCATGGTGGCGATGCCGATCTGCAGATGCTGGCCGATGGCGCGCTCATAGAAGGCGTTGGCCTGGCCCGGCAGCTTGATCTCCCCGTGCAGGGGCTTGTCCGACACGCAGAGCAGGGTCCCGTAGGGCACCCGGAACCGGTAGCCCTGGGCGGCGATGGTGGCGCTCTCCATGTCGATGGCCACGGCGCGCGACTGGTTGAACCGTAGCGAGCTGGACGAGAACCGGAGCTCCCAGTTGCGGTCGTCGGTGGTGACCACCGTGCCGGTCCGCAGCCGGCGCTTCAGGGTTTCACCGGACTCCCCGGTGATCAGCTCGGCGGCCCGGCCGAGCGCCACCTGGACCTCGGCGATGGGCGGGATCGGGATCTCCGGCGGCAGGACGTCGTCCAGCACGTGGTCGTCGCGCAGATAGGCGTGGGCCAGGACGTAGTCACCGATGGTCTGGGAGCCGCGCAGCCCGCCGCAGTGGCCGATCATGATCCAGGCCTGGGGCCGCATCACCGCCAGGTGGTCGGTGACCGTCTTGGCGTTGGAGGGACCGACCCCAATATTGACCAGCGTGATCCCCGCCCGGCCCTGCGCCATCAGGTGGTAGGCCGGCATCTGGTGGCGCCGCCACGGGCCGTCGGCCACGGCCTGCTCCGGGTTCTCCGTATCGGCGGTGACCATCACCTGGCCCGAAGCCGAGAGCGCGGTGTAGGGTCCGCCCGCCGTGAGCTGCGAACAGCCCCAGCGGACGAACTCGTCCACATAGCGATGGTAGTTGGTGAACAGCACGTACTGCTGAACGTGCTCGGCCGGGGTGCCCATGTAGTGGGTCAGACGGGCCAGGGAGAAGTCGGTGCGCAGGCCGTCAAACAGGGCCAGCGGCCGGGCCGGCTCCAGGCTGGCGTTCCACATGCCGTCGGCGATCTCGTCGCCGATATGGGCCAGCTCGGTGGTCGGAAAGTGCCGGGCGATGTCGGCCGAACCGATGTCGGCCATGGCGATGTCGACCGCGCCGTCCAGCACATAGGGGAACGGCATCTCCTGCCGGGAGCGGCCCACCTCGATGGTGACGTTGAAGTCGGTCATCAGCAGGCTGATCTGCTCGATCAGGTAGTCGCGGTAGAGGTCGGGCCGGGTGACGGTGACCGCATAGTCGCCGGGCTGCGACAGCCGGGCGTAGGCCCGGCCCAGGCGCGGATAGACCTCGCCGGGCGGCCAGGACAGCTTCAGTTCGGGATAGGCGAAGGCCCCGCTGGCCCGGACGCTGGGATCGGGCGGCGGCCCCCCGGCGAGGAAGATCTTCAGGGCGGCGCGCAGCGCCTCGACGGTGGCCTGGTATTCGGCGTCCAGCCGCTCGACGATGGCGGCCGCTTTGTTCTCGATGGACATGGGGCAGTTTAGCCCGCTCCGGTGACGGTTGCGAGATGCCCCTGCCTCGATTTCGCGACGCTCTGGACGAACGGCCCCATTCTCGGCGACAAAGGCCGGCCTGAACGCCGAGGAGCCCCCATGAATCGTCTTTTCACCATCTTCATCGTCGTGGCGATGGTGCTGGGCGTCGCGGTCGGCTGGGGCGTGAACCAGGGCCTGGACCCGGTCCAGGCCAAGACGGTGGCCGGCAACCTGACCATCATCACCGACGTCTTCCTGCGGCTGATCAAGATGATCATCGCTCCCCTGGTGTTCTCCACCCTGGTGGCCGGCATCGCCCACATGGAGGACGCCGCCAGCATCGGCCGGGTCGGCATCAAGACCATGGGCTGGTTCATCAGCGCCTCGATCGTCTCGCTGACCATCGGGCTGCTGATGGTCCACCTGATCGCGCCTGGCGTCGGCATGGACCTGATCGACGAGGCGGCCAACGCCGCCGGCGCCGTGGACGCCTCCAAGCTGACCCTGCGGGAGTTCATCACCCACCTGGTGCCGAAGTCCATCGTCGAGGCCATGGCCAACAACGAGATCCTGCAGATCGTTGTGTTCTCGATCTTCGTCGGCACCGCCGTGGCGTCGCTCGACGACCGGGCCCCGGCCGTCATCGCCCTGGTCGACCAGATCGCCAGCATCATGCTGAAGGTCACGGGCTACGTTATGAAGACGGCTCCGCTCGCGATTTTCGCAGCTCTTGCAGCGACAATTTCGACCCAGGGGCTGAGCGTCCTGGTCGATTATGCCAAGTTTGTCGGAGGTTTCTACCTTTCTTTGGGCGTTCTTTGGGCGCTGCTGATCGGGGCGATGCTGCTGGTGGTGGGGCCGCGAGCCATGAAGCTGCTGGGCGCCATCCGGGGCCCGGCCCTGCTGGCCTTCGCGACGGCCTCGTCGGAGGCGGCCTATCCGCGCACCCTGGAGGAGTTGCAGAAGTTCGGCATCTCGCGCCGCATCGCCAGCTTCGTCCTGCCGCTCGGCTACTCGTTCAACCTCGACGGCTCGATGATGTACTGCACCTTCGCGGTGCTGTTCATCGCCCAGGCCTACGGCATCGACATGTCCATCGGCCAGCAGATCACCATGCTGGCCCTGTTGATGGTCACCTCCAAGGGCATGGCCGGCGTCCCGCGCGCCTCCCTGGTGGTCATCGCCGCGACGCTCACCTATTTCGACCTGCCCGAGGCCGGCCTGCTGCTGATCCTGGGCGTCGACCACCTGCTCGACATGGGCCGCTCGGCCACCAACGTGCTCGGCAACTCGGTGGCCAGCGCCGTGGTCGCCAAGTGGGAAGGCCAGATCGAGGACCCTGACCCCCTCGCCGCCGCCGCGCCGGCCAAGGTCTAGCGGCGCGCGCTCAGAGCCCCCACATCGAAACCTCGACGGGCGACCTTGCGCCCCCACGGACGCCTGGAGCCGCACGCATGACCGACACCACCGACTACGCCCCGCCCAAGGTCTGGACCTGGAACAAGGACAGCGGCGGCCGGTTCGCCAGCATCAACCGCCCCATCGCCGGCCCCACCCACGACAAGGAGCTGCGGATCGGCAAGCACCCGATGCAGCTCTATTCGCTGGGAACGCCGAACGGCGTGAAGGTCACGGTGATGCTGGAGGAGCTGCTGGCTCTGGGCCACACCGGCGCGGAATACGACGCCTGGCTGATCAATATCGGCGCCGGCGACCAGTTCGGCAGCGGCTTCGTCGCCGCCAACCCCAACTCCAAGATCCCCACCCTGGTGGACCACTCAGGCTCGACCCCGATGCGGGTGTTCGAGTCCGGCGCCATCCTGGTCCACCTGGCCGAAAAGTTCGGCGCCTTCCTGCCGACCGACCCGGCGCAGCGGGCCGAGACCATGTCCTGGCTGTTCTGGCAGGTGGGCTCGGCGCCCTATCTGGGCGGGGGCCTTGGCCACTTCTACGCCTATGCGCCCACCAAGATCGAATACGCCATCGACCGCTTCGCCATGGAGGTGAAGCGCCAGATGGACGTGCTGGACCAGCGCCTGGCGCAGAGCGAGCACATCGCGGGCGACGACTACACCATCGCCGACATGGCCATCTGGCCCTGGTACGGGAGCCTCGCCAAGGGTGTGCTCTACGAGGCCGGCGAGTTCCTCTCGGTGCAGGACTACAAGCACGTCCAGCGCTGGTCCGACGCCATCGCCAAGCGCCCGGCGGTCAAGCGCGGCCGCATGGTCAACCGCACCTTCGGCGACCCCGCCAACCAGCTCTGGGAACGCCACGACGCCAGCGATTTCGAGACGAAGACGCAGGATAAGGTTCAAGCCGAGGCCAAGACGTGACGAGCCCGATGACCTTCATGCAGATGGTGGTGGGCGCCGACGCGGCCGCCGAGCACGTGGTCCTCCAGCTGAACCGCGACGGCGAGACCCTGGGCGACGTGGCCCTGAGCGCCGCCGACGCCGAGGCCCATATCGAGGCCGTGGCCCTCTACCGCGCCCAGCTCAAGACCCCGGTCGCCGCCGCCATCGATCCCATGGGCCGCATCGAGGCCACCAACAACCCGGTCTGGACCACCCTGTCCACGCCCCATGGCCCGGTGCTCAGCCTGCGTCATCCGGGCCTGGGCTGGGTGTCGTTCGTGTTCCCGGCCAGCGAGTCCCGGGCGCTCGGCAAGGCCCTGATCGACCTGGCGGATCGGGCCGAAGCGAAGGGCTGATAGGCTCGCGCGCTCCAACCCCCTCCGTCACGTCGCCGAAGAAGGCGACGCGCCACCTCCCCCAAAACGCGCTGCGCGCTGGGGGAGGATCCAAGGTCGGCGCAATCCCAGATGCTCCCCTCCTGGGGGAGCTCCCGGCCGAATGGCCGGGTGAGGGGGACCTTGACTCTCGTTTGCGGGCTGCAACCCCCTCCGGCTGCGCGCTGGGGGAGGATCTAGGGGCTCACCCCATCGCCGCGGCCCGGGCCGCCATGCGCGCCAGCGCGGCGTTCACATCGGCGCTCGACATCCGCCGGGCCCGCGCCTGCTCCACCGCCTGGGCGAAGTCGGGCCGGGTCCGCATCCAGGCATAGAGCGTGGCCGCGCAGGGCATGCCCGACAGCCGGCTCACGGTGTTGAGCGTGCCGCCCTCGGCGACGCCGTCGCAGATCGCCTCGACCAGGTGGTCCGGGCAGACCGCGCGAGCCTGGTCGCGGCGGCGGCGCGCCACGCGCACGGCGATGCGCAGGGCCTGGGCGAACTGCGGCTGCGCCTTGCGCCAGCGGATCACCACATTGCGGCAGGGCAGGCCCTGGCCCGCATTGAGGATGGCCTGCAACCCCTCGCCCCGCGACACCCGGACCACGATCTGGTCGGCCAGGGCCTGATCGAAGGGCCGCCAGCGGGCGCGTCCGCGCCGGGCGCGCTCCACCACCGTCACCTGGTTCAGCCGCCAGACCGCCTCCTGGAACGGCGCCTGGGTGGCGCGCCAATAGGCGTATTGGCGCCGGCTCGGCATGGTCGGATCGCGCAGGATCGAGACGATCCCCTCCCCGGCCGCCAGCCGGGCCAACAGCGCCCCGGCCTTGGCCTCGTCCAAGGCGTGCCAGCGCCGGAAGTCCCCCCGCCGCCGGGCGTCGGCCAGGGCCTCGGCGAAGAACGGGTCGGCGCGGGCCCAGGCGTAGACGCTGGCATAGCTGGGCATGCCCGGCTCGGCGCAGACGTGGGAGGTCAGCTCGCCCGCCGCGACCCGGTCGAGGAGCTGTTGGCGGGCTTCCGGATGGGTCCTGACATAGGCGCGCGCGGGCATGGGCGGAGTTTAGCGCGGACCGGGCTGGACCCGAACAATTCATGAACATTTCTGCGCCCGACGCCGCCCCTCAGGAGAACACGGTTCCCCCGCGCGGCGCTCGGGCATAGGCTCTCCGCCTGATCTTCGAAGCGGGGGAAGGGCCGTGGGTGTCAGGGCCGCGCTCATCGTGAGCTTCGCGTTGGTGGCCGGCGAGGCCAGGGCCGACGAGGCCACGCACGCGCGCTTCCGCGCCACCATGGACCAGGTCTTCGGCGCGCAGGCCTGGCGCATCACCGGAGGCTATCGCACGGAGGCCCGCGAGAACGAGCTGCGCGCCCAGGGCGCCCTGACCGTGCCCCTCGGGGCGGTGTCGCGCCATTCGGTGGGTGGGCCCGCCGCGCCCGGCGCCTATGACGTGGTGGTGGCGGGGCTCAGCCCGTTCGAGGCCGCCGCCAGGCTGCGCCGCGCGGGCGCGCCGTTCAGGACCATCTTCCCGGAGGCCGCCCATGGCTCCCAGGGCCCGCACCTCCACCTGGACCCCTACGACCGCGGGGCCGGAGGCCTCTTCTCCCCGCCCGGCCTGAGGTGGACGGTCGCCGACCCCACCCCGGCGGACCGGGCGCTCGCCGCCCTGCGCGCCGAGGCGACCCAGGGCCAGGGGGAGGCCCAGCTTCAACTGGGCGCGATCTACGCCCAGGGCCGCCGCGAGGACCGGGTCGAGGCCTATGTCTGGACCGCGCTCGCCGCCGCCAACGGCGCGGCCGACCCGGCGACGCGCCAGGCCGCGGACCGCACCCTCGAGGCGCTCGCCGCCACCATGAGCCCGCAGGACGTGGCCGACGCCCGCCGGTTCGCGCCTGCGCCGGGGGCCGCGCGCCCGTCCGCCTACGGACCGATCATCGCCCGCCCGAGCGCCTCACAGGCGATCCGCGTCGCGGAGACGGGGGTGCTGCGCATCACGTTCGCCGCGCCGTGCCCGGCGCGTTGTCTGGGTATGGCCGAAGGCGCGCAGGATGTAGGCGGCCCCCTCCCCGCCACGACGCGATCAGGGGGCGCCAATTAAGTATAGCGTCCCCGAATTACCCGCACGGAACAGAATTCACCATGCTGTCCACCGGAACGGCTTTCATTTGCGTGCAAGCCGGCGCACTTTGAACTGGTTCGTGTGACTGGCGATTTCAGGTGGGCCACCACTGGGAAGCACGAATTTGAAGCGCCGCTCGCCTGGGCACCCTCTGCAGCCATACCGCAGGAGCGCCCATGGACGTTGTGATGCTGGCCTATCCACAGATGACGCAACTTGACCTCACCGGACCCTACGAGGTGTTCGCAAGGTACAGGGAGCTCAAGATCCACCTGGCGGCCAAGAGCATGGAGCCTGTGGTGGACGGCAGTGGCTTGCAGATTGTCCCGACTACGCTCTTTGCCGACTGCCCGCAGGCCGACATCCTGTTTGTCCCTGGGGGACCGGGGCAGCTGAGTCTGATGGATGATGCCGAGACGCTGGATTTTGTCCGACGGCAGGGTGTGGAAGCAAAGTACGTCACCTCGGTCTGCACAGGCTCTCTGGTGCTCGCCGCCGCCGGGCTGCTCACCGGATACCGCGCGACTTGCCATTGGCTTTCGCTGAGCCAGCTTTCCCTTTTTCAGGCCGAACCGACGTCCGAGCGCGTGGTCATCGACCGCAATCGCATCACCGGCGCGGGGGTGACCTCCGGAATCGACTTCGCCTTGACCCTCGGCGCGATGCTATTCGGAGAGGAACGCACCCGCTTTGTTCAGCTCTCCATGGAGTACGACCCGGAACCTCCCTTTCCCGGCGGATCGCCGGCAAGCGCCGATCCTGAGTTGCTGGCGAAGCTATCGAAGCTCGCAGCTCCGTTTCAAAAGACACGCGAAGAGGCGGCGCAGAGAGCCGCCGCGGCCCTAAGGCTGCGCTGACCATGGCGGCCGTGCTGCTCGCCCAGAATGAAGAGCGTGGAGGACGATGACGGCTCGGGCCGGCATCCAGTTGTCTGGAGCGACGTGACCACCCACGCGCCTGGAGACCTGCCTGGCGCGATCATCCTCTCTGAGGCCCTCACCAGGTTCGCCGTCGTCGACCCGATCCAGAACGCGCGCCGAAGCCCACCATCCGCAACGCCAAATAGGAGATTCGGAATGCTGACTTCCATCAACATCACGGGCCTGAAGACCTACGGCTATCATGGGCTCTTCGACGAGGAGAGGACGCTCGGACAAAAATTCACCTTCGATATCGCCGCCAAGCTGCAAGATGTCGAGACGCACCGGGACGACCAACTGAATTCCTCAGTGAGGTATGACGCCGTTGTCGAGGAGGCCATTATGATCGCCGGCTCCTCGCGGTTCCAGACGTTGGAAGCGCTCGGTGAGACAATCGCGCTGGGCCTTCTGGGTCGCTTCGAACTAATGGAGAGCGTTGTTGTCGCGGTCTCGAAACAGAGCCCTCCCATCCCGCACACAATCGATCAAGTCGGGGTCGAGGTTTCCATTCGGCGCTGCGAACTCACGCAAGCACAATAGGCGAGCCATTAGGTGAGGCGGCGCCGGAAAATCGGACAGGCGGCTAAGGTAGGTTCGACCTCATTGAAGGGCGGACTTTATGACTTGGAAGCGGAAGCGGTACTCGGCTGACTTCAAGGCCAAGCTGGACGGGCGCCAGCTAAGCGTTGTGGCGAAAATGACAATAAAGCCTCGTCTTCCGCCACACCGAGACTGAAGCCGACGTCCAAGGCGCCAGGTTGCAGCGGGTCTGCGCGTTTGATGACCCCGGTTGGATTCTGTCTGTCCGGACGTTTTGATCGCGGCCCTGTCAAATCGAGCGGTCGAATTCGCCGCTAGAGCGCTCGTTTCGCACCGATGTAATATCGGTACTTCGGAGAATGAGCGAAATCATCAAGGGCCAAGATTTGCGGACTGCCCACATCCTTCGAAAGGTGAATGGCGTTGCCGCCGCCTGTACACACGGCGACATGCGCGCCAAAGGCGTCGGGACCGTCGTGGAAGAGCAGCAGGTCGAGTTGCTCGGGTGCCTGCACTCGAACGGTGTGGATCTCGTCGGCCCACAATTCACTCGATCGGAACGGCGGCAGCCTGACACCATTCACCGCCAGTAGGGCATAAGCGAAGCGCTGACAGTTCGCGCCACCAGAAAGATCATTGAACGCATCTGGAATGCGATCTCCATCGTAGCAAACGGACCAAAATCGGGCCGGAATGTGAATGCCAAGCATGATCTAATCCACAGCCTGAGCTTCCGGCTTCTCCACGGCGAACCTGGCGAGAGCCTCCAAGGTGGTGATTGCGCTACGCAGATCTCCAGGCGCGTGGGTGCGCACGTAGTCAGCGCCGTTGCCGATCGCGTGAAGTTCGGCCGACAGGCTTGCTGGACCCAGATCCTTCACGGGAAGCCCAACGGTGGCGGCCAAGAAGGATTTGCGTGACACCGAGACCAATAGCGGAAGCCCCAACGCCGACTTCAGCCTTTGGAGGTTCGCCAGCACGTGCAGCGATGTTTCCGGTGCAGGGCTCAAGAAGAATCCCATCCCTGGATCGAGGATGAGCCGGTGAGGGGCGACGCCGCTCCGTCTCAAGGCGGAGAGCGGCCGAGCAAAAAGGCAGCAATGACGTCGTGGCCCATTGGCGACTTCCACGTGGAAGTTTCACCGAGCTGGCTCGGCGGCCCAGGCGAACGGCCATTTACGCTACGCTCCCTAGTGGTGCTCCACCTAGATTCGCCAGTCGCGTAGCGGTGTTACCCTAGTGCATCCATGACCGTCGGCAAGGCCCAGCTTCAACTGGGCGCGATCTACGCCCAGGGCCGCCGCGAGGACCGGGTCGAGGCCTATGTCTGGACCGCGCTCGCCGCCGCCAACGGCGCGGCCGACCCGGCGACGCGCCAGGCCGCGGACCGCGCCCTCGAGGCGCTCGCCGCCACCATGAGCCCGCAGGACGTGGCCGACGCCCGCCGGTTCGCGCCTGCGCCGGGGGCCGCGCGCCCGTCCGCCTACGGACCGATCATCGCCCGCCCGAGCGCCTCACAGGCGGTCCGGGTCGCCGAGACGGGGGTGCTGCGCATTACGTTCGCCGGGCCGTGCCCGGCGCGTTGTCTGGGTATGGGCGAAGGCGCGCAGGATGTGGGCGGCCCCCTCCCCGCCACGACGCGATCAGGGGGCGCCAATTAAGTATAGCGTCCCCGAATTACCCCCCGAATTACCCGAATTACCGAATTACCTTCCCGAATTACCCCGAACCGGAAGCGTCGGCGGAGTCGTGAGCCGCCGACGCCCCTCCGTCCCCGCGCCCGGGGATAAATCAGGCGCGGGGTTTGGAGCCGGCTAGCCCTTCATCATCGGGCAGTCGCAGTTGGCCGTCCGCGCGTGCTCGGATCCCGCGCGCGGGACCTTGATCACGGTGCGGAACACGTCGTGCGGGTTCGAAGACGGCGGGGAGGCGCGATAGGTGAAGTCGCTTTGGGACTCAGCGGGAGCCGCGACGGCCAGGGTTGCGGCCGAGAGGCCAAGCGTCAGCGCCGCGGCGCTGATCGCAATGAGATTGCGGGAGGTCATGGGACCATCCTCCATTCCGATTGAGCGCCCGCCGGACGGCGTCCGGACAGGCAATTCTGGGCTGACGGCGTCGTTCGCACGTCGGCGAGCGCTCAAGGAGAGCCCACGCCAACGTTGACGCCTGCGGTCAGGCCAGCGGTCTGGGAGGGTGGTAGAGGCGGGGCGTGGTCACGCCCTCGCGCATCTGGTTGATGTCGGCGAAGGTCACGCTCTCATAGGCCACGGACCCCGACACACCGAACGAAGCCGGCAGCGGAATCGCCACCGTCGCGCAGCCCATCTTGCCGATGCAGTCGGCCGTCATGCCCTTGCACGGGCCTTTGACCGGGGACTGCGGCGGGGCGGCTTTGGTCATGTCCGACATGCCGGGCATGTCCACGCAGTTCATCATCGCGGGAGCCGTCTGCGTGGCTGCCGGCGCGGTGTCGGTCATCGCCATCGGCATGGCGCGCGCCGTTGTCTGGCCGACAAAGCCGACCAGGGCGAGCGCAGCGACAAGACAGCGGATCAGGTTCCACATGGTACGACAGACCTAGGCCAGGCTCCGACTTGGGGCAAGTTTCGTTTCGGTAACATGGACCGCGCGACGTTAAGGGAGCCTTGCACGAAGGCGCCGATCAGGCCGCCCGCGCCCACTCCTGCTGCGCGAGAGGGTCGGCGGCCGGCATGGCGCCTCCGTGGCGCCATGCCGGTGTCGGTCAGCGAGGACGTTCGGGTTCGACCGCGGAGGCGTCGGCTGCGTGAGCGTCGGCCGCGAGCGGCGTTCGGATCGCTGTGCGGAAGACATCCTTCGCGTTCGAGGGCGGTGGCCCAGTGCGGTAGGCGTACGCCCCCTCCGTTCCTGAGGCGGCGCAGGCCCCGATCGCCAGCGGCAGGCTGAGGATCAGGGCGGTGAGGATTAAGCGAGTGGTCATTGAGGTTTCTCCGAAATCTGCAGTTTCGCCAGACGGTCGGGCCGTCTTGGCAGGACGGAGCCGCGGCGGACCCAGGTCTCGCGCCTGATGTTCCAGGCGCTTGAGCGCACCGCCAACGGCGCGGCGGAACCGACGGCGAGAGCCGACGGCTTCAGGCCATCGATTTCGGAGGGTGATCGGGCCCAATGGGCCGGTGGGAGCGCCAAGCTTGGCTTTTCGGCGCGTCGAGCGCCATCGGGACTTCGAAGACTGCGATGGTCGAGATCACCGCCAGAACTGCGACGCCGCCGGCGCAGGCCATCGAACAGGACCTGGCGCAGCCCTTGAGCATCTTGTCGCAACAGGGATCGGATTTGACGGGCGCGGCGTGCCGATCGGCAGACGCATCCATCGACGCCATGCTGGAGGTGACGGCCTGGGGGGTATCCATGCCGCAGGCCATCGGCGCCGCCAAAGCGGTGATCGGGCTGGCCGCGAGGGCCAGAAGGGCAAGAATGGCGATAAGAATGCGCGCCATGACGCCATTTTCCGCCCGTAAGGCGGGGCTGTCACGAGAATTCCCCATCGGGCAGCTTTTCGGGACGGCCAGGCGGGTCAAGCCACCGGCAGGCCAGCCGCCTTCCATTCCGGGAATCCGTCCTCCAGCCGGCGCACCTTGAAGCCGTGCTCGCGCAGCAACGCGACCGCTTCGAAGGCCAGGACGCAGTAGGCGCCTCGGCAATAGGCCACGATCTCCTGGTCCTTCGGCAGATCAGCGAGGCGCCGTGTGAGGTCGCGCAGCGGAATGTTCACAGCCGACGGCAGGCGGCCCGCCGCGAACTCGTCTTCGGGGCGCACATCGAGGACGGTGACGAGCCCGTCCTTGATCCGATCGGTGAGCTCGGCCCGCGACACCGGCTCCATGGCGTCCCTGTCATGGAAATAGCCCGCCATGGTCGCCCGGACTTCGGCCTGGTTGCGCTCGCCCAGCCGGCCGAGAGCGCTCATGAGGTCCACCACAGCCGGGCCGCTCAGCCGATAGAGCACGTGCTTGCCGTCGCGCCGCGAGGCCAGCAGGCCGGAGGCGCGCATGAGCCGCAGGTGTTGGGAGGCGTTGGCGACGGAGAGCCCCACGCGCGCGGCGACGCCCTCTACGCTGCGCTCGCCCTGGCCCAGCACCTCGATGATTTCGATGCGATGGGGGCTCGCCAGCGCCTTGGCTAATTCCGCGAGGCCGGCGAACACCGCGTGCTTGGGGCTTGACAGTGTGGATTCTCCAGTCAATCGTTCAATCACTTAATTGATTGATCGCACAAGGCTGTCAAGGCCAATCGCCTTGCGGTCCCGCGACCGGGGTCCTCGATGGACCAAGACTGGGGAGCTGTTCAATGCGTGCATTCGCTGTCCTCTACGGCGTCGTCGCCTACGCCGTCTTCTTCCTGACGTTCCTATACGCCATAGGCTTCGTGGGCGGCCTGGCGGTTCCCAAGACGATCGATTCCGGCGAGCCGGCAGGTCTGGCGCAAGCGGTGATCGTCAACCTCGCCCTGCTGGGCGTGTTCGCGGTCCAGCATAGCCTCATGGCGCGGCCCGCCTTCAAGCGTTGGTGGACCAAGTTTGTGCCGCCACCGGTCGAACGCTCGACCTATGTGCTGCTCGCCAGCCTCGCGCTCATCCTGCTCTTCTGGCAATGGCGACCGCTGGCTCAGCCGGTCTGGACGGCCACCGGCGTCTGGGCCCAGGCGCTCTGGACGGTGTTCGGGCTAGGCTGGGCCCTGGTCCTGCTGAGCACATTCCTGATCAACCACTTCGACCTGTTCGGCTTGAAGCAGGTCTGGGACTATCGGGCCCGGCGCGAAGGGCCGCCGCCCGAGTTCAAGACGCCCTGGTTCTACAAGGCCGTGCGCCACCCGATCTATCTGGGCTTCATCCTGGCCTTCTGGGCGATCCCGACCATGACGGTTGGCCACCTGCTATTCGCCCTGGCGACCACCGCCTACATCCTGATCGGCATCCAGCTCGAAGAGCGCGACCTGATCGCGATATTCGGCGAGCAATACGCCGGCTATCGCAAGCGGGTCTCGATGCTGATCCCGCTTCCTGCGCGTGGGTCCGCGACCACCCGCGAACAATCTGTCCGAGGCCCAACGCTGCGATGATCCTGCGTCAGTTCCTGCATACCGATCCAGTCGCGATCTCGTACCTCTTCGGCTGCGGCGGCCAGTCGGCCGCCGCGGTCGTGGACCCGGTGGGAGACATCGACCGCTACCTGCGCGCCGCGGACGAGACGGGCATGGCGATCCACTATGTGATCGACACCCACATCCATGCCGACCACCTGTCGGCGGGACGCCGGCTGGCCGACGCGGTGGGCGCGCCCTACGTGCTGTTCGCGGAGGCGCCGGCCGCGGCGCCATTCAAGGGGGTGCGGGACGGCGATGTGCTCGAACTCGGTAATGTCGTGGCCGAAGTCCTGCACACGCCCGGCCACACGCCGGAGCATGTCAGCCTGCTCATAACCGACCGGACCCGCGCCAGCGAACCGTGGTTCGTGTTCTCCGGCCACACGCTCATGGTCGGAGATCTGGGCCGCACCGAGCTGGCTGTATCGGCGGAGGAGGGGGCGCGAACCCTGTTCCGGTCCATCGCGCGGCTTAAGGCGCTGCCCGACCATGTGGAAGTTCTCCCAGGCGCCTATTCCGGCTCGGTCTGCGGCCGGCGGCTGAGCGGCAAGCCATCCTCCACCATCGGCTTCGAGCGGCGATACAACGAAGCCTTCCGGATCGACGACGAAGAGGCCTTCGTCCGCGCCATGCTCGCGGACGTTCCGGACGCCCCCGCCCAGGCGGCCGAGCTGCGGGCGCTCAACTCCGGATTCACCTCGGCGGCGGCCTAGGCGCAGCCCCATGTCGACCGATGGGAGAGCGGCCGCCGACGCCCCTGCCGGCCTACGACTGGGCCTGGCCGAAAACTGGCGGCAGTTCTCCCTGCTGATCCTGGTCAACGCGTTCGTCGGCGGCATGGTTGGGCTGGAACGCACGGTCGTGCCGTTGATCGGCTCCGAAGAATTCCGGATCGCGTCGACGACCCTGGTGACGTCGTTCATCGTCAGCTTCGGCGTGGTCAAGGCCTTCACCAATCTGGTCTCGGGACACCTCGCCGACATCTACGGCCGCAAGCACCTCCTGGTGCTCGGCTGGCTCGTCGCCTTGCCGGTCCCGTTCATGATCGGTTGGGGTCCGAGCTGGGGATGGATTGTCGCGGCCAACGCTCTCCTCGGGGTCAGCCAGGGCCTCGCCTGGTCGATGACTGTGATCATGAAGATCGACCTGGTCGGCCCCAAGTCGCGCGGCCTGGCCGTGGGCCTCAATGAGTTCGCCGGCTATGTGGCGGTCGGGCTCACGGCGCTGGCGACCGGCTATATCGCCCAGCGCTATGGCCTGCGGCCTGCGCCCTTCTATATCGGCATCGGCTACGCCGCCTTGGGGCTTGTCCTCTCGATCGTGCTGATCCGCGACACCCGCCATCACGTGGGGCTGGAGAGCGCCAGCCACGCCGTGGCCGCCGAGCCACTGCGATTCTGGGAGGTGTTCCGGCGCACGTCGTACGGCGACCGCAATCTTTTCGCCGCCTCGCAGGCGGGGCTTGTGAACAACCTCAACGACGGCATGAGCTGGGGAATCTTCCCGCTGTTCTACGCCGGCTTCGGCCTCGGCATCGAACGCATCGGCGTGCTGAAGGCTGTCTATCCGGTGGTGTGGGGCGCATTGCAGACCATCACCGGACCGTTGAGTGACCGCTGGGGTCGTAAGGGCCTGATCGTCGCGGGCATGTGGGTGCAGGCCGCGGGCCTCTTCCTGACCGCGGCGACTCGCCAGTTCGGTTGGTGGCTGGCCGCAAGCGTGCTGCTCGGCCTGGGCACGGCGATGGTCTACCCGACCCTGATCGCCTCGGTGTCCGACGCGTCCCATCCGAGCTGGCGCGCCCGCTCGTTGAGCGTCTACCGCTTCTGGCGCGACATGGGCTACGCCGTCGGCGCGCTGGCCGCCGGGGTCATCGCGGACCTCTTCGGGGCAGCCTGGGCCATCGGCTCGGTCGGGGTCCTGACCCTCGCCTCTGGCGCTCTCGTCGCCATCGTCATGCGGGAACAAGGGAACCTGATGAGCAAGGGAAGCGGCTCATGACTCAAACCTGGGACGGCTGCCTTTGCGGGGAAGTCCGCTTCCGTGCGAGCGGCGCGCCGAAATGGACCATCTGGTGTCATTGCCAGAGCTGCCGAAAGCACAGCGGCGCGCCGGCTTCGGCCTTCGCGGCTTTCGATGAGGCTGTCGTCGAAATGATCGGGGGCGAGATCACCAAGTTCAGATCCTCCCCCGGCGTGCTTCGCGGATTCTGTTCGACGTGCGGATCGACGCTCACCTGCGAAGGCGATCGGTCACCGGGCGAGCTGCATCTCCATATCGGAGCCTTCGACCAGCCGGAACGGCTCGCCCCGATGGTTGAGGTCAATCCCGAGGAGCGGCTGCCATGGGTCCATCTCGGAAACGTAGGCAAGGAAGGCTAGGAACCGCTGCGTTTCGTAGCCAGCAGTAGGACAGGCGCGCCGTTGAATTCATCGGCGCCGACCGCCAAGCCGGCCCGACCGAGCGCGGCGACCACCTCGTCGAACGCCGGAAAGCTGTAGACCTCGGCGGGGAAACTCCGGACGGCGGCCGCATCGGCGTTGGTCCGGAACAGCAGGGCAAGGGCCCCTCCCGGCTTCAGAACGCGCGCGATCTCCCGAAGCGCCGCGTCGAGGTCGCTCCAGAAGTAGACGACATGGACGCATAGGGCCTTGTCGAAGGCCCCATCCGGAAAGGGCAGGGCCTCGACGCCGGCGACCACGACATCGACCTGCCCCGCCTTGACCAGCGCCCGGTTCCGCTCGATGGCGATCTCGACCATCAGCTCGGAGGGATCCACGCCGGCGACGCGCCCGTTCGGCGCGCGCGCCGCCAGGGTCGCCAGGCTGCGACCATGGCCGCAGCCGACATCCAGGATGGTGTCGGTCCCGTCGACATCGAGCGCCTCGATGGCGCGGATGTTCTGCGCCCAGGTCTCGCGCGCCATAATGAAGGCGATGAGGCGGCCCACTGGCCCGCGCGCGTCGCGCGCCTGTTCTGCGATGAAGCGGGGTCTACGCATGATGTCCCGCTCCTGCGGTCGAGACGGCGACGAGTTCCAGATGTGTCAAGGATTGCGCTCCGGCACGCCGGTCCAGTTCCGGCGTCACGAAGATCGTCCAAGCGCGCGATACCGGCTCGCCGCATCTGAAAACCGGCTAGCCGAATGCGGCGCGGATTGGCCGGCTTTGAAAATACGCTTTCAAATCAAGCCGCGCTTGTCGCGCCCCGACCGCTGCCGCCGCTGGCGGAGCGGAGCGCCCGTGTCCGAAACGCCGACGGTGTGAGACCGGTCTCGGCCTTGAAGGCGCGGTTGAAGGGGCCAAGGGACTGATAGCCGGCGTCGAAGGCGATGGTGGAGATCGGCACTTCGCGCTCCGCGGGGTCGGCGAGCGCCTGCTTGGCGTCACCCAGGCGCCATTGATTGAGGAAGGCGTTGAAGTTGCGGTGGCCAAGTTCCTGATTGATCAGGCGGCGCAGCCGGTATTCGGGAACGCGGAGCTTCAGCGCCAGAGCCGTGATCGACAGGCCTTCCTCTCGATAGGCGCGCTCCTGCGCCATGAGACGGTCGAGCTTCTCGGCGATCCATGCGTTCTCGCCTGCCAGGTCTTGCTTCGAACCCGCTGTGGAACGCGAAGCGCTGATGCCGGGCGAGGCGAAGAGGTCAGGCTCGGTCCGCAGAAGCGTCCCAACGCCAGCGAGACCCAGGGCGAACAGCATGAGGGCGGCCAGCGGCGCGAGCGCGTCGGCTGGGCGCCACAGTATTTCCGAGGTCTGAACCGCGATCACGATCACTGCGTAGAGCGCCGCGGCGGCGAGGACTGGTCCCCTGAGACGCCGGCGGGATTCGACCAGGTCATTGCGCCAGCCGCTCCAGATGACGATCAGCACGTGGACCATGAGGATCGCGCCGACGAGATTGTGGGCAAGCCACAGCCCCTCGACCGGCGCGTCGCCCACCCTTGTCGCCCCGCCGATGGCCAGCAGGAGCATCGCCGGGGCAAGCCGAACCGGATGCAGACCGGAACGATCCTCGAACAGTTCCGTGGCGAACGCCCAGAAGAGGCCCGCGCCCATCACGGAGAGCGCCCAGATGGGTTGCCAGGCCGGGCCAAGCGCCTGCTCGAAAGGAGGGTGCTGCGTCAGGGTGTGTGATGCGGCGGCCAGGCAGAACAAGGCGCCGGTGACTCGCGCGGGGCCGAATGGCCGGCGCGCCATGACGATGGCCGTTCCGATGAAGGCGCCGACAGCGCCGCCGCGCATCAGCACTTCAAGGATGGTCGGATCGGGTCCCACGATGTCGAGTACCACGGGCGAGCAACCTGCGTCTCACCACGCCGCGCTTGGGGGCCGTCTTCGGGAAACCGGGAATTTTGGGGATACGATACTAATTTCTGCCGTCTCCCTGGATGACCACTGTGCGCAGGACAAGCGCCTATGCGCCCGCCTTTGGCGCTCCGCCCATCGCGACATCGATCAGGCGCGTATGGGTCCCGGTCTTCGGCTGCGCCGAAACCGGGATGACGAGCGGGGGTTGGTGTGGGGATACTCCTTGACGCGTGACCGCATCGCCCCTCCGGCGAAACCTGAGCCGCGCGGGGACTCCATGACCAACCCATTCCACGACCCTGACACCCTGGCCTTCTACGACCGCGAGGCGGAGGCCTATGCCAACCGGGGCGACCGGGCGGGCTATGTCTATGTGTTCCTTGAACGCCTGGCCAAGGGCGCGACGATCCTCGAGTTGGGCTGCGGCGGCGGGCAGGACGCCGAGGCCATGCTGGCGGAAGGGTTCGACGTTGACGCCACCGACGGCTCGCCGGGGCTGGCGGCCCAGGCCGAGCGGCGGATCGGGCGGCCGGTGCGGGTGATGCTGTTCGAGGAGCTGGAGGCGGTGGCGGCCTATGACGCGGTCTGGGCCAACGCCAGCCTGTTGCACGTGCCGCTGGACGGGCTGGCGGCGGTGCTGGCGCGGGTGCGCCGCGCGCTGAAGCCGGGCGGGCTGTTCTATGCGGGCTACAAGGCCGGCGACGGCGGCGGGCGCGACGCGCTGGGCCGCTATTTCAACTTCCCCACCGAGCAGGTTTTGCGCGCGGCCTATGAGGCGGCGGGGCCGTGGGGGGAGTTGGAGCTGCGCTCCGGGCCAGGCGGGGGCTATGACCGCGAGCCGCGGGTGTGGCTGCACGTCATCGCGACGACATGACGAGCAAGCCCCCCACCGACGCCGCCGAGACCCTGGCCTTCGCCGACGCCGCGGCGTTCGACACCTGGCTCGCCGACCATGCCGGGCTCCAGGCCGGGGTCTGGCTGAAGATGGCCAAGAAGGGGTCCGGGGTGGCGTCGCTGACCAGCGACGAGGCGGTGGACGTGGGGCTGTGTCACGGCTGGATCTCGGGCCAGCGCCGGCCGCTGGACGCCACCTGTTACCTGCAGAAGTACGTGCCGCGCCGGGCGCGGAGCCGGTGGTCGCAGGTCAATGTGGAGAAGGTCGAGGCCCTGACCACCGCGGGGCGGATGGCGCCCGCGGGGCTGGCGGAGGTGGCGGCCGCCAAGGCCGACGGGCGGTGGGCATCGGCCTATGAGCCGCAGAGCCGGGCGGAGGCGCCGCCGGAGCTGGAGGCGGCGCTGGCGGGCGACGCGCGGGCGGCGGGCGCCTTCTCAGGCCTGAGCCGCACGGCGCGCTACGCCATGATCCTCGACATCGTCACGGCACGGACGGACGCGACCCGCGCGGCGCGGCTGGCCAAGGTGATGGCGGCGCTGAGGGGCCGTTCGGGCGAAGGCTGACCGAGACCGCCCCACCCTGACCGCCGGCGCGGTCGTCCCTCCCCACAAGGAGGAGGGGTAGGGCTACTCCGCCGGCAGGATCGGCTCGCCGCGCTTGGCCAGGGTCTTGTCGAACTCGGCCCAGACGCCGCCGTCGCCGTCCCATTTGCCGCGGGTGGCGGCCTTGGAATATTCCGTCGAGCGGGCCTCGAAGAAGTTGGCGTGCTCGACGCCCGAGAGCATCGACTGCAGCCAGGGCAGCGGGTTGGTGCGGGCGCCGTAGACCTCCGGCAGGCCCAGCTGGCGCAGGCGCCAGTCGGCGATGAAGCGGATATAGCCCTTGATGTCGTCGGGGGTCATGCCCTGGACCTCGCCGGCGCTGAAGGCCAGGTCGATGAAGTTGTCCTCCAGGCCCACCACGGTCTTGCAGCAGTCGACGATGTCGTCGGCCACGGACTTGGTCACCGCGCCGGTCTCGGCGTTGAAGGCGTGGTAGAGCTTGATGATGCCCTCGCAGTGCAGGCTCTCGTCGCGCACCGACCACGAGACGATCTGGCCCATGCCCTTCATCTTGTTGTGGCGCGGGAAGTTCATCAGCATGGCGAACGAGGCGAAGAGCTGCAGGCCCTCGGTGAAGCCGCCGAACATGGCCAGCGTGCGGGCGATGTCGGCGTTGGTCTCGACGCCGAACTTCTGCATGTAGTCGTGCTTGTCGCGCATCTCCTGGTAATCCAGGAAGGCCGTGAACTCGCTGTCGGGCATGCCGATCGTCTCGAGCAGCAGGGCGTAGGCGGCGATGTGGATCGTCTCCATGTTGGAGAACGAGGCCAGCATCATCTTCACCTCGGTGGGTTTGAAGACGCGGGAGTAGCGCTCCATGTAGTTGTCGTTCACCTCGACGTCCGACTGGGTGAAGAACCGGAAGATCTGGGTGAGGAGGTTGCGCTCCTTGTCGTTGAGCTTGGCGGCCCAGTCCTTGAGGTCCTCGCCCAGCGGCACCTCTTCGGGCATCCAGTGGACCTGCTGCTGCTTCTTCCAGAAGTCGTAGGCCCACGGATAGCGGAAGGGCTTGTAGGCGAACGACGGCGTGAGCAGGCCTGGAAGGGTGGATCTGGCGGTCACGGGCGGACTTTCGAACGGGAGCGGAATCGAGGAACCTTGCCCATAAGGTTAGCAGCGAAACCGACGACATCTAGCGGTCATGTTGGCGCAGTACCCCAAGATGTTGTGAATGGACCTGGGGATAAACCATGACCGGACAATTGACCCTTTTCGGGGCGCGGGGCTCCGGGGGCGTGGCGACGAGGATCCGCGGCTGAGCGCCCTGTGGGCCTCGCGGATGGGGTGAGGCGCCAAGATCCTCCCCCAGCGCGCAGCGCGTATTGGGGCCCCGCCCTTCGCGGCGAAGCGGTGGGGGTTGAAGCGCTCGAAAGCGAGTCAAAGTCCCCCTCAGTCAGCTTCGCTGACAGCTCCCCCAAAAGGGGAGCATCTGGAATGGGCTAGCGGGGGCGGATGGACAGGGAGAAGGCGGCCAGGGTGTCGTCCTTGGTCTCCTGGCCCCAGATGCGGTGCTCGCCCTTCACCTCGCGGTGGATCAGGCCGAAGGAGGTCTGCATCGCCCCCTTGCGGAACCCGATCCCGATCTGGGCGTCGCCGATCAGCTTGCTGGAGGTGTCGGTGGACCAGCCGGCGCGGTCCCAGCCGCCGTCGCTGCGCAGCATGTTGAGCCCCACGGCCCGGCCGCTGGCGGCGGCGAACAGGTACCAGCGGCCCTGGTCGCCGAAGGCCGCCCCGTCCTGGACGCCCATGGCGCTGAGCTGGGACTTCACCGCGTTGTCGCGGCGCTGGCCGAGCGTGAGCACGGCGCCGGCCTCGGCCTGGCCGCCGGCGTTGGTGACGCCCAGGCCCGCATGGGGCGCCAGGCGCAGGTCATAGGGGCCGGCCTCGAACTTCACGCCCGCCCAATCGCGGATCACGGAGATGTCGTAGGCGTCGGCCTCGAACCGCGCGCGCTCGGCGTCCAACGGCGGGGCTCCGACTTGGGGCTGGGCGCGGGTGACGCGCAGGCGGTCGACGGCGCCGTTGGCGGTCTCTCCGATGCGGAAGTCTTGAGTGCGCCAGTCTTGCGTGCGCCAGTCTTGGGTGCGCCAATCTTGGCTGCGCAAGTCCAGCGTTGCGGCGCCCTGGCGGCGGACCTCGCGGTCGACCAGGTCATTGGCGCCATCCCTGGGCGCGGCCTGCGACGCGCCGGTGACACAACAGGCGATGGCCAGTCCAGCCAACTGCCTCATACGCTACCTCCCGAGATCGCCTCGTTCGTGTGCGACCTAAAAGCTACGCTTCCATGCTGAATGAATTGCGCGAGGTGTGAAAACGTTCCCGTGATCAGGCGCCGCTGTGGGCGCGGCAACCCCTTGGCGCGCAAGGCCTCGCGGCCTGGACAGGATCGGGTAGCCGGGACGTTCCGCATGTGCCCCCCACGAGCCGCGACGTTCGGTCTCCCCGAGCAAAATCCAAGCGGATTTTGCTCAAGACTCTAAGAGTTCGGGACGACCATAACGCCGAGTCTCAGGGACGCGTGCAGGATTCTACTGGCAGGCGAGGCACTCGTCGTAATCGGTGCGTTCGGTGGACATCGCCACCACCGCGGCGCCTTCGCCGCCGGCATGGGCGGCCCGCTGCACGGACTTCGACCGCATGTAGTAGAGCGACTTGCAGCCGCGCTCCCAGGCCTGCCAGTGCAGCATGTGCAGGTCCCACTTGTCGACGTCGCCGGCCAGGAAGATGTTCACCGACTGGCTCTGGCAGATGTCGGGCGTGCGGTCGGCGGCCAGCTCGATCACCCAGCGCTGGTCCAGCTCGAAGGCGGTCTTGTAGACGTCCTTGTCGTCCTGGCTGAGGCAGTCCAGGTGCTGGACCGAGCCCTCGTTCTCCAGGATCGAGTCCCAGATCGCCGCGGTGTTGCAGCCCTTCTCCTCGAGCAGGCGCTCCAGATAGGGGTTCTTGACGGCGAAGGAGCCCGACAGGGTCTTGTGGGTGTAGATATTGGCAGGGATCGGCTCGATGCCGGCCGAAGTGCCGCCGCAGATGATCGAGATCGAGGCGGTGGGCGCGATGGCCAGCTTGTGGCTGAACCGCTCCATGACGCCGCGCTCGCCGGCGTCCGGGCACGGGCCGCGCTCGGCGGCGAGCGTGCGGGAGGCCGCGTCGCACTGGCGACGCAGGTGCTTGAACAGGCGCACGTTCCAGCACTTGGCCAGCGCGCTCTCGAACGGCACGTTCTGGGCCTGGAGGAAGGTGTGGAAGCCCATGAGGCCCAGGCCCACCGAACGCTCGCGCTGGGCGGCGTAGACGGCGTTGGCCATCTCGGGCGGCGCGCGCTCGATGAAGTCCTGCAGGACGTTGTCGAGGAAGCGCATGACGTCCTCGATGAAGGTCGGGTGGTCGCGCCACTCCATGAACTTCTCGGCGTTGACCGAGGAGAGGCAGCAGACGGCGGTGCGCTCGCGGCCCAGGTGGTCGGTCCCGGTGTGGAGCATGATCTCCGAGCACAGGTTCGACTGGCGCACCGAGAGGCCGAGCTCGCGCTGATGCTGCGGCATGGCGCGGTTCACGGTGTCGGAGAAGATCAGGTAGGGCTCGCCGGTCTGCAGGCGGACCTCGAGGATCTTCTGCCAGAGCGACCGGGCGTCGACCTCGCGGATGATCTCTTTGGTCTTGGGCGAGCGCAGGCCGAACATGGCGCCCTCGCGCACGGCCTCCATGAACTCGTCGCTGATCGAGATGCCGTGGTGCAGGTTGAGGGACTTGCGGTTGAAGTCGCCCGACGGCTTGCGGATCTCGAGGAACTCCTCGATCTCCGGATGGTGGATGTCGAGATAGACCGCCGCCGAGCCGCGGCGCAGCGACCCCTGGCTGATGGCCAGGGTCAGGCTATCCATCACCCGGATGAAGGGGATGATGCCGCTGGTCTGGCCCGCGCCCTTCACCTTCTCGCCGATCGAGCGCACGCCGCCCCAATAGGTGCCGATACCGCCGCCGTTGGAGGCCAGGGCCACGTTCTCGGTCCAGACGCTCTGGATGCCGTCGAGCGAGTCGCCGACGGCGTTCAGGAAGCAGGAGATCGGCAGGCCGCGGCCCGCGCCGCCGTTGGACAGCACCGGGGTGGCCGGCATGAACCAGAGGTTGGAGATGTAGTCATAGATGCGCTGGGCGTGGTCGGCGTCGTCGGCATAGGCCGTGGCCACCCGGGCGAACATGTCCTGGTAGCTTTCGCCGGCCAGCAGGTAGCGGTCCTCCAGCGTGGTCTTGCCGAAATCGGTCAGCAGGGCGTCACGCGAACGGTCGACCTCGACCTTGCGGACCAGCTGGAGCTGCGGTCGCTCGGATCGCCCGGCTGCGACCGGGGTCACGTCCGAAACCGTCCGAATTACCGCTTCGCTGCTGCTCATGACCCAAAACCCATAACTATCAGGCGCTTCGAGCCCCCCGCCCGTCGTCGCCCATCTCAACTATATCTAGTGGGCGCCCCGCCCCTTCTACGCATCATATGGGGCATCAAGCCTAATGACTCGTCAACGGGGTCGGAGGGTTGTCCCCGTGTGTTTTTCGTTACCCAAAGGTTAACGCGCTGCGCCAGGGATTGAAGCGCCTTGGTTTTCAGCGTGTGATCCAGCGGCGCCCTCACGCGCATGTGACAATGGGCCTCGCCCTAGGCGCGAGTCGTTCTCAGTTGCTTCCGTCCGCCCACCCCCCTATCCAGCACGCCGTCACTGGGGAGTAGCCGCCCGTAGCTCCAGCGGGGGGTGCGTCAACACAATTGCTGGGTTCTCGGACCCGCATGGCGCATCCGGCGACGCGCATTCAGGCGGAGTGGTCTCCGGTCCGCCGCCCGGAATGCGCGTTACTTTGAGTGTCCTTGGCCACGTGCTGCGCACGTGACCGGGTGCTTGGCGAGACCTTTGGCTTTCGTGCGTCGGTCCATGCGGGGTCGGCGGCGCGGAAGGCCATTGGTATGCCTCGACCCCGCCCGGATGACTGCTTCCATGGACGCCTTCCTCGTCTCCACCGGCCTCGTGGCCATCGCCGAGATCGGCGACAAGACCCAGCTCCTGGCCATCCTGCTGGCCGCCCGCTTCCGCAGGCCCGTTCCGATCATCCTGGGCATCCTGATCGCCACCATCGCCAACCACGCCCTGGCGGCGATGGTGGGCGTGGCGGCGGGCCAGTTCCTGCAGGGCCCGTGGATGAAGTGGCTGCTGGGCGCAGCCTTCCTGGCCTTCGCCGCCTGGGCCCTGATCCCCGATACGTTCGAGGACAAGGACGCCCCGCGCGAGCGGGCTGGGGCCGGCGTGTTCCTCACCACCCTGGTGGCCTTCTTCCTGGTGGAGATGGGCGACAAGACCCAGGTGGCCACGGTCGCCCTGGCGGCCAGGTTCCACCAGGTCCTGTGGGTGGCGGCGGGCACGACGCTGGGCATGATGATCGCCAATGTCCCGGCGGTCTATCTGGGCGAGGCGGCGGCGGGGCGGCTGCCGCTCAGGCACATCCGCTGGGCGGCGGCGGGGTGCTTCGCGGCGGTGGGGGTGTGGGTGTTGGTTTGGGGGTAGGTGCGGGGTTGGGCGATTGGCGAGGTCAGCTCCGCCGCAACGGGGCCCATCGACCCGGAGCGGACCTTCACAACCCTGCCCCCCGCTCGGCCCAACGTCGGAACACGCCGATAATGGTCAGCAGGTCCGCAACGCCGCACCCAGGCGCGCCAACAGTGCCATCGATTGCGTCGCTCGACTAACCAGGGTTCGTCATGTCAGGGTGCAGAAGCACGGAGGGGACATGCGTACAGCGATCTCACTTATCGCAATCTTGCTCGTGGCGGGATGTTCGAAGAGCGCTACCGATACACCCGAGGCCACGTTCAACACGATTGTCAAACAGTCGTCTGCGGCTCAGACCTCTTTACTACGCGACCCACCGGAGCGTTGCGGCCCAAGCGTAGGCTCGCAAATGCAACAGTGTCAGCGCGAGCTGATGAGCTGCATAAACCTGTGCTACAAGTTCAAAAAAGATAAGCGGCAAGCTTGCATAGAGGGCGATAACGGCTGTCGCGGTCGCCACTTCACCTGTGTCTCCAATATCGCCTGTGAGTGATCGCACGGCTTCGTCCTGCCCTAAGGCTGCCCGACAGCGGTCGAACGGTCCACATCGCGAGGCGGCTGCCATCGTCGGGCTCGCGTACCTAGGTCAGTACGCGGCCCCCGTCGGCGGCCACATACCGAACTGCGTCCCAATTCCCAAAGAACAGGGTGAACGGCGCGCCGGGCGGTTCGGACCACCGGACTGATACCAACCCTCGTGGGGGCTGACTCACGGGGGCTTCCGCGCGCCGCCAAGTTCCGATTCGATGTGATGATTCGGGAATTTCGGGGACACTATACCCAATTCAACGCCGCGCTGGCGCGCCGGGCAAGGGTCCAGCCCAATGCGGGACGCGCGCCAATTAAGTATAGTGTCCCCGTAATTCCGGCGGCGGGCGGCGGCTGGGGTCTGGGTGTTGGTTTGGGGGTAGGTGGCGCGATCAGGACTCGGCCAGCGGGCCGTCGGTCTCTTGAAGCGCGAAGGCCCATCGATCAGCGAACCGGTAGAGCGGCGCGAAGGCGTCCAGCAGCTCGCCTCCCATCGCGGTGAGCTGATAGCCGGCGGCGCCCAGCTCAATGATCCGCGCTTCACGCAGTTCGTTGACGCGCGCCTGCAGGACGGTGGGCGAGATATCCCCGGCCGCGACCCGCAGGGCGCGAGAGGTCAGGGCCCCATCGCGCAGCTCCCAAAGGATGCGCAGCGTCCACCGTCGTCCAAGCCGTTCGAGCAGCGCCATGATCGGTCGACGATCGTCGACCCTCGGCGGCTTGGCGGCCATCTGTTCGCCCATGAAAACCGCCCTTGCATTTGCTACTATTATAGTAGCACCCTTCCGCTACCAGAATGATAGCGTGGAGTCGCAAGCCATGACAAGAATTCCTCCCCTGCAAGCCCCCTACCCGGACGAGGTCCAGGAGAATTTCGACCAGGTCATGCCCCCAGGGGTCCCGCCGCTGGTGCTGTTCACCACCCTGGCCAGCAGCGCGCGGGCGTGGCGCAAGTTCCGGTCGGGTTCGCTGCTCGACGGACGGTTGCTGACGCTTCGAGAGCGGGAGATCGTCATCAACCGGGCCTGCGCGCGCGCCGGCTGCGAGTACGAGTGGGGCGTGCACGTCGCGGCCTTCGCCACGGCCGCGAAGCTCAACAAGGCCGAGATCGCGGCAACCCTGGAACATCCCGCCAAGCCGGGCCGCTGGAGCCGCAAGGAGGACGCCCTGGTGTCGGCCATCGATGCGCTGCACGACCGCGCGACGCTCTCGGCCGCGGAGTTCGCCGACCTTCAGAGCCATTTCGACAATGACCAGATCCTGGAGGTCCTGCTTCTCGCCGGCTTCTACCGGACCGTCGCCTACATCGCGAACGGCCTCGACCTTCCCCTTGAACCTACCGCCGCGCGCTTCGCCCAGTACGCACCGGCATGACTTTCTCGCCTCGACGCCCACGCCCCGAGCCACCGGTTGGGGTCTGGGCGCTGGTTTGGGGGTAGGTGGCGCGGGGCTGGACTTGCGCGCTGCTCGAAGTCTGCGTTGCGCCAGGAGCCGTCATCACGAAGGTCCACGCTTGCGACGAACACTGGTCAAGGTGACACTGGTTTTGTGCGACGCATTCATCCATGCGCGACGGCCCTGAAGAGCCTTGCAGCCGTCGTGGGTTCGCTTGCCATGCTGTCCACGGCAAGCGCCGCGGATCACGGTGCGTGGTCCGCGCGGACGATCCCATCGACGGGTCTCTTCAAGCCCGCCACCGCAACGGACGCTGAGGCCTGGCGTCCGTTGCCGGACACGCAGATGCTGATCTACACAGCCGGTGGCGGCCCGGAAGAGGTGTGGATAGGCTGCAGGAAGGGTGACGGGTTCATCGTCTTCGGTTTCCTGATCCGCCGTCGACCGCCCGATTCGTTGCTGGCCGAGCAGTGGCACCTTAGGCGCTCGATGAGCGAGCCTTTGCCCTTCGTGGCCACCGTCACGTCGGGGAATGCATCCGCCCGCCGACGCGACGCGCCAATGGGGCATGACGGCGGCGTACAGTTCAACGCCACCCTTCCAGTCGGTCACCCAGTCGTGCGTAACTTTGCGCGCACAGGTTTGATCCGACTTCACGCCCTCGACGAAGTCCGGGCTCCCCCGCCCGCCCCAAAGGCGGACGCAAGCGCGCTCGTCACCGCCTGTGCTTCCTGAAAAGACGGCTGTCGATCCCGAGACTTGCTCCAGCCCCATGGCCGGCGAGAGATCATTGGGCGCCCCGCGCACCATTTCCGGGAGAACCGGACATTGGCTTCACGGACGAAAGCTGACAATTCTCGACCGATTGAAACCGCGCCAATTATCTCAGGGAACATTCATGCAGTTTGACCACGTTATCCTCGGTCGCCGGAGCATCCGGGGTTACAAGCCCGATCCCGTTCCCAGGGCGCTGATCGAGGAGATCATCGGTTTGGCGATGCGTGCGCCGTCGTCGATGAACACCCAGCCCTGGAATTTCTACGTCATCACCGGCGAACCGCTGGATCGGATCCGCGCCGGCAATACCGAGCGGATGGTGACGGGGGTACCGCAATCGCGCGAGTTCCGCACGGGACAGGCCTTTGCAGGTCCGCACCGCGACAGGCAGGTCGGCGTCGCCAAGCAATTGTTCTCGGCGATGGGGATCGCGCGCGATGACAAGGAGATGCGCCAGGACTGGGTGCTGCGCGGCTTCCGTCAGTTCGACGCGCCCGTCTGCGTGATCGTGACCTACGACCGCGTGCTGGACGGCAGCGACGACACGCCGTTCGATTGCGGCGCCGTGACGACGGCCCTGGTCAATGCCGCCTGGTCTCGCGGGCTCGGAGCGGTGATCAACAGCCAGGGCATCATGCAGTCACCGGTGGTTCGTGAGCACGCCGGAATCGCCGACGATCAGGTCATCATGAAAAGTATCGCGCTGGGCTGGCCGGATGAAAGCTTCCCGGCGAATGCGGTCGTGTCTGAACGCAAGGCGGTGGCTGAGGCGACCGTGTTCGTCGGTTTCGGCGACTAGGCGCGAGGCAGCCTTCTTCGGTCTCGATTTGCACCTTCGCCAGGTCGGCTCGGGGGGAATTTCGGGGGCTCGCCTCGCGCAACTTCCAGCAGAGCTGCTCACAGCGTGGTATAAGTAAAGGCAGTGGATTGTGAGCAGGGCTATCGGTGGGTCCTCCAGGCAAGCCGCCCCGGCAGTGGCTTGCGCACCGCGAGCCCGCCGGTCAGATGAAAGGACGGCCATGGCGGTCCATCCAGATGCGGTGCACGGCCTGGCCTTTGCGGTCGTCGCCTCCGCAACGTCACCCCTCGTGCTGCTGAACGGTGATCTTACGGTCATTGGCGCCAGCGCGACGTTCTTCCGCGCGTTTCACATCGACCCAGCCACCGCGCCCGGTCTTCCAATCTTCGACCTTGGCGATGGCGAATGGAATGTCCGTCAGCTCCGCTCGCTGCTGAAGGCGACGGCCTCCGGTGATGCTGAGATCGAAGCCTACGAAATGGACCTGAAGAGCGCCCGTGGTGAGCCACGCCGACTGGTGCTCAACGCCCAAAAGCTGAACTACGGGGACGAGGCGCATCGCTACATCCTGCTGTCCGTCGCCGACGTTACGGATGAGCGCCACGCCGTGAAGCTCAAGGACGACCTGTTACGGGAGAAGGCCATCCTGCTTCAGGAGGTCCAGCACCGCGTCGCCAACAGCCTGCAGATCATCGCCAGCGTCATCCTGCAAAGCGCGCGCAAGGTAAGTTCGGAAGAAACGCGCCTCCACCTCACCGATGCGCACAACCGGGTGATGTCGGTCGCCGCCCTGCAACAGGAACTCTCGGCCTCCAGGCTCAGCGATGTCGAGCTGCGCGCCTACTTCACAAAGCTCTGCGACAGCATCGGCGCATCCATGATCCGTGACCACGATCAGCTTGTGCTGGAGGTGAAAGCTGACGACAGCACGAGCGACCCGGGCGTATCGGTGAGTCTGGGCCTGATCGTGACTGAGTTGGTGATCAACTGCCTGAAGCACGCGTTTCCCGGCGGTCGCCCGGGAAGGATCGAGGTTGGTTATCACTCTCGCGGCCCCAACTGGACACTGTCGGTCGCCGATAACGGAGTGGGCATGCCCAAGGATAAGGCGAGCTCCACGCCAGGCCTCGGCACCAGCATCGTTGAAGCCCTCGCCAACCAGCTAAGCGCCCGCGTCCATATGGCCGATGCGCATCCGGGGACGCTGGTTTCGGTGGCTCACACGCAGATCGCGGCCGTCGCGGACGAACGCGAAGGTGACGAGCCTCGGGCGGCGTCTGGCTCGAAGTCCGCCGACTAGGGGCCTGGCCGCCGCCGGCCTCTGTCAGCCGCTCGATGCGGCGAGGAACACCGCGTATTGAGCGTCGAAGGCCCGCTTGTAGGCGGGCCGTGCTTCGGCGCGGGCGATGTAGGCGGAGAGGTTCGGATATTCGTCCACGAGGCCCGATCCGCCCAACCTCTGCAGCACCGACACCATCATCAGGTCACCGGCGCTGAACGCGCCGTCGAGCCAATCGGCGTCGCCAAGGCGATTGGAAAGTTCGCCCAGTCGGGCGCGGATGCGATCCTCGACCAGGGGAAGGCGCTGCTCGGACCAGGTCTTGTCGCGTTCCACCAGCTTGGCGATCTGGAGATCCATGATCGGCGGCTCCACCGTGCTGAGCGCGGCGAACATCCATGTGACCGCGCGCGCCCGGGCGTTCGCATCGTCCGGCAGCAGGCCCGCATGGCGCTCCGCAATCTGGAACACGATGGCGCCCGACTCGAACAGGGCGAGGTCGCCGTCCTCATAGGTCGGAATCTGCCCGAAAGGATGCAGCGCCAGATGGGCGGGCTCCTTCATCTCAGTGAATGAAACAAGGCGAACGTCGTAGGGCTGGCCAACTTCCTCAAGCGCCCAGCGAACGCGCATGTCGCGCGCCAGACCCCGGCCGCGATCGGGCGAACTCTTGAAGGCGGTGATGGTGGGGCTCATGGGGCGGCTCCGGGCGAGGACATGACGCCGTCCAGCGTGGCATGGGTGATCTGCTTCCGCATTGTCTCTCTGCGGGGTCTTCGTATCCGGAGGACGAACGACAGGCGGGCCTCACGACAGCCGCTCAGATTTTTTCCGGCGAAGCGCCGTCGGGCGCCGTCCTCATCTTCGCCGCAACTCCGCCGGCGAGCGTCGGGCTTCCCGGCGGATCAGCCGGCGCAGGGTCGAGGGTTCGGCGTAGCCGACGCGGCGGGCGACCTCGTCGACCGGCAGGCGGGTGGTTTCCAGCAGGCGCTCGGCGGCCTCCATGCGGATGCGCTGGGCGAACCTGACCGGGGAGAGGCCGCAGACCGCCGCCAAGCGGCGGGCGAAGGTGCGCGGGGCCAGGCCCGCCGAGGCGGCGAACTCCTCCATGCTGAAGTCGCGGGCGATGTTCTGGCGCGCCCAGGCCTCGGCGCGGGCGATCTGGGCGTCCTGGCCCGCCAGGAAGGTCACCGCCATGTAGGGCGCCTGGGAGCGGCGCTGGTCCAGCAGGAGGTAGCGGGCGCAGGCCTCCGAAAGGCCGGGACTGGCGAACTTGGCGATCACCGCCAGCATGAGGTCCATCTGGGCCATGGCCGCCCCGGCGGTGGCGATCGGCCAGTCGGGCACGACGATCTGGTCGGCGACCAGGTCGACATCGGGGTGCAGGCGGCGAAAGGCCGGGGCCAGCCACCAGGTGGTGGTGGCGCGCCGGCCCGACAGCAGGCCGGCCTGCGCCAGGATGAAGGTGCTGGCGCAGGAGGCGGCGACGGAGGCGCCGGCCGCATTAGCCTCGCCCGCGATCCCGGCGGCCCGCCGGACGGCGGGGGTGGCGAGGCGGGCGATGAGCTCGGCCTCGGAGCGGACGCCCAGGCCGGGCGCGATCAGCAGGTCGCCGGAGGCGAAGGCGGTCGGGGCGCGGCCGGTCCGCAAGGTCGCCACCTCGAACGGCGCGCGGCGGCCGGCGTTGAGGCTCACCTGGTTGGCGGTCTCCAGGGCGTCGAGGGTGATGGCGAGGCTGGAGGCCATGCCGTCCGGCAGCGCCAGGACATGGACGCGAGTCATTGGCGAGTTATCCCTGAAAGGTGTCGTATTCGACTCTATCGCGAAATGACCCGGCGGGCGAGTCTGCGACCATATCCCGACCACAGGAGCGAGACCTTGCCCAACATCATCATCAGAGCGCCGCAGGGCGTGTTCGACGCCGACGCCCGCGACCGGCTCGCCAAGGCGGTGACCCAGGTCGCCAAGACCGTCGAGCAGGGCGGCGACGATCCCAGCCAGGCGGCCCTGACGTGGGTGTTCATCGACGAGTTCCAGCCGGGCGCCTTCTACGCCGGCGGGAACGACCCGCTGGAACGGCTGATCCCGGTGGTGGTGTTCTTCCACTATCCCGCCGGCGTGCTGGACGACGCGGCGCGGGCCGATGCGGCGCGGCTGCTGCAGGAGGTCATCGCCGCGACCAAACCGGCCGGAGACCCGCGCCCGGTCGTGACCTCGGTGATCATGACCGAGGTGGCGGACGGAACCTGGGGCGGCAACGGCGGCATCTGGCGCCTGCCCGACCTGGCCAGGGCCGCCGGCTACAAGCACCTGCAACACCTCGCCGCCTGATCGGCGCGGAAAGGACCAAGCCGATGACGCACCCGACGATGACGCAGGACGACCCCCTTGAGGACTTCGAGCGGCGAGAGTTCACCTTCGAGGGCGCCTCGAAGGTGGTCTACGTGGCCGGCGCCGGGCCGGCGGTGATCGTCATGACGGAGATGCCCGGGATCAGCCCGCATGTGGCGCGCTTCAGCCGCTGGGTCCGGGACGCTGGGTTCAGCGTCTACATGCCCTCGCTGTTCGGGCGCGACGGGGCGGTCCCGGGCGCGGAGGAAGGCGCGGCGGTGTTCCGGCGGGCCTGCGTCAGCGCCGAGTTCCGCGCCTTCGGCGCCAACCAGTCGAGCCTGGTGACGGTCTGGCTCCGCGCGTTGGCGCGGCAGGCCCATGAGGCCTGCGGCGGGCCAGGCGTGGGCGCCATCGGCATGTGCTTCACCGGCAATTTCGCGCTGACCATGATGCTGGAGTCCTCGGTCCTGGCGCCGGTGCTCTCCCAACCGTCCCTGCCCCTGGACGACCCCGGCGGGCTGGACATCGCGCCTGAGGACCTAGCCGCGGTCGGGCGCCGCCTGGAGGCCGACGACCTGACCGTCCTGGCCTACCGCTTCGCGGGCGACCAGGTCTGCCGGGCCGAGCGGTTCGCGGCCCTGTCGCAGGCGCTGGGCGAGCGGTTCATAGGCCGGGTGCTGCCCGACAGCGCCGCCCACGGCGACCCGCCGCCGTTCTTCCAGCGCCACGTGGCCTTCCCCCACAGCGTGGTCACCGCTCACCTGATCGACGAGGCGGGCCAGCCGACGCTGGCGGCCCGCGACGAGATCCTGGCCTTCTTCCGCCGCCGGCTCCTGGCCTGAGCCCCATGCCGTACGTGCTGATCCTCCATGAGGTCGACGACTACCTGGCCTGGAAGGCGGTGTTCGACGCCGCCGCGGACATCCGCAAGGCCGCGGGCGAGCTCAGCTTCCAGGTCCTGAGCGCGCAAGGCGACGCCAACCAGGTCGTGCATTTCTCGCGATGGCGGAGCCTGGACGGCGCCCGGCGCTTCTTCGAGTCGCCGGAGGTGGCCGAGATCCGTCGCCAGGCCGGGGTGCGGGCGCCGCGGTTCATCTATCTCGACGAACTGGATCGAGGCGATCTCTGAAGCCTGATTCCAAAGCAACAAGCGGAGTTCGGCCGGGCCGGGCGGGGCCTAGGTGTCGGGCAAGGCGTCTGCGGACGCCTCACCCAACAGCAGCCAAGGAAGAGAACTCCATGTCCAAGGAAGAAGACAACCAGGCCATCGTCGGCCGCTGGTTCACCGATTTCTGGGGCCAGACCTGCGACCTGGCCATCGTCGACGAGCTCGCCGCGCCCGACATGCTCCTGCAATATTCCCTGCATGAGCCGCGCCGCGGGCGCGACGACATCAAGGCCTTCATGACCGGCTTCCGCGAGGCCTTCCCCGACCTCAGCTTCTGGGGCGCGGCGGACCTGATCGCCGAGGGCGACTATGTGGTCGGCCGCTGGGAAGGCGGCGGCACCCATACCGGGCCGGCGTTCAGCGACTTCCTGACGGGCGGCCTGCCGGCGGCCACCGGCCGGGCGATGCGCTTCACCGGAACGACGGTGCTGAAGCTCCAGAACGGCAAGATCGTCGAGGAGATCGGCCTCGACGACGGGGTCAGCGCCTTGACCCAACTCGGCCTGATCCGCGCGGCCTAGATGGCGGCGCCGCGCCGGCGGTTTCTCGCCGGCGCGCCGCTAGACCGCCGTCAGGGGCCAGAACCAGGCGATCAAAGGACCGCCCAGAATCAGGATCAGCAGGGTGAGCGGCGCGCCAAGCCGGGCGTAGTCGCTGAACCTGTAGCCGCCCGGACCCATGACCAGGGTGTTGCACTGGTGGCCGATGGGGGTGAGGAAGTCGCACGCCGCGCCCAAGGCCACGGCCATCAGGAAGGGGTCGGGGTTGAGCGACAGCTTCTGCGCCAGGCTGGCGCCCACCGGCGCCACGATCAACACGGTGGCGGCGTTGTTGAGGAAGGGCGTGGCGGCCATGGCCACGGCCATGATCGAGATCAGGGCGATTATCGGCTCCTGGCCCCGGAAGATCGCCGACAGGGCGTCGGCGATCAGGTCCGCGCCGCCCGTGGTCTCGATGGAGCCGGAGACCGGGATCATGGCGGCGATCAGGATGATCAGCGGGCCGTCGATGGCGGCGTAGGCCTCGCGCATGCGGATCGAGCCCACCGCCACCACCAGCACCGCCGCGCCGAAGAAGGCCACGGCCACCGGGGCGAGCTGGAAGGCCACCAGGATCATCGCCGCGGCCAGGATGGCGGCCGGGGCGATCCGGTGGCGGATGCCGCCCAGCCGCATCTCCCGCTCGGCCAGGGGCAGGAGGCCGAGCGTCGTCAGCGCGCCCGGCAGGCTGCGCTCGCCGCCCTGCAGCAGGACGATGTCGCCGGCCCGCAGGCGCACGCGGTTGAGGTGCTGCTTGAGACTGTAGCCGGACCGGCTGACCGCCAGCAGGTTGACCCCGTGCTGGCCATAGAGGTCGAGCTGCTGGGCCGAGCGCCCGATCAGGCCCGACTCGCCACTGACCACCACCTCCAGGACCCGGACCTCCTCGGTGGGCTGCTCCATGACCACCGGACGGTGGGCGCGGGTAAGGCGCAGCCTGGCGCGCTTGATGAGGTCGTCCAGCGCCTGGGGCTCGCCCTGCAGCAGCAGGGTGTCGCCCGGCCGGACCTTGGTGTTCGGATGGGGTCGGGAGATCCGCCGCCCGGCCCGGCGCAGGCCCATGACCTGGGCCTCGTCATGGGCCATGGCGTGAAGGTCGGCGATCCGGGACTTGGCCGGGTTCCAGTCGTCGGGAACCTCGACCTCGGTGAAATAGGCGTTGGCGGCCAGGGCCGCGTCGATGTTCACGGCCGGCGCGCGGCCGGTGGGCAGGATGCGGTAGGCGAGGCTCAGGAAGACCAGGCCGATCAGGGCGAAGCCCAGGCCGACCGGCGCGTAGTCGTACATGCCGAACGGCTTGCCCAGGAGCTGCTCGCGCAACTGGGAGACGATGATGTTGGGCGCGGTGCCGACCAGGGTCACGACCCCGCCCAGCATGGCCCCGAAGGCCATGGGCATCAGCAGGCGCGAGGGCGATGAGCCGGTGCGCCGGGCGATCTGCAGGGCCACCGGCATCAGGATCGCCAGGGCGCCGACATTCTTGGTGGCGGTGGAGAGCGCCATCACCGCGGCGGTCAGGACCGGAACCTGGCTGCGCTCGGTCTTCAGGTGCGGGGTCAGCGGCCGCAGCACGGCCTCGATGATCCCCGATCGGGCGAAGGCGGCGCTGACGATCAGGGCCGCGCCGACGATGATGGTGATGTCGTTGGAGAGGCCGTCGAAGGCCTTGTCGGCCGGCACCGCCCCGATGACCACTCCGGCGAGCAGGGCGCAGACGGCGATCACGTCGTAGCGGAACCGGCCCCAGATGAAGGCCGCGATCGTCAATCCGACCAGGCCGAAGGCCAGCCCTTGTTGCAGCGTCATCCAGGTCCCCGCGCAGTGCAGGTTCGGAAACGCGGAAAGCCGTGGAAGGCTGCGGCGCAAAACAAAAGAGCCCGGCCTTTCGGCCGGGCTCCCTGTTGATCAGCTCAGTCGCTGAAGATCGATATCTTAGAAGTTGATGTCGATCGTCGAGCGGCGGTTGAGCGGTTCCTTCACGCCGTCGCCGGTCGCAACGGCGAGTTGGGACTCGCCCTTCCAATCGACTTGCAGCTTGTCGGCGCCGAGGCCCAGCCCGACCAGCGAGTCGGCGACGGCCTTGGCGCGGCGTTCCGACAGGCGGGCGTTGTAGGCGTCAGAGCCCGACGAGTCGGTGTGGCCGACCACGATCACGCGGGTGGCGTTACCGGCCGAGGCGTAGCTCGCGGCTTCCTGGACCACCGTCTGGGCTTCCGGCGTCAGGACGTACTGATCGAACGGGAAGTAGACGATGAACTGCTTGGCCTCATACGCCGGCGGAGGCGGCGGGGGAGGCGGCGGCGGGGGAGGCGGCGGGGGCGGCGGGGGCGGCGGGGGCGGAGGCGGCGGGGGCGGCGGAGCGGCGAAGGAGTACCGCAGGCCGAGGGTCACCGACTGGTCGCGATATTCGCCGGAGAACACGCCGGGCTGGAGCGCATGGCTGCCGACCGACGCGAAGTCGAGATCGGAACCGCCGAGCCAGCGATAGGTCAGGTCGACGTTCAGGCGATCGGTCGCCCTCCAGGCCAGACCCGCGATCAGCTGATAGGCGAGCGCGGTGTCGTCGTCATCGATGGTCAGGTTCTGGATGAACGGGTTGGCCGCGGTGACGGCCCCGGTCACGCTGGAGAACTGGCCGACGGTGTCGAGCGAGACGTGGTTGATCCCGATGCCGAAGCCCAGGAAGGGGTTGATCGTCGCGCCGGGCATGAAGTCATAGATGACGTTGCCCATGACGGTCCACGACTCGATCTCACCCGAGGGCGAGCCGCAGGACGGCGCCGCCGTGGTGCGGAGCACGCCGGCGGTGCAGAGGCCGAGGATCGCGTTGGACGAGCCGCCGCGGATCGATTCGATGTCGCCGGGGCGATAGCCGCCCTCAAGCTCGACGCGCCAATGCTCGTTCAGCTGGTAGCCGAGACGGGCGAAGCCGGTCCAATCTTCTTCTTGATTGAAGTCCCAGCTGTAGGGCGAGCCACCCGCGGAGTTATTCGACGAGGCGGCTTCGATGCCTTCAGGCATATGGTAGCCGAGATCGACGGCGCCATACCAGCCGGCGTCTTGCGCGGAAGCGCCGGACGCGGCGAACACCGCCGCCAGGGCGGCTCCCGCCAGAAGTTTGAATTTCATATTCAGAGCCCTCTCATTGCCCTTTGCCGCGGCCTTAAGCCTCAGCAGTGTTATATCAAGGCCGAAGCGTAGCGAAAGTGTCGCAGGCGCAACACATTCACCAATTCCCCAGGCCCCACGAACTCACGCCAGGACGCTACAAATATTCCCCGTTGCAAGCAACTTCGGGGCGAGGGACGAATCCCTCTTTCGTGTCACGGGCGAAGCGCCTGGCGCGCCCCGATCGCTTCGAAACTCGCAAAGACGACTTCGGCCAGACCTGCGAGCGGGCGTCAAGCCCGCGCGATCCACGGGCGAATGTCTTTGAAAATACTTGTAAATCTGTCACGACGCCGCAGGCCGGCCGATCGGTTTGCTCGCGCAACTCGTCCGTGTCCGGATACATTCCAGCCCCATGAAAACACTGCGCACGCCCTTGCGCCTCGATCCCGACAACGCCGGCTCCCAGGCTTGGTTCCGGGGTCGCCGACGCCTTGCGCCGCTTAGGTTGGGATGGTGGCGCTTTTGCCTCACCCGTCATGGCGGAATTAGGTCAGGATTCGGCCGCTCGCCGATAGCGGCGAGTGCGGCCGCCGAGCGCCTCGGGCCGGTTCAGCGCCTTGCGGAACTCGTCGCGCCGCTCGTGGATCGAGGCGATGATCAGGCCCATGGGCACGCCGATCTCCACCAGCACGGCTTCGGACAGCTGCAGGCTGGCCTCCACGGTCTCGGGCACGGCGTCGGTGGCGCCAAGTTCGTAGAGCCGCTGGGCCTGGCGCGCGTCGCGGGCGCGGGCCACGATGATCAGGTCGGGGCGCATCTCCCGCGCCGTGGCGACGATCGCCTCCACCCCCTCGGGAGCGTCCATGGTCACCACCAGGGCGGGCGCGGTCTCCAGGCCGCAGCGCTTGAGGAACTCCGCGCGCGAGGCGTCGCCGTAGAAGATGGCGTCCCCGGCGTGACGGCCGCTCTCCACCAGGCGCGCGTCCCGCTCGGCGGCGACCCAGGGAATCTCGTGGCGGCCCAGCATGTCGCCCACCAGCTTGCCGACCCGGCCGTAGCCCACCACCAGCACGCGGGGCGTCTCGGGCTGGTGGTCCAGGATCGGCGGCTCGGACGCGACGCCCTGCCCCCCGGTCTTGCGTCCGCCCAGCTTCAGGCCCAGCGCCGCCAGCAGCGGGATGCACATCATCGAGAGGGTCGAGGCGACCAGGATGGTCTGGCCGATGGCGCTGGGCACGATGCCCTCGCCCATGGCCGCGGAGAGGATGACATAGGCGAACTCGCCGCCGCCAGCGAGCAGCAGGCCGGCCTCGGCCGCCCCGCGCCAGGGCAGGCCGAACACGCGGCTCAGCAGGAACACCACCGAGAGGTTCAGCAGCATCACGCCGCCCGCGATCCCCAGGATCAGGATGGGCTGGGCGGCCAGCAGCGACAGGTCCAGCCCGATGCCCACCGACAGGAAGAACAGCCCCAGCAGCAGGCCCTTGAACGGCTCGATGGTGACCTCGACCTCGTGGCGGTACTCGGTCTCGGCCAGCAGCAGGCCCGCGATGAAGGCGCCGAGCGCCATGGAGAGGCCGGTGAGCGCGCTGACCAGGCCCGCGCCGATGACCACCAGCAGGCAGGCGGCCATGAACATCTCTTCGCTCTTGGCCCGGGCGACGGACTTCAGCATCGGGCGCAGCAGCAGGCGGCCGAAGGCGACCAGCAGGAGCACGCCCAGCGCCGCCGGGGCGAAGGCCAGCAGCAGGCGCGGCGAGAAGGTCTCCCCGTCCGCCCCGCGGCCGAGGATGGCCAGGGTGACCAGGATCGGGGCCACCGCCAGGTCCTGGAACAGCAGCACCGAGAAGGTCGCCCGCCCGGCCGCCGAATGCTGGCGCTTGTGCTCGGTGAGGATCTGCATGACCACGGCGGTGGACGAGAGCGCCAGGGCCGCGCCGATGGCCGCCGCCGCCGCCGGGGGCTGACCGAACGCCAGGGCCACGCTGGCGATGGCGCCCAGGCTGAGGGCCACCTGCAGGGCGCCCAGGCCGAACACCCATTTGCGCATCAGGCGCAGGCGCTCCCAGGAGAGCTCCAGCCCGATCATGAACAGCAGGAACACCACCCCGAACTCGGCGAGCTGGGCGATCTCGTCGGGATTGTCGATGGTCACATAGGCCAGCCAGCCATAGGTCGAGGACAGCGCCCCCAGGCCGAACGGCCCCAGCACCACGCCCGCCCCCAGGAACCCCAGGATCGGGCTGATCTTCCAGCGTCGGAACAGCGGCACGATCACGCCGGCGGTGGCCAGGAACAGGATGACGTCCTTGTACTCGCCAGGCGAAACGTGGCCTTCCATGCGCTCTCCTTCTGGGATGAACGACAGTATGCGGCGCATCGGTGCTTCGCGTAACCCTGCAGGCGCCGCTTTAAGCCCCGTTGAGCTTCGATTTCCGCATTGAAACAAGGGCCTCGCGCCGTTGACAGCGCCCGCGGTCTTCCCGCCTATGCCCGCCATATTTTAAGCAATGGAGGAACGCCTTGGTTTGGAATTACGCCAACCTGTGGGAAGCGGTGGCCACCGCCACGCCCGATCGCCCGGCCCTGATCCACGGTGATCGGACGCTGAGCTGGAACGCCTTCGACCGCCGCGCCAACGCGCTCGCCGCCCATTTCGTCGCCGCCGGCCTGACCCGGCAGTCCAAGGTCGCGGCCTATCTCTATAACGGACCGGAGTACCTCGAGAGCTACTACGCCGCCTTCAAGGCCGGCCTGGCGCCGTTCAACACCAACTACCGCTATGGCGGCGAGGAGCTGACCTACCTCTTCGACAACGCCGACGCCGAGGCCGTGGTGTTCCACGCCTCCTTCGCCGAGATGGCCGACAAGGTGCGCGCCCGCCTGCCCAAGGTGAAGACCTGGGTCGCGGTGGCCGAGCCCGGCCATCCGGTCCCGGCCTGGGCCGCCGACTATGACGCCATCGTCGCGCCCGGCGCCGACCGGTTCGAGGCGGCCTGGGGCCGCTCGGCCGACGACCTGCTGATCATGTACACCGGCGGCACCACCGGCATGCCCAAGGGCGTGATGTGGCGCCAGGAGGACCTGTTCAAGGCGCTGGGCGGCGGGGCCAACCTGCTGCTCGGCCTGCCGCCGCTGGAGAGTGTCGAGGAAGCCGGCGTCCGCGCGGCCGCCGTCGCCGCCTCGGACGCGCCGCTGGCCATCACCATCCCGGTGGCGCCGCTGATGCACGCCACCGGCCAGTTCATCTCGTTCGGCACCCTGATCTCCGGCGGGGCGGTCGCCACCCTGGTTCCGCGCCGGTTCGACCCGGCCCACCTGTTCGACGAAGTCGACCGCCTCGGCGTCTCGGGCCTGATCATCGTGGGCCCGGCCTTCGCCGCTCCGATGCTGGAGACCCTCGACGCCAATCCCGGCCGCTGGCCCCTGCCCTCCCTGCGCCGGATCGTCTCGTCGGGCGCCATGTGGGGCGCGGAGAACAAGCAAGGCCTGCTCAAGCACCTTCCGCACATCATGCTGATGGACTCGCTGGGATCGTCCGAAGCGCTCGGCCTGGCGGCCTCCACCTCGGGCGGCGGCGCGGCGGCCGGCACGGCGAAGTTCGCCACCGGCCCCAACGCCGCGGTGTTCACCGAGGACGGCGTGCGCGTCCAGCCGGGGTCGGGCGTGCGCGGCCTGGTGGCGGTCGGCGGCCACACCCCGGTCGGCTACTACAAGGACGAGGAGAAGTCGGCCAAGACCTTCCGCACCTTCGAGGGGACCCGCTGGAGCGTGCCCGGCGACTGGGCGACCGTGGAGGC
>NZ_JAUYNW010000006.1 GCF_030698145.1 Phenylobacterium sp. | reverse complement strand
CATGGGCGGGGAGCAGGCCGCCAGCGTCCTGGCCACCGTCCATCGCGACGCCGCCACCTGGACCCCCGCCGAGGAAGAGGCGTTCAAGGCCCCGGTCCGCGACAAGTACGAGACCGAAGGCGACCCCTACTTCGCCACCGCCCGCCTGTGGGACGACGGGGTCATCGACCCGGCCCAGACCCGCGACGTGCTCGGCCTCTCCATCTCCGCCGCCCTCAACGCGCCGATTCCGGAAACCCGGTTCGGCGTCTTCCGGATGTGACCATGATCAAGAGCATACTGGTCGCCAACCGGGGCGAGATCGCCCGCCGGATCTTCCGCACCGCCCGCGAAATGGGCATCGCCACCGTGGCCGTCTATTCCGAGCCCGACGCCGACGCGCCCCATGTGCGCGAGGCCGACCAGGCCGTGCTGATCGGCCCGGCGGCGGCGCGCGAGAGCTACCTCGTCGGCGAGAAGATCATCGCCGCGGCCAAGGCCACCGGCGCCGAAGCCATCCATCCCGGCTACGGCTTCCTGTCGGAGAACGCCGAGTTCGCGGAGGCGGTGAGCGCCGCGGGCCTGATCTGGATCGGCCCGCCGCCCTCGGCGATCCACGCCATGGGCATGAAGGACGCAGCCAAGTCGCTGATGGACAAGGCCGGCGTGCCGGTGACGCCGGGCTATCTCGGCGAGAACCAGGACGAGGCGCACCTCAAGTCGCAGGCCGACCGCATCGGCTATCCGGTGCTGATCAAGGCCGTGGCCGGCGGCGGCGGCAAGGGCATGCGCAAGGTCGAGAAGGCCCAGGACTTCGCCGCCGCGCTCACCTCGTGCAAGCGCGAAGCCGCCGCCTCGTTCGGCGACGACCGGGTGCTGCTGGAGACCTATGTCACCCGTCCCCGGCACATCGAGGTCCAGGTGTTTGGCGACTCTCAGGGCAATGTCGTCCACCTCTATGAGCGCGACTGCTCCCTACAGCGCCGCCACCAGAAGGTCATCGAGGAGGCCCCCGCGCCGGGCATGAGCGACGCGGCCCGCGCCGCCGTCACCTCCGCCGCCGTCAAGGCCGCGCAAGCGGTCGGCTATGTGGGCGCCGGCACCGTCGAGTTCATCGCCGACGCCAGCGACGGCCTGAAGCCCGATCGCATCTGGTTCATGGAAATGAACACCCGCCTGCAGGTGGAGCACCCGGTCACCGAGGCGGTCACCGGCGTCGACCTGGTGGAGTGGCAGATCCGCGTCGCCTCGGGCGAACCCCTGCCCCTGACCCAGGACCAAATCCAGCTCACCGGCCACGCGGTGGAGGCCAGGCTCTACGCCGAGAACCCGGCCGGCGGCTTCCTGCCGTCCATCGGGACGCTGGAGCACTTCCACCTGCCCGACGACCTGATCCGGGTGGACACCGGTGTCGAGGAGGGCGGCGAGGTCTCGCCCTTCTACGACCCGATGATCGCCAAGCTGATCGCCCACGCCGCCACGCGCGAGGGGGCTTCGGACCTGCTGGCCCAGGCCTGCAGCGAGGTCGAGGTCTGGCCGGTGAAGACCAACGCCGGCTTCCTGGCCCGCTGCCTGGACCACCCCGACTTCATCGAGGGCGACGTCGACACCGGCTTCATCGAGGCCCGTCTGGAGGCCCTGGCCACCCCGCCGGCGCCCTCGGAATCGGCCCTCGCCGCGGCCGCCACCGCGGTGATCATGGACGAGGAGCGGCTCACCAACGAACCCGCCTCCCCGTGGCGCGAGCTGACCGGCTTCCGGACCAATGCGGCGCCCCGCGACACCGTGCGGCTCTATCTGGACGGGGTGGGCCTGGACGGGTCGCTGGCGCTCGACGAGCTGACCGAGAACGTCCTCATCACCGACGACGGCGAGGTGGTGGTGTTCGACGCAGGCGAGGTGTTCGTCCTGACCCGCCGCCCGCCGGTGGCCGACGCCGCCCACGCGGCCGGCGACGGCGGGGTCCGCGCGCCCATGCCGGGCAAGGTCGTCGCTGTCAGCGTGGCGGTCGGCGACCAAGTCACGCGCGGCCAAGCTCTGCTGACGCTGGAGGCCATGAAGATGGAGCACGCGCTGACCGCCCCCTATGACGGCGAGGTCGAGTCGCTCAGCGTTTCGGTGGGCGACCAGGTGAGCGAAGGCTCGGTCCTGGCCCGCCTGGTCGCCAAGGCCGACTAGGCGTCCAGGCTCGCTGGGTCGAAGACCCTCCGGGTGGGCGCGGGCGCCGGGTAGCCGCCCACGGCCTGCTCGCTGTCGCGGATCGCGCCCGTGCGGGCGATGACCTCGGCCACGATCCGCGCATCGACGGCGTCGCGGTCCCAGGGCCGGGCCCCGGCGTTTCGCAGGACCGCCGCCTCGACCTCGCGCGCAGGCTTCGCGGCCAGGCCCAGCGGCCAATCCGCCGGCCGCGCCAGGACCGTCGGCGCGATGGTCGAGCCGCCGAAGTTGGCGATCTGCGGCAGGGGCGCGCCTTGGCGGTCCAGCGCCAGGTTGTCGGCCATGTGCAGGTCGATGGGGCCTTGGCCGCCGACCATCATCATCGCAACCCCGTCCGCGGTCGAGGGTCCGGCGCGCAGCACGTTGCCGACCAGGGCCAACCGCGCCGGCTGGTGGGGATGGTCGCCCCATTCCTTGGCATGGAGGTTGAAATGAACGCCCCGCTTGCCGGGGTCGTAGATCAGGTTGTTGACCACCGCCCCGCGCGCCCCGCCCTTGAACAGCGGGTTGCGCTCGCGGTTGTGGGCGTAGAGGTTCCCGACGATCAGCACGCCCGTGACGTTGTCGTGGACCAGGGAGCCCTTGGAATGCTCGCCCTTCGAGTGGGTGGCGTTCGACAGGCCCTCGGCGACGATGTTGTTGGAGAAGGTGATGCCGTGCGAGGTGGCCGCGCGCCAGTCGTCCGGGGTCGCGCCCTCGAACCGGGGTCCGGACGCCGACAGTCCCTCGTCCGTCGCCCAGGAGAACGAGCAGTGGTCGACGATCACGTCGCGGGCACGGTCGGTGGCGAGGCCGTCGCACTCCCAGCCCGACAACTTGGCCGCCCCGGCCTCGCCCGGCCGGATGCGGATGTGGCGGATGATCACGTCGTGCGTGGCGACTGTCAGCCCACCCCGGATCAGGGTGATCCCCGGCGCGGGCGCCGTCTGGCCGGCGAGCGTCAGGAACGGCTCGCGAATCTTCAGGCTGCGGGCCCCCAGGTCGATCACCCCGCCCACCTCGAACACCACGATGCGCGGCCCCTTGACGGCCAACGCCTCCGCCAGGGAGCCCGGGCCGTCGGCGGCCAGGGTCGTGACCTTGAGGATCGCGCCGCCCCGCCCGCCGGGCGTGGCCGCCGCCCAGCCCAGGGCTCCGGGGAAGGCCGGCGGCGTTCGGCCGAGGGCGGGCGTCGCGGCGAGTATGGCGCCGAGCGCCAGGAGGTCCCGGCGCCTCACAGGGCGCGATAGGTGAAGTTGCGGAACCGAGCCTCCCCGGTCCCCGCGGAATAGAGCCCTGGCCGGAGGGCCAGGAACCCGCCGCGCACATTGTGATGGTAGCCGGAGACCTCCATCTGGCGGTCGAACTTGGTCCAGGACCTGCCGTCGCCGCTGGTGTGGAAGCTGACGATGTGGCGGTCGTTCCGCATACGGATGAACACGCGGCGGCCGTGCGGATTGGCGGGCCGGCCGCGCTCCTGGCCGTACTGGTGGGTGACGAAGGCCTTTTCGTCGAAGCCCAGGCCGCAATAGAGCTGGCGGTCGTAGTGCAGCACCACCCCGGCGGTCCCGCCCGGCGCGATCTCGATTTCCACCTCGACCTCGTAAGCCGGGTCGCCGGCGATGCAGACCAGCGGCGCGGAGTCGCGCGGCGAGGTCCCGCTGGCCGCCAGCACCAGGGCGCCGTCGCGGCGCACGACCCGGGCGGTCTCGTTGCCCCCAGGCGCTTGGAAGCTCCACTGCACGCCCAGGCGGTCGGTCGAGAAGTCGTCCGACAGCGCCATCCCGTGTGGGACACGTTCCCCGCCCGGCATGCGGATGGGCTTGGACAGGTCGCCGCCCTTGGCGTGGAACCAACCGTCGGCGGTCCATTCGATGGGATCGAGCAGGCACTGGCGACCCAGGGTCCAGAAGCCGTTCTCGTAGCCGTGATAGACCATCCACCAGTCGCCGCGCGGCCCCTCGACCAGGGTGGCGTGGCCGCGCGACCACCATCGCTCGGCGGCGCTGCGGGTGCGCACCACCGGGTTGGCCGGGTGGTTCTCCCACGGCCCGTGGATCGAGCGGGACCGCGCCACGATCACCATGTGGCCGGTCGGCGGGCCGGCCGTGCCGCCGACGGCGGTGATCATGTAGAACCAGTCGCCCCGGCGCAGGACCTTGGGCCCCTCGGGCGCGAAGCCCTCCACGTCCCAGTCCGCCGGATAGCGCCAGGGGTCATAGACGTGCTCCACCGCGCCTACCGTGGAGAGGCCGTCGTCGCTCAGCGCCACTCTGTCGCCGCCGGACAGGAACAGATAACGCCGGCCATCCTCGCCGACGGCGTGGCCGGGATCGATGTGCTTGGGAAGGTCGAGATTCACCGGCTCGGACCACGGGCCCTCGATGTTCTCGGCGGTGATCACATAGGTCGACCGCCGATCGGGGAAGCGGGCCGGGATGTAGATGTAGAACCGGCCCTGGTGCTTGATCAGCTCCGGCGCCCAGACCGAACCGATATTGGTGGTCAGGGCCGCCATCACCGGCGTCCAGTTCACCAGGTCGCGGGAGCGCCAGATGACCAGGCCCGGATAGGCGTCGAAGGTCGAGAACGTCATGTAGTAGTCGGCGCCGTCCTTCAGGATCGAAGGATCGGGATGGTCGCCGGCCAGGATCGGGTTGAGGAAACGCCCGTTCCCCAGGTCAGCCTTGCGCTGACCCTCGGGACCCTTGGCCCACGGCTCCGGGGCGGGGCCCGCGGCCAGGGCCGGGACGGCGGCGGTCGCCGCACCGATCGCGAGGGTTCCAAACGCCCCCCGGCGCGTGACCGCCGTCATCCCGCTCTCCGACCTAGAACTTGTAGCGGACGCCGACGTAGTACTGGCGGCCGGTGTGGACGTACTCTTCCGAACTTTGGCGCTGCGACGAGATCCAGCGGTCGTCGAACTGGTCGGTCAGGTTGATGCCTTCGAAGGTGAAGGTCACCTGGTCGGTCAGCTTGAAGGTCCCGGCCACGTCGATGTTGAGCGTCTCGTGCTTGCCGCGCACGTCGTTGCCGTTGCCGCCCGGGACTGTCGACAGATAGCCCTCGCGGTAGGAGGCGGAGACGCGTCCGGTCAGCCGATCGGCTTCGTAGTAGAGCGTGGTGTTCCAGGAGCTTGGCGACAGGCCCACCAGCGGCTGGGTCACCGTCGCACCCGTGGCGGCGTTGGTGATGTACTCGATGTCCGAGGTCACGTGGGTGTAGTTGATCATGCCCCCGAACTTGTCGAACGGCGCGGGCAGGAAGGTGAAGGGCCGCTGCAGGCTGATCTCGTAGCCTTCCAGCTTGCCGCCGTCGGTGTTGAGCTGCTGGGTGACGGTGAAGATCGTGTCCAGCGTGTTGCCGTTCGACAGGATGCTCGCCGGCAGGCCGGTCTCGCGGAACGGCATGGTCGAGGCGGCCGACTGGATGTAGCTCTCCAGGTCCTTTCGGAACAGGCCCAGGGTGAGCTGGGTCTCGGAGTCGGGATACCACTCGAACGACAGGTCGTAGGTGGTGGCGCGGATCGGCTCCAACATCGGGTTGCCGATGTTGAGGGTCTGGGCCGCGTTGGTGATCGCGCCGCCGGGCGTCAGGTTCGGCAGTTGCGGCCGCGACATCACCTTGGAGGCGCCGAAGCGAACGAAAACGTTGTCGCGCGGCTCTAGCACCAGGTTCAGCGACGGCAGGGTGTCGGTATAATCGCGGACCACGGTGACGAAGTTGGCGCCGACGAAGCCGCGGGAGACCTGGTCGGTCTTGGCCCGGCGCACGCCGACATTGCCGCGCAGCGGCATGCCCGCGATCTCGGTGTCGAAGTCGGCCTGGATGTAGAGCGAGAGGTCCTTCTCCCGCACGGAACGGTTGGCCCCGCGCTGGTTGTTGGCCGACAGGCGGAAGTCGCCGTACTGGTTGACGCAGTCGCAGTTGATGCCGAGCGCCGTGGCCACCTTCTCAAGGTCCGGCGACAGCCACGAGGTCGGCGTTCCGCCAGCCGGCAGGTCGAGATTGTGCCCGAAGCCGGTGACCATCTTGGAGAGGCTGGCCAGGGTGATGCCGGCCGGCAGCGGCACGGCGCCCTCGGTCACGCCGCCGATCACGAACCGGCGACGCTCCTTGGTGTCGAAATTGTAGTCCTTGAAGAGCAGGCCGCCCTTCAGCTTGATGCTGTCATTGACATCGAAGGCCAGGTCGAGCCGGACGTTCTCGAGCGTGTTGATGCTCTTGTTCGGCCGCATGCGGATCAGCGAGGCGTCGCCCACCGCATTGGTCGTGCCGAACGTCCAGTTGGCAGGGTTGGTGACGTCGAAGCCGTAGTTGAACACCGGCAGCTTCTGGTCGGTGTAGTCATAGGAATAGTTGTCGCTGTCGTAGCGGTCGAACGAGATCGTGGTCTGGACCGGGTTGCGCTGGATCGACTTGGACCGGCCGTAGATCAGGGTCGCGCGGAAGCGGTCATTGAACTCGTGGGCGATCGAGATCGAGGCCTGGTTGAACTCGGTCGACAACTCGTCGTAGCGGTCCTCGGTGCGGATATCGACGTCGTCGAAGCTGGCCGTGGTGAGGTGGCCGCGTGAGTCGAAGGTCGGGTTGCGCACGTCGGTCTGGGGATTGCCCTGGCCGGCGCGGCTGAAGGAGATGACCTCGAGATAGTTCTCCTTGCGGGTCCCGTCGAGGATGGCCAGCAGGCCGTCGAAGGTGACGGTGGTGGAGTCGGTGGGCCGGAACTGGACCGCCAGGGTCGCGCCCATCCGTTCCCAGTCATAGGTCAGGCGGCCGTAGCGCGGGATGCGCGGGTGCCAGGACGAATTGGTGGCGGAATAGGTCCCGACGGGGACATTGCAGGGGCCGGGCGTCTGGAAGCAGCCCGAGGAGTTGCCGGGTGTCCCTGGGCTCTCCCAACGACCGGTGGAGGAGCCCTCCTCCAGGGTGTTGCGGGTGGCGTAGGCCAGGGAGAACAGCGCGCCCAGCTTGCCGTCGAACCAGGTGTCGCTGACCAGGAACGTGGCCCGCGGGTCGTATTCCTTGGAGAGGTCGTTGTAGCCGTACTGGGCGGCGGCGGCCATGTTGAAGCCGTCATAGTCGAAGGGCTTGGCGGTCGAGAGGTCGACCGTGGCGCCCAGCGAGCCTTCCTCGGTCTCGGCCGACTGCGACTTGCGCACCGTGATGCGGTTGAACAGTTCCGAGGCGAAGATCTGGAAGTCGAAACCGCGGCCGCGGTTGGCGCCGCCGGAGCCGTCCTTGCCCCCGGTGGTGGCCAGGGCCTCCAGGCCGTTGACCCGCACCCGGGTGAAGTCGTTGGAGAGCCCGCGTACGGTGATCGAGCGGCCCTCGCCCCCGTCGCGATCGATGGCGACGCCTGGGATCCGCTGCAGGGATTCAGCCAGGTTCAGGTCGGGGAAGTCGGCGATGTCCTCGGCGTTGATGACGTCGACGATGTCGTTCTCGGCCTTCTTGACCGAGATGGCGCTGGCCAGGCTGGCGCGGAAGCCGGTGACGACGATCTCCTCGACCGTTTCGTCCTTGTCCTGGGCCTGGGCCGCCGATGCGCCGAGCGCCGCGGCCAGCGCGACGGCCGAGGCGCTGGTCAGGCGCAAGGCGCGCGAAGTCGTGATTCCGAACGGCGTCGACATGGGTTCCCTCCCGTTTCCCGGTCCCGCCACGTCATCGCGCGGCTAGGACCTGCCTGCCAGACTCGCTCAAATGAGCCTGACACCGGTATCATTAGCAGAGGATTTTACCTTTGACACCGGTATCATTCAAAAAAGGCATGAGCTGATGCCGAAAAACGCCACCCCGTTACGCGGGAGTTACGGCCGGCGGATTTCGGGCGTCAGAACACCACCACGCTGCGGATGCTCTCGCCGGCGTGCATCAGCTCGAAGGCCCGGTTGATGTCTTCCAGCGGCATGACGTGGGTGATCATCGGGTCGATCTGGATCTTGCCGTCCATGTACCAGTCGACGATCTTCGGCACGTCGGTGCGGCCCCGCGCGCCGCCGAAGGCGGTGCCCTTCCAGACGCGGCCGGTGACCAACTGGAACGGCCGGGTGGCGATCTCCTTGCCGGCCTCGGCCACCCCGATGATGATGCTCTCGCCCCAGCCGCGATGGCAGGCCTCCAGGGCCTGGCGCATCACCGTGGTGTTGCCGGTGCAGTCGAAGGTGTAGTCCGCCCCGCCGTCGGTCAGCGCCACCAGATGGGCGACCACGTCGCCGTCCAGGGTCTTGGGATTGACGAAGTGGGTCATGCCGAACCGGCGGCCCCACTCTTCGCGGTCGGGATTGATGTCGACGCCCACGATCATGCCCGCGCCGACCATCCTGGCGCCCTGGATGACATTGAGCCCGATGCCGCCCAGGCCGAAGACCACCACATTGGCGCCTGGCTCGACTCCGGCCGTATTGACCACCGCGCCGACGCCCGTGGTCACCCCGCAGCCGATGTAGCAGGCCTTGTCGAACGGGGCGTCGTCGCGGATCTTGGCCAGGGCGATCTCGGGCAGCACCGTGTGGTTGGCGAAGGTCGAGCAGCCCATGTAGTGGGCGATCTGCTGGCCCTTGTAGGAGAAGCGGCTGGTGCCGTCGGGCATCATCCCCTTGCCCTGGGTGGCGCGGATCGCGGTGCAGAGGTTGGTCTTGCGCGACAGGCAGCTTTTGCACTGGCGGCATTCGGGCGTGTAGAGCGGGATCACGTGGTCGCCCGGCTGCACGCTGGTCACCCCGGGGCCCACCTCCAGCACCACGCCGGCCCCCTCGTGGCCGAGGATGGATGGGAAGATGCCCTCCGAATCCAGCCCGTCCAGGGTGTAGGCGTCGGTGTGGCAGATCCCCGTCGCCTTGATCTCCACCAGTACCTCGAAGGCCTTGGGCCCCTCCAGGTCCACCTCGACGATCTCGAGCGGTTTCTTGGCCTCGAAGGCGACGGCGGCGCGGGTCTTCATGGTGTCCTCGTAGGTGTTCGGCGTCGGCGCACAAAAGGGCAGGCCGGCGCTTCGG
>NZ_JAUYNW010000001.1 GCF_030698145.1 Phenylobacterium sp. | reverse complement strand
GGCGCGACGGCGGCGGGACATTCTTCTTCTTCCTTACTTAGGACGCTTGGCGCCGTAGTGCGAACGACGCTGCTTGCGGTCCTTGACCCCTTGGGTGTCGAGCACGCCGCGCAGGATGTGGTAGCGGACGCCCGGAAGGTCCTTCACCCGGCCGCCGCGGATGAGCACGACGGAGTGCTCCTGCAGATTGTGGCCTTCGCCAGGGATGTAGCACACCGCTTCGATGCCGGTGGTCAGGCGCACCTTGGCGACCTTACGAAGCGCCGAGTTCGGCTTCTTCGGGGTGGTCGTGTACACGCGGGTGCAGACGCCGCGACGTTGGGGGCAGCCCTTCAGGGCCGGCACCTTATTACGCGACGGCTTGTCCTGCCGAGGCTTACGGATGAGCTGGTTGACTGTAGGCATCTAATCTCTGCTCTGGAGGCGTGTGCCGTTTGGCCGTGGCGCCTCGAAAAAGGGTTCGGTTTGTCTCTGGTCTCAAGGCCGCCCGCTGAACGCAAAAACTCGCCGGCGCGCGATCTCTAGCGTTCCGGCGGGCCTGACCGTCCGTTTCGGGATGGCCGCTCATCGGGACAGAGGAAGAATCCCCGGCCTCGAAAGGAGCGCGGTTCATACTCGCCAAGCCCCGTCTCGTCAACGCTTGCGAAAGAAAGGCCGCCCCGCCCTCCCCCACGCCTGGTTTGCGCCACGAAAAGGCCGCGCGCCGCGCCGAGCCTACGGTGAAGTTTGCAACCTTCAGGGGCGGGATGGCCAGGACGGATCGCCGAACCCTGCCGAGCGTGGTCCTGGTCTCGGTCCTCGCCCACCTGGGCGTGCTGGCCCTGCTGGCCATAGCCCATCCGACCCTGCGTCAGGCCCAGGCCCCGCCGGTCTTCGAGGTCAGCATCGCCCCGCTGGTCATGGCGCCTCGCCGGGAGCGCCCTGCCCCGGCCGCCAGCCGCCCCCTGCGTCCCCGCCGTGCGCTCACGCCCGACGAGACCTCGCCCGTGGCGCCGCTGGTCACCCCGAACGCGCCGGGCCGGGCCGAGGCGACCCCGCGTCATCCCGCGCCCTTGCCGCCCGGTCCCAAGGACAATCTGAGGAACACCCTGCGCCGCAGCGCCGCCGGCTGCGCCAACGCCAATGCGGTGATCCTGGACAAGGCCGAGCGCGACGACTGCGACGAACGCTTCGGACGCGGCGCCAAGACCGCTGAGTTCATCGAGCCGCCCATGTCGCGCGACAAGCGCCGGGCCTTCGACGCCGCGGCCGAACGCAAGGCGGCCTACCGCGCCTACAAAGAAGGTAATGTGCCCTCCGGCCTCAGCCGGGGCGGCTCGCCGAGCGAGGTTCCAAACCCCTTCCCAGAGGTCTGGAAGCCGCACAACTGACGGCGTCGTCAGTCGAAGATATCGAAGATGTCGAAACCGCGCTTCTTCTTGCGATGGTGATAGTCGTCATCGTCGTAGCGGTGGCGCTTGGCCTCGCCGTCATAGGGATGGCTGCGCTTCCAGTCGTCCGGGTCGCGGTGGAAGGTGTCGATCTCACGGTCGAACCGCTCGCGGGCCTGGACGTCGGCCTGCCGGACCTCGCGCCCGCCCTCCAGGATCTTCTCCAGCTCGCCGCGGTCGAGCCAGACGCCCCGGCAGCTCGGGCACATGTCCAGTTCCACACCGGAGCGGGCGACGTTCTGCATGGAGACGTTGCAGTTGGGGCAGAGCAGCAGCGGCACGTGGGGATCCTCCGGTTGTGACCTGGTTCATCTAGGGCATTGCGGGCGCAGGACAATGGCCGCCCGCCGCAATCTCGCCGTGCCTTGACGAGAGGCGCGGCGTGGAGAACATATCAGGAACTTTGACGGTGAAGGAGTTCCCCCATGGCCGACCTCGCCCAGGCTCGGGCCTACGTCCTTGGCGCCGCACGGTTGATCGACCGGCGCTGGTTCGCTGTCCTGTTCGACGGCGGCGACCCCGGTCTCGTGCTGAAGGCCCTTTCCGGCTACCAGAACGGCGACGGCGGCTTCGGTCACGGGCTCGAACCGGACACCCGCACGCCGCGCTCCCAGCCGCTCAATGTGGAAGTCGCGCTGCAGTACATGGCCGACGCCGGCGTGGCGGACCTGACCATGGCCAAGGCGGCTTGCGACTTCCTGGAGCGGGTCAGCGCGCCGTCCGGCGGCGCGCCCATCCTGCTGCCTGGCTTCGAGGCGGACGCCCACGCGCCGCACTGGCGCGGCTACGCCAGGCCGCCGGAGCTCGTACCCAACTCCGGCATTGTCGGCCTGCTCCATAAGCTGGGCGTGGAGCACGGCTGGCGGGAGGCGACCACCGAACAGATTTGGCGCTGGATCGACGACGAAGGATTGGGGGGCCATGACATCCTGGACGCGGCCATATTCCTTGAAAGCGTTCCGGACCGGCCGCGGGCGCACGCCGCTGCCGCGCGGTTGGCGACCGCCCTGCCCCAGGCGCAATGGTTCAAGGCGGACCCCGCGTCGCCCGGCTACGGAGTCACGCCGCTGTGGTTCGCCCCGACGCCCGACAGCTTCTGCCGCCCGTGGTTCGAGGACGCCCTCATCGAACGCCATCTCGACCACCTGGCCGCCGACCAACAGGCCGACGGCGGCTGGCCCGTCTCCTGGGTCCCGCCTGGTCCTGCGTCGGTCTTGGAGTGGCGCGGCGTCCAGACGCTCAAGGCGCTCCGGACGCTGAAGGCGTATGGGCGGATCTAGAGCCACAACGCCATGAACACGGTCCCGGGCGGGGTGGGCGCGTAGTAGGGGCCGACCTCGGCGAAGCCCATCTGGCCATAGAGGCCGATCGCCGAGGTCATGGTCGCCAGGGTGTCGAGGCGCAACTCGCTGTAACCGATCTTCCGCGCCTGCCCGACGATCGCCTGGGCGAGGGCGCGCCCAAGGCCCGTTCCTCGGGCTTCCGGGGCAAGGTAGAGGCGCTTCATCTCGCAGCAGCCTTCAGCGGCCAAGGGCCTCAGGCCAACGCAGCCCAGCGCCTGGCCAGCGGCGTCGCGCGCCAGGAGCAGCTCGCCGCGGGGCGGCGCGTACTTGCCCGGCAGGGACGCGAGCTCCACGGCGAAATCCTGATATCCCAGATCGATCGGGAGCGACCTGGCATAGGCCTCGAACAGGGCCGCCGTCGCTTGCAGGTCATCCGGCGTTCGGACCGGACCGATCCTCACGGCAAGCGGCTCCCTGACACCCGCTCAATGCGGATCGCGTCGAAATCGACGTCCTCGAGGCAACGGACATTGATGGCCCAAAGGTGAGGCGCGGTCCGGGGGCGTCGGAACGGCAGGATTCCGCAATGGGGGCAGAAGTAGTCCGTGGCCTGGCGGCTGTTGAACTCGTAGGTGGCGAGTTCGTCCAGGGGGGTGAGCAATTCGAACTGTTGCTCCTCGACCCGATGGATCAAGGCGCCTCGGCGGCGACAGATCGAGCAGTCGCAGACGCGGACATGGTCTATCTCGGCGTCGACCGCGAACCGGACCTTGCCGCAGTGGCAGCTTCCCAAATACCTCGGCAACCTGGCGGCCTCGATGCTGGTGATTTGACGCCAAGCCTAGCTCGCCATCACCCCAAAGGAAAACGGCCCGGGATTGCTCCCGGGCCGCTTCTTACGCGCACAGACCGAGCTCTATTAGCCTTAGACCTTCTCGGCCTCGGCTTCGACGGCGATGACTTCCGGCAGGGGTTCCATGGCCTCCTCGCGGCTGGCCGACAGGGCTTCGTCGCGCTTGGCGGCGATGCGCTGCAGGTTGCGCAGGTAGGACCCGGTGCCCGCCGGGATCAGGCGGCCGACGATCACATTTTCCTTCAGGCCTTCCAGGGTGTCGCTCTTGCCCTGGACCGAAGCCTCGGTGAGGACGCGGGTGGTTTCCTGGAACGAGGCGGCCGAGATGAAGCTGCGGGTCTGCAGCGACGCCTTGGTGATGCCCAGCAGGACCGGTTGGGTGATGGCCGGACGGCCGCCACGGGACTCGGTCTTGGCGTTCTCCTCGTTGATCTCCGACATGTCCAGGTGATCGCCCTTGAGCAGGCCGGTGTCGCCCGGCTCGAGGATCTCGCCCTTTTGCAGCATCTGACGAACG
>NZ_JAUYNW010000027.1 GCF_030698145.1 Phenylobacterium sp. | reverse complement strand
TCCCTGCTTCAACTTGAAGGCGTCTTCGGTGGTCACGGCCAGCTCCGGGATGTCGTCCAGGGCGGTCTCGACCGGAAGCAGGGCCTCCAAGCAGCGGGCCTTATGGCCCAAATCCTCAAGCAATTCCAGTGTTATCGCATCATCCTCGCGGAACGGACCGACCCGCGTGCGGCGCAGGGCGCTGACATGGCCGCAGGCGCCCAGCCGATCGGCCAGGTCACGGACCACGGCGCGGACATAGGCGCCCTTGCCGCAATCCATCTCGAGCTCGATGTGGTCGGCGTCGATCACCCGGCCGACCCGCAGGTCGTGGACCTGGATCGTACGGGCGGCGAGTTCCACCACCTCGCCGGCGCGGGCCAGGTCATAGGCCCGCTCGCCGTCCACCTTCACCGCCGAATAGATCGGCGGAATCTGCTGGATCTCGCCGATGAACTCAGGAAGGGCGGCGGCCACCGCTTCGGCGCTTGGACGCACGTCGGAGGTCGCGGTCACCGCGCCCTCCCGGTCGAAGCTGGCGGTCGTCGTCCCCCAGGCGATGGTGAAGCGATAGGACTTGTCGGCATCCATCATGAAGGCGACCGTCTTGGTCGCCTCGCCCAGCGCGATCGGTAGGACACCGGTGGCCAGGGGATCGAGCGTTCCCGCGTGGCCGGCCTTCTGGGCGTTGAACACCCGCCGCACGCGGGTCACGGCGCTGGTCGAGCCGAGGTCGTAGGGTTTGTCGAGACAGACCCAGCCGGAGATCGCGTCGCCCTTCTTGCGGCGCGCCATCAGTCCTCGTCCTTCCAGGCGTCGGACGGCGCGTCCGGCGTCAGGTCCTGGCGAACCTTGGGATTGTCGAACAGCGCCCCGATGCGCGTCGCCTCGTTGAAGCTCTCGTCGTGCAGGAACTTCAGGTCAGGGGTGAACTTCATGTCGATACGGCGGCCCAGCTGGCCGCGGATGAACTTGGCGTGCCGGTTCATCGCCGCCACCACCTTCTCGGCGCCGATCCCGCCCAGGGGTTCGACGAAACAGACCGCATGGCGCAGGTCCGGGCTCATCCGCACCTCGGTGACGGTCACCGAGACGTCGGCGAGGTCCTGGTCGGTGAAGTCCTCGGTCCGCATGATCTCGACCAGGGCGTGGCGCATCAGCTCGCCGGCGCGAAGCTGGCGCTGGGTGGGGCCCGCGGCCACGCCGCGGGGGCGGGGGGCGTTGTTCTTCTTCATGGCTTGGCCTTTCGATACCTGGCCCGCGGTTCGGACGCGGCTGGCTCAGGGGAAGGGCGGGCTTCTAGGCGCGTGGGGCCTGGAAGTCCACCCCGTCAGGCCGCCCCGGTGCGCTCGCGAAAGAAAGCCAGCACCCGTTGCTCGGCCGCCTTGGTCGGACCGTCATCCTTGAGGTGCAGGGTCAGGACCGAGTGCGGCTTCATCGGCGCTGGGGCCGCGTCGGCGTCCTCCAGCTCGATGGCCTCGAACTTGTCGCCGAACTCGCGGCGATAGGTCTCGAACCGGGCGTCGGGGACGAAGGCGTCGCTCTTGAAGCGCAGGCCGATCATCGACAGGTCCTCGTCGGCGAACCTCTGGCGGGCGCAGGCGATCTCGGCGTTCGACACGCCGATCCCCGCGCCGCGCTTGGGGTTCTTGCCGGCCAGCGGCAGGGAGGGCTGTGACAGCACCGGCGCCACGACCGACGGCTCGGTCATCATGGCGAGCGCGAACCCCCCGGTGAAGCACATGCCCACCGCGCCGACCCCCTTGCCGCCGCAGTCGGCGTGGACCTTGCGGGCCAGGGCCTTCAGCCAGTCGACGATGGGGCTCGACTTGTCGGCGGCCCAGACGTTGAACTCACGCCGGATGCAGATGCCGGTGATCATCTCACGCAGGGCGTAGCCGGTGGTGACTGGCCGGCCCGGATCGCCAAACAGGCTGGGGCAGTAGACGGTCATGCCGGACGCGGCGACGCGATCGGCGAAGGCAATGACCAGGGGGTGCAGCCCCGGCATCTCGTGGATGACGATGACCGCGGGACCGGAGCCCTTCTTGAAGACCTTTCGGGTCCGGCCGCCATGGGTGAAGGCGGTCTCCTCGTAGTCGGATAGCGCCGCCTCGTAGCCCATCGCCCGCTCCCGGTCAGGTAGAGCGCAAGCTTAAGCAGATCAGTGCTTGGTTCGCAGCATGGAAAGATCGCCCTCGAAGCCCGAGAGCCGCCAGGTCCCGGCGGTCTCCGTGAACACCAGCAGGCAGGGACCGTCCTTCCGGCGGGTGGCGCAGACCCGTCCGTCGCCCATGGCCTTGAGCTGGCCGCCGATCACCAGGGCGTTGGGGATCGAGGTGTCGGGGCCATAACCGTAATAGTCCGCCGCCGCGCGGAACACTCGGGGCTGGACCAGCAGGTCGCCGGCCAGGTCGGCCACCAGCGGCGACAGCAGGATGCTCAAGGCCGTGGCGCCGTCGCCGGCGTTGGCCTTGCGGGTCTCGGCCAGCAGCCGGCTCTCGACCTGGCGCTTCAGGGCGGGGCGGTCGACATGGGCCTCGAAGGCGGTCCGGTCGTCGTCGCGGATCGAGACCAGCAGTGCGTGGACGTCGTTCGCCGCGTCGAAACGCTGGGTCGTGGCGCAGGACGACAGCAGGAGGGCTGTAAGGACGAGGAGAGCGTGGCGCACGGGCTGGGTCTCCGACAGCGATGGGTGGGCCAAGAAAAAACCCTCCCGTTTCCGGGAGGGTTTTGACGATCTTTGCGGCCAATCAGAGGCTGCGCGCGACCTCTTCGAGGGTGAAGCACTCGATGACGTCGTTTTCCTTGATGTCCTGGAAACCTTCAAAGAACATCCCGCACTCGACGCCGGAGCCGACTTCGGCGACCTCGTCCTTGAAGCGCTTGAGGGTCTTGAGGGTGCCCAGCTCCAGCACCACGATATCCTCGCGGATGATCCGGACGCGGGCGCCGCGGCGGACCACGCCTTCGGTGACCCGGCAACCGGCGACCCGGCCGACCTTGGTGATGTCGAACACCTGCAGGACTCGGGCGTTGCCCAGGAAGGTCTCGCGTTGTTCCGGCGCCAGCATGCCCGAGAGCACGCCTTTGATGTCGTCGATCAGGTCGTAGATGATCGCGTAGTAGCGGATCTCGACGCCTTCACGTTCGGCGAGCGCCTGGGCTTGCTTGGAGGCGCGGACGTTGAAGCCGAGGATCGGGGAGCCCGAGCCCTTGGCCAGCATGACGTCGCTTTCGCTGATCGCGCCGGCGCCCTGCAGGATGATCCGCGCGCGGACCTCCTCGGTGGCCAGAGCGTCCAGCGACCCAACGATGGCTTCGGCGGAACCCTGCACGTCGGCCTTGATGATGACCGGCAGCTCCGAGATCTTCTTGTCCTGAAGCTTGGCCATGAAGTCGGCCATGGTCACGCCGGCGGCGACCGGCGAACCGGCCTTCTCGCGCTTCACCCGGGTGCGGTACTCGGTCAGCTCACGGGCGCGAGCTTCGTTCTCCACCACAGCGAAGGGCTCGCCCGGAGACGGCGTGCCGTCCAGGCCGAGGATCTCCACCGGAACGGAGGGACCAGCGGCGTCGAGCTGTTCGTCGCGCTCGTTGAGCAGGGCGCGGACGCGGCCGAAATTGGAGCCGGCCACGACGATGTCGCCGCGCTTCAGGGTGCCGCGCTTGACCAGAACGGTGGAAACCGCGCCGCGGCCCCGATCCAGCTTGGCCTCGATGACGGTGCCGTCGGCGGTCCGATCGGGGTTGGCTTTCAGGTCCATGACCTCGGCCTGCAGCAGGATACCCTCGATCAGGTCGTCGAGACCCATCTTCTCGGTGGCCGAGACCTGGATGGCCTGGGTTTCACCGCCCAGGCTCTCCACCACGATCTCGTGCTGCAGCAGCTCGTTGATCACCTTGGTCGGGTTGGCGCCCGGCTTGTCGATCTTGTTGATCGCCACGATGATCGGCGCGCCGGAAGCCCGGGCGTGTTGGATGGCCTCGATGGTCTGAGGCATGACGCCGTCGTCGGCGGCCACGACCAGGACAACGATGTCGGTGACGTCGGCGCCGCGCGCCCGCATGGCGGAGAACGCCGCGTGGCCCGGGGTGTCGAGGAAGGTCACGGCCTGGCCGTTCTCCAGCCGCACCTGATAGGCGCCGATATGCTGGGTGATGCCGCCATGCTCGCCGGCCGCCACGTCGGCCGAACGTAGGGCGTCCAGCAGCGAGGTCTTGCCGTGGTCGACGTGACCCATGACCGCCACGACGGGCGGACGCGGGAGCAGGTGATCGTCGACATCCTCTTCGCCGATGAAGCCTTCTTCGACGTCGGCTTCCGAGACGCGGCGGACGGTGTGGCCGAACTCGGTGGCCACCAGTTCGGCGGTGTCGTTGTCGATGACGTCGTTGATCTTGAGCATCACGCCCTGACGCATCAGGAACTTGATGATCTCCACGCCGCGGGTCGCCATCCGGTTGGCGAGTTCCGCCACGGTGATGACGTCGGGAATGACCACTTCACGGGCCGCGCGGGCCGCTTCCTGGCCGCCGCCCTTGCGCTTCTCGCGTTCACGCTCCCGGGCCCGGCGAACCGAGGCCAGCGAACGCATCCGCTCGACGGCGCCCTCGTCATCACCGGCCACGGCCTGGATGGTCAGACGGCCTTCGCGGCGCTGCTGGGCGCCCTTGACGCGGGAGATGGCCTTGTTCGGCGCGGCGCCCGCGGCCTTGCGGCGCGTATCCTCGTCGTCGTCGGGCCGGCGGGTGGCGTCTCCGCCACCGGGCCGCGGGGCCTGGCGGGCGGCGCGCTGGATTTCAGGCGTGGCGGGCGGCGCGTTGGGCGCGGCCCCCCTGGGCGGACGTGCGCCGCCGGGACGATCCCCGGGACGGCCGGCGCCGCCAGGCGCGGGGCGAGGCGACAGGGCCGAATAGCGGACGGGCTCGCCGGACGGACGCGGACGATCGCCTTGCGGGCGATCACCCTGGGGACGGTCGCCTTGCGGCCGCGGCGGACCGCGGTCGCCCTGCGGACGGGCGTCGCCCTGCGGACGCTGCTGATAGCCACCGCCCTGGTCGGGGCGCGGCGCGCGCTGGCCGAAATTGGCGTTCTCGAACCGGCCGGGCGCGCGGTCGGGACGATAGGTGGTGGTCGAGGCGCGATCGTCGCGGCGCTCGCGGGACGGTTCGTAGGTCCGGGTCTGGCCGGCTTGCGGCGCGGCGGGCGCGGCCGGGCGGGGAGCCTCGGCGCGAGGCGCCTGGGGCGCGGCGGCAGGAGTCGGAGCAGCCGGCGTCGGCGCGGGGGCCTCAGCGACAGGCGCCGGAGCGACCGGAGCCGGGGCGACGGGGGCCAGGGCCTCCGGCGCGGCGGCCTTCGGAGCCTCGGGAGCAGGGGTCGGCGCAGCCACCGGCGCAGGGGCCGGCTCGGCGGCCTTGGCCGCGGCGGCGGTCGCGGCGGCCTCGGCGCGGGCACGCTCCTCACGGGCGCGCTGCTCGGCGGCCTGGCGGGCCTGATGCTCGCGGGCCAGTTCGATGGCGCGCTGGCGGGCGCGCTGCTCGTCGGCCGACAGGCCTGAGCCGTCGCCGGACGGCGAGGCCGCGCGCGGCGAGGCCGGGGGCGGCGTGAAGGTGCGTTTCTCGGCCGATGACGGCGCGGCGAGATTGCCCGCCGGCGCGGTGTGGGTGCGCGCGCGCTTGGTCTCCACGACCACCGTCTTGGAGCGGCCGTGGCTGAAGCTCTGCTTCACCGTGCCCGCGCTGACCGAACCGGCCCCACGGGGCTTGAGGGTCAGGGGAGCTCGC
>NZ_JAUYNW010000023.1 GCF_030698145.1 Phenylobacterium sp. | reverse complement strand
GGCCGCCCGCGCCGCCTTCCCGGCCTGGAGCCAGACCACCCGCGAGGAGCGCCTGGAAGTCCTGGGCCGCATCCTGGCCGAATATCAGAAGCGCTTCGGCGACCTGGCCACCGCCGTGACCGAGGAAATGGGCGCCCCCGCCAACCTCGCCCAGCGCGCCCAGGTTCCGATCGGCATGGGCCACCTGGCCACCGCCGTGGAAGTGCTGAAGACCTTCAAGTTCGAGGAAGACCGCGGCCCGACGATGATCGTCAAGGAGCCGATCGGCGTCTGTGGGTTCATCACCCCCTGGAACTGGCCCCTGAACCAGATCGTCTGCAAGGTGGCCCCGGCCATCGCGACGGGCTGCACCATGGTGCTGAAGCCTTCGGAAGTCGCCCCGTTCTCGGGCCACATCTTCGCTGAGATCATGCATGCCGCGGGCGTTCCCGCCGGCGTGTTCAACATGGTCCAGGGCGACGGCCTCGGCGTCGGCGTCCCGCTCTCCAGCCACCCCGAAGTGGACATGGTCTCCTTCACCGGCTCCACCCGCGCCGGCATCGAGGTGGCCAAGAACGCCGCCCCGACCGTCAAGCGCGTGGCTCAGGAACTGGGTGGGAAGAGCCCCAACATCGTCCTCGACGACGCCGCCTTCGCCAAGGGCGTGGGCCGTGGCGTGGCCACCATGATGACCAACTCCGGTCAGTCCTGTAACGCGCCGACCCGCATGCTGGTCCCCAAGGGCCGCATGGACGAAGCCATCGCCGTGGCCCGCGAGGCGGTCTCCACCGTCACCGTCGGCGACCCGAACGGCAACAGCCAGCTGGGTCCCGTGGTCTCCGAGATCCAGTTCAACAAGATCCAGTAGCTGATCCAGGCCGGCAGCGACGAGGGCGCGACCCTGGTCTCCGGCGGCGTCGGCCGCCCGGAGGGCCTGGACAAGGGCTACTATGTGAAGCCCACCGTCTTCGCCAACGTCACCAACGAGATGACCATCGCCAAGGAAGAGATCTTCGGCCCCGTGCTGTCGATCCTCGGCTATGAGACCCTCGACCAGGCCATCGAGGTCGGCAACGACACCGAGTACGGCCTGGCCGCCTACGTCAACGGCGCCGACCTGGCCAAGGCCCGGCAGGTAGCCTCCAAGCTGCGCGCCGGCCAGGTGTCGATCAACGGCGGCGGCGGCGACATGATGGCCCCCTTCGGCGGCTACAAGATGAGCGGCAACGGGCGCGAGTGGGGCGACTACGCCTTCCACGAGTTCCTGGAGACCAAGGCCATGCTCGGTTACGCGCCGAAAGTCGCTGCGGAGTAGATCGGAACGCAAATCCTCCCCCAGCGCGCAGCGCGATCTGGGGGAGGTGGCGCGTCGCCCTTATCGGCGACGTGACGGAGGGGGCTGAAGCCCACAAGAAGGATTCAAAGTCCCCCTCAGTCGCCTTGCGGCGACAGCTCCCCCAGAAGGGGAGCATCTTGGTGGCTCCACGGCGAACGGGTCGCGGAGCGGAGGTGGGAGGATCGATGTCCCAGGGCATCACATGCGTCGCCGACGTCGCGCGCCACCATGCGCTTGCGCGGCCCGAGGCCCAGGCCCTGTGGTTCGAGGGCGAGGCGATCAGCTACGCCCAGTTCGACGCCCTGTCCTCGCAATGCGCCCAGGCCCTGCTGGGCGCCGGCGTCCAGGCCGGCGACCGGGTGGGGACGCTCGCCAAGGGAAACGCCGACTTCTTCGTCCTGTGGTTCGGCTGCCTGAAGATCCGCGCCTGCCTGACGCCGGTGAACTGGCGCCTGGCCCCGCCGGAGATCGCCTTCATCCTCAAGGACGCCGGGTGCAAGCTGCTGGTCGTGGGGCGCGACTACGCCGAAACCCTTGCGGGTCTCGACCTGCCCGACCTCTCGACCGTCATCCAGTTCGAGCCGGGCCATCCTGAGCGGCAGGGCTTCCGCGCGTGGATCGGGGCCCATCCGGCGATCGATCCCAAGCTGGCGGCCCTCCCGGACGACGACGTCATCCAGCTCTACACCTCGGGCACCACCGGCCTGCCCAAGGGCGTGCAACTCACCGAGACCAACTACCTGGCCAGTTTCGAGGGGGCGACGAAGGTCTGGGCGAAGTTCACGCCGGGCGACGGGGTGCTGGTCGCCATGCCCCTGTTCCACGTGGCCGGGGCCAATCTGGGCATGCTGTCGCTGATGCAGGGCGCACGCGCCGTGATCATGCGCGAGGTCGATATCGGCCTGCTGCTCGAGCTGATCGAAGAACACCGGATCAAGCACGCCTTCATGGCGCCGGCGATCATCAACATGGTGCTGCAGCACCCGGCCCAGGGCGAAGCCGACCTCTCCAGCCTGCGGCACATCTATTACGGCGCCTCGCCGATCTCCGAGGAGGTGCTGACCCGCGCTCAGGCGCGGTTCGGCGCGGACTTCATGCAGCTCTACGGCCTGACCGAGACGATCGGCGGCGGGACCTATCTGCCGCCGGAGGCCCACGATCCGGCGCTGGGCAAGCTGCGGGCCTGTGGCAAGCCCACCCCCGGCTACGAGATCCGCATCCGGCTGGACGGCCGCGACGCCGCTGTCGGCGAGGTGGGCGAGATCGAGATCCGTTCCAGCGGCATCATGAAGGGCTACTGGAACCGCCCCGAGGCCACCGCCGAGGCCATCTGTCCGCAGGGCTGGTTCCGCTCCGGCGACGCCGGCTATTTCGACGTCGACGGCTACCTGTTCATCCACGACCGGGTGAAGGACATGATCGTCTCGGGCGGCGAGAACATCTATCCGGCCGAGGTGGAGAACGCCCTGATGGGCCATCCCGCCGTCGCCGACGCCGCGGTGATCGGCGTGCCCGACGAGCGCTGGGGCGAGGCCGTGAAAGCCGTCGTGGTCCTGCGGCCGGGCGCGGAGGCCGACACCGCCTCGATCATCGAACACTGCCGCGGCCAGATCGCCGGCTTCAAGACGCCCAAGTCCGTGGACTATGTCGCCGTCCTGCCGCGCAACCCCTCGGGCAAGGTGTTGCGCCGCGAACTGCGCGACCCCTATTGGCAAGGCCGCACGCGCAACGTCGGCTGAGATTTCAGAGAAGGCATTCCCCATGGACCCGCACTTCAAGGCGATGATCGACGAACAGGCCGCCGCCGCGGCGGGCCAGGAGATGCCGCCCCTGGACGCCCTGCCGCCGGAGATGATCCGCGCCGGCTACCGGATGCAGCGCCAGGCCCAGAACCTGGGCGCGCCCAAGGACGTCACGGCCACCGACATCCAGGTGGATGGTGGAAACGGCCCGATCGGCGCGCGGCTCTACGTGCCCGCCGGCGCGGCGGCGACCACGCCGGGCCTAGTCTATTTCCACGGTGGCGGCTTCGCCATCGGCGACCTGGAGACCCATGACGGCCATTGCCGCCGGCTGGCGGCCTATTCCGGCTACCGTGTCCTGGCGGTCGACTACCGGCTGGCGCCCGAGCATCCGTTCCCGGCCGGTCACGACGACTGCCTGGCGGCCACGGAATGGGCCTTCGACCATGCCGCCGAGATCGGCTTCGACCCGGCCCGCGTCGCGGTGGGCGGCTGTTCGGCGGGGGGGAACCTGGCGGCCTCGATCTCCATCGACATGAAGCACGACCCCAAGCGCAGGCTGGCCTTCCAGCTCCTGCTCTATCCCGGCATCTGGCCCGACGTGGAGACCCAGTCTCGCAAGGACCTGGACGGCCCGATCCTGACCAAGGCGGCCATCGCCTGGTTCGACAAATGCCTGGCCGCCGTCGGCCATCCCCAGGAGCACCGCGCCAACCTGGGGTCCAAGGCCGACGTCGCCGGCACCCCGCCGGCCCTGGTGGTCACCGCCGGCTACGATCCGCTGAAGGACGAGGGCCGTGACTACGCCGCGCGCCTCAACGCGGCGGGCGTGACGGCCGCCCACGTCGAGTACAAGGACATGGTCCACGACTTCTACAGCATGGGCGATGTCTCCCCAGCCGTGGACGTGGCCACCAAGGAGACCGTGGCGGCGCTGAAGGCGGCGCTGGGGTAGGTATCAGTCCCAAGGGCATGCCAAACCCTCCGCTCATCCCGGCGAAGGCCGGGACCCAGATCTCAGGGATCAGTGGCGGATTGGATGGGTTCGCCGCCCCCAGAGCCCGCTTGAGAGTCTTTCCTTCTGGGTCCCGGCCTTCGCCGGGATGAGCGGTATTGGGTGCGAGCCTAACCGCAGACCACGCTTCGGATCGCCCCCGTCAGCCGCGTGAGCTCCTCGTCCGACGTCACGAAGGGCGGGGTCAGGTAGATGACCTTGCCCATCGGTCGGATCCAGCAGCCCAGCTCGGCGAACCTTGCGCACAGCGCGCCGACCGCGGCGGGTGCCTCGAACTCCACCACTCCGATGGCGCCATAGGTGCGGACATCGACCACGCCCTTCGCGGCCCGGCACGGTTCCAGGCCCTCGGTCAGCGCCGCGTTGATCCGCGCCACGTCGGCCTTCCAGGTCCCGGTCTCGAACAGGTCAAGGCTGGCGTTGGCCGCGGCGCAGGCCAGCGGATTGCCCATATAGGTCGGGCCGTGCATCAGGGCCGCGCCGGGGTCGTCCGACCAGAACGCCTCGAAGACCGGCTTGCGCGCGATGGCGGCCGACAGCGGCAGGGTCCCGCCGGTCAGGGCCTTCGACAGGGTCACGATGTCGGGGACCACGCCTGAGCCGCTGCAGGCGAACAGGTCGCCGGTGCGCCCGAAGCCCACGAAGATCTCGTCGAAGACCAGCAGCACGCCGTGCTTGTCGGCCAGCCGGCGCAGGGTGCGCAGCACCTCGTCGTCGTGGAACAGCATGCCGCCGGCGCCCTGGACCCGGGGCTCGACGATGATGGCGGCGATCTCCGCGCCCTTGGCGGCCAGCAGGGCGTCGAGCGCGGCTTCGGAGGCCGCGTCGCTCGGCAGGGCGGCGATATGCTGGGCGGGCATGACGCCTGCGAACAGGCCGTGCATCCCCTCCTCGGGGTCGCAGATGGTCATCGTGGCCAGGGTGTCGCCGTGATAGCCGCCGAGGAAGCTGAGGAACCGCGTGCGGCCCTCCACGCCGCGGTTGATCCAGAACTGCAGGGCCATCTTCATGGCGATCTCGACGGCCACCGAACCGCTCTCGGCGAAGAACACATGGTCCAGGTCGCCGGGCAGCAGGGCCGCCAGCCGCGTCGCCAGCCGATAGGCCGGCTCATGGGCCAGGCCGCCGAACATCACATGCGGCGCCCGCTCCAGTTGGGCGGTCACGGCGGCGCGAATATGCGGGTGATTATAGCCGTGGCAGGCGGTCCACCACGAGGCGATGCCGTCCACCAGCTCGCGGCCGTCCTCAAGAATGATCCGGGCGCCCTGCGTCCGCGCCACGGCCAGGGGCGGGGGGGCGGTCTTCATCTGGCAGTAGGGGCGCCAGACGTGGGCGGCGCCCGTGGTCATCCAGTCCGGCTGCGGCGCCATGCGTTCTCTCCCCAACCTCGAAGGTGACGAGCGCGCTTTAGCCCAGGGCCAACCTCGTGCATACCGCGTCGCGCCATGACCGACAGTCTCACCGCCTTCGCCCAGGACAAGCTCGCCGCCCTGGAGTCTCGCAGCCTGCGGCGCACCCTGGCGCCCACCCACCGCCTGGACGGCCTCTGGGTCCAGCGGGGCGGGCGGCGCCTGCTCTCCTTTTCCTGCAACGATTATCTCAACCTCTCGCACCATCCGGCGGTGAAGGCCGCCGCGATCCGGGCGGTGGAGGAACACGGGGTCGGGGCGGGGGCCTCGCGCCTGGTGACGGGCGACCATCCGCTGTTCGGCGAACTTGAGGGCCGGCTGGCGGCGCTGAAGGGCTACGAGGCCGCCTGCGTGTTCGGCTCGGGCTACCTGGCCAACAGCGGCATCATCCCGACGGTCATGGGCGTGGGCGACCTGATCCTGGTCGACGAACTAGCCCATGCCTGCATCTGGGCGGGCTCGCAGCTTTCGGGCGCCCAGGTGGTGGCCTTCGCGCACAACGACATGGCCGATCTCGCCGCCAAGCTTGGCGAACACCGTCGCGGAGCCAAGCGCGCCCTGATCGCCACCGACGGTGTGTTCTCCATGGACGGGGACCTGGCGCCTCTGGACGAGATCAGCGTCCTGGCCAGGGCCCATGACGCCTGGCTGATGGTCGACGACGCCCACGGCCTGGGCGTGGTGGGCGTGGGCCGCGGCGCGGCGGCCATGTTCCCCGGCGCGCGGGTTGACCTGGCCATGGGGACCTTTTCCAAGGCCATCGGCGGCTACGGCGCCTATGTCTGCGCCAGCGCCCCGGTGATCGACCTGCTCAAGACCCGCGCCCGGACCCTGGTCTATACGACCGGCCTGCCGCCCGCGAACGCCGCGGCCGCCCTGGCGGCCCTCGACATCATCGCCGCCGAGCCCGAGCGGGTGGCCGCGCCCCTGGCCAAGGCCCGGCGTTTCACCCGCGCGCTCAACCTGCCCGAGGCGACCAGCGCCGTGGTCCCCATCGTCATCGGCGAGGCCGCCGCCGCCCTGGCCGCCGCCGCGGCGCTGGAGGCCCAGGGCTTCCTGGCCATCGCTATCCGCCCCCCGACCGTACCGGCCGGGACAGCGCGCCTGCGCCTGGCCTTCACCGCCGGCCACCCGGACGCCGAGATCGACCGCCTGGCCGCCGCCATCCGTCCGTTGATCGGAGCCTGAGCATGCGCGGTCTCTCGATCGCAGGCGCCCACACCGACGTGGGCAAGACCTATGTGGCCTGCGCCCTGATCCGCGCCGCCGTCGCCCAGGGCCGCAGGGTGGGCGTGCAGAAGCCGGTGGTGAGCGGCTTCGATCCCGACGACTGGGGCGAGAGCGATCCGGGCCGCCTGCTGCGCGCCCTGGGCCTTGCGCCCACCGAGCTCCTGTTGGACGCCGTCTCGCCGCTGCGGTTCCGCGCCCCACTGTCGCCGCCCATGGCCGCCCGGGCCGAGGGCCGCAGCCTGGTCTACGCCCAGGTGATCGAGGCCTGCCGCCCGTTCCTGGGCGACACCCAGGCCGACCTGAAGATCTTCGAAGGCGCCGGCGGGATCATGTCCCCGATCGCCGAGGACGGCCTCTGCGCCCATCTTCACGCCGAGGCGGGGCTGCCGGCGGTGCTGGTCGGCGGGTCGTATCTGGGATCGATCAGCCACACCCTGACGGCCATCGCAGCCCTGGAAGGCTTCGGCGTCCCAATCCACGCGGTGGTGATCAGCCAGAGCGCCGACCCCGAGGCCCCGGACTTCGACCAGACCGTCGAGAGCGTCAGCCGTTTCGCGGGCCGGCCCGTGGTCGCCGCCCGCCGGGGCGAGGAACGTTGGGCCCGCGACCTGCTCTAGGCCTCGCCGGCGCGGTTCATCCGCATTTGCGCTCTTCCTTGTATTCGCCGCCGCTGGTGCGCTCGCGCTTGGTCTCGCAGCGACCGTCCTTGATCTCCTCCTTCCAGCTCCCGTCGGCCTTGCGCTCGAATTTCGAGACGCCGTCGCGGTGCTTGATCTCTTCCTTGTATTCGCCGGGCTTTCGCTCGCGCTTCACGTCGCTGCGCCCGTCCTTGTACTCGTAGACCCACTCGCCATTGGATTTCCGGTCGAATGTCTCCACGGGCTGGGCGTGAGCGGCGGCGGCCGTGAGCGATACGGCGAGGCCGGCGGTGACAAACAGGCGTCTCATGGGGCGACTCCAGTTGCGTTCGCCCTGAAGATCGCGCGGCCAGCCTGAACCTGTCCTGAACCTGGCGGCGGCTAGTCCTCGGCGTTGCGCCGGCCTTGGGCCACGCCCAGCACCGCCATCCCGACCAGGACCGACAGCAGCGATCCGACCACGACGCCGATCCGCACCTGCGTCTGCGCCGCCATGTCGCCGGCGTCGAACGCCAGCCCGCCGATGAACAGGCTCATGGTGAAGCCGACGCCGCAGAGCAGCGAGACGCCGTAGAGCTCCAGCCACTTCGTGCCCGTGGGCCGCCGGGCGATCTTCAGGCCGATGGCCAGGGCGCCGATCCCGAACACGCCGATCTGCTTGCCGACGAAGAGGCCCAGCGCGATGCCCAGGGGCACGGGGCCGAACAGGGCGTCGAGTGACAGGCCCTTGAACGAGAACCCCGCCGCGGCGAAGGCGAACAGCGGCAGGATCAGGAAGGCCACATAGGGGTGCATGCTCTCCATGAAGTGCTTGAGCGGCCCCTCGTGGCCCGGCTTGCGCGGATCGATGGGGATGGTCATGGCCGCCGCGACCCCCGCCAGCGAGGTGTTGACCCCGCTCTTCAGGGTGAAGGCCCAGGCGAGCGCGAAACAGGCGGCGTAGAACAGGTAGGGCGCGGTCTTCCAGCGCGACATCAGCGCCATCAGCGCGACCGCCGCCGCCGCGCCGCCCAGGGCGTAGAGATTGACCTTGGCGGTGAACAGGATGGCGATCAGGGCCACGGCGCCCAGGTCGTCGGCGATGGCCAGGGTCAGCAGGAAGACCCGCAGGGCCGGCGGAAGCCTGGGTCCCACCACGGCCAGGGCGGCCAGGGCGAAGGCGATGTCGGTGGCGACCGGCGTCGGCCACCCCTGGGGTGCGCCGCCGGCGCCCAGATTGAGCGCCAGGTAGATCGCCGCCGGGGCGGCCATGCCGCCGATCGCCGCCAGCACCGGCAAGGCCAGGCGGCGGGGATTCGAGAGCTCTCCGCGCAGCAGCTCGTACTTGATCTCCAGCCCGACGACGAAGAAGAAGATCGCCATCAGCCCGTCCTTGATCCACTTCAGGACGGGTTTGGTCTCGTGGAAGGCGCCGATCTGGATGGTGATCGGGTGGCCGATGAAGCTGAAATAACCCTCGGACCAGGGGGAGTTGGCCAGCAGGATCGCCAGCAGGGCCGCGCTCGCCAGGATTACGCCCGAGGCCGCTTCAGTCCTCAGGAATTCGAGCGTGAATTTGCGCGCCATGGCCCCCGGTTAGCATGGCCGTGCGGAGGCGGGCATCAGTTTCGCACGCTCGGCGCGCGATCCGTCACGCCGAGGCTGCGCCGCAGGGACAGTCCGAAGCCCAGGTCGGAGCTCGCCCCGGTAAGCCCCGTCACCAGGTAGGCGTCGAGCCGGACCGACGGCGAGATGGACCCGCCGGCGAAGACCGAGATCTCCGCCTGGGGGGCCAGGCCGGGGATGGTGGACTGCCGCGCGTCGAGGCTGGCGCCGAGCACGCCGTCGGCGCCGACCAGGCGCAGAATCGAGACGCCCGCGCCCACCGGGTCGCGCAGCCCGGCCACGTCCGTGGCCCGGTAGTTGAGGTTCACCGCCAGCAGGAAAGGGTCGGCGTCATAGCCGAGCTCAAGGCCGGCGAAGAGGTCGCTTGAGCCTGCGCCGAGGCCTTCGTCGGGATCGGCGGTCGGCAGGGTCGCGCCGCCGCTGAGCGCGATCCAGCCCGGCCAGGTCGGAGCGGTCCGGCTCCAGCTCCCGCCGAGCGACAGATCGGTGAACCCATCGCGGCGCGCATCGTCAGAGGCGCGTGGGGCGAAGACCTCGCCGTCCGGGGCCGTGATCCCGGCAGGGCCCTCGATCACCGCATAGGCGCCGCCCGCGCTGAGCGTCAGGTCGCCCAGGTCGAGATCGATGGAGATCGGCGCCAGAAGGGCGCTGGTCTCGGTGTCCAATCCGTAGTCGCCCGACGACCAGTCCAGACCGGAGGAGATGGAGACCTCCATCGGTTCGCACGGCGTCGCCGCCAGTATCGCCGCCAGCATCCATCCATTCATGTCGCGCCCTCCCGCCTGTACCGGGAGAAGACGCGCGGCGGCGGCCGGCTATTCCCTTGAGCTTGGCGAGATCGGCCAACCGGCCTCGATCAGGGCGCGCTCGGCCTCGCGGCCCAGGGGGTCTCCGGCACCCAGGGCGTCGACCGCGGCCTGGACGGCGACCGGCTCGGGACTGGCGGCGGTTGCGAAACCGCCTTTGGGCGCCGCGACGGCGGGGGCCAGCACCAGCAGCCGCCAGCCGTCGTCCTCGCGGCAGGCCGCGCCCTCCAGCACCGAGGCCCGCCCGGTGACACGAAACCCGCGGCAGGTCCGGCCGTCGGCGGCGCGCAGGGTGTATTGCGGCGAGACGGCGAGGCCGCCGCCGGCCTTCGACTCACCGCTGGGCGTGGCGTCGAGCGCGGCCTTCAGCGCCCCGCGCGCCGCCATGCCGGCCTTGACGTCGACCAGGGCGGGCCCGGTCTGGGCGGTCATCACGCCGAGCCCTAGGGCCAGTCCCGCGATCCCGGCCGCCAAGGCGGTGGGCAGGGTCCATCGGCCGGCCTGCGTCCGGTCCACATGTCGCCGCGCGGCGTCCAGCAGGCCCGGCGGGACCGGCGGCGCGTGGGCCGTCGCGGCGTCGCTCACCAGGGCGCGGACGGCGCGGAAGCGTTCCACCCGGGCGCGCAGGACGGGGTCATGGGCGATGGCGTCGGCGACCTCCCGGGACGCCTCGGCGTCCAGTTCGCCATCGGCGAAGGCCATCAAGGTCTCGTCATCGAGGATCATCCGCCGGCTCCTTGGGCGAGCGGTGCGTCCTCCGGGCCCAGCAGCCGTTCGGCCAGGGCGCGCCGGGCGCGGGCCAGGCGGCTCATGACCGTACCGATGGGGATCTCAAGCGCCGTGGCCGCCTCGTGATAGGTGTAACCCTCCACCAGGACCAGGGTGGCGATCTCCTTCTGGCCGGGCGGCAGGGTGGCGAAGGCCGCCAGCGCCTCTTGGCCTTGCATGCGTAGGTCCTCCTTCTCGTCATGGCCGGGGCCGAGCATCGCCGGATCGACCGCCACGTCGCGCACCCGGCGGCGGCGCAACTGGTCCAGCCAGATGTTGCGCGCCACCCGGATCACCCAGGCTTCCAGATGAGCGCCCTCGGAGAGCTCACGGCGATGTATGAGGGCGCGCTCCAGGGTCGCCTGGGTCACGTCGTCGGCGTCGGCGCTCGCGCCGGTCAGCATCCAGGCGAACCGGTGCAGGCGCGGGATCAGCGCCGTCAGCCGGGTCTCGATGTCGTCTCCGCGTGCCGCCACTGAGCCTCCCCTGCCATGTTGGCCGGGCGCTAAAGCTATTGTTACGCTGTCCGGCCGGAATATGCGCACCCCCAAAGACGTCTCAGGAGGCGTGTCTATTCCCGCGCCCCTGCGATCGGAGTCCGTTCCTTGCGCTGGCCGGCCTGCCTTGTCCTCGCCCTGGTGCTGACCGCGCCGCCGCTCGCGCTCGCCCAGCGCGGGCCGGCGGCGCGTCCGCCCGCGGGCATGGTCGAGCGGCCGATGCGTCCCTCCCTCGAGCGCTTCCCAACTCGGGGTGTGGAGGTCGACCGTGTAGCGACCGAGCGCGAAGCGGCGCGCAGACGCACCCAGGCCGCTGTCGAGGCGGCCTATGAGCGCGACCCGAGGGGCGCCTGGTTCCGGCGGGGCGAAATCGTGGTCGCCGCGGCCGACGCGGGCGCCGCTGAGGCGGCCCGGGCGCTTGGCCTGCGCGAGACCAGCCGGGCCGAGCTTCCCGCGGCGGGCCTGATCCTGATGACGTTCCAGGCGCCGGAGGGCGTACAGACCCAGGCGTTGTTCGAGGCCCTGCGCGCCGCGCGCCCGGACGACGCCATCGATCTGAACTTCGTCTACGTGTTCCAGGCCGCGCGGCTGGCCGGCCCGTCCGGGCCCGTCCCAGTCCCGGCGCCGTCGACGCCCGGGCCGGCTCGGATCGGGGCGATGATCGATTCCGGCCTGCCGGCGGGCCATGCGGCGCTTGAGGGGGTGCGGGTGGTGACCGCGCGGTTCTCAGCCGGCCCCGCCAGGACCAGCGCCCACGCCCTGGCGGTCGCCGCGGTCTATGCCCGGGCCGCCGGCGGCCCGGGCCTGACGCTGCTGGCCGCCGACGCGGCGGAATCCGGGCCCCTGCCAGGCGCGGCGGTCAGCGCCATCGCCCGCGGCGCGGACTGGGCGGCGAGCAGCGGGGCCCGGGTGATCAATGTCAGCCTGACCGGCCCGCCCAACACGGCCCTGGCGGCGGTGATCGAGCGGCTCACCCGCCGAGGCGTGGTGATCGTGGCCGCCGCCGGCAACGAGGGACCCCACGCCCGAGCGCCGTTTCCCGCGGCCCTGCCCGGGGTGATCGGGGTGACGGCCGTCGACGCGCGCTTGCGGATATGGCGACGGGCCACCCAGGGCGAGCATGTGGATTTCGCGGCGCCCGGCGTCGACGTCGGCGCGGCCGGAGGGCGCTGGACCGGGACTTCGATGGCCGCGCCGGTGGTGGCCGGGCGGCTGGTGGGCGGCCAGGTCACGCCAGACGAACTGGCGCGGCGGGCGACGGACCTGGGCGTGCCGGGCCGCGATCCGGTCTACGGCCACGGCTTCGTCGCCCCTCGCTGAGCGGCGACGAAGCCGTGGACGAGACGTCAGCCCGCTGGGCGCGGGGCGACGGGGGCGATCATGGGGCCGCGCGTGGTGACGTCCGGCCGTCCGCCGGGATGATCGCCGAACACCCGGCGGCAGACCGGGGGCGGTGCGCCCGGCCCGAAACAGGCGTTGCGCAGGCGGGCCCGCAGATTGCCGTCGTGATCAGGTCGATCCGGCCGGATGTGGCGCCGGTCGATCGGTGCGACCTGAACCCGATCCAGGTCGACGGCGGGTCGGGCGGTGGCGAGGGGCCGGGCGACGCCGCCGCGATCCTGCGCGATGGCGGGGGAAGCGCCGAGCGCGAGGGTCAGGGCCAGGATCGTCGAGCTGGTTCGAATGGCATTCATGGGTTGCTCCTTCGTGGCGGCGCCGCCCGAATCGGGGAGGTCGCCGTGCCAGGAAGACGCGCGGGCCAACGTGTCTATTCCCTCGCGCTTGCGCATGGGGGCGCCCTGCGCCATCAGAATGTCATGCCCGTCTCCCCGGCCTACCGCCCCGATCCGCATGTCCAGGAGCTGGGACCCGATTTCGCCGACCCGGTGGCCGCCGCCGACTTCCCCATGACCCTGCTGCGGTTTCGCAACGACCGCGCCGCCGCCAGCGTGGGCCTCGAGACCCTGACCGACGAGGAATGGGTCGCCCATTTCGGCCGCTTCCAACCTCTGCCGGGCAATCTCGAGACGCCCCTGGCCCAGCGTTATCACGGCCACCAGTTCCGCGTTTACAACCCCGACCTCGGCGACGGGCGGGGCTTCACCTTCGCTCAGATGCGCGAGGCCGGAAGCGGCCGCCTGTTGGAACTTGGGACCAAGGGATCGGGCCAGACACCCTGGTCGCGACAGGGCGACGGGCGGCTGACGCTCAAGGGCGGGGTGCGCGAGGTGCTGGCCACCGCCATGCTGGAGGCCCTGGGCGTCCCCACCTCGAAGTCCTTCTCCCTGATCGAAACCGGCGAACCACTGACGCGCGGCGATGAGCCGAGCCCGACGAGGTCGTCGGTCCTGGTGCGGCTTTCGCACAGCCATGTCCGCTTCGGCAGCTTCCAGCGGCACGCCTTCCACCAGAAGCCGGAGCGCATCACCGCCCTCGTCGACCATGTGGTCGAGCTCTACTATCCGGAGCTCGGGAACGCGCCGGACCGCGCCGCCGCCCTGCTGGGCGCCGTGGTCGCCCGCGCCGCGACCCTGACTTCGCGCTGGATGGCCGCGGGCTTCGTCCACGGGGTGCTCAACACCGACAACATGAACATCACCGGCGAGAGCTTCGACTACGGGCCCTTCCGGTTCCTGCCGCGGAACGATCCCAATTTCACCGCCGCCTATTTCGACTCAGCCGGGCTCTATTCGTTCGGCCGCCAGCCGGAGACGGTGTTCTGGAACCTGCAGCAGCTGGCCGGTTGCCTGTCGCTGGTGACCGCGCAGGAGCCGCTGGCCGAGGCGCTGAACGGCTTCGGACCTGCCTATCGCGAGGCCCTGGCCGCCGCCATGCTGTCGCGGCTGGGCCTGCGGCGCCGTTCGACCGAGGAGGATGCGGCCCTGGTCAATTCGGCGTTCCGGGCGATCTCGGTCGGCGGCGAGCGGCTGCGCTGGGAGCCGTTCTTCTTCGACTGGTTCTGCGGGGCCGGGGAACGGGCGCTGTCCGGCCCGCGAGGCGACATCTATGCGGACGAGGGCTTCGCCGACTTCCGCCAACTGCTGAAGGCCTACGCGGTCGAGCGGCCCGAACGCCTGGAAGCGGCCTACTTCGCGCAACCGGAGCCCGAAGAGCTGCTCTATGACGAGATCGAGGTGATCTGGGGCCACATCGACGCGCGCGACGACTGGGCCCCGTTCCACGCCAAGCTGGCCGCCATCGAGACCGCGCGCCGCGCCTACGCCCTGGCCTAGGTCTGGGCGAGCGCCTTGGGCCGTGAGGCCATCTGCGCCAGGACGACGCCGGCGAGCGCGATCCCGGCGCCCAGGGCCTGGACCGGGCCCAGGGCCTCGGCGAACAGCATCCAGCCGAGGATGGCGGCGACCACGGGTTGGACGAGCACCACCACCGAAGCCGTAGCGGCGGGCAGCCGGCCCAGCGCCCAGGCGATGGAGCCCTGGCCGGCCACGTGCATGACCCCCAGCGCCACGCAGGCGGCCCAGCCGCCGGCTGTCGCGGGCAGCAGGTCCTCGCCGAGCAGGAGGGCCGCGGCGAGCAGCAGGGGCGCGCTGGCCATGCCCGACCAGAACATGATCCGCGTCGCGCCCGCCGTGCGCCGGGCCGCGCTGATCGCCAGGAAATAGAAGGCGTACCAGACCGCCGTCAGCAGCGAGAAGGCGTCTCCCAGCGGCGGGTTGGTTCCGGGCGCGTGGGCGCCGCGGCCCACGGCCATCAGCCAGGCCCCGCCGACCGCGAGCGCCACCGCGGCCACGAAGAGATTGCGCGGCCGCTGCTTGAAGACCAGCCACGCCACAGCGGTCACCACCACCGGCGTGAGGTTGGTCAGCACCGTGGCGTTGGCCACCGAGGTGAAGGCGATGCCGTAGTGCCAGAAGCTCAGGTCGAGGGCGAAGGCGACCCCGGCCAGCAGGGCCAGGCGTGGCGCGCCACCTACTCCGCCGTCGGTCTTCTGGGCCATCAGCGCCAGCAAGGGCAGGGCGAAGGCCACCCGCCAGAACCCCACCGCCGCCGGACCGGCGTCGGCCAGGCGCACGAGGATGGGCGCGAGCCCGATCACCGCGGCGCCGATCACCAGCACGGCGAGCGCCTTCAGGTGGCCGGTGTCGGATGTGGCCGACGCGTCAGTCAAAGCCCAGCTCCCGTCGCAACGCCTGGGGCGTCATGCCGCCAGCCCTCAATTCCGCCAAGGTCTGCGCGCGGTCGCGCTTGGCGTAACGCCTGCCGTCCGGGCCGCTCAGCAGGGCATGATGGCGATAGACCGGGGCGGGCAGGTCCAGCAAGGCCTGCAGCAGGCGCTGGACGTGGGTCGCCTCGAAGAGGTCGGCCCCACGGATCACGTGGTTGATCCCCTGCAAGGCGTCGTCGACCACCACCGCCAGGTGATAGGCCACGCCTACATCCTTGCGCGCCAGCACCACGTCGCCGCCCAGGCCCGGATCGGCCGGGATGCGTCGGCCCTGGCTTTCCTCGAGGAAGTCCAGGGATCCGAAGCCGCCCAGCGCGCGCTCGGCGGCGTCCAGCGACAGCCGCCAGGCGAAGGCTTCGCCGGCCGCCAGGCGCGCGGCTTCCTCGTCCTGGGGCAGCGGGCCGCCGCGCCAGATCTCCATGGCCCCGTGGGGTGCGCGGGCGATGTCGGCGGCGATCTCCCGGCGGGTGCGGAAGCAGCGGTAGGTCAGGCCGCGCGCGGTCAGGCGCTCGAGCGCCGCCTGATAGTCGGCCAGGTGTTCGGATTGGCGGCGCACCGGCTGTTCCCAGGCCAGGCCCAGCCAGGCCAGGTCCTCGAGGATGGCGGCCTCGAACTGCGGCCGGCAGCGGGTGGCGTCGATGTCCTCGATGCGCAGGATGAAGCGCCCGCCGGCCGCCCGCGCCGCCGCATGGGCGGTGAGCGCCGAGAAGGCGTGGCCGCGATGCAGCAGGCCGGTGGGGGAGGGGGCGAAGCGGGTGACGAACACCCGTGAGACTTAGCGGCGCCGGGCGGCGGCGAAAATGCCCAGGTGTTGGAAGGTGGCGCGGATGAAGGCCTCTTCCCCGCCCAGGGCGACCTTCAAGTGGTCGAACATCTTGAAGCTGATCATCTCGGCCATGCCGTGGGCCGCGCACCAGGCGGCGTTGGTGGCCAGCTCCAGGTCGATCTCGTTGCTCACGTCGGCGCCGGCCTCGATGAAGGTGTCGCGCACCTGGCAATAGGCGCTGTCATCTTGCATGTGGGCGTGGTCGGGGAGCGCTTCCTTGTCGCGGGAGGAATCGTACATCACCCGGTAGAGCGCCGGATTGGTCTGGGCGAAACGGACATAGGACACGCCCAGACCGGTCAGCTTGTCCTGGATGGTGGTCGCCTCGGCCTTGGCCTTGGCCATCTGGGCGTTCAGCATGTCCCAGCCCTCGTGGGCCACGGCGTCCAGCAGTTCGCCCTTGTCCTTGAAGTGGTGATAGGGCGCGGCCGGACTGACCCCGGCCTCGCGGGCCACCGCGCGCAACGACAGCGCCGTGGGTCCCTCGGACTCCAGCAGGCGGCGGGCGGCGTCGATCAGCGCGCGGCGCAGATCGCCGTGGTGATAGGGGCGGTTCTCGGCGGCGACAGTTTCTCTCATCGGGGTCACTCTAAATCTGAATCTGGACGGCGTAAAGATCATCTTGACGGCGTTCAGATCGATGTTATCTTAGCATTGTTCAAATAAGAAACGCCCCCGCTCCCCCGGGGTTCAAACTGAAAGGTGTGTGTCATGTCTCTCGCTGGTCTTACCTCATTCGAACGGTTCTTCGACCGGATCGCCCCCGCGTTCCTACTGGTCCTGGGCCTTGGTGTCGCCGCCGCCACCGCGGCCCTCGGCGCCTAACCTCCCCAACCCTGTCCAACGATGGAAGGGGGCCTTCGGGCCCCCTTTTTATTTGTCCCAGCTCCCCTGATCGAGCCTATACGTTTTCTAATAGCTTACAGTGTAAAATGTATCTGTACATCGCTTAGATGGATGGTATCTTAGCGTTGTCCAGATGGACAGGGAGCCGGCGCCGCCGGGACCCGAACCCAAAAAAGGAATGTCGCCATGTCTGCTCTTTCGAACCTCGGCCGCTTCTTCGACGCCACCGTCGCCGTCGCCTTCGTCCTCATCAGCCTGAGCCTCGCCGGCGCCACCGCGGTCGTTGGCGTCTGATGCCCGCCGAACCCGCCCCGTCCACGGCCTGAATTGCGCGCCGTGTGACGGGGTGATGCGCTCCAGTCATGGAGCTGTCTCGAAATCTGCCCTATAATTCGCGTGTCGCCAGAATCGCCATCGGGAGATTCGAGGACGACCAGATCGCGAAAGGGGGCCCGTCTTCAGTCTCTACGCGTACGCCATAGGCGCGAGCCCGCGCCGACGGAGGTCCGGCCATGCAGGTGCTTAGCCACCCGCCGTCCGGCTGGCCCTGTCTCGTGCTGAACGCCGATTTCCGGCCCCTCAGCTACTATCCGCTGTCCCTCTGGCCCTGGCAGGAGGTGATCAAGGCGGTGTTCCTCGACCGGGTCGACGTGGTCTCCACCTATGACCACGAGGTCCATTCCCCCTCCTTCGCCATGCGCCTGCCCAGCGTCGTCTCGCTGAAGCACTACGTGCCCCAGGATCGGCCGCCGGCCTTCACCCGCTTCAATCTGTTCCTGCGCGACGCCTTCGTCTGCCAGTACTGCCGGGCGGGCGAGGACCTCACCTTCGACCACGTGGTGCCGCGCTCGCGGGGCGGGCGGACGACCTGGGAAAACATCGTCACCGCCTGCGCCCGCTGCAACCTGCACAAGGGCGGGCGCACGCCGCACGAAGCCCACATGCACCCGTTCCACAAGCCGAGGCGGCCGACCGCCCACGAGCTGCAGGATCGCGGCCGCAAGTTCCCGCCCCACCACCTGCACCAGAGCTGGCTCGACTACCTCTACTGGGACATCGAGCTGGAAGCCTAGCCGGGCGCCAAGGCGATGTAGCCGGCCGCGGCGACCTGCACCGCGAGAATTCCGTACAACCACATCTCGAACGGCTGCTTGCGGGTCTTATGCCGAAAGGCGTGCTGGGCGGCGATGGCGCCGGGGGCGCCGCCGAGGACCGCCAGGGTCAACAAGGTTCGCTCCGGGATGCGCTGGACGCCGCGCTCGGCGCACGACTTGTCCCAGCCCATGGCCGCGAAGGCGGTGAGGTTGATCAGGACCAGGTAGAGCAGGATCACCGGGGCTCGCGCCACATGGCCCACATCACCGGCGAGTCCGGCGTCGGCTGGATCTCGCGGGTCACCTCGAAGCCGTGGCGGCGGTAGAGCGGCACGTTGGCCGGGCTGGAGCTTTCCAGATAGGCGGGCAGGCCCACGGCGTCGACGCGCTGCAGCCCCGCGGCCAGCAGCCGCGAACCGACGCCCAGGCCCTGAGCCTGCGGGCGCACCCCCAGGAACCACAGATAGGCGTGGGCGCGTTCCATGGGGTGATGGTTGTCCATGGCCGCGCGCATGGCCGACATCCGCGAGAGCCGCGCGAAGCCGGTGGCGGCCAGGATGGTCGGGATCACCCGCAGCTCCTCGAGGAAGGAGCCGGGGCCCAGGTTCTCAGACGGCAGCCAGATCGACGCTGCGCCGCCGCTGCCCGGGCGCAGGACCTCGCCGTCGGCCAGGGCCATTCCGACCAGGCGCTTGAAGAGCCTGAGCCTTGCGGGCTCGCGCCGGGCGTCGTCGCGCATGAACCAGTCGAACATCGGATCGGTGGCGAAGGCGGCGGAAAGGTCGTCGGCCACGGCGGCGAGGTCGGCCGCACCGGCACGCACCGGCGTCTCCGAGCCCCGGCGCAGGGCGGTGATCTCGTCCTGCGTCACAGTTTTTCGCTGATCTTGATGGCCGCACGGCAGCCGGCGCGGATCACGGCGGCGAGCACCGGATAGCCCGGGGCCTCGCGGGCGCCTTCCTCCAACGCCTGGTCGCGATGGGCCAGCTCCTCGTCGCGGAACTTCGAGAGCTCGGCGGCCAGTTCCGGCTCGCGGCTCTCCAGCTCGGCGATCTGGCCGGCGTAGTGTTCCTCGATCACGGTCTCCACGGCTTCGGTGCAGGCGTGGGCGGCCTTGTCGCCCAGCAGGGCCGTGCCGGCGCCGAGCGCGAAGCCCGCCACCCGCCACAGGGGGGTCATGATCGTCGGCCGCACGCCCCGCTCGGTCAGCAGCTTGTCGAACCGCGCCAGGTGGACGGCCTCGTGGCCCTCCATCTCCTCGAGCTGGCCGGCGATCCGCTCATGGCCCGGGGCCTGGGAGAGCACGGCGCGCTGGCCGCGATAGATGTGCACGGCGCCCAGCTCGCCGGCGTGGTCCACGCGCAGGATCTCGGCCAGGCGGGCGCTCATGGCTCCGGCGCCGGGACGCGGGGGGATCGGCTTGGCGCTCATCGCTTGGCCCGTTCGTGGCGCACCGCCAGCAGGCTGAGGACCGTCAGCTTCAGCGAGACCAGGGCGTTCCATCCGGCCATGGACAGGCCCAGGAACACCCAGGCCGCCTCGTCGCAGGCCGGCGGCTTGATCTTGGCGCCGTTGAGCAGGGCGGCCATGTCGGCGGCGCTGACCGTTCCGCCCGAGCCGGCGCAGGTGCTGGGGCCGGGCCAGAACTTCCACTCGGCGCCGGCGTGATAGACCGCGACCCCGACGCCGACCGCGAAGATCAGGGCCAGCAGGGCGTTGAAGGCGGCGCGCCAACGCTCGCCCTTCGCCGTACGCACCACCAGCATCCCGGCCAGGGCCACCCCGGCGGCGACCCAATAGACCTCGCGGGCCCGCAGGCAGAGATTGCAGGGGGCCAGGCCGCCGAAGGTCTCGAAACCGTGGGCGATGGCCAGCATCAGCAGGGACGAGGCCAGGGCCGTGAGGCGCCAGCGCTCGAGGAAGGGGGAGATGAGACCGCTCATGACCGCCGATATGATCCTAAAACGGGCGCGGGCTCTACAGAAGCTTGAGCGCGACGAAGCCGCCCACCAACACGACCAGGCCGATGACGGTGTAGAGGGTCAGGCGCTTCTCCACCTCCTCCCGCACCGCCGGCCCGAAATACTTGATGAGGGTCGCCGCCAGGAAGAACCGCGCGCCCCGCGTCACCACCGAGGCCCAGACGAAGGTGAAGAACGAGAAGTCGGCCAGGCCCGCGGAGATCGTCACCAGCTTGTAGGGGATCGGGGTGAGGCCCTTGATCAGGATCACCCACAGGCCCCACTGCGCGAACCAGGCCTCGAAGGCGGCTTGGCCTCCGGAATTGCCGGTGACCATCAGCAGCCATTCGCCGACCGGGCCCAGGAAATGGCCGATCGTGTAGCCCAGCATCCCACCCAGCACCGAGGCCACGGTGCAGATCGTGGCGTAGACATAGGCCCGCTCCGGTCGCGCCAGCACCATGGGCGCCAGCATCACGTCGGGCGGGATTGGGAAGAAGGAGCTCTCGGCGAACGAAACCGCCGCCAGGCTTGCCGGGGCGTGGCGCGAGGCGGCCAGGTTCATGACCCAGTCGTAGGTTTTGCGAAGCATGGCGATCCGAAGGGGCGTTCAAACGTTTGCTACCAGTGAAGAGGGGGCTTGTCTCTGCCGGCGGCCTGGGGCATTTAGTTTCATCTGATACTATCGCTCGGAGCGCATCCATGACCACTGAAGTGAAGGGGCAGGGCGCCGCGTCGGGCGACCTGTTCGAGAATCCGCTGGGCACCGACGGTTTCGAGTTCGTGGAGTTCACCTCGCCCGAGCCCGAGCGGTTGAAGGGCCTGTTCGAGATGATGGGCTTCACGGTGGTCTCCAAGCACCGCTCGAAGAACGTGCTGCGCTTCCGTCAGGGCGACATCAACTTCATCCTCAACATGGAGCCGTCCGGCCAGGCCGCGGCGTTCCGCGAGGTCCACGGGCCGTCGGCCAACGCCATGGCCTTCCGCGTGAAGGACGCCGCCAAGGCGCTGAAGCTCGCCGTCGAGCGCGGCGCCAAGGCCGTGCAGGGCCCTGTCGGGCCGATGGAGCTGAACATCCCTGCCATCGAGGGGATCGGCGGTTCGAACCTCTATCTGGTCGACCGCTACGGAGCCCAGGAGATCTACGACGTCGACTTCCTGCCCATCGAGGGCGCGGCGGAGAAGGTGGCGAAGAACAGCGTCGGCCTGACCTATCTCGACCACCTGACCCACAATGTCGTGCGCGGCGGCATGGCCAAGTGGGCCGAGTTCTACGAGACGATCTTCAACTTCCGGGAGATCCGCTATTTCGACATCGAGGGCGCGCAGACGGGGCTGTTCTCCAAGGCCATGACCAGTCCCTGCGGCAAGATCCGCATCCCGCTGAACGAGAGCCAGGACGACCACTCGCAGATCGAGGAGTTCCTCAAGGACTACGGCGGAGAAGGCATCCAGCACGTGGCGCTCGGCGCCGACGACATCTACACGACCGTCGAGACGATGCGGGACCGGGGCGTCAAGTTCCAGGACACCATCGACACCTATTTCGACGGCATCGACGCGCGGGTCCCGGGTCACGGCGAGAACGTCAACCGCCTGCGCGCCGACCGGATCCTGCTGGACGGCGCCCCGACCGAGGGCCAGGGCATCCTGCTGCAGATCTTCACCGAGAACATGATCGGCCCGATCTTCTTCGAGATGATCCAGCGCAAGGGCAACGAAGGCTTCGGCGAAGGCAACTTCAAGGCCCTGTTCGAGTCCATCGAGCTGGACCAGATCCGCCGTGGGGTCCTGCCCGCCAAGGAGGGCTGAGCCTTGACCTCGCCGAACTGGGCCATCGCCGTCCACGGGGGCGCGGGAACGATCGAGCGCAGCCACCTGAAGCCCGCGCAGGAGGCGGCTTATCGCGCCGCCCTGGCGCGGGTGGCCGAGGCCGGCGGCGCGGTCCTGTGGGCCGGCGGCTCGGCGTTGGACGCCATCGAGGCGGCGATCCATCTGCTTGAGGACGACCCGCTGTTCAACGCGGGCCGTGGCGCGGTGTTCACCGCCCGGGGCGCCAACGAGCTGGACGCCTCGATCATGGACGGCGCGACCCTGGCGGCGGGCGCGGTGGCCGGGGTCACCCGCACGCGCCATCCGATCTCGCTGGCGCGGGCGGTCATGGAACGCTCGTCGCACGTGCTGCTGGTCGGCGCCGGCGCCGACGCCTTCTCCAAGGCCAACGGCGTCGAGCAGGCCGATCCGTCCTACTTCTTCACCGAGCGCCGCTGGCGCAGCCTCGAGAACTTCGCCAAGGCCCACGACCTGCCGGTTCCGCCCAGGCCGGTCGGCGAGCAGCGGCCCGATCCGGTCCACGAACTGGTCCATGACGAAGGCAAGTACGGGACGGTGGGCGTGGTCGCGCTCGACGCCCTTGGAAACGTCGCGGCCGGCACCTCGACGGGCGGGACCACGGGCAAGCAATGGGGTCGGGTCGGGGATTCGCCGATCATCGGGGCGGGGACCTACGCCTCCAACGCCGCCTGCGCCGTCTCGGCCACCGGCACCGGCGAGTACTTCATCCGCCTGGGCGTCGCCCACGAGATCGCCGCCCTGGTGGAGCACAAGGGGCTCAGCCTGCAGGCCGCGGCCGATATCGTGGTGCAGGACAAGCTGACGGCGCTGGGCGGTGACGGCGGGATCATCGCCGTGGCGCCTGACGGCCAGATCGCCTGGAGCTACAACACCTCGGGCATGTACCGCGCGAGCCTGGCCGCCGATCGGCCGCTGGTGGTCGCCATCTACAAGGACGAACCCTGAATGGCCCGCAACTGGATCCCGGTCCGCGCCGCGCAAGGAACCCACTCGCGCCAGGCCCACGCCGACATGCCGGCGGGCACTTATGAGCGGGAGATCTCGAAGGAGGGATTCTTCGGTCCCGCCGCCTTCATCCACCATCCGCGCCCGCCCACCGGCTGGAGCGATTTCGAGGGTCCGCTGCGCCCCCGCGCCTTCGACCTGGCCCGCCTGAACGAGGCCCAGGGCTCCCCCTGGGCCGCTCCGGTGATCCTCCAGAACGCCGCCTGCGAGATGCGCTTCTGGAAGCTTGCTGAGGCCATGCCGGGCCTGGCCCGCAATGCCGACGGCGACCAGCTGCTGTTCGTCCACCAGGGACGCGGCGACCTCTTCTGCGACTACGGCCATATCGCCTACGAAGCCGGCGATTATCTCTACCTGCCGCGGGGGACCATGTGGCGGCTTGAGCCTGCCGAGCCGACGGCGATCCTGATGATCCAGGCGACCAACAGCCACTTCAGCCTGCCCGACAAGGGCCTGCTGGGCGGCCACGCCCTGTTCGATCCGGCCATGCTGGACACGCCCGAACTGGACGAGGTCTTCAAGGCCCATCAGGCGCAGGACGGGCAGACCCGGGTCGCGGTCAAGAAGCGCGGCGAGGTCTCCACCGTCACCTATCCCTACAACCCACTGGACGCCGTGGGCTGGCACGGGGAGTTGGCGCCGGTGCGGCTCAACGTGCGCCACATCCGCCCGGTGGTGAGCCACCGCTACCACCTGCCGCCCAGCGTCCACACGACCTTCGTCGCCGACCGCTTCGTGGTCTGCACCTTCGCGCCCAGGCCCTTCGAGACCGATCCGGGCGCGCTGAAGGTACCCTTCTTCCACAACAACGACGACTTCGACGAGGTGCTGTTCTACCACGCTGGCGACTTCTTCAGCCGCGACCACATCGAGGCCGGGATGATGACCTTCCATCCGTCGGGCTTCACCCATGGGCCCCATCCCAAGGCGCTCAAGAACATGCTGAGCCAGCCCAAGGCCGCCACCGACGAGTACGCGGTGATGATCGACACCCGCGATCCGCTGGACGTGGGCGAGGCGGCCTCTACGGTGGAGAATCCGGACTACGTCAACAGCTGGCGCACGCCGGGTTGAACGCGAGCGTCCGAGCCATGGCGCAAGTCGACCTGAACGCCGATCTGACCGAAGCCGCCGAGGAGGAGCTGGAGCGCGCCTGCTCGCTTGGCCGGCGCGACATGGTGGCCTGCACCCCGTGGGGCGACACCTACGAGGGCTACACTCCGGCCGGCCGCGACGTCTGTTTCGAGCGCAATTATCTGTGGGTCGACGAGGCCGGCGGCGACATCTGCGTCGAGGTCGTGGTCTATTTGCCGGAGGCCTACGAACAAGGCGTGCGCCTGACACGCACCGTCGGCCAGGAGGAAACCTAGTATGAAGCTCGCTTCGCTCAAGTGGGGTCGTGACGGCCGCCTGGTCGTCGTCTCCAACGATCTCGCCTGGTGTGTCGAGGCGACCAATGTCGCGCCGACCCTGCAGGCCGCCCTCGACGACTGGGAACGCTGCGAACCGCTGCTGCGCGGCCTGGCCGAGGGCCTGGAGATCGGCTCGATCCCGCGGGTCCGCTTCCACGAGAAGGACGCCGAGAGCCCGCTGCCGCGCGCCTATCAGTGGGTCGACGGCTCGGCCTATGTGAACCACGTTGCCCTGGTGCGGAAGGCGCGCGCCGCCGACATGCCCGAGAGCTTCTGGACCGATCCCCTGATGTACCAGGGCGGGTCCGACGGCTTCCTGGCGCCGCGCGATCCGATCCCGCTGGCCGACGAGGCCTGGGGGTGCGACCTGGAGGCCGAGATCGCGGTGATCACCGGCGACGTGCCCCTGGGCGCCAGCCGCGAGGAGGCCCTGGCCGCCGTCCGCCTGGTCATGCTGGCCAACGACGTGTCCCTGCGCAACCTGATCCCCGCCGAGCTCTCGAAGAACTTCGGCTTCCTCCAGTCCAAGCCCGCCTCGGCCTTCTCGCCGGTGGCGGTGACGCCCGACGCACTGGGCGAAGCCTGGAAGGACGGCAAGCTGCACGGCGCGGTCGAGGTCGAGCTGAACGGCAAGCTGCTGGGCGAAGCCGACGCCGGGGTCGACATGACCTTCGACTTCGGGACCCTGATCGCCCACGCGGCCAAGACCCGCGCCCTGTCGGCCGGGACGGTGGTGGGCTCGGGGACGGTGTCGAATCGCGGTCCCGACGGTGGTCCAGGGAAACCTGTCGCCGAGGGCGGCGTCGGCTATTCCTGCCTCGCGGAGTTGCGGACGGTCGAAACCCTTGCCCACGGCGCGCCCAGCACGCCGTTCCTCAAGTCCGGCGACCGGGTCCGGATTGAGATGCGCGACGCACGCCGCCACACCATCTTCGGCGCCATCGAGCAGGAGGTCCAAGGGTCATGAGCGTGCGCTCCCAGCTTTCCGAGCCGCTCCCGGGCGAGCTGAAGCTGGACGCCTATCTGCCCTTTCGTCTCTCGGTCGCCTCCAACGCGGTCAGCCAGCTTATCGCGCGGGCCTACGAGGACCGGTTCGGCCTCAACATCCCGCAGTGGCGGCTGATCTGTGTGCTGGCCGAGGACGGCGGCCTGACCCAGGGCGCCATCGTCGCGCGCACGGGGATGGACAAGGTCACGGTCAGCCGCGCGGCCCAGGGCCTGACTGTCCGCCGGCTGATCGCGCGCAGCGACCACCATGCCGACGGCCGCTCCCACGTCCTGGCCCTGACGACCCAGGGGGCGGAGCTGCATACGGAGGTCGCGCCCTTGGCGCTGGCCTACGAGGCGGCGCTGATCGCGGGGCTGTCGCCCGACGAGGTGGCGCTGTTGAAACGGTTGCTGGGCCGCCTGCAGGGCGCGGCCGACGCGCTTTCGGGTGGGGTGACGAAGGGCTGAACGATCCATCCCCAAGTTGCTCGTCATCCTCGACCGAGCGGAGGGTGTCGCAGTGAAGGTTGCGGATCGATTGCCGCTCCCATCGACCACCTCGGCATTGGAGACTGTGGCGTCTGCGATCTGATAAGGATAGCGATGAATATCTTGGCTGAAACGTGCTCATTGTTGCGAACTGGTTGCTGTATAGATCCATTTCTCGTAAGGGTGAGAGTTAGTCTGGAGTGGAATTTCGAAGGAATGTGATGAAAACAAATTGCATTTTGGCCAAAACTTCTCTATATTGCTGTGAAATTTGAGCTTCGGAGTTGTTGCTGGTTCGATTCCAACCGTCTTCCTGATTGCTATCGCCGCTTTCATCAGTCTCGTGGTCCTAATGGCCGGAAAGTTGAAAGAGGTCGGTATGAGCAGAAAACAAAAACCTAAAACGTCTTTTGTGAAGAAGGTTGCGGCAAAGGTTGTTGGTTCTAGTCGTAGATTCGGAGGAGAAATCCTTCTCACATTCGCGGCGATAGCGACAAACTGGGCGGCTGGTGCCGTTCCTCCTCAACTATCAAAAAGGCGCGTGAGCTTGACTCCGCGCCTTTTTCCTTATCGGGCTAGAGGTCGCCGAAGTCTTCGACCTCGTCGTAATTGCGTGGGGGTGGGCGGCGCTTTGGTGTTGGGACCCCACATTTGCGGTAAGCACCCAATATTCGAAGTGTGTCGTACCCGTCGATCACACACGCAAGTTTGAGTTGGCCCATTCGCTGAGCGTAGGCACGCATCATGCTGCGTACTGGGGGCGTGATCTCGTGGCAGTGCTGGAGAACCATCACTTCAGCGGGTTCGGAGAAGAGTCGGTCTATCTGATCGCCGTTCTTGCCTAGGTCCGCGACGGTCATGGGGTGGAATTTTGCTGGCCCCTTGAAGGCGAAAGCCGCAGCGATCCGGGTGTTTCCGACTTCGAGATAGGTCGTAATAAGGTCGGACCGCTCGCCGCCCCAGTCTTTGGGTACTGTCGGCTCACCGATGATCTCGGCGAAGGCCTGCTTAATGTCGGCCTCGGGAATGCTCCTCAGGATTTCGAGGTCCCGTTTGGCACGTGGCCGATCAAATTCTCGGACGTGCTCAAACGTGTCGATGTCGTCGATGAACAGCTCAAGCTTGTTGATCCAATTCGATCCAATGAGGCTCGGCGTATCGGAAAGGATGTCGACATAGGGATAGGCGATGACGATCGGAGTGACGCGGATTTCGTTAGTGCTCACCGCGTTGGTCACACCGACAACGAGGACTCTCTTTTGGCCGCTTAGCTCCACCCATGACGAGGTCGACGTCAGGTGCTCATGGTGAAAGTTGAAGCTTATCCGTAGGCCTTCTCTGACATCGTCCAACTTCGAGTACGCTTCGGCCATCGGTACCGTCGCTGCGTGCTTGTTGAGCGCGGCCGACACTTTGGGCAAGCCCTTGAAGTAGTAATTTGAGAAGTGGGTGAAGATGCGATTCTCGCCGAGCTGCCCTCTCGCTATGAGCTGCCCTAGGGTCGGGGGATTGGCGCGACGTACCCAATCCGTGAGCTGGTCTTTCAGAAATCCGAGGGCCGCCAACGTGCGCCAGTGGTCATCGTAGTTCCCAATCGAGGCTAACTGTTGAAGCTGAGGCGTCATCTGCTCAGCGCCAACCAATTCAATGACTCTGCGGGAGTTGAGGTACCAGCAAGTCAGGTCGTAGTCGGTCTTCCGTTCTGCGCTTGTCACAAGCTAGCTCCCGCCGAACTCCACGAGCGATCACCTTGTCGTAGGTGACGCGGAGCGCGTCGATACAGCGTCTCCGAAGGCCGACGAGTCTAACACAACCCTGCATCTACGGATGGCCGGGACTTGGGCCCGACCATGACGATCGTGGTGTTGGGTTGGCGCGTCGTCTCGGACGAAGGTCTAGTGCGCCGTCTCCGGGAGCTTGACGCTCCAGCGGTGCGAGCCTTCACCGAACTTCAGATAGAAGCCGTGGGCGGCGCGGCGGACCTCGTCGCGCAGGGTCTCCTCGAACGAGAGGATGACCGCGGCCTCGAAATCCTGCGGAATGTTCTTGGTGTCGAGCCCGGTTTCGCGCGCCACGCTGGCGATCACGTCGCGGCGGTGGGCTTCGCCGCCGAACAGCAGCAGGGTTTCTCGAATACGCTCGGCCAGATGGTCGCGCGCCGGCTGCGCGTTCGACGCCTTGCGGCGCTTCTGAGTGGTGGCTCGGTCCATTCCTGTCGCTCCCCGATCTGGAAACGCTACGGCGAGCAGATTTAGCGATCCCTTAAGAGGGGCAATTAATTTCTCCTAAGGGTTGCGTATGGTGAAGCTTCACCCCGCTCCGAAGGCGACTGCGGTTCGATAGACCACGAAGGCCGCCAGATAGGCGAGGGCGGTCATGTAGACGAACATGACGATCGGCCAGCGCCAGGAATTGGTCTCGCGCTTCACCACGCCGAGGGTCGCGGCGCACTGCGGGGCGAAGATGTACCAGGCCAGGAACGACAGGCCCGTGGCCACCGACCAATGGCCCTTGAGCGTCGAGGCGAGCGTCCCGGTGTTGTTCTCCGCGTCGCCCACCGCATAGACGGTGCCGAGCGCGGCCACGGCCACCTCGCGGGCGGCCATGCCGGGCACCAGCGCGATCGACATCTGCCAATTGAAGCCGATCGGCGCCAGGAGGGGCTGGATGGCGTGGCCGATCATGCCGGCGAAGCTGTAGTCGATGGCCGGCCCCACGGCGCCGGCCGGGGCGTAGGGGAAGGTCGAGAGCACCCAGATCAGGATCATCAGCGGCAGGATGATCCGGCCGGCCCGCTCGATGAAGATCTGGGCGCGGAGGAACAGGTTGCGCAGGACGTTGGCGGGGTCGGGCAGCTTGTAGGTGGGCAGCTCCATCAGGAACGGCTCCACCGCCCCGCGCCAGAACAGCCGCCGGGTCACGAACGAGACCGCCAGCGCGCTGATAATGCCCGCGGCGTAGAGGCCGAACATCACCAGGCCCTGCAGGCTCATGAAGCCCCACACCTGGGTGTTGGGGATGAAGGCCGCGATGATCAGGGTGTAGACCGGGATCCGCGCCGAGCAGGTCATCAGCGGAGCCACCAGTATGGTGGTCAACCGGTCGTGTTTGGAATCGATCACCCGCGTCGACATGATCCCCGGGATCGCGCAGGCGAAGGACGAGAGCAGGGGGATGAAGGCCCGCCCGTGCAGGCCGGCCCCGCCCATGATCCGGTCCATCAGGAAGGCGGCCCGGGCCATGTAGCCGAAATCCTCCAGCAGGAGGATGAACAGGAACAGGATGAGGATCTGCGGCAGGAAGACCAGCACGCTGCCGACCCCGGCTATGACCCCGTCGGCGATCAGGCTGCGCGCCAGGTCGTTGGTCACCACCTGGCCCACCAGGTCGCCCAACCATCCGAACGCGGCCTCGATGACGTCCATGGCCGGGGTGGCCCAGGTGAACACCGCCTGGAACATCAGGAACAGCAGGGAGAACAGGATCGCCAGGCCCCAGGCCGGGTGCAGCAGGACGGCGTCCACGCGGCCGGTCCAGGTGTCGGGATACTCGGGCGGCCGCACATAGGTGCGCACGATCCGTTGGGCCTCAGCGTGGGCTCGGCGGATCTCCGCGGCGTCGGGCTCGCGCCAGGTGTTCTCCGTCGCCAGCGCGCCGCTGGCGGCCAGGGCGTCGACCTGGGCGACCAGGTCCTCGATGCCGCGCTTGCGGGTGGCCACCGTGGTGACGATGGGCGCGCCGATCTCGCGCGCCAGGCCCTCGAGATCAATCCGCAGGCCCTGGCGCTGGGCGATGTCGTACATGTTGAGCGCCAGCACCATGGGCCGGCCCACGGCCTTCAGCTCCAGGGCCAGGCGCAGCACCAGGCGCAGGTTGGTGGCGTCGGCGACGCAGACCACCACGTCGGGAGGAGCCTCGCCCTCCAGCTTGCCCAGCACCGCGTCGCGGGTCACCACCTCATCGGGGCTGCGGGCGCGCAGGGAATAGGTGCCGGGCAGGTCCAGAATGTAGAGGCTGCGGCCGGCGGGGGTGACGACCACGCCCTCCTTCCGCTCGACGGTGACGCCGGCGTAGTTGGCCACCTTCTGGCGCGCGCCGGTGAGCGCGTTGAACAGCGCCGTCTTGCCGGAATTGGGATTGCCGACCAGCGCGACGCGGGCCGGGGCGAGCAGGGCCTGGCTCATGGACGGGCTTGGGCGCGGGGCGTGTCGAGCAGGACGAATACGTCGCCGGCGTCGCGGCGGCGCAGGGCCACCCTGGTGTCGTCCACCCGCACGGCGATGGGGTCGTGCCGGATGGCGCCCTCGTGCAGCACCTCGATGCGGGCGCCCTCGACGAAGCCGAATTCCAGAAGGCGGCGCTGCAGTTCGTGGACGTCGACGCCGTGAGCCAGGGGCGTGCTTTCGGCGCGGACCTCGATGATGACGCCGACGTCGCCCACCAGGGCCTCGCTCAGGCGCACCACCGCGCCGTCGGCCGGAACCGCGGCCAGATCGAGCTGCACCGATAGATCGTTCATCGCGAGGTCCTTACGCGCCTCAATTGCGAACGATTATCATTACCGATGCGCCCCGTCGAGCCTCCGCTGTAGGGAAGGCTTGCGGCCGATGGTCCGAGGTCAGCGGGCCCTGGCCGCCGTGGCGGCGTTCTCGGCGATCCGCGCCGCTACGATCCTCGCCACCAGGCCGGGGGGCAGGGGCGCGTCAGGCTTGAAGCGGATGGTGCCGGGCGAGGTGCTGTAGCCCGCGAGCTCGCTCGAGAACGCCTCGATCGCCGTCGAACTCATCACATAGAAGGCGCAGTGGGCCTTGGCCGCACCCATCGACACCAGGGACTTGCCCAGCTTGAACACCGGCACGCCGTAGCTGATCGTCTCGGTCACGCCGGGCGCGGCGGCCTTGATCTGGGCGCGCAACGTCTCGAGCGCTGCGCGCTGCTCGGCGGGAACGCCCGCCAGATAGGTGTCCACATCCGCCGTCGCGGCCATCGGCTCATCCTCCAGGCGTCTCGATCGTGTCCTAAGGACGGGGGAGGGCGCCGCTATCCGACAGAGCCGTGGACTTTTGTTGATCGATCAGTAGGCGTGGAAGCTGTCCAGCCCCAGCACCTCATGGATGCCGGCGATGGTGGCGGTCGCGTTCACTTCCGCGAGACGCGCCGGCAGGACCGTGTCTCGCTCATCGTCCTCACACCAGAAATCGGGGTGAGACTTCATCCCCTCACAAACCCGCGCCTGCACTTCTGCGAGGGAGGTGGGCGCGAGCGGCTCCAACTCATGCTCGATCCGCGACTGTGCGGGACCCAGCGGCAACAGCAGCGATAGCAGTGATCCGGCCCGTCCGGTCCGCCGAACCGAACGGACGACCCAGCGACGCCCTTCACTGTCGATGAGCTCCATCCCAACCTGTAGCCCCTCCTTCAACGTCCGCGGCCCGCACGTCGTCAGGGCATCAAAATCAGGCAGGCCCCAGATGTCGGAATCCGTCGTGAAACCCAGGACGGGAAAGCAAAAGTCCACCTGCGCCGTTCTCATATATCCCCCGATCAAACGCGAACAGAAGGGGAACTTATCCAGGCGAGCCGGGCTTGTAAAGTTGCCGGTCACCGAGGCCGTTTCGTCGGCGGGGTGGGGCGCGAGAGATTCTCGATGCTGTCAGCGGCATACCCCGTGAGGCCGGTCGGCACGGCTTTCATCCAGTCCGTCGTACCGTACCAGACACGGCGAATGGGATCATACCTGGGCTTGCCGCCCCAGCTGCCCGTCAGCCGCCGATGCTGCTCCTTCGGCAGCACCTTCAAGAACACGTAGTGGTTCCTCGGGTCCTGCACGTTGCGGCCGAGGCCCCTTAGCGGAAGGGTGTGGTGAATCTCCTCTCCGGCCTTGGCCACCCCGAGCTTGCGCAACGCCTTGCGCGACGCGTCGGCGGTGACGGAACCCTTCTTCAGCACCCCAACTCCTTTTGTGAGCGCCCTGCCGCCCTTGATCGCCACACCGACGGGCAGCGCATCTGCTACAGCCATTGCGCCATTGAAAGCTGCACCTGCGTAGTTTCCGTCCTGCAGGTCCGCGGCGGCTTCCCAGGCTGGGCCGACAATGGGAATGAACGATTGAGCCGTGGTCGGACGTTGAATATCCGGCCCATTTTGGAAGTCGTGGAACGCATCCTTGGCGAGGTCGAACGGCGAGTTGAGCCCACGATCCTCAGCCTGTCGTTGCGCCTGAATTCTCGCCATCTCCTGATCGTAGAGTTCACCGGCCCGATCCGGTACAGACCGAGGCTCGCCGCGAGGCATGCGCGCCATTTCACTTCTCCATGGATAAATGAGGGAGTCCGCGCGAAGTGCGCGACCTGCAACAGAGCCGCGGAAGGCGCTGTTGGGGGGCTCAAAAGCGCAAGGCGCTATCCACCTCACCCTGAAGCGGGTGATTGAAGTTGCAACGCTCGACGCTTGCTACAGCCTCTCAAAAAGGCGCATCAAAGTCAAGAACAAAACATGAACTATCTGAGTGCGGCATTGGGCACTCAGGAGCGAGAGGCGCCGGTCGACAACGCATGCATCGGGACATGTCCGGTTCCGCAGAGATGACCGGAAACGTGCTGGCTGAGGCGCCATTTCGAGATGGTGCGGGCGGTCGGGCTCGAACCGACACTCCTTTCGGAACCGGATTTTGAGTCCGGCGCGTCTACCAGTTCCACCACGCCCGCGCGTCGTCTCGGTGACGGAGGTCCGTCTAGCAGGCGACGGCGCCGAGTTCCAGACCGAGCCGACGGCTAGCGCCGGACCGGGAACAGGCTGCGCAGCCGCGCGTCGCGCAGGAAGAGGCCGCCCCACATGAACAGGCCCAGATAGACCCCGAACAGGGTGTGGCTGAGCAGCGGCGCCTCCTGGCGCATGTGGCTGGCGATGGCGCCGCCCATCACGGCGGTGAACAGGACCGCGCCCAGGACCGATGTGCGGGGGACCAGGTAGAGCGCCAGGCAGATCGCCTCGACGATCCCGATGACGAGGCCGAGATGCGGTGGGAAGCCCATCTCGGTCAGGGTCGTCTTCACGACCTCAAGCTGCAGCAGCTTGATCGGGACGTCGAAGGTCATGAAGGCCACGAAGAGGCCGGTCAGGCCCCAGCCGATCCAGCGCTGCAGTTTGGAGGAAGCCACGGTCGTCTCCTGTTCTCGGGTCGCGCCGCCTTGATCGGCGTCGTCGTCCCTAGGACGTGGCGGGGCCCTGCATCCCGACAGGGCTTTCGAGGATTTTCACCCCGCTCAGGCTTCGGCCAGCGCCATCCCGGGGATGTAGAGCGAGATCGGCCGGATCTCGTAGGCGCCGCCAGGGTTGGCGACGGCCAGTTGGCGCGCGGCGTCCAGGGCCTCGTCCTTGTCGGCGACGTCCAGGATATAGAAGCCCAGCAAAGCTTCCTTGGTCTCCGCATAGGGGCCGTCGACGACGTAGTGCGGCTCTTCGTTCTTCATCAAGGTGGTGGCGGCCTTGGTCGGGTTCAGGCGGATGGCCGGGCCGAGCTTGCCGTCCAGGGCCTCGTGGACCACCTGCAGGCGCGCCATGACGGCGTCGTCCTGTTCCTGGGTCCAGGACCCGACGACCTGTTCGGAGTTGTAGCAAAGGATGGCGTAGAGCATCGGGGGGCGTTCCTGTCAGGGCTTGAGCTAACGAAACCGGCCTTGGTCCGGGATGCAACCCCAAGCTTGACAGCGCAGGCCGCGATCCGGCGCAATTCGGGCGCTGTGGGAGGGACGACATGGACATGCAGGCGATCACCTACGAGTTCGGCGGCAAGAGCTTCACCGGCTACCTGGCGGACGGCTCGCGCGGCAAGCCGACGGCGGGGGTGCTGGTCGCCCACGAGGGCGGCGGCATGACCGGCCATCCCCGGCAGCGCGCCCAGATGCTGGCCGAGCTGGGCTATGTGGCCTTCGCCATGGACACCTTCGGCTATCCCATCGAGAGCCGGGAACAGGCCATGGCCACCATCACCGGCCTGATGGGCGACCTGCCGACCCTGCAGGGCCGGGCGCGCACGGCGCTGGAGGTGCTGCGGGCCCAGCCGAACGTGGACGCCGCCCGGACGGCGGCCATCGGCTTCTGCTTCGGGGGCACCACTGTGCTGGAGCTGGCGCGCAGCGGCGCCGACGTGCCGTGCGTCATCGGCTTCCATTCCGGCCTCGGCACCTCGACCCCAGCCGCCAAGGGGGCGATCAAGGGCAAGGTCATGGTCTGCCTGGGCTCCGAGGACCCGATCATCAGCGCCGCCGACCGCGAGGCCTTCGTGGGCGAGATGAGCGCCGCCGGGGCCGATTGGCAGATGATGCTGCTGGGCGGTGTGGGGCATAGCTTCACCAACCGCGAGGTGGACGCCATGGGCCTGCCGGGCTTCCGCTATGACGAGACGGCTGACCATCGCACCTGGCGCGCCATGCGCGGTCTTTTCGACGAGACCCTGGGCCCGGTCGGCTGATCAGTCCTTGAAACTGGTGAAGACCGCGTCGCGACCCCCCTTGGCCTCGTGGCAGCCGTGGCAGCTCGGGGCCTTGTCCTGGGTGAAGCCGCGCTCGGTGCGGCTCTCGCCGAGGAATTCGGTGTAGCCCCAGCCGCCAGTCGCGGCGTAGCGCTTGCTGTCCTTGACCATGACGTCGATGAACTTGCGCTTGGTGGCGACGGTCGCGCCGCCGTTGTCCACGACCTCGAAGAGATCGAAGACGATCACCGACCCGACCGGAAAGGCGCCCGAGGACTTGTAGCCCTTGATGGCCTTGGGGTTGGCGTAGATGTTGTGCAGACCTTCGTAGCGGTTGAACCTGGCGTCCGAGACCCCGGTCAGCACGTGGGTCCAGCGACGATAACCCTCCGGATAAGCCGGCTCCTCGACAGGGCCGGCGGCCGCTTGGCTGAGGCAAATGAGGGCGGTCAGGGTGGCGAGGCCGGCGAGCAGGTGGGGCTTCACGAGCGCTCCGCGCGAAGGTGGTCGACAATCGCCTTTCGACCGGCGGCGGCGCCAGATCAAGCGTTCGGCGCAAATGTTCCTCAGGGGTTACGCGGCGAGCCGACCGCCGGAGAGCCGCGACGGCTCCATGCCGAACATTTCGCGGAAGCTCGCGCTGAAATGGGCCGAGCTGGCGAAGCCGGCGTCCAGGGCCGCGTTGGTCAGGGTCTCCCCAGCGACGATGGCCCGCATCGCCGCCCCCATGGCGATCCACAGCTTGTAGCGGCGCAGCGGCACCCCGGTGGCCGTCTTGAACAGGTGGATGAAGCGCGAGGTCGACAGCCCGGCGCCCGCGGCCAGGGCCGCCAGGGACGGCCGGGCGGCGGGATCGGCATGCAGCAGGTCGAGCGCCTGCTTGATGCGCGGGTCACGCGGGCTGGCCTCGCCGCAGAGCAGGGCGTCCAGACAGGGCCGGGTCTCGCTCCAGCTCGCCGCGCCCCGAGCCAACCGGGCCAGGCTGGCGATCAGCTCGGCCTCGCCCGCCAGGTCGAAGCCCGCGCGCGGCCCCGGTTCCCGCACCAGGCCCTGCAGCCGCGCCAGGTCGGGGCTGCGCGCGTCCACATAGAGGAAGGCCATCAGGCCGTGGGTCGAGGTCAGATGGTGCAGGGTGTTGGGCGGGATCAGCGCGGCCCGGCAGCGGCGTTGGCCCGCAGCGGGATCGGCGGGGTCGAGGGCGACATCGAAGGCGCCCTCCAGGCCAAGGGCCAGCACGCCCACGGCGTTGCGATGGGCGCTCAGGCCGAGAGCCTCACCCAGGAAGAGAGCGCGTGCGCCCCAGGAATACAGTCGCGCCGGCGGCGCCATAGCCAGTTCTCGAAAGGCGGGACGGGGAAAGGCCGCCAAGCTTGGCCCATCGCGCCGCATCCGGCCAGCCCCGCCTCGGAGACCCCATGATCAAGATCCTGCTGATCGCGCCCTGCGCGGCCTTTTTCGCCTGGCTGGGGGTGATGGCCCTGCGCTTCCCCGGCGGCCTGCTGGGCGGCTACGGGATCAAGGTGTCGACGGTGGACGGCTTCAACGAGATCCGCGCCGTCTATGGCGGCCTGCCGCTGGTGTGGTCGGGCCTGCTGTTCCTCAGCCTGGCGCGGCCGGAGCTCCGCACACCCGTGGCCCTGGTCGTGGGCGCCGGCGCCGGCGGCATGGTGGCCGGCCGGCTGGTCTCGGCCTCCATCGACATGGGCATGGGGCGCCTGCCGGGCGTCTTCCTGGCGATCGAGCTGGCGGTGGCCGTAGCCCTGCTGGCCGCGGCCTTCCTCAAGACCGCGTGACCTTCGCCCGTCGCGGCCTCCTGGCCGCCGCCCTGGGCGCGGTCGCCGCGCCCTCCACAGCCGGAGACCGATCCATGGACCCCCGCGAAGCCGAGATCCGGACCACGGTGGAACGCTACGCCCAGGCCTGGCGGGCGGGCGACCTAGCGGCCATCGCCGGCCTCTACCACGAGACCTTCACCCTGCATTACGGCGGCGCGCACGCGCTCTCCGGCGATCATGTGGGCAAGGCGGCCTCGCTCGCGACCCTGGCCGAGTTCTCCCGCCGCACCGGCCGCCGGCTGACCGGCATCGTGGCGGTGCTGTCAGGCCCCGAGCGCGGGGCGATCGTGGCGCGCGAAACCTTCCACAAGGGCGAGGCCGTGGCGGAGTTGGAGCGCGTGCTGGTCTACGCCGTTCGTGACGGCCAGTTCAGCGAGTGCTGGGTCTACGACGCCGACCCCGCCCTCGTCGCCCGGTTCGTCGGGGACTAGGCAACCGCCGGGGCCGGCGGCCGTTCTAGGCGGCGATGCCCAACCCCCGGATCCTCGGTCTGCTGCTCGCCCTGGCGATTCCGACGGCGGCGAGCGCAGCGTCCGGCGCGCGTTCGCCTGTGGAGGCCGCCTTCGGCAACACGGTCGTCTCCACCTATCCCGACGGTCGCACCGGCCTGCTGTGGCTGAAGCGCGACGGGACCTATACGGCCAAGGGCCGCCGGCGCACGGACTCCATCGGCCGCTGGACCATGAGGGGGCCGCGGGTGTGCCTGAAACAGGCCAGGCCCGTGAGAGTCCCCATGAGCTACTGCACCCTGATCCCGAAGAACGCCGTGGGCGCCGTCTGGGACGCCAAGGCGGTGACCGGGGAGGCCATCCGCGTCAAGATCGTGCGCGGGCGGGTCTCCTAGGGCGTCAGGATCTGCGAGGCCACCATGATCAGGCCGGCGATGCTGACCAGCCAGACCAGCGAGCGGACGTGGGGCACGCCGAAGGCGTAGAGCGGCACATAGGCCACCCGGCCCCAGAAATAGACCTGCGCGCCCAGCGCCGTGATCTCGTTGGCGCGGCCGGCCACGTGGGCTAGCAGCACTGCGCCCAGGAACAGCGGCAGGGTCTCATAGAGGTTGTCCTGCGCTCGGCGCAGGCGCTCGGCGCGGGCGCTGAGCGGCGGCATCTCGCCGTCGCGGGGGCTGGTGTTCCACTTCAACCCGTACTGGCTGGTTCGGGCGATATCGAAGAGCAGGACTTGCACAAAGGCCAGGACCAGGGTCCAGGCCGCCATCATCAGGTCGATCGTCATGTCTAACCGCTTCCCGTTCGGTTGTTCCGAGCGTGGAGAGTGACCAGCGTTACGCCACGTCAGGCGAGGGCCCACGGTCGAGCTTGCGCCTGATCGCGCGGGGCAGGCTTCGACATGCCGGGGAATCGGCGGAGCCTTGAGGCCGAACGGAGCGCCCATGGTCACGACCACCAACCACACCAGCGTCGAGAAACTGAACCAGGCCAATGTCGGCAAGCTGCCCGGCCATCTGGGGTTGGTGATCACCGAGGTGGCCGAGGGCAAGGTCGTAGGCCGGCTGGCGGTGCGGCAGGACCTGGTGGCCCACACCGGCTACCTGCTGGCCGGCGCCGTGCTGTCGGTGGCCGACATCCTCTGCGCCTACGGGGTTTCGACGGCCTGGCCCGAGGGCGCGAACGGCTTCACGACCGCCGAGGTGAAGGCCAACTTCATGGGCACCCTGCGCGAGGGCGAGGCCGTCTGCACCGCGTCGCTGCTCCATGGCGGGCGGACAACCCAGGTCTGGGACGCCAGGGTCGAGGATGCCGCCACCGGCAAGCTGATGGCCGCCTTCCGCTGCACGCAGATCATCCTCTATCCGCGCGGAACCTAGACGGCCGGCGACGGGAGGGATGGCGCGGCCAGGCCACGCGGACTAAGCCCTGCCGCGGAAGGAGATCGCCTTGCCCGCCGAAGCGCCCGCCCATGCCGTTCTGCAGCGAAACGGCCTGGGCATCCTGCTTCGGATGGCGGCCATGGTCTGCATGGCAGGGCTTGGGGCGCTGGTGAAGGCGTGCTCGGAGCGCGGCGCGCCGGTCCTCGAGATCATCTTCTTCCGCAACGCCTTCGCCTTCATCCCGGTGCTGTTCTACGTCTGGCGGACCAGCGGGTTCTCAGTGCTGAAGACCGCGCGGCCCGGCGGCCACGCGGCCCGCTCGACGATCGGCCTGATGGGCATGGTCTGCGGCTTCACCGCGCTGTCCATGCTGCCGCTGACGGAGGCGACCGCGCTCTCCTTCGCCGCACCGCTGTTCATGACCGCGCTGTCGGTCCCGATCCTCAAGGAACGGGTGGGCGTGCATCGCTGGGGGGCGGTGATGGTGGGCTTCCTGGGCGTGCTGATCATGATCCGCCCAGATCCCAGCCACATGGCCACACTGGGCACGGTCTTCGGCCTGGCCGGCGCGGTCGGCGCCGCCGGCGCCATGATCGCCGTGCGCGAGATCGGGCGGACCGAGCCCGGCCCGACCATCGTCTTCTATTTCACCCTGGCGGGCATGCTGCTGGGCCTGGCGAGCCTGCCGTTCGGCGGTTGGGTCATTCCCGACACGACCACGCTGATCATGCTGGTGTGCACCGGCCTGCTGGGCGGCACAGGCCAGCTCTTCCTCACCGAGGCCCTTCGCCGGGCGCCGGTCGCGGTGGTGGCGCCCTTCGACTACACCCAGCTCGTCTGGGCCAGCATCATCGGCTTCCTGATCTGGGACGAGATCCCACGGGCCGCGACCCTGGCCGGCGCCTGCGTGGTGGCCGCCAGCGGCGTCTACATCCTGCTCCGTGAAACCCGTCGATTCCGCGGTCGCTAGGATGGCCGCCACGCCGTGGGTTCCCCTGACCGGACGCCGAGGCGTAAATTGTCAGTGGAAGTCAGCCGCGGCCGGGAGGGCGCCTCAGTGACGGCCTCCACGGCATATTCCGGCCCCGCCGCCCCAGGTCTGCGCTCCCGCTTGATCATGCTGCTGCTGGCGGTGCTGATCCCGGCCATCGCCACCGCCGGCGTGCTGGTCTGGGACGGCTATCGCCACCAGCAGCTGTCCCTGGAGCGCCAGATGAGCGAGACGGCCCGGGCGCTCTCCCTTGTGGTCGACCGCGAGATAGGACAGCGCAAGGTGCTGCTCGACGTCCTGAGCACGTCGCCGTACCTGCGGTTCGGGGATTGGGCCGCCTTCGACGCTCAGGCCCGCGCGGCCACGGCCGGGTCGGACACCACGATCGTTGTGATGGACGCGGAGGGCCGGCAGAAGGTCAATACGCGGGCGGCCGCCGGAGCGCCCCTGCCCGCCACCCTCAACGTCACGCCCAGCGAACCCTGGCGGTCGGGGGCGGGCGTCCAGATGCGGGTCTCCAACCTGTTCACGGGCAGCGTGTCGAAGGCGCCGGTGGTGGCCTTCAGCATGCCGGCGGAGGGGCCGGGCGGAACCCAGCTCACGCTCAACGCCGGCACGCCGGCCTCGTCCTTCGACCAGGTCTGGGTGGATCAGAAATTCCCGACCTCCTGGGTGGGCTCGATCGTCGACGCCCAGGGCGTGATCGTCTCGCGCAATCGCGGCGGGGCGGTGCTGGTCGGCAAGTCGGCCTCGCCTGGGATGATCGACCACCTGCGCAGCGCGCCGTCGGGCGTCGCCGAGACCCGCACCCTGGACGGCGTGCGCAGCGTGACCGCCTGGAGCCGGGCGCCGGACTACGGCTGGTCGTTCATCGTGGCGGTCCCCAAGGCCGAGGTCGCCGGGGTGGCGCGCCGCTCGCTGTTTTGGGGCGGGCTCATGGGGCTGATCATCCTGGGCGCGGGCGCGGCCCTGGCGACCTATGTGGCGCGCAGTATCGCCGCGCCGGTGGAGCAGCTGGCCGACGCCGCGCGCGCCTGGGAGGCCGGGGCGCCCATCACCCCGTTCCCCACCGGCACCCAGGAGATCGACGCCCTGGCCGGCGCCCTGGGCGAGGCCGGCCAGACCGTGGGCGTCCAGCGCGCCGAGTTGATGGAGTTGAACGCCTCACTGGAAGCGCGGGTGGCCGCCCGGACCCGCGAACTGGCCGAGGCCACAGAGAGCCTGGCCCAGGCCCAGAAGATGGAGGCCATCGGCCGTCTGACCGGCGGGGTGGCGCACGACTTCAACAACCTGCTGATGGCGGTGCTGGGTAATCTCGATCTGTTGGCCCGGCGGCTGACCGATCCCCAGCACCTGCGCTTCGTCGAACAGGCCCGCGCCGCCGGCGAGCGCGGTGCGACATTGACCGCCCAGCTCCTGGCCTTCTCGCGCCGCCAGCGCCTGGAGCCCCGGCCCATGGACATCGGGGCGGCCGTCGAGGCCGCCGCAGCCCTGCTGGGTCCGACCCTGGGCGCGAACTGCCAGCTTCAGGTCGACATCGCGTCCGACCTGTGGACCGCGCTCGGCGACGCGACCCAGGTGGAGCTGATGGTGGTCAATCTGGCGCTCAACGCCCGCGACGCCATGCCGAACGGCGGGACGGTCGCCGTCGCCTGCCGCAACGCCCATGTCGCGGCTAGGTCGGACCAGGGCGAGGCGCCCGCGCCCGGCGACTATGTGGCGATCACGGTGAGCGACACCGGCGAGGGCATGACCCCCGAGGTCGTGGCCCGCGCCTTCGAGCCCTTCTTCACCACCAAGGCTGTGGGCAAGGGGTCGGGCCTGGGCCTGCCCCAGGTGCTGGGCCTGGCCAAGCAGCTCGGCGGCGGGGTGGAGATCGAGACCGCGCCAGGGCGCGGCGCGACCCTGCGGGCCTACCTGCCGCGGACCTCGCAGGCGGCGGACACCGAGGCCGCGGCGGACGGCGAGCCCGACGTAGCCCTGTTGCACGGCCTGTCGGTGCTGCTGGTGGACGACGACGCCGAGGTGCGGGCGGTGGCCGCCCATATGCTGTCGGAGTTGGGTTGCCGCGTCGTGGAGGCCGACGGCGGGGCGCAGGCCCTTACGCGGCTCGTCGCCGATCCAGACCTGCAGGCGGCCCTGGTGGACTTCGCCATGCCGGACCAGAACGGCGGGCAGGTCGCCGACAACCTGCGCCGGCTGCGGCCAGGCCTGCCGGTGGTGATCATGACCGGCTACGCCGACATGGACGCCCTGGCCGCCGCCTGGAACGGGCCGCTGCTGCGCAAACCCTTCACGCTCCAGAACCTGGCGCGGGAGATGGCGGCGGCTACGCGGGAATTACGCCTGAAAACAAAGCCTTGATCTGACTGTCGTGCAGAAAAGCTCGCGTTGACAGACCCCCGTTACGGGAAGACTCTTGACGCCATGCAACCGGGCCGCGCGCCTCCGGGCGGGCTTGGCCTTTCGGAGACAGCGCCATGTTCAAGGCATTAGCGGTCGCGGGTCTGGCGGCCATCGGCTGGGCTGCGGCGGGCTCGGCCCAGGCCGCGGTGACGGTGATCGGCGGCGGGCTGGCGGAAGCCTGCTCCAAGGCCGCCCTCGCCGGCGAGAACGACGTGAAGTTCCAGGACCTCTGCACCCAGGCGCTGGAAACCGAATTCATGAACGCCCGCGACCGGGCCGGCACCTATGTGAACCGCGGCGTGCTGAAGCTGCGTCGCGCCGCCTATCCGGCCGCGCGCAAGGACTTCGACAAGGCGATGAAAATCAAGCCGGATATGGGCGAGGCCTATGTGAACCGCGGCGCCACCCTCATCGGCCAGCGCGACTACGCCGCCAGCCTGACCGACATCAATCGCGGCCTGGAGCTCGGGGTCGGCGAACCGGCCAAGGCCTACTACAATCGCGCCCTGGCCCATGAAGGCCTGGATGACATGAAGTCGGCCTATTACGACTACCAGAAGGCGGTCGCGATCAGCCCCGACTGGGCCGCGCCCCGCGAACAACTGACCCGCTTCAGCGTCTCGCGGCGCTAGGCCGCTGCGGGAGCCGAACGGAGGCGGGCGCGTTTGAAGGCCATGCGCTTGCTCCTGCCCGTCCTTGCGATCCTGGCGGCCGCGGCCTCTCCGGCCTCGGCGCAGCTCGATCCCGCGCGGATCGCCCGTGAGAACGAACTGTGGGCCCAGCAGCAGCTCCAGAACCAGCGCGCCGTGGCGATGGAGAACCAGCTCAACGCCCTCGACGCGCGGCTCTCCACGGAGGTTCGTCTGCGCGAACTGCGCGATCAGGCCCGCCGCCCGATCCTGCCCGCGCCGCATGTCGCGAAGTCCGCCGCCGCCTCGACGCCCGACCTGGGCCCGTTCCCGTCGATTCCCGACGAGACCCTGGCGGCGTCCAACCGGCGCGTGCGCGCCGCCAGTCAAAACAGGCGCTGACAGCAGAGCTGATAGACGACATCGTGCCTCCCGAGGCCGGTAGTAGTTCAGGAGCGACGTGATGCGTTGGCAGGGCGGCCGCCGGGGCGGCAATATCGAGGATCGCCGCGGCCTGGGGCCCGTAGGGGTCGGCGGCGTCGGCATTGGTGGGGTGATCCTGGCGGCCATCGGCTATTTCGTGTTTGGCATCGACCCGACCACCACCATGGCGGTGGTCGAGGGCGCGGGCGGCCAGGCCCAGCAGGAGCAGGTTGGCGCGCGCGGGACCACCACCGACGAGGCCGGCCAGTTCGTCGACGTGGTCGAGGCCTCCACTACCGACGTCTGGACCCCGATCTTCGCCCGGCGCGGCAAGAGCTACGCGCCGCCCGCCGCGGTCGTGATCTACGACCAGGCCACAGGCACCGGCTGCGGAACCGGCCAGGCGGCCATGGGGCCTTTCTATTGTCCGGCCGACCGCAAGGTCTATCTGGACCTCAGCTTCTGGCGGGAGCTGGAGAGCCGGTTCGGCGCGAAGGGCGAGGCGGCGCGCGCCTATGTCATCGCCCACGAGATCGGCCATCATGTCCAGCACCTGACCGGCCAGACCGACCGGGTCGAGCGCGGCTCGCGCGGCGAGGGGAGCGCGGCGGTGCGCCTGGAGTTGCAGGCCGACTGCTATGCCGGGGTCTGGGTGGCAAATGCGTCGGAGGCCTCGGGCGGCCAGGTGACGCTCGACCCCCGCGATATCGAGGACGGCATCCGCGCCGCGGCGGCGGTCGGCGACGACGCCCTGCAGACCCAGTCCCAGGGCCGCGTCATGCCCGACGGCTTCACCCACGGCACCAGCGAACAGCGCATGCGCTGGTTCCGCACCGGCGTGCAGAGCGGCGATCCGGCCGCCTGCGACACCTTCGGGTCGCCCCGGCTCTAAACCAGCTCCGGGACCGGCTCGAAGCCGAGGCAGACGGCGACGCAGCGCTTGGCCAGGACCTCGGCGGCGTCGATCACCGGGGCGCGCACGGCGGCGGCGTTCAGCACCAGCGGAACTTCGGTGCAGCCGGCGATCACCGCCTCGGCGCCTTCGCCGACCAGTTCGGCGGCCAGGGCGGCCATCTCGGCCCCGACCTGCGCCGAGCGGTCACCCGACTTGATCTGGTAGAGCAGGGCCATGAAGGCCTCCTGGCGCTCGGCCGGCAGGGTGACCAGGCCCATGCCCTGGGCGGCCAGGTACTCGCGATAGAGCTTGATGGCCGGCCGCGTGCCCAGCACCCCAGCTCTGTGGGCGCCGGTGTCGCGCGCCGCCGCCGCCGCCGTGCCGATCATGTCGATCAGCGGGAGGCCCGAGGAATGCGAGATCAGGTCGGCGTGGGCGTGAGCGGTGTTGCAGGCGATCGCCAGCACGTCGGCGCCCGCGCCGCGCAGGGCCCCGGCCATCTCGGCCAGGACGGGACCGGGTTTGGCAAAGGGGTCGTTGCGGTCGGGCACCTGTGGATTGATGTCGACGATGGTGCGGATGTGGTCCTGGTCGCGCTCGGCCGGGGTCAGGGCCTGCAGCTTGGTCAGGAAGTCGAGGGTGGCGGCCGGGCCCATGCCGCCGAGCACGCCCAGGACGAGGCTCATGCCAATTCTCCTTCAAGCGCTCCCTGCATCTCGCCCTGGTAGCCGAACAGGCCCTGGGCGCCGCCGGTGTGCAGGAAGACCACCGTCTCGCCCTCGAACCGTCCGGCCCTGGCCAGCGCGATCAGCCCCTTCATCGCCTTGCCGGTATAGACCGGGTCCAGGATCAGGGCGTCGGTGCGCGCGGCCAGCTTGAGGACCTCGATCACCTCGTCGTCGATCAGGCCGTAGCCGGCCCCGACATAGTCGCAGTCGGCCACGGTCATTTCGCGGGTGACGCGCTCGGGATGGCCCAGCAGGGCGGCGGTCTCCATGGCCAGCTTGTGGACATTGGCCTCCTGAGTCTCCCTGTCCGCGCGCACGCCGATCCCGAGGACGGGGATGTCGGCGCCGACCAGGGCCAGGCCCGCGACCAGGCCCGCATGGGTGCCGGCGCTGCCGGTGGCCGTGACGATGCGGTCGATCACCAGGCCCTGCGCATTGGCCTGGGCGACCAGCTCGATGGCGCAGTCCACATAACCCAGGGCGCCAACGGCGTTGGAGCCGCCGCCGAGGATCACATAGGGCTTGCCGCCGCGAGCCCGGATGTCGTCGGCGGTCCTGGCCAGCTCGGCGTTCATGTCGGCCCCGCCGGGGACGTTGCGGATCGCCGCGCCCAGCAGGCGGTCCAGCAGCACATTGCCCGAGGCGGTGTAGTCGACCGCCTTGGAGCCCGTGCGCTCTTCCAGGATGACCTCGCAGGCTAGGCCGTAGCGGGCTGCGGCGGCGGCGGTCTGGCGCACGTGGTTGGACTGCACCGCGCCCTGGGTCACCAGGGTGTCGGCGCCCTGGTCCAGCGCTTCGCCCAGCAGGAACTCCAGCTTGCGGGTTTTATTGCCGCCGCCGGCCAGGCCGGTGCAGTCGTCGCGTTTGACCCACAGGTCGACTTTCAGTTCGACCCCAAGTCGCGTCAATCGCTCCAGCGGCGTCGGCAGATGGGCGAAGCGGGCGCGGGGGAAGCGGGCGAGATGCATGGGAGGCTCCTAGACCATTTTCCGCCGAAGTGGACGCCGGTTCGGCGAAGAAAATGGTCTAAATTCAAAGAAGCTTGAGCAAATCCGATCCAATCAGATCGGATTTGCTCAAGGCGGGCTCCCTAGCATACGCGCCGGGCGCGATGCGACCCCCGGCTAGGGCTTCAGCCTCGGCGGCAGGGCTGCGACCTCGGCCGGGGTCAGCCGGGTGAAGCTCTTGATGATGCAGGGGCTGAGCATCACACCGCTCATGACCTTCAGGTCCAGGTCGATAGGCCTGCAGATCAGGTCCGAGCCGCCGGCGGGGCTCATCACCAGCGGGTCGTTGGACGAGGCGCCGGCCAGGCAGGATCCGCTCATCTCCCAGCGATAGACCGCGCGGTTCCCGGCCTCGATATGCAGGGTCTTGGCGTCGACGCGCTTATGGCCGCGAAGCTGGCTCATCCGGAAGCAGTCGCGTGAGGCGCCGGGCGCCGGGGGCGCCGTGGGCTGGGCCGGAACCGAGGTGGCGGCCAGGCTGGCCGCGGCGAAAACGATAAGGGCGGCTTTCATGGGCGATCTCCTAGGCGCGCAAGCTGAACCGGTTTTGCGGCGAGATCGCGGCCTTTTCGAACGGTCCGATCGCGCCTATGGTCGCGGCGTCCTCGGGGGGCCGCGCATGGGCGGCTGAGAGGCGGGCGAGCCCGCGACCCGTAGAACCTGATCCGGGTCATGCCGGCGAAGGGAACGGACTTGTACGTCCGGAGTCCGTCGTCGCTGGCCCTCAAAGCGGAGCCTTGCCGGTGAACATCCAGACGCCCATCAAAGACGCCATCCCCACCGGCGAGCGCCCCGGCTCGCGCAAGGTCTACCAGGCCGGCGTCCTGTGGCCCGACATCCGCGTGCCGTTCCGCGAGGTGGCGGTGCATCCCTCGGCCAACGAGCCGGCCCTGACCCTCTATGACCCGTCGGGCCCCTATACCGACCCGACCGCCAAGATCGACATCGACAAGGGCCTGGAGCGCACCCGCGAGCCCTGGGTGGTGTCGCGCGGCGACATCGAGATCGTCGAGAACCCACGCGAGGTGAAGCCGGAGGACAACGGCTTCGCCAAGGGCGAGCACCTGGCGCCGCAGTTCACCGCGCCGCGCCGGGTCTACCGCGCCAAGGGCGACGTGGCCGTCACCCAGCTCGAATACGCCCGGCGCGGGATCATCACGCCGGAGATGGAATACGTCGCCATCCGCGAAAACCTGCGCCGCAAGGAAAGCGATCCCTTCATCCGCGACGGCGAGGATTTCGGCGCCTCCATCCCCGACTTCGTGACCCCGGAGTTCGTGCGCGACGAGGTGGCCCGGGGCCGGGCGATCATCCCCGCCAATATCAACCACACCGAGCTGGAGCCGATGGCCATCGGCCGCAACTTCCTGGTCAAGATCAACGCCAATATCGGCAACTCCGCGGTGCTCTCCACCGTGGCCGACGAGGTGGACAAGATGGTCTGGGCCATTCGCTGGGGCGGCGACACCGTCATGGACCTCTCCACCGGCCGCAACATCCACAACATCCGCGACTGGATCATCCGCAACTCGCCCGTGCCGATCGGCACGGTGCCGATCTACCAGGCCCTGGAGAAGGTCAACGGCGTCGCCGAGGACCTGAACTGGGAGGTGTTCCGCGACACACTGATCGAGCAGGCCGAGCAGGGGGTGGACTACTTCACCATCCATGCCGGGGTGCGGCTGGCCTATGTGCCGCTGACCGCCAAGCGGGTGACCGGCATCGTCTCGCGGGGCGGCTCGATCATGGCCAAGTGGTGCCTGGCCCACCACAAGGAGAACTTCCTCTACGAGCACTTCGAGGACATCTGCGAAATCATGCGTGCCTACGACGTGTCGTTCAGCCTGGGCGACGGCCTGCGGCCGGGCTGCATCGCCGACGCCAATGACGCGGCCCAGTTCGCCGAGCTGGAGACCCTGGGCGAGCTGACGCCCATCGCCTGGAAGCACGGCGTCCAGGTGATGATCGAGGGGCCCGGCCACGTGCCGATGCACAAGATCAAGGCCAATATGGACAAGCAGCTGGCCGTCTGCGGGGAGGCGCCCTTCTACACCTTGGGTCCGCTGACCACCGACGTGGCCCCCGGCTACGACCACATCACCAGCGCCATCGGCGCCGCCATGATCGGCTGGTTCGGCACCGCAATGCTCTGCTACGTGACGCCCAAGGAGCATCTGGGCCTACCCGACCGCGAGGACGTGAAGCAGGGGGTGATCGCCTACAAGATCGCCGCTCACGCCGCCGACCTGGCCAAGGGCCACCCCACCGCCAGGGCTTGGGACGACGCGCTGAGCCGCGCGCGCTTCGAGTTCCGCTGGGAGGACCAGTTCAACCTGGGGCTCGATCCCGAAACGGCGCGCGAGTACCACGACGAGAGCCTGCCGAAGGAGGCGTTCAAGACCGCCCACTTCTGCTCCATGTGCGGCCCCAAGTTCTGCTCCATGAAGATCAGCCAGGAGATCCGCGAGAGCGCGGCCAGGCAGAACGACGTGGCGGAGGCCGGCATGGCGGAGATGAGCGCCAAGTTCCGCGAGGCCGGCGGCGAGATCCAGGTGCCGGTGGCGCCGGCGGAGTAGGCGGCGCTACGACCGCTTGCGACGCAGGCGTCGCCGATAGTCGGCGGAACGAGCGGAGGGCGGCACATGGTGGAGATCGAAGCCGGGGCGCGGTTGGTGGGGCTTGACCTCTCCGCCCACGACTTCACCGACGCCGATCTCACCGACGCGGTGTTCGAGGACTGCGCCTTCGCCGAGGTGCAGTTCCAGGGCGTCTGCCTGCAGGGCGCGTGCTTCAAGGGCTGCCGCCTGGTCCGTTGCCGCTTCGCCCACGCCGACCTGCGCGAGGCGGTGTTCGAGGACTGCGTCATGGCCGAGGGCCATGTGGGCGTGCAGTTCGCCTTCTCCCGGCTGGAAGAGGCGCGGTTCGCCCGCTGCGACCTCTCCTTCGCCAGGATCGAACGTTCGGCGCTCTACGGGATCGATATGGAGACCTGCAATCTGCGCGGCGCGGTGTTCATGAAGGCCGATTTCCATCGGGCCTTCGGGCGCAATGTGGTCAGGGCCTCGGCGGCGCTGAAGGGCTGCAACCTGGAACTGGCCGACCTCACCGAGGTGCGGCTGCCCGGCTGCGATCTAAATCGGACCAGCTTCCGCGAAGCTGTGCTGATGGACGCCGACCTGGAAGGCGCCGACCTGCGCGAATGCGATCTCTTCCAGGCGCTGACCGCCGGCGCCAAGCTCGCCCGCGCCGACCTGCGCGGCGCCGAGGTGAGCGGGCTCAACCTGCTGGAACTGGCCAGCCGGGATGGGATGAAGGTTACGGTGGATCAGCAATACCGATTGCTGAACGCCATGGGCGTGGACGTCCACGCCGAGTGAAACCCTCATAGATCCTGCCCTTCTGGGGGAGCAACCGTAGTTAGGCTGGCGCATGTCTCCAGTCTGTGTTGTCGCGGATCATGGCGTTGAGGGTGACGAGGAGCCGTCGCATGCAGGCGGTGAGGGCGAGCTTTGTGGGCTTTCCGGCCTGGACCAAGCGCTGGA
>NZ_JAUYNW010000129.1 GCF_030698145.1 Phenylobacterium sp. | reverse complement strand
GAGCCGGTCCTGCTGGTCACCATGCACGAATACGGCGACCTGCCGGTCTATGTCAGTGTCGGGCCGCTGCAGATGGTGGTCTCGGTGATCCTCTGGCCGGTGGACGAGCAGAAGGACCAGGCGGCGTTCAACGTCTTCCTGTTGAAGGCCCAGAAGATCGTGCCCCTGTCGAACTTCGGGATCAGCACCGTCGACCACCGCGACTATTACGAACTGTTCGGCGAGATCGCCGCCAAGACCTCGCTGCAGACCGTGCTGATCGAGCTGCGGACCCTGGCGGGTAACGCCATCGACGCGGCGGGCGACCTGCGCGAGTCGTTCGAAAACCTCAGCGGCGTCGCCGCCTAAGCCGGAGAGAGAACATGTCGATCTGGAGCAAGCTCTCCGCCCTGCTGCGGGGCACCGCCCACGAAGGCGCCCAAACCCTGGTGGACGCCAACGCCCTGAAGATCCTGGACCAGGAGATCCGCGACGCGGACATGGCCCAGGGCAAGGCGCGCGACGAGATGGCCGCCCTGGTGGCGCGCCGCCGGATGCTGGAGAACGAGGCCAAGTCGTTCGCCGAACAGGCCCGCAAGTACGAATCCTCGGCCCGAGCGGCGCTGGCCAAGGGCGACGAGGCGCTGGCCCGCGAGGTGGCCACCCGGATCGCCGACCTGGAGCGCGACTCGCTGCAGAAGGCGACCCAGACCGCCGAGCTGCGCACCGCCGAGGACCGGCTGCGCCAGATCGTGGCCCAGACCGACACCAAGATCGAGGCCCTGCGCCGCGAGATCGAGGTGGTGAAGGTCAATGAGAGCGTCCAGCGGGCGCAGTCGGCGGTGGTTTCCCGCGCCGGCGCCACGGGCTCGACCCTGGGCTCGGCGGCCGACAGCCTCAAGCGGATCAAGGAACGCCAGGCGGTGCGCGAGGAGCAGTTCCGCGCGCAAGGCGAACTGGAGGACCGCCGCACCGGCGCCGACCTCGACGCCAAGCTGCAGGCCGCCGGCATCCTGCCCGGCCACGTGGGCGCCGACGACGTGCTGGCGAGGTTGCAGGCCACGGCGCCTTCGCTGGCGCTTGAGGCTCCGCGCCTGCAGATCGAAGACAAGGTCCCGGTGCGCCGGGGTGAGTCCGACAGCTAACCCATGCGCCGCATAGCGCTATCGCCCCGCCGCGACTGGAAGGCCAAGGCCGAGGCGGTCGGGTTCACCTGGCACCATGCCGACGGTCGTCGGTACTGGGACGAGCGGGCCTATTACGCCTTCACGCTCAACCAGGTGGAGGACCACATCGAGGCCGCGACGGCGGAGCTGCACAGGCTCTGCCTGGAGCTGGTCGCCGAGGTGGTGGAGAGCCCGGCCCTGATGACCCGGCTGGCGATCCCGGAGGCCGCCCAGGCCCTGGTCGCCGCGTCCTGGAAGGCCAAGGAGCCCTCGCTCTACGGCCGGTTCGACTTCTTCTATGACGGGTCAGGCCCGCCCAAGCTCTACGAGTACAACGCCGACACCCCGACCAGCATCTATGAGGCCGCGGTCTTCCAATGGCTGTGGCTGGAGGACCGGATCGCCGACGGGGCGCTGCCGGCGCCGACCGATCAGTTCAACAGCCTCTACGAGGCGCTGCGCGACCGGTTCAAGGCGATCTTCCCGCAGGGCGGCTTCGTGCATTTCGCCAGCGAGGCCGACTTCGTCGAGGACCGCCAGACCGTGCGGTTCCTGGAGGACGTGGCCGGCCAGGCGGGGCTGACGCCCAAGTTCGTGGCCCTGGACAAGATCGGGCTCGACGCCGACGGGCGGTTCGTGGACGCCGAGAACTTCCTGATCGGGGCGATCTTCAAGCTCTATCCGTGGGAGCAGATGTTCCGCGACACCTATGGCGACAAGATCGCCGCCAGCCGGACCCAGTTCATCGAGCCGGCCTGGAAGGCGGTGCTGTCGAACAAGGGCCTGCTGCCCCTGCTGTGGGAGCGGCACGCCGGACATCCCAACCTGCTGGAGGCCTGGTTCGACGACGACCCGCGCGCCGACGGCCTGGGCCGGTCCTATGTGCGCAAGCCGCTGTTCTCCCGCGAGGGCGCGAATCTTGAGCTCTACGACAAGGGCCGCCGCGCCAGCGTGCTGGACCAGGGCTACGGCGCCGAGGGCTGGATCCGCCAGGCGCTCTGTCCGCCGCCGAAGTTCGGCGCCAACTATGCGGTGGTCGGGTCCTGGGTGATCGGCGACGAGCCGGCCGGCATGGGAATCCGCGAGGACCGCGGCCGGGTGACCCGCGACCGCTCACGGTTCGTGCCGCATGTGATCCTGGAGACCGCCGAGGTCATCCCTATCCGTAGAGGTTCCTGATGGCGTCCGGTCTTGTCGCGCTGCTGGACGACGTCGCGGGGATCGCCAAGATCGCCGCGGCCTCGATCGACGACATGTCGGCCGCCGCCGGCAAGGCCGGATCGAAGGCGGTGGGGGTGGTGGTCGACGACGCCGCGGTGACGCCCGGCTACGCCATGGGCTTCACCCCCGACCGGGAACTGCCGATCGTCTTCAAGATCGCCATGGGGTCGCTGCGCAACAAGTTCTTCTTCCTGCTGCCGGGCGCCCTGCTGCTGAGCGCCTTCGCGCCCTGGGGGGTGACGCCGCTGCTGATGATGGGCGGGGCCTATCTCTGCTTCGAGGCGACCGAGAAGATCATCGAGGCCTTCACCCACCACGACCCGGTCGACGAGCCCGAGGAACTGGCGCTGAGCTCCGCCGACCTTGAGAAGGAGAAGGTGGCCGGCGCCATCCGCACCGACCTGATCCTGTCGGGCGAGATCATGGCTATCGCGCTCGCCGACGTCGCCGACCGGCCGCTGGCGGTCCAGGCCGGCGCCCTGGCCCTGGTGGGCCTGGCGATCACCATCGGGGTCTATGGCGTGGTCGGGCTGATCGTGAAGATGGACGATATCGGCCTGCACCTTGCCGAACGCCGGAGCCGGCTGATGGCGGGCCTCGGCCGGGGCCTGGTCCACGGGATGCCCAAGGTCATGGAGCTGCTGACGGTGGTGGGCACCGCGGCCATGCTGTGGGTCGGCGGCGGGATCATCGTCCACGGCCTGGAGCATTTCCACCTGGAGACCGTGCCGCACCTGGTCGAGGGCGTGTCGCACTGGGCCTCGGCGGCTCCCGGGATCGGGGCTGTGACCGGCTGGGCCGCCATGGCCGCGGGCTCGGCGGTGGTCGGCCTGCTGGTCGGGGCGCCGATCGTGGCGGTGATCCACTTCTGGCCGCGCAAGAAAGCCCACTAGATCCTCCCCCAGGGCGATGTTCGGATCGTGACGTCAGGGAATGGAAGGGTGGCGCGCGCGGCGTCGGAATCTGCGATGAAGGGGCGACCCGCAGGCGCGCGGGTCGCGGGAGACACCGATGAAACCTCCGCCCAAGCGGTTCTCCGATCTCAAGGGCGGCTCGCCGCCCACGGGGACCTATGCCGCGCCGACGCCGAAGGTGTCGCGGCAGAAGCGCGCCAAGGTGCTGACGCCGGCCGAGCGGGCGGCGTTCCTGGCCTCGCGGCCGGACCTCAAGCCGAAGAGCTGAGCCGCCCTAGTTGGCCGGCGACGGATCGGGGCCGGTCCAGGTCCAGGCGTTGATCTTCCAGGCGCCGGCGGCGTCCTTCCGCAGCGAGAAGGTCATCTGGGCGGCCTCGCGCATGGGCTTGCCGTGATCCTTGAAGCTGTAGACCGCCGGCACGATCACATAGGCCCGGTCGCCCGAAACCAGCTCACGGGTGGCGGGACTGAGGGCCACCGACTGGTCCGTCAGGCCCTTGGCCGTGGCGTCCTTGGCCAGGTCGCCGGCCCAGGCCTCGACGGCGCCCGGGCCGCGCCAGACAAAGGGCGCCACCTCGTCGACAATGGCCACGTCGCCCATATGGGTGGCCACGGCCGCCTTCAGGTCGCCCTTGTTGAAGCTGTCGATGAACTGACCGATGGGCGCGGCGAGTCGTGCGTCGGCCGCCGCGGCGGTCGTGGCGGTGGCGAGACCAATTGAACAGAGCAATCCAACAAGCAGGGACTTCATGTCAGCCTCCCATGTGGTTGGAGCACGGGAGCGCCGATCGGCGCCGATTGCAATAGGAACCCTGTTATCGTCTCCAGGCTGGCGGCCTTAGCGAAGGAGGCTGACCACCACGTCGGCGACCACCTGGGCGACCAGGCCATTGGTGGACCGCACGAGGTAGGCGTCGTCCTCCACGAGCACCCAGCGATAGCCGGGGGGCGGGGGCGCCAGCCGGTAGCGCTGGGGCTGGACGATCACGTAGCGGGTCTCGACATAGTAGGCGCGCGGCATGCGTTCGCCCCTGCGCCACATCTTTTTGGCCTGGCCGGGGGGCATGCCGTAGGGCTTGTCGGAGAGGCCGGGCGGGCCCGAATTGTAGTGCTTGTCCTTGCCATGGCCCTTGCCCTGGCCCGGATCGGCCAAGGCGGCTGGAGCTGTCAGCAGGGCCGCGGCGGCGGCGAACAGGATCAGGCGCTTCATGGTCGGTCTCCAAACTGGACCACTTTAACGCCTGGGGAGCGGCGAGGTTCAGGCTGGGCCTATCTGGGGCCTATTCCGCGGCCTTGGCCATGGCCTCGACGCCGAACACGCGGGCGAAAACGGCGTCCACCGCCTTGAAGTGATAGCCGAGGTCGAACAGCTCCTCGAGCTCGGCCTTCGTCAGGGTCACGTCGCTGTCGGCCAGCAGGAAGTCGAGGAACTTGCCCTCGCCGCGCCAGACCTTCATGGCGTTGCGCTGGACCGCGGCGTAGGCGACCTCGCGGGCGACGCCCTTCTGGGTGAGCGCCAGCAGCACGCGCTGGGAATGGACCAGGCCGCCCAGCTTGTCCAAATTCCTCAGCATATTTTCCGGGTAGATCAGCAGGCGGTCGACCACGCCGGCCAGGCGGCGCAGGGCGAAGTCCAGGTGGATGGTGGTGTCCGGGGCGATGGCGCGCTCGACCGACGAGTGGCTGATGTCGCGCTCGTGCCACAGCGCCACGTTCTCCATGGCCGGCACCACGGCCGAACGGACCAAACGGGCCAGGCCGGTCAGGTTCTCGGTGAGAATGGGATTCCGCTTGTGGGGCATTGCGGAGCTGCCCTTCTGGCCGACGTCGAAGAACTCTTCGGCTTCAAGGACTTCCGTGCGCTGCAGGTGGCGGATCTCGACGGCCAGGCGCTCGATGCTCGAGGCCACGACGCCCAGCGTGGCGAAATAGGCGGCGTGGCGGTCGCGGGGGATCACTTGCGTCGAGACCGGCTCCACGGCCAGGCCCATCTTCTCGGCGACGTAGGCCTCAACCTCGGGGGCGACATTGGCGAAGGTGCCGACCGCGCCGGAGATGGCGCAGGTGGCGATCTCGAACTTGGCCATCGCCAGGCGCTCTTTGGCCCGCACGAACTCGGCATAGTGGCCGGCGAGCTTGAGGCCGAAGGTGGTGGGCTCGGCGTGGATGCCGTGGCTGCGGCCGACCGTGGGGGTCAGGCGGTGCTCGAAGGCGCGCTTCTTCAGCGCCGCCAGCACCAGGTCGACGTCCTCGATCAGGAGATCGGTGGCCCGCGAAAGCTGGACGGCCAGCGCCGTGTCATTGACGTCGGAACTGGTCATCCCCTGGTGCAGGAAGCGCGCCTCGGGGCCCACCAGCTCGGTCACGTGGGTGAGGAAGGCGATGACGTCGTGCTTCACCTCGCGCTCGATGGCGTCGATGCGCTCGACGTCGAAGACCACCCCGCGCCCCTTCTCCCAGATGGTCGCCGCGGCTTCCTTGGGGATCACCCCCAGCTGCGCCATCTTGTCGGCGGCGTGAGCCTCGATCTCGAACATGATCGTGAAGCGGGTCTGGGCGTCCCAGATCTGGGCGGCCTCAGGGCGGGCGTAACGGGGGATCATGGCGGGGCTCCTTACGCGGCGTGATTAGCCCCGCGCGCCGGAGATCGCAACGCCAGTGGGGCGGTTAGTCCGCCTCGCCCCGGTCGGCCCGGGCCTTGGCGAGCGCCTTGGTCAGGCCGATGGCGCCCAGCAGGTAGTGGAACCCGGCCCAGACATAGAAGAGCAGGGTGACGATGATCCCCTCCCGCGTGCCGGAGACCAGCGCCCCCTGGCACTGGGCCACGACGTCGGCCCCCGACCCCACCGGCGCCGAGCCGCCGGGGCAGACGGACTGGAAGTCCGCCGCGCTCCCGCCGAACAGCGAGCCGATGCTGGCCAGGACGCCGCTCGCCTGCGGCACCGCGAAGTGGAAGGCCGCGAACCGGTCGATGATGAAGCCGGTGAACACCGGGCCGCCGCCCAGCGCGATCAAGTTGAGGAAGAAGAACAGCAGGGCCGTGGCCGTGGCGCGCCGGCGGGTGTCGACCATGTTCTGCACCACCCCGAAGGTGGGGCCGAGGTAGGTGTAGTGGAAGATGCCGGGGATCAGCAGGATCAGCGCCGCGGTCTGCCAGGTGGGCGCCATATAGGCGGCGATATAGATCGGCGCGGCGATGGTCAGGCCGATGGCCGGGGTGATCGCGTACCAGGCCGGCGAACGCCTGGCCAAACGGTCGGTGAGGAAGCCCCCCAGCAGTGTGCCGAGACCGGCCGAGAACCCGCCAACCAGGCCGGTGATCAGCCCGACTTGCGCAT
>NZ_JAUYNW010000121.1 GCF_030698145.1 Phenylobacterium sp. | reverse complement strand
TGCGACCGCCCGGCACGAACGGCTCGATCCGCGCCCACTGATCGTCCCGAAGAACCTCGCCTTCCAACACACCCTCCAAAGAGAAGCGTTGAATCAGAACAGCGCCAGTCAGGGAATCCTAAATCGTCACTACCGCCTAGTGCTCGGGCGAGCCGTGCTCGCGCATCACCAGGAAGCCGCCGACGCTGACGATCAGGCCGACCGCGAAGCTGGCGACGAAGCCTGTGTCGGTGCAGAACCACAGGGTGATGGTGATGAGCAGGGCGGCAAGCGCGAGCGAGCCCCACTTCGCCATGCTGACGAAGACATGGTAGGTCGAGGTCTGTTCCTGGATATCCATGTCGCCGCGGTGATGGTCGGAAGCCATGGCGGGGCCGTCTCTCTTCTCGAAGTAAAACCAGTTGAGGCCGGGACTACACGAACCGGCCGTCGGGCTCAAGCCGGCCACACCGCGAGCATTGCGCGCAGGGCGGCCACCAAGGCCAGCGGTTGGTCGACCATGATGTGGTGGGCCGAATCGGGGATGGCGATCTCGACGATGTCGTCCGGCAGCGGGCTGGGCTGGGCCTCCGCGCGGCGGCTCATCACCACTGAGCGTTCGCCGTAGATGTGGGCCATGGGGACCACCACCTTCGGCTTGCCCTCGGACGTCATGCCCATCATCCCGCTGCGGTCGAGCTTGTTCCACATGTTCGGGTCGAACCGCCAGGTCCAGCCCTCGCCCGATCCGTCCTCAAGCGGCGCGCGCTTCAGCGATCGCCGCGCGATGAAGTCGGCCACGAACAGGTTGCCGGCCACCTGAGGCGGCATGAAGCGGAAACGCGCGAGCGCGGCCTCGATGGTCGGATAGACCCGGCTGGCGCGGTCGGCGGTGGGGATGTTGCGAATCTGCTGGCGCTGCGCCTCCAGCATCCGCTTGCCCTCCGGCGAGTCCGGCGGCGGACCGCCGAAGCCGACGTCGACCAGGATCGCCGCGTGCATGCGTTCGGGATGCTTGGCCGCGGCGAAGAACACCTGCGAGCCGCCGAACGAGTGGCCGACATAGACCGGCTTGCGACCGCCCTTGTACAGGCCGGCGGCGCGGGCGCAGGCCTCCGCGTCCTCGGCGAAATCGTCGAAGGCGTAGCTGTCGCGCCAGTCCGACGCACCCATGCCGGCTAGCGACATCGATGCTACCCGGTATTCGGTCGCCAGCAGCGGGGCGATGAAGCTCCACCATTCGGCGTGGGCCGAATTGCCGTGCGCCAGCAGCAGGCCGGGCTTGCCGACCTCGCCCCAGGTCAAGAGCTCGATCTTCGTCCCCAGCGACTCCACGAACATCCGTTCCGGTTCCAGGGCGATGGCGTCCTGGAACCACTTGGGCGCGTCGGGCTCCTGGCCGCGGAACGGCGCCAGCGGCGCCTGGACCTCGGGCGGCAGGGCGCCGGGCTCGGAATGTATCGGGCGGTCGTCGTAGCCGACGGGCGCGCCCTCCTTGATCGCCGGATCCAGAGCCATCTACGCCACCCCTCGCACTTCCCGCTCGCCCGGCTTGCGCACGATGGAGCGGATCCCCTTGTAGACGCCCGTACCGGTGATCAGGGTGCGTTCGCCGCACCAGATCCGGCCGCGGACGGTGAAAACGTCGTCCTGCTCGGCGATGATGTCGCTGGTCCCCTCCACCCAGTCGCCCATGTGGGCGCCGGAGAGGAAGTCGGTGGTCAGCCGCACCGTCACCCAGCCGATCTCCCGCTGGTTGGAGATCACCCGGCCCCAGGCCATATCGGCGAAGCTCATCAGCATGCCGCCATGGCAGTTGTTCATGCCGTTGGCGTGATGTTCCTCGACGCGGAAGGCCATGGTCTCGCCATTCGCGGCCTCGTCGCGCTTGGAATAGAATGGACCGACCGTGCGGCCGAACCCGCGCTGCCAGAGATTGATCACATAGCCGTCGGGAACGACGGCGGCCTGCTCTTCGGTCAGATCGTCGGACATGGCGCAAGCTGACTAACGCTCGTTTGAAAAATGGCAAGCGGCGAAAGGGCGCGTGGCAGATGAGTGCTGCGGACCATGCTGACCCTTACGGCGCCGCTGGCGCGCGCCCGTGCCTCGGTAGCTTCAAAATTGCGCAAAATAATCCTCCGGATCGGCTTGTTTCCGGCAAGCATCGTGGTGTCTTATCGCCGGTAATAGACTGTGGGGATATCCGGGATGAGACGAGTTTGGACGGCGGTCGCGCTGATCGCTGCCACGGCCGTGGGCGGGTGCGCCACGGGCGCGACATCGGCCAAGAAGCCCGCCGGGGAGAGCGCCAAGGCCAAGCCCCTGCCGAAAGGCCTGGACGCCGCCAACAACGGCGACCCCTACGTCTCCACCTACCGCGCTCTGCCCTCGCGCCCGACCGCCCTGGTTGGCGCCAGCGTCTTCACCGGCGCCGGCGGCCTGATCGAGGGCGGCACGGTGCTGATCCGCGACGGCAAGATCGAGGCGGTCGGCGCAGGCCTGCCCGCCCCCTCCGGCTATGAGGTCGTCGACGCGCGGGGCAAGTATGTGACGCCGGGCCTGATCGACACCCACTCCCACCTGGGGGTCTACCCCTCCCCGTCGGTTCCGGCCCACTCGGACGGCAACGAACTGACTGATCCCAACACCGCCGGGGTCTGGGCCGAGCACTCGGTCTGGCCGCAGGACCCGGGCTTCAACCTGGCCCGCGCCGGGGGCGTGACCACGATCCTGGTGCTGCCGGGCTCCGGCAACCTGATCGGCGGCCGCTCCGTCACCCTGCGCAACGTGCCCGCCCGCACGGTCCAGGACATGAAATATCCCGGCGCGCCCTACGGCCTGAAGATGGCCTGCGGCGAGAACCCCAAGCGGGTCTATGGCGGCCGCACCCGCGCGCCGTCGACACGGATGGGCAATGTGGCCGGCTACCGCACCGCCTGGATCAACGCCGCCGACTACGCCCGCAAGTGGGACGACTACCGCGTCAAGGCCGAGCGCGGGGAAAAGGCCGACGCCCCCAAGCGCGATCTGCAGCTCGAGACCCTGGTGGGCGTGCTGAAGGGCGAGATCCTGGTGGAGAACCACTGCTACCGGGCCGACGAGATGGTCCAGATGATCGGGGTCGCCCACGAGTTCGGCTACAAGATCACCGCCTTCCACCACGCCTCGGAGGCCTACAAGATCGCCGACATCCTGGCCAAGAACGACATCTGCACGGCCACCTGGGCCAACTGGTGGGGTTCGAAGCTGGAGGCCTGGGACGGCATCGAGGCCAATGCGGCCCTGGTCCACGCCGCCGGCGGCTGCGCGATCATCAAGTCCGACGACCCCGACGTCATCCAGCGCCTGAACCAGGAAGCCGCTGAGGCGCTCGCCGCCGGCCGCGCCGGAGGCCTCACGATCAGCGAGGCCGAGGCGATGAAGTGGATCACCTCCAATCCGGCCAAGGCGCTCGGCCTCAAGGACACCGGCGCCCTGGAGCCCGGCAAGCGGGCCGACGTGGTGCTGTGGGACAAGAACCCCTTCTCGATCTACGCCCGCGCCGAGCGGGTCTATCTGGACGGCGGCGTTGCCTACGACCGCAAGGATCCGCGCTTTCAGGCCAAGTCCGACTTCGAACTCGGCCAGGGAGCCAACCGCTGATGCGTACCCTATCCATCAGCCTCGCGGCCCTGACCCTCGCCGCCTTCGCCACGCCGGGCCTGGCCCAGAACCTGGCGATCACCAACGCCCGGATCCTCACCGCCGGTCCGGCGGGTGAGATCGCCAGCGGGACTATCCTGGTCGTGAACGGCAAGATCACCGCCGTGGCCGGCGCGGATCGGGCGCTGTCCATTGCGTCGGGCGTTCCGATCATCGACGCGAAAGGCGCCACGGTGACACCCGGCCTGGTGGCCGCCAACACCCTGCTGGGCGCCGTCGAGGTCCGCTCGCTGGGCGACGACCTGACCGTCGACAATCCCGACATCGGGGCCTCGTTCGACGTCCAGTACGCGCTCAATCCGGAATCTACCCTGATCCCGGTCGCGCGGCTCGCGGGCATCACGCGGGCCATCGTCATGCCGATCCCGGCGCGCGGCGGCGGCGGCGGCGAACACGCCGACGACGGCGGCGAGGCCGATCAGTACACCGCTGGCGGCGACGGCGGCTCCAAGTCCCACGCGCTGTTCTCCGGCCAGGCTGCGGTGATCCACCTGGCCGAGGGACCCGACATCCTGGTCAAGCCGAAGGTGGGAATGGTGGTGCCGTTTGGCGACGGCGGGGCCAATGTGGCCGGCGGCGCGCGCGGGGCCGAGATCGTGGCGCTGAAGGCCGCCTTCCGCGATGTGCGCGACTACATGCGCGACAAGGCCGCCTACGACCGGGCCGGCGTCCGCGACCTGGCCCTGTCCAAGGCCGACCTGGAGGCCCTGATTCCCGTCGTCCAGGGCCGCATGCCGATCATCGCCTCGGTCCACAAGCTGGCCGACATCCGCGCCGTGCTGCGGTTCGCCCGCGAGGAAGGCGTCAAGCTGATCCTCAACGGCGCCGAGGAGGGCTGGAAGGCCGCAGCTGAGATCGCCGCGGCCGGGGTTCCGGTGCTGGTCGACCCGCTGACTGATCGACCCGACAGCTTCGAGCTGCTGGCCGCCACCCTGGAGAACGCCGCCCGGCTGCAGGCCGCCGGCGTCACGGTGGCCATCGAAGGGACCGGCGGCGCTCACCGGGTTCGCGAGATGCGTTACAACGCGGGCAACGCCGTGGCCTATGGCATGCCCTATTCGGCGGCCCTGGCGGCGGTGACCCTCAATCCGGCGAAGATCTTCGGGGTGTCGGACACCATCGGCTCCATCGAGCCCGGCAAGGACGCCGACCTGGTGATCTGGACCGGCGACCCCTTCGAGCCGCTGTCCCAGGCGAGCGCGGTATTCATCAAGGGCCGGAGCCAGCCGATGACCTCGCGCCAGACCGAACTGCGGGATCGGTACAAGACGCTGAACGGCCCTTATCCGGTGGCGTATCCGAAGTAGGCGGTCAGGGCTTCAGCGTCCGCGCCGCCAGTATGGCCTCGCCGCGCAGTATGGGCGTCTCGGCCGAGGTGGCGATCTCGACCCCGATCGGGCCCGCCGCGATCCGCCAGCCCGGCAGGCTGGTCTCGTAGCTGGCCAGGAAGCGCGGATCGGCGACCACCGTCACCCGCCGCGTCTCGCCGGGCTCAAGCGCCACGCGGACCCAGCCGATCAACCGCGGGCCACCGGCCACGGTCGCATAGACCTGCGGCGTGTCGATCCCGGCGCGGTCGCCTGTATTGGTGACCTCGAAGCTCACCGTCAGGGTCTCGCCGCCCTCGACCGAGAGGCCCGAATAGCCGAAAGCCGTATAGGAGAGGCCGAAGCCGAACGGGAACGCCGTCGGCTTGCCGGCCCGGGCGAACCAGCGGTAGCCGACGTCGGCGCCCTCGGGATGTTCCACCGAGAACCGGCCCTTGTGCTGCTGCACGCCGGGGAAAGAGGTGGGGATGGTTTTTCCCTCCACCGGCGGGCCGAAGATCATGCCGGGGATCTGCGGCCGGACCAGGTCGTCGGTCGAGCGCGGGAAGCTGATCGGCAGGCGGCCCGACGGGTTCACCGCGCCAGCCAGGATGTGGGCGATGGCCTCGCCGCCGCGCACGCCGGGATACCAGGCCTGCAGCAGGGCGGCGACCTCGCCCAGCCAGGGGGTCAGGACCGGGGTCCCGGTTTCCAGCACCACCACCGTCTTCGGATTGGCCTTGGCCACGGCGACGATGAGGGCGTCCTGGTCGCCGGGCAGGGAGAGGGTCGGCAGGTCCTCAGCCTCGGTGCACCACTGGTCGGCGAAGACGATGGCGACATCGGCGTCGCGTGCGGCCTCCGCCGCCGTCTCGGGATCGGTCCCCGAGTCATAGGTCACGGCGACATTGCCCAGCAGGCGGCGCAAGGCCGTCACCGGCGATGACGGATGGTAGGTTATCCGCGAGAAAGCCGAGGACGGACCCATGGTCACCGGGATCTCCAGCCCCTGTTCGCCGGGGGCGATCACCTGGGACGAGCCGCCGCCGGAGAGCACGCCCACATCGGCGTGGGCTCCGATCACCGCCACCTTACGCACGCCCGAGAGCGGCAGGACGCCAGCGTTTTTCAGGAGCACGATCCCGGCCTCCGCGGCGGCCTGGGCCACCTGGGCGTTGGCCGCATAGTCGGTCTCGCGCCGTTCGGCCGGACGGTCGAAGACGCCGTGGGAGATCATGCTGCGCAGGATGCGGTGGACCATGTTGGAGAGGCGCTCGAACGGAACCTCGCCCTGCTCGACGGCCTCCTTCAGCAGGGCTCCGAAATAGACCTGCTTGTCGAGCTGCTCGCCGCTCTCCTGGTCCATGCCAGCCAGGGCGGCCTTGGCCGTGGTGTGGACCGCGCCCCAGTCGCTCATGACCCAGCCGAGGTAGCCCCAGTCGGCCTTCAGCACCTTGTTCAGCAGGAAGTCGTTCTCACCGGCCCACTCGCCGTTGACCCGGTTGTAGGCGCACATGACCGAGCCGGGATCGCCGCGCTCGATGGCGATCTGGAACGCCAGCAGGTCGCTCTCGCGCAGGGGCGCCTCGTCGATGCGGGCGTCGACCACGTGGCGGCAGGTCTCCTGGTCGTTCAGCGCGAAGTGCTTCAGCGTGCAGACGATGTCGTTGGACTGGGCGCCGCGGATCGCCTCGCCGGCCAGGACCCCGGCGAGCAGCGGATCTTCGCCCAGATACTCGAAATTGCGCCCGCAGCGCGGCTCGCGGGTCAGGTTCGCGCCCCCGCCCAGCAGGACGTTGAAGCCCTTGTCGCGGGCCTCGGACCCGACCATGGCGCCGGCGGCGTAGGCCAGCTCCGGGTCCCAGGTCGAAGCCAGAGACAGGCCCGACGGCAGGCCGGTGGCTCCGTCGCCCTTGCGGACCTTGCGGGGATTGGCGACGCCCAGGCTGGCGTCGGTCTCGTTGAGCGGCGGGATGCCCAGCCTTTCGACACCGGGGATATAGCCCGCCCCCATGGCAGTATCGGCGGGGGGCCTCTCCAGCAGGGCCGGCATTGGGCCGTGCACCAGGGAGATCATCTCGTCGAGAGAGAGCTCCGCGATCAGCAGCTCGGCCCGCGCGTCGGGCGACAGGGCCTTGTTCATCCAGGGCTGCACGGGGTCGTCTCTCCTCAAACGCGACTGCGCCGGACGCTAGCCAGTTTGGGCGTCGAGGTCGACACGGCCGCGAGGACTAGCCTGCCCGTCCGTCACCTGTTCAAAATGTCTCCAAAGCCGACGGGGAGACGCCGATGCATGTGGCCTGGAGCCCGGAAGACCTCGCGTTCCGCGACGAGGTCCGCGCCTTTCTCGACGCCGAGCTGACCCCGGCGATGCGGCGCGAGACCCAGCTGATGACCAGCGTCTACGCCCCGCACGAGCTTTCCATGTCCTGGCAGGCGATCCTGCACGCCCGCGGCTGGGCGGCGCCGGCCTGGCCCGTCGAACACGGCGGCTGCGGCTGGACCGCGGCCCAGCGCTACATCTTCGCCAGCGAAATGGCGGCGGCCGGCGCCCCACCCCTGTCGCCCATGGGCATCGGCATGTGCGGGCCGGTGCTGATCGGCCACGGCACGCCTGAGCAGAAGGCCTTCTACCTGCCGCGCATGCTGACCGGCGAGCATCACTGGTGCCAGGGCTATTCCGAGCCCGGCTCGGGCTCGGACCTCGCCTCCCTGCAGATGGCGGCGGTGGACGACGGCGACCATTTCGTCTGCACCGGCCACAAGCTGTGGACCACCCACGCCAACATCTCCAACTGGATCTTCTGCCTGGTGCGCACCTCCCAGGAACGCATCCCGCAGCAGGGGATCACCTTCCTGCTGATCGACATGGCGACACCGGGGATCGAGGTCCGTCCGATCCTGATGCTGTCGGGCGAGCACATCCAGAACGACGTCTTCTTCACCGAGGTCCGCGTGCCCAAGGCCAATGTCGTGGGCAAGGTCGGCGAGGGTTGGACCGTGGCCAAATACCTGATGGAGTTCGAACGCGGCGGCGGGGTCTCCACGCCAGGCCTCAAGTCGCGACTCGGCCGGGTGCGCGACCTGGCCGACCGGGAGGGCGTGCTGGCCCATCCGGGGTTCGCCTCACGCCTGGCGCAGCTCTCCGTGGAGATCGACGCCCTGGCGGCGGTCGAGCTGCAGATCCTGGCCAATCTCAGCCAGGGCGACGCGCCCGGCGCCAAATCCTCGATGATGAAGACCGTGGGCACCGAGCTCAGCCAGCGGCTGACCGAACTGGCGCTTGAGGCCGCTGGCGACTACGCCGCCGCCTACCAGCCCCACGCCACCGCGCCCGGCGGCCCGACGCCCAACTTCCGCCCGCCCGCCGAGCAGGGCCATGTGGGCCCCGACCACAGCCTGACGGTCGCCTCCAAGTACCTCAACGACCGCGCCGCCTCGATCTATGCCGGGACCAATGAGATCCAGCGCAACATCATCGCCAAGGCGGTGCTGGGGCTCTAACCCCGCCACGGAGTCGGCGGAGGGATGAAGCCGCCGAACTCGCGCGCCATGAGGCCCGCGAAGGCGATGGTGGTGCGGTCTTCCAGGAAGGGCCCGACGATCTGCACGCCGATCGGCAGGCCGCCCGCATCCAGGGCAATGGGCGCGACGGTGGCCGGACTGCCCGCGAGGGTGGCGAGCGTCGCCCACAGAGGCTGGGTCTGGTAGGGAACCGCGGCGCCGTCGATCTCGATCATGCCGGAACCGCCGGCGCCGTTCAGCGGCAGGGCGCCCGTCGGCATGGCCGGGCACAGCACCAGGTCCCAGTCCTTGAAGAGCTCGCGCCACTGGTGGGCGACGCCCATGCGGCGTCGGTCGGCGGCGATCCAGTCGCGGTGGCTGAGCGCTCCGCCGCGGATCGCCGCGGCGGTCATGGGATCGGCGCCCTCGGGCGCGACCGCGGCGCGGGCCTGGGCGTAGGCCGCCTCGGGGGTGTCGGCGCTCATCAGGCCCATCAGAAGTTCGACGAAGGTCGCCGCCGTCTGGACGAGGTCGGGCAGGTGCAGGCTCTGCCGGCCGACCTTGCAGCCCAGGGCCTCCAGCCGCGCGGCGCGTTCGTTCAGGGCGGCGCGAATGGATTGGGCGGTGGGGACCAGGGGGTGCTGGTCCAGGACCAGGACCCGATAGTCCTTGAGCGCGACGTGGCGCGGCGGCGGCAGTCGGAGACGATAGGCGCTCGCCTCGTGTTCGTCGGGCCCGGCGGTGACCTCCAGCGCCAGGGCCAGGTCCTCGGCGCTACGGGCCATGGGACCGAGGACCGCGAGGTCGATCGCCGGCGCCGGGCAGGACACCGGCGTCCCAGGCGGGGCGAAGCCGCGCGAGGGGGTCAGGCCATGGGACGGCTTGTGCGCATAGACCCCGCAGAAGTGGGCGGGGGCCCGCAGCGAGGCGGCCAGGTCCGACCCATATTCCAGCGACACGAAACCGGCGGCCGGGGCCGCGGCCCCGCCGCCGGACGAGCCGCCCGGCGTCCGCGTCAGGTCCCAGGGGTTGCGGCTGACGCCATAGACGGGATTGGCGCTCTGCCAGTCGGCCAGCATTGTGGCGATGTTGGTCTTGCCGATGATGATCGCGCCGGCCGCCTTCAGCCGCGCGACGACCACCGCGTCGTGGAGAACCGGAATGTCCTGGGCGCCCGGAAGGCCCCAGGTGGTGGGCAGGCCCGCGACGTTGAACGCCTCCTTGACCGTCATGGGCAGGCCCAGCAAGGGTCGGGTGTCGCCCGCCGCCAGGGCCGCGTCGGCGGCCTTGGCCGCGAGGCGCGCGCGATCGAAGTCTCGGACGACCACGGCGTTGATCGTCCCGTCCATCGCCTCAATGCGACCCAAGGTGTGGTCCAGCAGCTCCACGGCCGAGACCTGGCGCGCTCGCAGGTTGGCGACGAGGCCGGTGGCGGTGCGATACTCCATGAGGCGGCTTCCTTCGGCTGACGTCGATCGACGATTGCCTAGTCCGGCCCCGCGGCGTGGGCTTGATCGGGATTGCGGGTCGCGGAAGGGTGGCCCCATGTCTCTCACCAACCGGGCGCTCTGGACGATCGACCGCAATCTCGATCGCGAGCTCACCCTGGCGGGGATCGCCCAGGCCTGCGGCGTCTCGCGCCATCACCTGGCCCACACCTTCCGCGAGGTCGCCGGCCGGCCGGTGATGGACTATGTCCGCGCCCGCCGGCTCAGCGACGCGGCCCAGGCCCTGGCTCGGGGCGCGGACGACATCCTCGGCCTGGCCCTGGAGAGCGGTTACGCCTCGCACGAGGCCTTTTCGCGGGCCTTCCGCGCGCAGTTCGACCTGACGCCCGAGGCGGTCCGCCGGCGCGGCGCGACCGACGGCCTCACCCTGGCCACGCCCCTGACCGCGGCGAGCCGCACGGCCCCGCCCCTGCCCGATCCGCGGTTCGAGGCGGCGGGCGAGATCCTGGCGGCGGGACTTTCGCGACGCTGCGCCTTCGAGGATGGGCCGACGATCACCGGCCTGTGGCGACAGTTCGCGCCGCGCTTCGGCGAGGTCGGAAACCGGGTCCAGCCGATCCCCATCGGGGTGGTCGCCGACCCCGATGACGATGGCCTGTTCGACTACATGGCCGCGGCCGAGGTGCGCGACTTCTTCGAGGCCCCGAGCGACCTCGGCCGCCGGCGGATCGCGCCGCGGGACTATGTGGTCTTCGCCCACGCCGACCACGTCTCGACCATCCGCCAGACCTACGGTGCGATCTGGAACGACTGGCTGCCGGACCATGGGCTGAAGCTCGCCGACGCGCCCAGCCTTGAGCGCCACATGCCGACCTTCGATACGCTGACCGGATTCGGGGGTTTGGAGTTGTGGATCCCGCTGGGGTAGCGGGCGGGTCGGCTCAATCTCAAACAAGAGTCAAAGTCCCCCTCAGTCAGCTTCGCTGACAGCTCCCCCAGGAGGGGAGCATCTTGGAGCTCCTAGATCCTCCCCCAGCGCGCAGCGCGATTTGGGGGAGGTGCGCGTCGCCTTCTTCGGCGACGTGACGGAGGGGGTTGAAGCCCCGGACGCCGGCTGCTCAGACCAGGTCGTCGAACTCGTCGACCAGGCGTTCGAGCTGTTTCACGCCCGCCGCCCAGAAGGCCTTTTCGCGGGGGTTGAGGCCGAAGGGCTTCAGGGCCTCGACATAGGTTCGGGTGCCGCCGGCGGCGAGCAGGTCCTCGTAGAGCGGGGCGAAGGCCTTGGGGTCCTCGCGGCGCGTCTCCATCAGCCCGCGCACCAGCAGGTCGCCGAAGGCGTAGGCGTAGACATAGAAGGGCGCGTGCACGAAGTGGCTCACATAGGCCCAGTAGTGCTCGTAGCCGGCGTTGAGCTTCACGGCGGGGCCGAGGCTCTCGGACATGATGTCCAGCCACAGGCCGCTGATGTGCTCGGGCGAGAGCTCGCCTTCAAGCCGCGCGGCGTGGAAGCGGGTCTCGAACCGGTGGAAGGCGATCTGGCGCACCACGGTGTTGAGGCCGTCCTCGATCTTGCCGGCCAGCAGGCCCATCCGCTCTGCCTTGGAGGCGCCGGCCAGCAGGCGTTCGAACACCAGGCCCTCGCCGAAGATCGAAGCGGTCTCGGCCAGGGTCAGCGGGGTGTCGGCCAGCAGGGTGCCCAGCGGGCTGCACAGGGTCTGGTGGACGGCGTGACCCAGCTCGTGGGCCAGGGTCAGCACATCGCGCCGCTCGCCCATATAGTTCATGAACACATAGGGATGGCGGTTGGCGGTAACCGGGTGGGAATAGGCGCCCGACTGCTTGCCGGCGCGGGGGCGCGCGTCGATCCAGGGCTGGGCGAAGAAGGTCGCGGCGGTGTCGGCGAACTTGGGCGCCAGGTCGGAGAAGCTCTCCAGCACCATGCCCTTGGCCTCCTCCCAGCCGTAGGTGCGGGGCTGGGCGGTGTCGAGCGGGGCGTTGCGGTCCCAGTAGTCCAGGGTCTTGCGGCCCATGACCTTGGCCTTGAGCGCATAGTAGCGGTGGCTGATCGAGGGATAGCCCTCGACCACGGCGGCCTCCAGGGCCTCGACCGCGTCGGCGTCGACCTCGTTGGCGATGTGGCGCGAGGCCGCGGGGTCGGGATATTTCCGCCAACGGTCCTCCACCTGCTTCTCGAAGGCCAACGTGTTCATGGCGAGCGCCAGGTTGGGCGTGCGCTCCTCCAGGGCTTTGGCCAAGCCTTGCGCGGCCTGCCTGCGGCGGGCGGCGTCGGGGTCGGAGAGGCGGTTCAGCGCCTCGGGCAGGGTCAGGTTCTCGCGGCCGACCTTGGCGACGAGGCGGGCCAGGGTCTCGTCATAGAGGCGCGTCCAGTTGGCCACGGCGGGACCGCGATCGATCAGGATGCGCTCCAAGTCGGGCGACAGCTCGTGCGGCCGCGACAGCCGCACCCGACGCATCCAGGGCCGCCAGCGGGCGGCGGGCGGATGGGCCTTGAAGGCCATCTCGATCTCATTGTCCTCGAGCTGGTTGAGCTCGAGGGTGAAGAACAGGCTGTCGGCGGCGATCTGCGAGGAGCGCGCGCGCAGGTCGCCCTCGAACTTGGCCCAGGCCGCGTCGTCGCGGGCGACGGAGGCGGCCAGAGAGGCGTAGGCGCCCACACCCCACAGGCCGTTGGTGGCGGTCTCGTACAGGCCGATTCCATGGTCGAGCAGCTCGCCCAGGCGCAGTGCTTCGCCGCGCATGGCCACGAAGCGGCCCTTCAGCTTGATCAGCTCGTCATTGGCCGCCTTGGCCGCGGCGAGGTCGCTCTCGATCCGGGGATCTTCACGGCCGACATACAGGTCGTCGAGCCGCCATTGCGGCAGGGTGTCCAGTTTCACGGGAGCGTTCATGGGCGGACAGATAGCCGCTCCCCGAGCGCGCTCCTAGCGGGGAGCTGACATTAGGCCCTTCCGCTCCAACCAATTGAGCGTGATCGTCGGCCAGGCGGCGACCGGCTTGCCGACCGCAAAGCGCAGGCCAAACCCGTGGCCGCCCTCCTCGAAGACGTGCAGCTCGGCCGGGACCTTCTTCGCGCGCAGGGCGTCGAACAGGGCCAGGGCGTTCTCGACCGGCACGCTCAGGTCGTCGGCGGCGTGGATGATCAGGGTGGGCGGGGCGTCGGTCCGGGCCTGGTCCTCCAGGGAATAGGCGACCGTCCGCTCGGGAGTCGGGGCCTCGCCCAGCAGGTTGCGCCGCGATCCCGCGTGGGCGAAAGGCGGCTTCATGGTGGCCACCGGGTACATCAGCACCGAGAAGTCGGGCCGGGCCGACTGGGCGTCGGCGGCGTCGATCGGGGGATAGACGGCCTTGTCCCAGGCCAGGGTCAGTTCGCCGGCCACATGGCCGCCGGCCGAGAAGCCCATGACACCGAGGCGCCTGGCGTCGACCCCGAAATCCGCGGCGCGGGCGCGGATCAGGCGCATGGCCCGCTGGCTGTCCTGCAGGGCCACCTCGGGCCCGGCCGACCAGCCCTCGTGCGGCAGGCGGTAGGACATGACGAAGACCGTGACGCCATGTTGGGCGAACAGCTCGGCGGCCTCGTAGCCCTCCTTGTCCATCACCACCCAGGCATAGCCGCCGCCGGGCGCCATCAGGATCGCCGCGCCGTTGGGCCTCGCGGGACGGAAGACCACCAGGGTAGGCGTAACCACGCCGCGGATGATGCGGTCCTGGAGCGCGTCCGGCGACTTGCGCCGCTCGACGACCTCCTCCCGGGCCGTGGCGCGCTCACCGCCGGGCGCGGCGCCGGGCCAGATGGCGACCTGCGCGGTGTGCGGACCCGCGGGGCTCGCCGCCCCCAGGGCGACGATGGCGAAGGCGGCAAGGAGCAACTTAGACACCGGTGTCATGAACTCACCGTACCGACTGCGACGCGTCATGCAAGCGTGACCCGAGGGCTTCGCGGGCAGACGCGGCGCCCAGCCTGGGATATTCGTTTCGGATACTGCGAACGCTGCCCGGAGGTCCGAATGGAACGATCCGTCGAGGGAACCAGCCGCCGCCGATCAGGCCGGCAATGGCGGGCGGCGACCGGCGCGGCGATTATCGAGCGCGAGACCCCGACCGAGGCGGCTATCGGAATCTCCTTCGACGGCCGGCCCCACACCGTGCTGATGGCCACGCCGGCCGACATCGCCGACCTGGCCGCCGGATTCACCGTGACCGAGGGCGTCGCCGACTTCGCGGCGATCCTAGGGATCGAGGTCCGCGCCGCCGCCGAGGGCTGGCTGGCCGATGTCCGCCTGGCGCCCGACGGGCGCCGCCGCGCGGCGCGCCCGCGAACCCTGGAAGGCCGCTCGAGCTGCGGGCTGTGCGGGGTCCAGCGCCTGGCCGACGCGGTCCGGCCCCTGCCGAGGGTCGAGACGGACCTGTCGGTCACCGCCCGCGCCGTGCAGCGCGCGACGGCCACCCTGGAGGATCGCCAGCCGCTCGGCCGCGCGACGCGGGCCACCCACGCCGCGGCGTTCGCCGCTCCCAATGGCGACCTATTGCGGGTCCGCGAGGACGTCGGCCGGCACAACGCGCTCGACAAGCTGGCCGGCGCGCTGCTGGCCGATGGGTTCGACCCGTCGGCGGGCTTTGTCGTGGTGACCAGCCGCTGCTCGTTCGAGATGGTCGAGAAGACCGCGCGGATCGGCTGCCCGATGATCGTGGCGGTCTCGGCGCCTACGGACCTGGCCATCCGTAAGGCCGAGGAGGCCGGGGTCAGCCTCGTGGCTCTGGCCCGCGTCGACGGGCACACGGTGTTCAGCCGCGCCGATCGGCTGATCTGCGATCCCGTTCCGGCCTGAGGCGCGTCATGTCCAAGTCCAAGAGTCCTTCAAACTCCAAGATTCGGGGCGTCCGCCGCTATGAGAAGCCCGCCGGCGGCTGGGGCTCGCTGAAGGCTGTGGGCAAGGTCCTGGCCGACCAGCAGACGGTGGTCGAGGGCGGACGCGGGCTGCTGCAGGCCAACCAGCCCGAGGGCTTCGACTGTCCCGGCTGCGCCTGGCCCGATCCCAAGCACACCTCCTCGTTCGAATTCTGTGAGAACGGCGCCAAGGCCGTGGCCTGGGAGGCCACCTCCAAGCGCGCGACGCCGGACCTGTTCGCCGCCCATACGGTGGCGCAGTTGTGGACCTGGAGCGACCACGCCCTGGAGGACGCCGGGCGGCTGACCCACCCCATGGCCTATGACCGCGCCAGCGACCGCTATGCGCCGATCAGCTGGGAGGACGCCTTCGCCCGCGTCGGCGCCGCCCTGCGCGGGCTGGACGACCCCAACCGGGCGGAGTTCTACGCCTCGGGCCGCGCCTCCAATGAGGCGGCCTTCCTGTACCAGCTGCTGGGCCGAAAGTTCGGGACCAACAACTTCCCCGACTGCTCCAACATGTGCCACGAGCCCACCAGCGTCGGGCTGCCGGACTCCATCGGCCTGGGCAAGGGGACGGTGACGCTGGAGGATTTCGACGAGGCCGACCTGATCCTCAGCTTCGGGCACAATCCCGGCACCAACCACCCGCGGATGATGACCACCCTGCGCGACGCCGCCCGCCGCGGCGCGCCGATCCTGGTGTTCAATCCGCTCAAGGAACGCGCCCTGGAGCGGTTTGCCTCGCCCCAGGATCCGGTGGAGATGGCCACCCTGGGGGCGACCGAGATCGCCTCGCGCTACTACCAGCCGACGGTGGGCGGGGACGCGGCCCTGGTCCAGGGCATGATGAAGGCCCTGATCGCGCTCGACGCGGCGGCCGGCGGCGGGGTGCTGGACCACGGCTTCATCGCCGAGCACACCAGCGGGTTCGAGGCGCTGGCCGGCCATCTGGAAGGCCTGACCTGGGATGAGCTCGAGCGCGGGTCGGGCCTGTCGCGTGGCGAGATCGAGGAGGCCGCGGCGATCTACGCCGCCGCTGAGCGCACCATCCTCTGCTACGGCATGGGGCTGACCCAGCACCGCAACGCGTCGTCGACGGTGCAGCAATTGGTCAACCTCCTGCTGCTCAAGGGCAATATCGGCCGGCCGGGCGCCGGGATCTGTCCGCTGCGCGGCCATTCCAACGTCCAGGGCGACCGCACGGTGGGGGTCTGGGAGAAGCCGAGCGAGGCCTTCCTAGGGGCGCTGGAGCGGGTGTTCGCGTTTCAGCCGCCCCGCGCGCACGGCCACACGGTGGTCGACGCCATCGCGGCCCTGGAGCGCGGCGAGGCGAAGGTCTTCGTCGGCCTGGGGGGCAATTTCGCGGTCGCCGCCCCGGACCCGGTGCGTACCTTCGCGGCCATGCAGAAGCTGGACCTGGCCGTCCACATCGCCACCAAGCTCAACCGCACCCACCTGCAGATCGGGGGCGAGGCCCTGCTGCTGCCGTGCCTGGGCCGGACGGAGTTCGACGAACAGGCCAGCGGCCGCCAGGCGGTGACGGTCGAGGACTCCATGTCCATGGTGCACGCTTCGCGCGGTCTGAACCGCCCCGCCTCGCCTGAACTTAAGTCCGAGGTGGCGATCGTGGCGGGGATGGCGCGGGCCACATTCGGCCCCGACGACCCCGTGGACTGGGAAGGGCTCTGCGGCGACTACGACGCCGTCCGCGACCTGATCGAGGCGGTGCTGCCGGAGCTGTTCACCGACTACAATCAGAAGATCCGTGAGCCTGGCGGCTTCCGCCTGCCCGTCCCCTCCTCGGAGCGGATCTGGACGACGCCCAGCGGCAAGGCCAACTTCCTGGTCGCGCGGACTGAGGGCCAGGACCCGCGGCGCGGTGAGGCCGACGTGCTGCTGCTCACCACCCTTCGCAGCCACGACCAGTACAACACCACCATCTACGGATCGGACGACCGCTATCGCGGCGTGTTCGGGCGGCGCGACGTGGTGTTCGTCCATCCCGACGACCTGGCGGCGCGCGGTCTGAGCAGCGGCGATCCCATCGACCTGGCCGCGGCCTTCGACGCCGACGGCTCGCGGGTGGTGCGCGGGTTCACCGCCGTGGCGCGCGACCTGCCGCGCGGCTGCGTCGCGGCCTACTATCCGGAGACCAACATCCTGGTCGCCCTGGACGACCACGACCAGCGCAGCGGCACGCCGGCCTACAAGTCGGCGCCGGTCCGGTTGAGGCCGGCCGGCGCCTGAGGCTCAGGTCTTGGGCGGCGGACCGCCCTTGGCCGGCGCCGCGGCGGGGGTCGCCGCGCCCCTGGCTTCCGTCAGCACATAGGCACGCAGGTCCTCGGCCCCCTTGGCGTCGGTGAAGCGGCTGAAGCTGGCCATGCCGCGCGAGGCCAGGGCCCCGTCGATGACCACCGACTTCCAGCTCTCGGCCGAGAGCAGCATCTGCGAACGCTTGAGATCGGGCAGGAAGGTCCCGGTGGCGTTCGGGCCGTGGCAGACCTGGCAGTTCTGGTGGAACAGGGCGAAGCCGCGCTTGACGTCGCCGACCGAGGTGACGCCGGTCAGGTCGAGGGTCGCGATCTCGGGCCGCACATAGGCCGGAGCCGTGGCCTTGCCGCCCAGCTTGAAGACCATCAGCCGGCCGGGCAGGCGCGGGCGGTCGGGCAGCAGGAAGGGCGCCGAGAGCGCCCCTGCCCCGCCGTAGCCGACCATCAGGGCCACGTACTGCTCGCCGTCGATCTCGTAGGTCGAGGGCGGGGCGATGACGCCGTTGTCGGTCTTGTAGCTCCACAGCTTCTTGCCGTCGGCGGCGCTGTAGGCGGCGAATTCGCCCTGGGCCGCGCCCTGGAAGATCAGGCCTCCGGCCGTCGACAGCACGCCCGCGTTCCAGAAGTGCGGATGCTCGATGGTGAAGCGCGCCTTCTGGGCCACCGGGTCCCACGCGATGAGCTGGCCCTTGACCATGGCCTTGACCGCCGTGAGCATCGCCTTGTCGGTGGGGAGCGCATTGGCCAGGAAGTCGGTGCCGACGTTCCAGCCGCCGGCCCGATAGCTGTAGCCGGCGTCCGGCGTATAGGCGAAGGGCACCACCTGGGCCGGGATATAGACCAGCCCCTCCTTCGGGTTGAAGGCCATGGGGTGCCAGTTGTGGGCCCCGAAGGGCGCGGGGATCTGCAGGGAGGGCGCCTTCTCATAGCGCACGCCCGGATTTTCGATGGGCCGGCCGGTGGCGGGATCGACGCCCGAGGCCCAGGTGATCGGCACGAAGGGCTTGGCGGAGATCAGGGCGCCGGTGGCGCGGTCCAGCACGTAGAAGAAGCCGTTCTTGGGCGCCTGCATCAGCACCTTGCGCGGCGCGCCGTTCACGTTGAGGTCGGCCAGCATGATGTGCTGGGTGGCGGTGTAGTCCCAGCTCTCGCCAGGTGTCGTCTGATAGTGCCAGACGTACTCGCCGGTGTCGGGCTTCAGCGCCAGGATCGAAGACAGGAACAGGTTGTCGCCCTTGCCGTCCGAACGCTTCACGTGGTTCCAGGGCGAGCCGTTGCCGACGCCGGCATAGAGGATGTCCAGCTCGGGGTCGTAGGCCATGGCGTCCCAGACCGTGCCGCCGCCGCCGGTGGCCTTCCAGCCCTCGCCGAACCAAGTGGCCGCGCCCTTCTCCTTCATGACCTTGTCGGAGGCGGCGTTGTCCGGCGCCCCGGTGGGGTTGGGGGTGGTGAAGAAGCGCCAGACCAGCTTGCCGCTGGCCGCGTCATAGGCCGAGAGATAGCCGCGCACGCCGTACTCGCCGCCGCCGTTGCCGATCAGCACCTTGTCCTTGATGACCCGCGGGGCGCCGGTGATCGTGTAGGGCTTGGCGGTGTCGGTGGTCTGGACGCTCCAGGCCTCGGCGCCGGTGCCGGCGTCCAACGCGATCAGCCGCCCGTCCAGGGTCCCGAAATAGACCTTGCCCTTCCAGACGGCGACGCCGCGATTGACCACGTCGCAGCAGGCGTCGAAAGCCTTGTCGCCCTTGACCTTGGGGTCGAAGGACCACTTCAGCGCCCCGGTCTTGGCGTCGAAGGCGTATACCTTGGACCAGGCGGTGGTGGTGTAGAGCACGCCGTCGACCATGATCGGCGTGGCCTCCTGGCCGCGATCGGTGTCGAACTCGTGCATCCAGGCCAGGCCCAGGCCGGCGACGTTGGAGGCGTTGATCTTGTCGAGCGGGCTGTGGCGTTGCTCGTCATAGGTCCGGCCGTAGGAGAGCCACTCGCCGTTGCCGTTCGCCGCGGTGATCCGCGCGCCGTCGACATTCCCGGCCTTGGTCCCGGCCTGGCCGCAGGCGGCGAGTAGGGCCGTGGCGGCGAGCGCCGCGACGAGTTTCAACGTGTGCATGGTCGCCTCCCAGAGGACCGTTCAACCGCGGCCTTTGGGGAACTATGCGCGGAACGCGGCAGCGGGCAAGGGTTCCGCCGGGTCAGGCGGCGGGCTTGTTCCGGTCGACCGCCCAGGCGATCAGCCCGATGACCAGGTAGATGGCGACCGCCGTTGCGCCGAGCCCGGCCGTATCGCCGCCGCCGGGCATGACCATGGCGATGATCTGCACCGCCACCAGAACGGCGACGAACAGCAGGACGGGCCACAGCGCCTGCCCGTTGCGACCGCGCAGCCAGGCCCAGGCGGCGGCCCCGAGCGCGATGAGGCCGATCTCCACGGCCTGTTCGGGCACGGGATAGTTCCAGAGGCCGAACCCGACCTTCTCGCCCCCGAACCACAGTTCGAGGTCGGGCCGGTGGACCACCAGGTCGAGGACCCAATGGGAGAAGACCGCCAGGCCCACGAACACCGCCGCGCGCCAGGGCAGCTTCAGGCCCATCCGCACCAGCACCGCGGCGGCCAGGGACCAGGCGATCACCGCCGGTAGGCTGTGGGTGTAGGGCATGTGGAACAGGTCGAGGCTGGAGCCCGGCAGGCTCTCATCGATGCGCACCTTCTCGACGCCCGCCATGACCAGGCCGCCCCAGCCGATGTCGATCAGCTGCGCCCCGATCACATAGGTCCAGAGCGGCGCGCGCGGCTCGATGGCCTTCGCGGCGAGCGAGGCGGCATAGTGACCGACGAACATGGCGCGTCCCTTCGAGGTGAGGTGCGCATGGTCCAGTTTGGCGACGGGTCTGGCAATGTCCGTCGTCATGACCCAGCTATGCGATTTCGCATGGGCTCGGCTTGCTGAACGGGCGGAGGACACGGCGCAGTCGCGCCATGAAACCACTGGTCATGATCGGCAGCCCCGCGCGGCCCCTGCCGCCCAAGCCGCGTTAACCCCCGACTCAGGACTCCGAAACCCCGCCTTTACCCCGGCCCTGTATCAATCCGGGTCAATACGAGCCTCGTCCATGCAGACGAGCGTCCGATTCAGGTGTGGGTGTTTTCTATGACCAAAACGGTCCTTGTGGTCGACGACGACCCGACTCAGCGACGGCTGATCCAGTCGGTCCTTGAGCGCGACGGATTCGCCGTCGCCCACGCCGAAAGCGGCGAGGCGGCGATCGCGCGCCTGCAGTCGGGCGCCGCGGCCGACATCATCCTGCTGGACCTGGTCATGCCCGGCCTGACCGGCCAGGACACCCTGAAGGAGATGCGCGCGCGCAACTTCGCCCAGCCGGTGATCGTGGTCACCGCCACCGGCGGCATCGACACCGTGGTCCAGGCCATGCAGGCCGGCGCCTGCGACTTCTTCATCAAGCCGGCCAGCCCGGAACGCATCATCGTCTCGATCCGCAACGCGCTCTCCATGGGCGCGCTGAAGGGCGAGGTCGACCGCCTCAAGAAGCACTCCTCCGGCCGCATGACTTTCGCCGACATGGTGGGCGACAGCCCGGCCATGACCATGATCAAGCGCATGGGCGAGCGGGCGGCCAAGTCCTCCATCCCCATCCTGATCACCGGTGAGAGCGGGGTCGGCAAGGAAGTGATCGCGCGCGCCGTGCACGGCTCGTCCGACCGGGCCGGCAAGCCCTTCGTGGCGGTCAACTGCGGCGCCATTCCCGAGAACCTGGTCGAGAGCATCCTGTTCGGCCACGAGAAGGGCAGCTTCACCGGCGCCACCGACAAGCACGTGGGCAAGTTCCAGGAAGCCAACGGCGGCACCCTGTTCCTCGACGAGGTCGGCGAGCTGCCCCTGGACACCCAGGTCAAGCTGCTGCGCGCCCTGCAGGAGAGCGAGATCGACCCGGTCGGCTCCAAACGCTCGATCAAGATCGATGTCCGCATCGTCTCGGCCACCAACCGCGACCCGGCCCAGGCCGTGAAGGACGGGCTGTTCCGCGAGGACCTGTTCTATCGCCTGAACGTCTTCCCCATGGAGGCCCCGGCCCTGCGCGAACGGCGCGAGGACATCCCGGCCCTGGTCGAACACTTCGTCCGCCGCTTCAACGTCGAGGAGGGCAAGACCGTGGTCGGCGTCTCGGCCGAGACCCTGGCCTTCCTCACCGCCTTCGACTGGCCGGGCAATGTCCGCCAGCTGGAGAACGCGGTCTATCGCGCCATCGTGCTGGCCGACGCCCCCTACTTGCAGCCCTACGACTTCCCGGCGATCTCCGGGGTCGCCGCCCCGCCGCCGGAAGCGGTGCAGGCGGTGGTGGGCCAGGGCCCGACCCGGCTGCCGACCGCCGAACAACTGGTGGCCGACATGCCGGCCGACGCCCCGGTGCGCATTCTCGACAATCGCGGCCACCTGCGGACCCTGGAGGAGATCGAACGCGACCTCATCCAGCTCGCCATCGGAATCTATGCCGGCCACATGAGCGAGGTCGCCCGGCGCCTCGGCATCGGCCGATCCACCCTCTACCGAAAGGTCCGCGAACAGGGCCTCGAAGACGTCCTGAAGGGATCAGAAGATGAAACTGACGATTCTGCGACCGCAGCTGCGTGACGAGCGCCTGCGCGAGCTGATCCGCCAGGGTCGGCTCGCGGCGGCGCGCGCCGAGACGGTGCGCGCGGCGCGGGCGCAGTAGATCCTAGATCCTCCCCCAGCGCGCAGCGCGATTTGGGGGAGCAACCGTAGTTAGGCTGGCGCATGTCTCCAGTCTGTGTTGTCGCGGATCATGGCGTTGAGGGTGACGAGGAGCCGTCGCATGCAGGCGGTGAGGGCGAGCTTTG
>NZ_JAUYNW010000110.1 GCF_030698145.1 Phenylobacterium sp. | reverse complement strand
GCGGACTGGACCCGGGTGCGATTCCCGGCGGCTCCACCAATCTTCCCCCGGAGTTATCGCCGGAAAGTGCGGGGCCGATCAGCATCGACAGACGTGTAAAGGTGTTGCTTTCTCTCGGCGTGGCTCACCGTTTCGGGCCTTAAAACTAAATGCGAACGATAACTTCGCTGAAGAAGTCCGTTTGGCCGCGTAAGCGACCCGATAGATTTCGACATAAACTCCTAGCGTCTTAGCAGCGTTAGGCGGGGCTCGGAGGGGGCCTTGCAACAGAACCCCTCCACTTTCCTCTCCCGCCCCATCTAGGACTTCGGAAGGTCTCGCGGCCTCTGGCCGTTGCACAGAGCATTGCGCTCAGCCGGCACGATCATCACGTAGTCCGGCTTCACCGCCGCGACGATCTTCCAGTCGAACAGGCAACCGTCCACGTGGATCCAGGCGATGCGGCCCGCGAAGGGCGCCAGCAGCGGCGGATAGAGGTCGGCTGTGAAGCTGTCGCCGATGACCAGCACCGTGGGGCCTGGATGGCCGGTGATCACCTCGAACGGCTTGATCGGCGCCTCGACACCCTCCAGCGGAATACGGACCAGGCCAGGCGGCAGGCCGCTGCGCTCGTGGATCTCAATGGTTTCGACGGCGGGCGCCATGCCGGCCATGCGCGGCAGGTCGCCATCCTCCACGCGCTGCTGGATCCAGGTCAGGCTCTCAGGGGCGACGGTCCAGTCGGGGCGCTCCAGCGCCGCGACCATGCGGTTATAGGCCAGCAGCGCCCCGAGCGAGGTCCAGTGGCTGTCGAACCGCCGGTAGACCTTTGAGTCGCGGGCGGCCGCGATCAGAGTCGGCCGGAGATCAACTGCGGGCACGCCGCAGCCGGCCAGGTCCTTCAGGATCAGGTCGTAGTCCGTCGGCCGCCGCGCAGGCCCCGCCCAAGCCGGCGCCAGGTCGGTCAGGACGCCCGCCGGCGACGGCGCCAGGCTGGTCGCCACCTTGACGCCGCCGGCCCGGAGCCGGGCGCCGACCTGGCAGACGAAATCTGCGTAGTCGGCGGCCCGCGCGGCATCGACGTCCTGCCCCGTCGAGCGCAACAGGCCCTCGCTCAGGAACATCTGCCCGCCCTCGCCCATGACCGCGAGGGCCTGGGCCCGCGCCTTGACCCCCAGCCGGCGCTCCACCCGCATGCCGGCCCATATGGCCTGCTCGCGGAAGGCGAAGTGATCGGCCAGATAGGCGTCGATGGCGCGCGGCAGGCGCCGCCAGTCCTCCAGCGTCCCTGGCCAGATCGGCGGCTTGGCCAGCATCCGGTTCTCCTGCAGGGAAGCGGGCCGGTACGCGACGAACGGCATGGCCGCGATGGGCGCGACCAGCAGGGCGATGACCAGCAGGATCAGGGGACGACGGGGAAGGATCACGCCGCGCTCCCTAGAACCGGAAATAGAGGAAGGGGCTGTAGGTGCCCGAGGCCACCCGCAGCAGCGCCAGGGCCAGCAGGCCGAGCACCAGGGCCGTGTCCAGCCACTTGCGCCAGTCGCCGGGGCCGTGGAACCGGCGCGGCCAACGCGCCACCGCCAGCACGCAGGCGAGCGGGATAAGCCACTCGTGCACCGGCTGCAGGGCTTGACCCGTGGTGATGGCGAGGCCTCCCAGGCCGTTCAGGCCGACCATGCCCGACCAGATGTCGGCGGCCCCGGCCATGTCCGGCGCGCGGAACAGCACCCAGCCGAACAGCACCACCGCCAGGGCGTAGGTCCAGCCGATCACGCGCGGCGCGCGCGCCAGGACCGGTCCGAGGCCCGCGCGCTCGATCACCAGGAAGGCTCCGTGCCAGAGGCCCCATAGGACGAAGGTCCAGCTCGCCCCGTGCCAGAGGCCGCAGAGCAGGAAGACGACGATCAGGTTGCGCCAGGTCTTCCAGGCCGGTCCCCGATTGCCGCCGAGCGGGATGTAGAGATAGTCGCGGAACCAGGTCGACAGGCTGATGTGCCAGCGGCGCCAGAACTCGGTGATCGAGGCCGAGGCGTAGGGCGTGCGGAAGTTCCTGGGCAGGCTGAAGCCGAAGATGACGCCCAGGCCGATGGCCATGGTCGAATAGCCAGCGAAGTCGAAATAGATCTGCAGGGCGTAGGCGATCGTCCCCAGCCAGGCCTCGGCCAGGCCCGGCCGGCTCGCCTTGTCGAACACCGCCTCGGCCAGGGGCGCCAGGCTGTCGGCGATCAGCACCTTCTGCGCCAGGCCGATGATGAATATCCGGATGCCCGTCGAGGCCCGCCCGAGAGTGTGACGGCGCTTGACCAGGCGCCGGGCGATGGACTTGTAGCGGACGATCGGTCCGGCGATCAGCTGGGGGAACAGGGCGATGTACAGCGTCACCTGGGCCAGGCTGCGGTTGGCCGGGAACCGCCGCCGGTAGGTGTCCATCAGGTAGGACACGCAGTGGAAGGTGAAGAACGAGATCCCGAGCGGCAGCGGGATCTGGGGGTCCGGGATATCCACCTGCAGCGGCGCCAGCGCCGCGGTGAGGGTCTGGGCGACGAAGCCGGCGTATTTGAAGAGGCCCAGCGCCGCCAGGTCCACGCCGACGGCCACGATCAGGGCCGCCTTGCGCGCCTTGCCATCCCGCGCGTCGATCGCCAGGGCCGCGGCGTAGTTCACCAGCGTCATGGCCGCCATGAGCAGGACGAAAACTGGCTCGCCCCAGGCGTAGAACAGCAGGGAGGCCCCGACCAGGACGCCGTTCTTGAGGTTGATGGAGGGGCTGGCGAAATAGGCGGCCAGGCAGAGCGGCAAGAAAACCAGCAGGAAGGTCGGCGACGCGAACAACATGAACGGCGCCCCCCAGCGGCCCGGCCCGATCTAGGCAATTCCGCCGTGACCGCCAAGTCCCGATGCGTATCATCCCCCGCTTGCGCGCCAGCGCCGAACCGCTACCCTTCGCGCCGCGTGCAGTTTGCGGAGATCCCATGGCTCAGGAGCCGCCGGCCCAAGACAAGATGCACTACGAGGCCATGGCCCAGGAGGCCCTGCGCGGCGTGGTGAAGGCGGCGTTGCGACGCGCCACGGCGCCGGAAGGCCTGCCGGAACCGCATCATTTCTACATCACCTTCAAGACCGAGGCGCCGGGTGTCTCGGGCCCCAATGACCTGTTGGGCAAGTACCCCGACGAGATGACCATCGTCCTACAGCACCAGTACTGGGACCTGGCGCCGGGCGAGACCTTCTTCACGGTGACCCTCAAGTTCGGCGGCCAGCCCAAGCGCCTCTCGGTGCCCTACGCGGCGGTGACCCGGTTCTACGATCCCAGCGTCCAGTTCCTGCTGCAGTTCGAGGCGCCCGCCGGCGTGGCGGCCAGCAGCACGCCCGTGGCGGCCGGCGCGGGCGAAAAGGCCGACGCCGCCTCCAACGCCGAAACCGATCCCGAGGCGCCCAATGTCGTGTCGCTCGACACTTTCCGGAAGAAGTAAGCCTGCATGACCGACGTCGCCGCCGAGCCGGAGGCCCTTACCGACGAAGCTATCCTGGCGCGCTTCCACCGCACCAAGAACCAGCCCACCGGATCCCAGACCCTGGGCTTCCACATCCTGTCGGTGAGCCAGGCGACCAAGTCGGTCGAGGTGGAGTTCGACGCCAAGGCCGAGCTGCTGCTCAACCCCATGCGCCAGATCCAGGGCGGCTATCTCTGCGCCATGCTGGACGAGGCCATGTCGGTGGCCTGCATGGTGGCGTCGGGCATGACCCATGTGGCGCCCACCGCGGAAATGAAAACGAGCTTCTTCCGCCCTGGCGCGCCAGGCAAGCTGAGGGCGATCGGCCGGGTGGTCAAATGGGGCCGGACCATCGCCTTCACCGAGGGCGAGCTCTACGACGCCGAGGGCCGGCTGCTGGCCAAGGCCACCGGGACGGCGGTGCCGACGCCCTTCCAACAGTACAAGAAATAGCATGACGCGGCGCGCGGGCCTGGCCGGCGCGTTTGCGGCCCTGCTGGTCAGCTGGGCCGGGCCGGCGCTGGCCGCCAGCCCTTTCGCGGACTGGGCCGCGGTCGTGGTGGCGGGCGACTATCACGGCAGCGGCGGCGGGCCGACCGAGGCCTTCGATAACGCCCGCCGCGACGTCTCCCGGGAGCTGCAGAGGATCGGCTTCGCCCCTGACAACCTGCGCACCTTCTCCGTGCGGCCGGACCGCTACAAGGACAGGCCGCTGAAGTCGGAGCCGGCGATCATCTACCAGGCCCTGGGTGAGCTGGCGGGCAAGGCCAAGTCGGGCTGCCTGCTCTATTTCACCTCCCACGGCGCGCCGCAGGGGGTGATCATCGACCAGCAGATCCTCAGCCCCGGCATCCTGGGGCGGATGCTGGACGCCACCTGCGCCACCCGCCCCACCATCGTCATCATGTCGGCCTGTTTCTCCGGCGTCTTCGTGCGGCCCTTGGCCGCGCCGAACCGGATGATCCTGACCGCGGCGCGGCCCGACCGGACCTCGTTCGGCTGCGGGGAGGGCAGCGTCTACCCGTTCTTCGACGACTGCCTGCTGAAGACCAGCCGGCTCTCCAGGGACTTCGCGGCCCTGGCCTCGGCGGTGAAGAGCTGCGTGGCCCTGCGCGAGATCGAGGAGGGCATGAAGCCGCCCTCCGAACCCCAGGTCTGGATCGGGCCGGAGCTGCGCCCGATGCTGCCGCTCTACGCCTTCCCGAGCGGACCGCCCGGCGCCGACTAGCGCTGTCCGGAGAGGGCGCCTACAAGGAGGTCTCGGCGTGAACCCGGTGGGCGGAATTTCTTACATGCGTTTGACGATCAAGGCAGTTTTCGCAGCCGTCCTCACCCTATGCGCGGGCCCGGGCCTGGCGCAGGACCAGGCCTCCCCCGCCGCGCCGCCCGTTTCGAAGGGCCCCGTGCCCTATGTCAGCCTGCAGCGGCCGACGCCGCGGCCGGCCCCAGCCCGGCCCGCCGCCGCTAGCACGCCCGCGGCGGCCGCTGTGGCGACGCCCTCCACGCCGATCGGCCTGGTTCCCGCCCTGCCGGTCACCCCCAGCGGCGCGCGCCTGGCGCCCCGGGAGGCCCTGCCCCCCGCCGAGCTCGAGGCCTTCGTCGACGGCGTGGTGCGCAGCGCCATGGCCCGCGACCACATCGCCGGCGTCACCGTCTCGGTGGTGCAGAACGGCCAGGTGGTGCTGAAGAAGGGCTACGGCTTCGCTAGCCTGGCCCCAGCCCGCAAGGTCGATCCGGACACCACCCTCTTCCGGGTCGGTTCGATCTCCAAGACCTTCACCTGGATCGCCCTGATGAGGGAGATCGAGGCCGGCCGCATCCGCGCCGACGCCCCGGTCAATCTCTACCTGCCCGAGCGCCTGCAGATCCGCGACCAAGGCTTCCGCACGCCGGTGCGGGTCATCAACCTCATGGACCACTCGCCGGGTTTCGAAGATCGGGCCCTGGGGCAGCTGTTCGAGCGTAACTTCGCCCGCGAGCGTTCGCTCGCCGAGTACCTGCGCCAGGAGCGGCCGCGGCGTGTCCGCGCGCCGGGAGAGATCTCCAGCTATTCCAACTACGGTGCGGCCCTAGCGGGCCAGGCCGTCTCCTACGTCTCGGGCAAGCCGTTCGAGCGCCTGATCGAAGAGACCATCCTGCTGCCCACCGGCATGCGCAACACGAGCTTCCGAGAGCCTCACCCGCCCAAGGCGGGCATCCCGGGCGCGATCCCTGACAGATTGGCCGGTCAGATCTCCCAGGGCTACCGGTGGATTCCCAGCGGCTTCGAGGTCCGGCCGTTCGAGTACATCGGCCACGGCGCCCCGGCCGGGTCGGCCTCGTCGACGGCCGGCGACATCGCGCGCTACATGCAGCTTCTACTGAACAATGGAACGATCGATGGCGCGACGATCTATGGCCCGCGCGCGGCCGAGGCCTTCCGGACTCCGATCCGGAAGACCCCGGCGGGGATCAACGGTTGGCGACACGGCTTCATCTCCTACAGCCTGCCCGGCGGCCGCACCGGCTTTGGCCATGACGGCGCCACCATGTCGTTCCACTCCAACATGGTGGTCGTTCCCGCCCTCAACCTCGGCATCTTCATCAGCACGAACACCGAGACCGGTTCAGATCTCGCGCACGCCTTCCCTGACCAGGTCCTGAGCCAGTTCTACAGCCCGCCCCAGGCCTATCCTCGGCCCGGTTCGCAGACGCTGAAGGATCAGGCCCGCACCTTCGAGGGCTATTACCTCGGCACGCGCCGGGCCTATCGCGGGCTTGAGTCCATGATCGGTCTGGTGACCACCGGCGTCACGGTCAGCGTCGACAGCAAGGGCCGGCTGGTGACCAGCGGCTTTGGCCCGGCGCGGACATGGGTCCCCGAGGGCGACCTCGCCGAGGGCCGCCTCATCTCCACGACCGGAACCGAGCACCTGGCCTTCGACATAGCCGACGGCCGGGCGCAGAGCTTCCAGACCGGCGGTGGCGGCCAAACGTTCCAGCGGGCGGGCTTCTGGAAGCAGCCCTCCACGGCGACCTTCCTGGCGGTCTTCACCGGGATTGCAGCCGCCGCGACCCTGGCCGGCGTCCTCCTGCGCAACCGCCGGGAGTTCCGTGAGACCTCGATCCAGAGCCGCGCCAGCCTGATCCAGAACATCCAGGCGGCCCTGTGGCTGACCATGCTGATCCTGTTCGGCCTTTGGCTCTCGCGCACCGGCGACCTGGCCAACGTCATGTACGGCTGGCCCGGACCGCTGCTGTTCATCGCCTCGGCCTGCGCCATGGTGGCCGCGGCCCTGACCCTGGCCACCCTGCTGCTGCTGCCGGCCATTTGGCGCGGCGGGCGGCGGGTCGACTCCTGGACGCCGCTGCGCAAGCTGGCCTTCTCGGTGACGGTGCTGCTCTATTCCGCCTTCGCCGTCGTCCTGTGGTTCTGGGGCGTGCTGAGCCCCTGGAGCGGCTGATTCGAGGACAGGCCTCGATTCCTTCACATTCGGGCCTTCGCCGATTGGGTCAAAAAGAAGGTTACTGAGTAAATTCAGTACGATTTGCCGCAGGCTTCACCACGACCTTAAACGCGGCGTTTACCAAGCACTGGGTAAATCCTGCCTAGCGGCGGGCAGCTTTCAGCGTTCGTCCCGCGTATCCGGGGAAGGACGTCCGCGTTGAATAGCTTCGTCGCCGCCTTGCAGAAGTTCGGAATCGGACGGCTGGCGGCCATCCTGGGGATCGGTGCGGGGGTCGCCGCGGCGCTCTTCGCCCTGACCATGGGTCTCGGCGAGCCAAAGGCGCTGCTCTATTCCAACCTCGATCTCAAGGAAGCCGGCTCGATCACCGCGGCCCTGGACCAGGCCGGGGTGAAGTACGACGTGAAGGGCGACGGCTCGACCATCATGGTGGGCCGCGACAACGTCGCCTCGACCCGTCTGATGCTGTCGAGCAAGGGCCTGCCGACCTCGGGCTCGGTCGGCTACGAGATCTTCGACGGCGGCGCCACCATGGGCCAGACCGACTTCGTCCAGCAGCTCAACCGCCAACGCGCCTTGGAAGGCGAACTGGCCCGCACGATCCAGAGCCTGGACGGCGTGACCTCGGCCCGCGTGCACCTGGTGCTGCCCAAGCGCCAGCTCTTCGAGGAAGAGGCCGAGCAGCCCTCGGCCTCCGTGACCATCGGCGTGGGCGCCCGCGAACCCACCGGCGAACAGGTTCGCGCCATCCAGAACCTGATCTCCAGCGCGGTGCCGAACCTGAAGGTCGACCGCGTCACCGTGGTGGATCAGCACGCCAAGACCCTGTCCTCCGGCGAGGAGGGCTTCGCCGGCCAGGCCGCCGATGGCAAGCGCAGCCAGGTCGAGCAGCGCATCGCCAAGACCGTCAAGGGGCTGGTCGAGGGCGTGGTCGGGGCCGGCAAGTCCCGCGTCAACGTCACCGCCGACCTGGACCTGGCCCGCGTCACCGTCCAGCAGGAGACCTTTGACCCCGACGGCCAAGTGATCCGTTCGGAATCCACCAACGAGGAGACCGCCCGCGAGAATTCCCCCGACGCCTCGGGCGGTGTCTCGGCGAGCGCCAACATCCCCACGGGCGCTGGCGCCAATGACGAGGGCCTCTCGGCCTCGGCCAGCGGCCGCACGGAATCCACGACCAATTACGAGATCTCCAAGACCACGCGCACCGAGGTGCAAGAGCCCGGCGAGGTGAAGCGCCTGTCGGTCGCCGTGGCCATCGACGGCGTCACCGCGGCCGGCGCCGACGGCAAGCCCGGCGCCTACACGCCCCGCTCGGCCCAGGAGATGGCGCGCATCGAACAGCTGGTCCGCACCGCCGTCGGCTTCAACGCCGATCGCGGCGACCAGGTGACCGTGGTCAATGTCCGCTTCCCCACCGTCGCCGAGGCCGGCGGCACCGAGGCGGCCAACCCGCTGATGGGCTTCGACAAGAACGACATCATGCGCGCCGTTGAGCTGGCGATCCTGGCCCTGGTCGCGATCCTGATGATGCTGTTCGTGGTCCGGCCGCTGCTGCGCAACACCGGCGGCGGCGGGGGCGGCGGTCGCGCCCTGCCCCACCTGACCTCGGCCGGCCAAGGCGTGACCCGCGTGGTCACCACTTCGGACGGCCAGCAGATGCAGGTCGCCGTGGACCCCAACACCGGCCAGCCCCTGGCCTTGCCCGGCCCGGGCAACGAGCTGGAGCAGCGCATCGACATCGCCCGCATCGAGGGCCAGGTGAAGGCGTCCTCGGTCAAGCGGGTCGCCGAATTCGTCGACAACCATCCGGAGGAGTCGGTCTCGCTCCTGCGCACCTGGCTACATGAGACCACATGAACGCCCGGCTCAAATCCATCAGCGATCCTGCGCGGCTGAGCGGGCCCGAAAAGGCCGCGGTGATCCTGCTCGCCCTGGGCGAGGATCACGGCACCATCTGGCAGGCGCTGGACGAGGAAGAGATCAAGGAGATTTCCCAGGCCATGGCGGGCCTGGGAAACGTCTCGGCCGCCGTGGTCGAACAGCTCCTCGTCGACTTCATCTCCGGCATGTCGGGCGCCGGGGCGATCATGGGGTCGTTCGAACAGACCCAGCGCCTGCTGCAGGCCTTCCTGCCGCCGGACAAGGTCGACACCCTGATGGAGGAGATCCGCGGTCCAGCGGGTCGGACCATGTGGGACAAGCTGGGCAACGTGAACGAGGCGGTGCTCGCCAACTATCTGAAGAACGAATACCCCCAGACCGTCGCCGTGGTGCTCAGCAAGGTGAAGTCCGAGCACGCCGCGCGCGTGCTGGCCGCACTGCCCGAAGACTTCGCGCTGGAATGCGTCACCCGCATGCTGCGCATGGAACCGGTGCAGCGCGAGATCCTGGACAAGATCGAGCAGACCCTGCGGACCGAGTTCATGTCGAACCTGGCGCGCACCTCCAAGCGCGACAGCCACGAAATGATGGCCGACATTTTCAACGCCTTCGACCGCCAGACCGAGGCCCGCTTCATCGCAGCCCTTGAAGAGCGCAACCGCGAGAGCGCCGAGCGCATCCGCGCCCTGATGTTCGTCTTCGAGGATCTCAGCAAGCTCGATCCGGGCGGGGTCCAGACCCTGCTGCGCGGTTGCGAGAAGGACCAGCTCGGCCTGGCGCTCAAGGGCGCCTCGGACGGCCTGCGCGAGATGTTCTTCTCCAACATGTCGGAACGCGCCGCCAAGATCATGCGCGACGACATGGAAAACATGGGTCCCGTGCGCCTGCGCGACGTCGACCAGGCCCAGATGGCGATGGTCCAGGTCGCCAAGGACCTCGCCGCCAAGGGCGAGATCATGCTGGCCGGTTCCGGCGGCGACGATGAGTTGATCTACTGATGACCGAAACCCCGCATCAGAGGTTCGGCTTCGACACCGTCTTCGACGGGGCGGGCGACGTCGCCTACGCCCCGCCGCGGCCCAAGCGCCTGTTCGTCATCGAAGAGGTCGAGCAAGCCCGCGCCGAAGCCTTCGCCGAAGGCGAGCGGCAGGCCCTGGCCTCCATGGCCGCCCTCCAGGCCGAGGCGCTCTCCTCCATCGCGGCCTCCGTCCACGCGGCCCTGCCCAAGCTGGCGGGTGTCGCTCACGAGCACCGGGTCGGATCGGCCGAACTGGCGTTGGCATGCGCCAAAGCCATCGCCGACGCCGCGCTCGCCAAGTTCCCCGAGGCCCCGATCCGGGCGGCCATGGAGAGCCTGGCCCGCGAGATCGAAGCCGCGCCGCGTCTGATGGTCGCCGCCGCTCCCGACCTGGCCGAGACCCTGCAGGCCGTGCTCGAGGAGGCCGCCCACGCCATCGGCTATCCCGGCGCGATCCAGGTCCGCTCGGCCCCCGGCATGGCCCCAGCCGCCTTCACCCTCGATTTCGGCGACGGCGCGGCGGCCTTCGATCCCGCCGCGGCCACCGCCCGCGTGACCGCGGCCCTCGACGCGGCGCTCGCCGCCGAAGGGTTGCACGCCGAACCCCTCATTCCCGGAAGCGAGAGCTGACAGCCATGTCCGACACCGAACTCAAGCTCGACGAATTCGCGCCCTCCGAGACCCCCATGGCCGAGATGAACATGGAGATGGAGGAGAAGACCGGAACCGACCTGCAGGCCGTCTATGACGTGCCGGTCTCGATCTCCGCGGTGCTCGGCCGCGCCAGCATGTCGGTGGCCCAGCTCCTCCAGCTCCAGTCGGGCAGCGTGCTCGACCTGGACCGCAAGGTCGGCGAGGCCATCGACATCTACGTCAACAACCGCCTGGTCGCCCGCGGCGAGGTCGTCATCGTCGACGACCGCCTGGGCGTGACCATGACGGAAATCATCAAGGACGGCGACGCCCAGGTCTGAAGCCTGAGCGGAGCAGGGAGATACGAGTATGCGGCTTCTGGTCGTCGGAAAATTGAACGGACAGCTCTCCACCGCCGTGAAGATGGCGATGTCGGCGGGCGCCAAGGTCAGCCATGTGGAGACCATCGCCGCGGCCACTCACGCCCTGCGGGCGGGACAGGGCGCCGATCTGCTGCTGGTCGACTACGAACTGGACATCGCCGCCCTGATCGCGGCCAACGAGGCCGAGCGCATCCATGTGCCGGTGGTGGCCTGCGGTGTCGACGCCGACGCCAAGAAGGCCGGCGACGCCATCCGCGCCGGGGCCAAGGAATTCATTCCCCTGCCGCCCGACGCCGAGATGATCGCCGCGGTCCTGGCCGCCGTCACCGACGACAACAAGCCGATGATCGTGCGCGACGCGGCGATGACCGCGATCATCGCCATGGCCGACCAGATCGCCCCTTCCGAGGCCTCCATCCTGATCACCGGCGAGAGCGGGTCGGGTAAGGAAGTCATCGCCCGCTACGTCCACCAGAAGTCGCGGCGCGCCAACCGGCCGTTCATCTCGGTCAATTGCGCGGCCATCCCCGAGAACCTCCTGGAGAGCGAACTCTTCGGCCACGAGAAGGGCGCCTTCACCGGCGCCGTGGCCCGCCGGATCGGCAAGTTCGAGGAGGCCTCGGGCGGAACGCTTCTGCTGGACGAAATCTCGGAGATGGACACCCGCCTGCAGGCCAAGCTGCTGCGCGCCATCCAGGAGCGCGAGATCGACCGTGTGGGTGGCTCCAAGCCGGTCAAGGTCGACATCCGCATCCTGGCCACCTCCAACCGCGACCTGGTCCAGGCCGTGAAGGACGGGACCTTCCGCGAAGACCTGCTCTACCGCCTGAATGTCGTGAACCTGCGCCTGCCGGCCCTGCGCGAACGTCCCGGCGACGTGGTCGCGCTCGCCGAGTTCTTCGTGAAGAAGTACGCCAAGGCCAACGGCATGCCCGAGCGCCTGATCTCGGCCGAGGCCAAACGCCGCCTGGCTGGCCACCGCTGGCCTGGCAACGTCCGGGAGCTGGAGAACGCCATGCACCGCGCGGTGCTGCTGGCGGTCGGTCCGGAGATCGAAGAGACCGCCATCCGCCTGCCCGACGGCCAGCCCCTGGCGCCGCCGGACATGGGCGCGCGGGCGGCCTCGCACGCCGCCGTCGCCGCCGAGGCGGTCACCCGCTCCTTCGTGGGCCAGACCGTCGCGCAGATGGAACAGCACCTGATCATCGACACCCTCTCCCACTGCCTGGGCAACCGCACCCACGCGGCCAACATCCTGGGGATCTCGATCCGCACCCTTCGCAACAAGCTGAAGGAGTATACCGAGGCCGGCGTCTCGGTGCCGGCGCCCCAGATGGGCCAGAGCGCGGCCTAAACGATCATGGCGGGTGCAGGATCATACGTCGCCGAACGGCCCAGCCCGCGCGAGATGCTCGGGTGGCTGATGAAGGGCGAGGTGGCGATGGCCGTCGGCGTCATCGGCATCGTCATCCTGCTGATCCTGCCGATCCCGCCGTTCCTGCTGGACATGCTGCTGGCCATCTCGATCATCACCTCGGTGTTGATCCTGATGACCTCGCTGCTCATCAAGAAGCCGCTGGAGTTCACCGCTTTCCCGACGGTGCTGCTGGTCACCACCCTCTATCGGCTGGGGCTGAACATCGCCTCGACCCGCCTGATCCTCGGCCACGGCCACGAGGGCGCGCACGGGGCCGGCAAGATCATCGAGGGCTTCGGCAACCTGATGATGGGTGGCAACTTCGTCATCGGCGTCATCGTCTTCGCCATCCTGGTGATCGTGAACTTCGTGGTCATCACCAAGGGTTCAGGCCGGATCGCCGAGGTGGCCGCCCGCTTCACCCTCGACTCCATGCCCGGCAAGCAGATGGCCATCGACGCCGACCTCTCGGCCGGACTGATCGAGGAAGAAGAAGCCAAGAAGCGCCGCAAGGAGCTTGAGCAGGAGAGCACCTTCTTCGGCGCCATGGACGGCGCCTCGAAGTTCGTGCGCGGCGACGCAGTCGCCGGCCTGATCATCGTGGCCATCAACATCATCGGCGGCATCCTGATCGGGGTGGTGCAGCACAAGGTGCCGCTCGGCCAGGCCGCGGCCACCTACACCCTGATGACCATCGGCGACGGCCTGGTCAGCCAGATCCCGGCCCTGATCATCTCCATCGCCGCGGGCTTCCTGGTCTCCAAGGCCGGGGTCGACGGCTCGGCCGACAAGGCCCTGGTCACCCAGTTGGCCATGAACCCCATCGCGCTCGGCATGGTCGCGGCCTCGTCGGGCGTGATCGCCTTCATTCCCGGCATGCCGATCATCCCGTTCGCCGCCCTGGCCGCGGGCGCGGGCTATCTCTCGTGGCGGCGGTCGCAGGACGCCCAGGAGGCTGAGTACAACGCCGTCGACCTGGTCCCCGTCAGCGCCCCGGTCGCCCCCGAGGAAGAACCGATCAGCCAGTCGCTGGCCATCGACGAGATCAAGATCGAGCTGGGTTACGGCCTGCTGCCCCTGATCAACGACATGGAGGGCCGCCGGCTCACCGACCAGATCAAGGCCCTGCGCCGCACCCTGGCCGCCGACTTCGGCTTCGTCATGCCGGCCGTGCGCATCCTCGACAACATGCGCCTGCCCTCCCAGGGCTACATGATCCGCATCAAGGAGATGGAGGGCGGCCAGGGCGAGGTGCGCCTGGGCGCCCTGATGGCCATGGATCCCTCGGGCGGCCAGGTGGAGCTGCCAGGCGAACACATGCGCGAGCCGGCCTTCGGCCTGCCCGCCACCTGGATCGACGACAACCTGCGCGAGGAGGCGACCTTCCGCGGCTACACCATCGTCGACCCGGCCACGGTGCTCACCACCCACCTGACCGAGATCCTCAAGGAGAACATGCCCGACCTGCTCTCCTACGCCGAGGTGCAGAAGCTGCTGAAGGACCTGCCGGGCGAGCAGAAGAAGCTGATCGACGACCTGATCCCCAGCGTGGTCACCGCCGCCACCCTGCAGCGCGTGCTGCAGGCCCTGCTGCGCGAGCGGGTCTCGATCCGCGACCTGCCGGCCATCCTGGAAGGGGTCGGCGAGGCCGCGCCCCACACCCAGTCGATCGTGCTGCTGGTCGAACAGGTCCGCTCGCGCCTGGCCCGCCAGATCTCCTTCGCCCATCGCGGCGACGACGGCTCCCTGCCGATCATCACCATGTCGGCCGAGTGGGAGAACGCCTTCGCCGACGCCCTGATCGGAACCGGCGACGAGAAGCAGCTTTCGCTGGCCCCCTCGCGCCTGCAGGACTTCATCCGCGGCGTGCGCGACAGCTTTGAGCGCGCGGCCCTGGCCGGCGAGAGCGCGGTCCTGCTGACCAGCCCACAGATCCGGCCCTATGTCCGCTCGATCATCGAGCGCTTCCGGGGCCAGACCCCCGTGCTCAGCCAGAACGAAATCCATCCCAAGGCGCGCCTGAAGACGGTCGGCTCGATCTAGTCCGCCAGACCATTTTACGCCGAAGTGGACACCGGTTCGGCGAAGAAAATGGTCTAAATTCAAAGAGACGTGAGCAAAATCCGGTCCAATCAGATCGGATTTTGCTCTAGGGCGGCCTCGGTCGCCACCAGCAGGACGACGCTGGCCTCATCCAGCCCATACGCCTCGCGCAGGTCCGGCTGGACGGCCACATGCAACAGGCCTGCCAGGCCCGCCGCGCCGGACGGCGTCGAGGCAGGGCCGCCGCCGCTCTCCAGCGCGGCGACCGCGGCCAGCAGTTGGGCCTCGCTGACCGCGACCGCGCTCGCGCCGTGGCGCAACAGCACCTGCAACGCCGGCGCCGAGGCCAGGCCGCAGGACAACATCTCGGCGCAGGTGTGCAGGTCGCCGTTGATGCGCACCGGCCGGCCGGCGGCCAAGGCGGCGGCGACACAGGCCGCGCGGGCGGGCTCGACCACGACCACGCGGCCGCCGGGCGCAGTCACGGCCTTCAGGCCCTCGCCGCGCCGCGTCCGCCGCGGCCTCGACCGCGTCGTCATAGGTCCCATCGATCAACACGACCCGGGCGCTCAAGGCCTCGATCCGGGCGATCCGCTCCGGGCTGGCGCTAGCCGGCAGATAGATCGCCGCCGACGCACCGGCCTGCCGGGCCGCGGCCGCCACGGCCAGGCCGTGGTTGCCGTCGCTGGCGCAGACCAGGCGCGGGGTCCCGCCCGCGCGCTCAAGCGCCCGCAGGCCGGCGGTCATGCCGCCCAGGACCTTGAAGTTGCCGAGCGGGCGTTCGTCCTCGGTCTTGACGAGGACCCGGCCCACTCGCGCCTGGCGGGCGAGGTCTGGCAGGTCGAGGAGGCGGGTGGGTGTGGTCAGGTCTATCATGCGGCGAGCTTGCCTGAGCGCCGTGTGGAATGGCGGCGATTGCGGGCCGATTTCGCGGGATTTCCCCGCATGGGCCCAGCCCGGCCGAGTCAGTCGTCGTCCACGGGGGCCGGAACCTTCAGCCCGCGCTTGATGACCCCCAGGGCGACATTGGTGTTGAAGCGCCGGACGTTGGGGTTCGCCGACACCAGCCGCGACATGAGCGCGTCATAGGTCTCGGTGTCCGGCGCGCTGACGACCAACACGAAGTCGGCGTCGCCGGTCACGTAATAGACCTGCTGGATCTGCGGCTCGGCCGCCAGCCACTGGCGAAGCTGGTCCAGCAGCTCCGGCCGCTCGCGCTCCACATGCAGGGAGACGATGAAGAAGGTGGGCCGCCCCACCTTGCGCGGATCCACCACGGCGATGTCGCGCTGGATCACGCCCGCGTCGCGCATGCGCCGCAACCGCCGTTGAATGGCCGAGGGCGATAGCGCCACCTGCCCCGCGAGCTGGTCGGCGGTCTGGCCCGCATCCTCCTGCGCCAGGTTCAGCAGCTGGCGATCGAAACGGTCGAGTTCCATGGCTTCGTTGTAGGGACGCCGGCGCGCCGAAAAAACCCAAACTTGCCGCCAGATCGCGGCCATTCCCCGGATGCCCCCGCCTATCAAGGCGCTCCCCACCAGGAAGGCGCTGAAATGGACCTAGGCAGGCTCACCGACACCCTCGACCGGCTGTGGACCCATGAGGTCATGCCGCCGCTGATCGAGTACGTGGAGATCCCCTGCGAGTCCCCGGACTTCGACCCCGATTGGGCCCGGAACGGCCACATGGACCGGGCGACGGCTAGGCCCGGAGTCCAACGCCCACGGACCCGATGAATTCCTTCATCTGCCGACCGCGCGGCGCGTCACCGCGGCCATCGCTCACCTCCTGCACGACGCCCGACGGAGCTAGGATCCCATGAAGCTCTTCTATCAGACCCACTCGCCCTACGCCCGCAAGGCCCTGGTCTTCGCCCATGAGGCGGGGATCGCCGCCCGCCTCGGGGTCGTCCATATGGAGACCAGCCCGACGCGGCGAAACGACGAGGTCTTCGCCGAGAACCCCCTGGGCAAGGTGCCCGTCCTGGTCCGTCCGGGTATGGCGGCGATCTTCGATTCCGACGTCATCTGCGCCTATTTCGACACCCTGCACGACGGCCGCAGGCTGATCCCGTCGGAGGGCGAGGCGCGATGGCTGGCCCTGCGCCTCCAGGCCGCCGCCCAGGGTATGGCCGACTCCGGGATCGCCCTGCGCTGGGAGACCGTCCGGCGGCCGGCGGAGCTGCGCTATGCGCCCCTGGCGGCGGGGCACGCGGAGAAGCTGGTCGCCAGCTACGATTGGCTGGAACAGGAACTGGACGTCGAGGCGGACCTACACGTCGGCCATGTGGCGCTGGCGACCACCTTGAGCTGGCTCGAGTTTCGCGACCTGCCGTCTTTCCGGGAAGGGCGGCCTCGGCTCAGCGCCTGGCTGGACGCCTTCGAGGCGAGGCCGTCCATGCGCGCCACGCCGCTGTCGGGCGAAACCCAGGACTAGGCCATCGGCTTGACGAAGACCAGCTGGGGGCCTTGGCCCTCCTCGTGGCGCTGGCCGGTGTCCACGAAGCCGATCTTCCGGTAGGCGGCGATGGCGGCGGTGTTGCGCTCGTTGACCGCCAGCATCAGCTGCGGCTGGATCGGCCGTTCGCGGGCGAACCAGGCCTCCAGCAGGGCGATGCAGCGCCGCCCCACGCCCTGGCCCTGCATCCCCGGGCGGACCCGGAAGCTGTGCAGGCTGACCGTCCCGGGCGGCGCCCAGGGCGGACGGCGCAGGCCCTCGCGCAGGACGAAGAACCCGACCACGCCGGTCTCGTCGGGGGCGACCACCGCGAAGCCCTGCTCCAGGCCCACGGCGTCACGCTCGTTCAGCCGCCCGAACACCTCGTCCAGGGATCCGGCGAAGACCTCCTGTTCCGGCGGCAGGCTGATCTGCTCGACCACGTCCCGGTCCGCGCCGGAAATGGGCTCCAGCCTCCAGTCGGCGATGTCTGTGGTTGTGGTTTCCTCTCCCATGGGATGGAGGCTAACACGCAATGGGCGACATTTGTCAGGTCCGGCGCGACGTCTGCCCCGTTGCAGCCCGGCTTGGCGGCTGGTAGCGGTTTGGCCCCAGGGTGACGATTGTCCGTCGCCGAGCGTTGGATGTCGAATGCGGCCACCTGCTTTCAAGACCCGGAACGGCGCGGGCGGGACCATCTTCTGGGACCTGCTGACCTTCGAGAAGCTGATGACCAACCAGGTCATCCACCTGATCTATTGGTCGGGCCTGGGCGTCATCGCCCTGGTGGCGTTCGGCATGGTTGGCGCGGCCGTGGGCGTGGCCCTGCGCGAGGAAAGCTGGATCGGCGTGATGCTGGCCGTGCCGGTGCTGGTGGCGGGCCTGCTGGTGGTGGCGGCCCTGGTGCTGCTGTGGCGCTCGTTCTGCGAGCTCTATGTGGCCCTGTTCCGCCTCAGCGACGACCTCCACGCCCTGCGCGAAGCCGCCGACGCCGAACCACGCGCGCCGCGTCCGCCCCAGGCCTAGCTCAAGCCGCCGATCCAGGCCGCCGCGGCGGCTTTCGGCCGGCCCGCGTCGTCGAACAGCAGCGGCGCATCGGACGGGTTCTCCCGCTTCAGCCACGAATCCTTGTCGCGCAGCCCCCAGTGGGTGAAGGCGAACCGCTGGCTGGCCGGCAGGCTGGAGAAGGCCTCGGCCGCCTCGGCGTAGAGCCGCGCCTGGCCCGCCAGCAGCCTGCCGCGATCCTTGATCACGCCGCGCGAGCGGGTCAGCGACACATCCATCTCCGAGACGTGGACCTTGAGGCCCAGGCTCGCCAGGTCCTTCAGCGCCTTGGTGATCTCGCCCGGCGCCAGGTCGGCGGCCAGGTGGGTCTGGGTGCCGACGCCGCCGATCGGCGCGCCCGCCTTCAGCAGCGCCTCGACCAGCTTCATGAAGGTCGCCCGCTTCCTCGGCATGTTCTCGAGATTGTAGTCGTTGAGGAACAGCACCGCGTCGGGATCGGCCTCGCGGGCGTGCTGGAAGGCCAGCACCATGTGCTGCAGCTTGCCCAACTTCTTCGACCACAGGCTCTCGCGCCAGCCGTTCCCGTCTTCCGCGACGGCCTCGTTGACCACGTCCCAGCCCGCCGCCTGGCCGCGATAGCGACCGGCCACGGCCAGGATGTAATTGCGGTAGGCCGCGGCGAACTTGACCCGCTTCTCGTCCAGCCGCTCGAAGGCGGGCGGGACCTGGGCGTACCAGATCAGCGTATGGCCGAAGAGCCGCATGCCATTGGCCTTGGCGAAGGCCGCGATCCGGTCGGGCGCCTCGAAGCGGAAGGAGCCGTCGTCCTTGACGATGTACTCCATCTTCATCTCCCACTCCGGCGTCACCTGGGAGATCTGGGCGGCGATCAGCGGCACGAGGCTGGGATCGCCCAGCTGCTCCTCCTGCACGCAGACCCCCACGGGGAAGGCCGCCGCGCCGCGCAGGGGCGGGATAGAGACCGGAGTTTGCCCCACTGGAGTTTGGGCGTCGGCGCGGCGGTCGCAGGCGGCGAGCGCCAGCCCGCCTCCCAGCACCAGCCGTCGATCCAAAGTCACCGGCCGTTGGCGGCCCGGCGCAGGCCGAGCTCGTCCAGGGCGGCGGTCTCCCGCCGGGCGTGTTCCTTGAGGTCGGCCAGACGCATGCCCTCGGCGACCTGCTCGTATTTCTTCTGCTCTTCGAAAGCCATGGCGAGCGCGTCGCGCGCGCCCTCCTCCTCGATGGCGATGCGGTCGATCTCGGCCTGGGCCAGGGCCTTGCGGGTGCGCAGGCCCTCCAGGAAGCCCAGCTGGTACCAGCCGTGCTCGGCGTCCTGGCGGCCCTTCTCGGCCTCGGCCTCGCCCTCGGCCGTCAGCAGGACCAGTTTCATCTCCGCCTGCAACCGCCGGTCGGCGATCTCCGCCAGGCGTTTCTGCAGCACCTCGACCTCATAGGTCGAAAGCTTGATCAGGGATTTGGCCCAGCTCATGCGTCACTCATCAAGATATGGGACAGGGCGTCGAAACTCTCATCGATGGTCGAGCTCTCGTCCTTGTCCTGGGCGAGGAAGGCCTCGAGCGCCGGATTGAGCTGGATGGCGCGGTCGACCTGCGGATCGGCGCCGGCGCGATAGGCGCCGATGCGGATCAGCTCCTCCATGTTGGCGTAGGCCGACAGCGACTGGCGGGCCGACTTCACGATCTCGCGCTCATGGGGCTGGTGGCAGCCCGGCATGGTCCGGCTGATCGACTTCAGCACATTGATCGCCGGGAAGCGGCCGCGCTCGGCGATGGCGCGCTCCATGACGATGTGGCCGTCCAGGATCCCGCGCACCGCGTCGGCGATGGGTTCATTGTGGTCGTCGCCGTCCACCAGCACCGTGAAGATGCCGGTGATCGGCCCCGCCGTGGTGCCGTCCGGCCGCACGGGGCCGGGTCCAGCCCGCTCCAGCAGCTTGGGCAGTTCGGTGAAGACGGTGGGGGTGTAGCCCTTGGTGGTCGGCGGCTCGCCGGCGGCCAGGCCGATCTCGCGCTGGGCCATGGCGAAGCGGGTGACCGAATCCATCATGCACAGGACCTCCAGGTCCTGGTCGCGCAGGAACTCGGCGATGGCCAGGGTCATATAGGCGGCCTGGCGGCGTTTCAGCGCCGGCTCGTCGGAGGTGGCGACCACCACGATGGCGCGCTTCAGCCCCTCTTCGCCCAGGGTCTCCTCGATGAACTCGCGGACCTCGCGGCCCCGCTCGCCGATCAGCCCGACCACGACGGCATCGCAGTCGGCCTCCTTGGCCAACATGGACAGCAGCACCGACTTGCCGACGCCGGACCCGGCGAACACGCCCAGACGCTGGCCGCGGCAGCAGGTGGTGAAGACGTTCATGGAGCGCACGCCCAGGTCCAGGCGCTCTCCCACCCGGCCGCGTGCGTGGGCCGCGGGCGGGGCGGCGCGAAGGCTGTAGGGCACGATCCCCTGGGGCAGCGGCCCCTTGCCGTCGATGGGCTCGCCGAAGGCGTCGATGATGCGTCCGAGCCAGGCCATGGTCGGACGCACGGCCGAGCCCATGGGATCGATGCGGATCTCGGCGCCCGGCGCCACGCCTTCGACCGGGCCGAAGGGCATCAGCAGGGCGCGGGTCTCGCGGAAGCCCACCACCTCGGCGGTCAGCGGCTTGTCGGCCCGGCGCACGATCTCGGCGCGGGCGCCGACCGCCAGCCGGGTCAGTCCGCCGCGGGCTTCGATCAGCAGGCCGTTCACCGCGGCGACGCGGCCGGAGACGGTCAGGGGATCGATCCGCTCCACGGCGGCGACGAGGCTACGCAAAGGCTGGATTCCCGGGGCCAAGTTGAGCCTGAGAAGAATCCGCCCGACGCCGTTAACCCGTGATGAAGATTGGGCTGCGGCGGCCCGGCGCACGGGCGATCAATGCGTTAAATTTACAAGCTTGGCCGCGCGACCCATTCGTTAACACTGTCCAATCACAAAAGATTCAACAGCCCTGCGACTCCCTGTCCAACACCCGCCCTTGCTGGCGATTCCCAAAACGAGTTAACGATTCTGCCAGAGGCCTTTCACTATTAACCGGTCTTAAATTAACTCGCTGGCAAGTTAACGGCGAGGGTCTACGCGGATTCCCGGATTTCAGGGAAACAAGCGCTACCGTTCGAGGAGGAACAGATGCGCGTACTATTGATCGAGGACGACAGCGCCACCGCCCAAAGCATCGAGCTGATGCTGAAGTCGGAGGGCTTCAATGTCTACACGACGGATCTGGGTGAAGAGGGCGTCGATCTTGGCAAGATCTACGACTACGACCTGATCCTGCTCGACCTGAACCTGCCCGACATGAGCGGCATGGACGTGCTGCGCACCCTGCGGGTGGGGAAGATCAACACCCCCATCATGATCCTGTCCGGCTCCGCCGAAATCGACACCAAGGTGAAGACCTTCGGGGCAGGCGGTGACGACTACATGACCAAGCCGTTCCACAAGGACGAGCTGGTCGCCCGCATTCACGCGGTGGTCCGTCGCTCCAAGGGCCACGCCCAATCGGTCATCCGCACCGGCGACATCACCGTGAATCTCGACGCCAAGACCGTCGAAGTGAACAACAGCCGCGTCCACCTGACCGGCAAGGAATACCAGATGCTGGAGCTGCTCTCGCTCCGCAAGGGCACGACGCTCACCAAGGAAATGTTCCTGAACCACCTCTATGGCGGCATGGACGAGCCCGAGCTGAAGATCAACGACGTGTTCATCTGCAAGCTGCGCAAGAAGCTGGCCGCGGCCGCCGACGGCACGCATCACAGCGACACCGTCGGGGGCCGCGGCTACGTGCTGCGCGACCCCCAAGAGGGCCAGGTCGCGGCCTAGACCCCCGCCTCCACCCTCGCCAGAGACCCGAACGCCCGCCGCTCCTTCCGGCGGGCGTTTTCTTTTGTCCTCGCGCCCTGCGATGCGCGACGGCATACGCGCGCTCAGATCCTCCAC
>NZ_JAUYNW010000096.1 GCF_030698145.1 Phenylobacterium sp. | reverse complement strand
CAGGATCAGGATGTAGACCTCGGGGTGGCCGAAGAACCAGAACAGGTGCTGGAACATCACCGGGTCCCCGCCGCCGGCGGCGTCGAAGAAGTGGGTGTTAAAGTTCCGGTCGGTGAGCAGCATGGTGATCGCGCCGGCCAGCACGGGCAGCGAGAGCAGCAGCAGGAACACCGTCACCAGGATCGACCACACGAACAGCGGCATGCGGTGCAGGGTCATGCCCGGCGCGCGCATGTTGAAGATGGTGGTGATGAAGTTGATGGCGCCCAGGATCGAGCTGGCGCCCGCAAGGTGGATCGCCAGGATCGCGCAGTCCATGGCCGGGCCGGTATGGCCCGAGGTGGAGAGCGGCGCGTACATGGTCCAGCCGCCGCCGAAGCCCGCGCCGGGTCCGCCGTCCACGAACATCGAGACCAGCAGCATCACCCAGGCGGCGACCAGCAGCCAGAACGAGATGTTGTTCATCCGGGGGAAGGCCATGTCCGGCGCGCCGATCATCAGCGGCACGAACCAGTTGCCGAACCCGCCGATCATGGCCGGCATGACCATGAAGAAGATCATGATCAGGGCGTGGGCCGTCACCACGGCGTTGTAGCCGTGCTTGGAGGCCTCGATCAGGCCGATCTGGTCCAGCAGCGAGCCCTGGGTGAACACCTGGATGCCCGGCTCGGCCAGTTCCCAGCGGATCAGGCCCGAAAGGGCGCCGCCCACCAGCCCCGCCATGATGGCGAAGAGGATGTAGAGCGTGCCGATGTCCTTGTGGTTCGTGGAGAAGAACCAGCGGGTGATGAAGCCCGGCTTGTGGTCGGCTTCGTCGTGATTGTCAGCGGCGGAGTATGCCATCGTACTCTGTCCCAAGCTTATTTCGCCGCCGGCGCCGGAGCGGGCGCGGCAGGCGTGGAGGTCGGCGCGGGCGTCGCAGACGCGGCGGCGGCCGGAGTGGCGGGCGCGGTCGCCGCGGCCGGGACCGCAGCGGCGTCGGCGGCCGGAGCCGCGGCGGGCGCCGGAGCGGCCGTGGAGGTCGAACCGCCCTTGGAGGCGACCCAGGCGTCGAACTCGGCTTGGGTCACGACCTTGATCTCGATCGGCATGAAGGCGTGGTCTACGCCGCACAGCTCCGAGCACTGGCCGTAGAAGGTGCCGACCTGCTCGGCCTTGAACCAGGTCTCGTTGACCCGGCCGGGGACGGCGTCGGTCTTCAGGCCGAAGGCGGGCAGGCCGAAAGCGTGGATCACGTCGGCGCCGGTGACCAGCACGCGGACCACCTTGTTGACCGGAACCACCAGCGGCTCGGTCGCGGCCAGGCGATACGGCACGTTTCGGGCCTTGGCCTCGTCCTCGGGCAGCATGTTGGAGACGAACTCGCCGACCTTCTGGTCGGGCAGCTCATAGCCCCAGTACCACTGGTAGCCGGTGGCCTTAACGGTCAGATCCGGCTTGGGCATGTCGTGATAGGCGAACAGCAGCTTGAAGGAGACCACCGAGATCGCCATCAGGATCAGGACCGGGACCACCGTCCAGATCACCTCGACCATGGTGTTGTGGGTCCACTTGGCTGGGATCGGGTTGCGCTTCTTGTTGTAGCGGAACACGCACCACAGCAGCAGGATCAACACGAAGACGCTGATCGCGGTGATCAGCGGCAGCAGGATCGCATCGTGGAAAAAATGGACCTGATGCTTCAGCGGCGAAGCCGCCGGCTGGAGCCCCATGCCCTTAGGCGTCGGTTGGCCCATCAAATCTTCCGCGAACGCCTGGACGCCCCAGAACGCCGAAGTCGCGCCCGTGGCGGCCGCTGCCGCCCACGTCCGCATGCCCTGAACCCTAGACTTCATGTCCCCTCGGTCTGCTTGGCCGGCCGCGCCTCGCAACAGACGATCGCCCCCGCCGACTGGAATCGAGACGACGCCACGCAATCCCGCGGCCCCGCCCTTCGTCGGCGGTGCATACGCGCTCAATTGGGGCTTGCCAAGGCGCTAGAGCCCCCTATGGGCCGGCGCCGCGCCATAGGGTCGCAATCTTCGCCCGGCGGCGGGCCCAACCCCGCCTTTTCGCGTTCGAAGTAAGAGTTGCTCGCAACTGCGCCGACCCTCGTTCGCCGGAACGCACCGGTATGGGATGACGCGAACGGCTCAAGCCCTTATCTCTGAACGCCTGTCACTGTGAGCTCGTCCCCATGAACGCCCATTCGCCCGCGCCCTCGATCCTGGATTCCGTCGGCGTCGCCCCGGAACGCGCCCGCGAAATCCTTGGCGAGGCCCTGGCGGGCGCCGATGACGGCGAGCTGTTCGTCGAACGCTCCGAGAGCGAATCATTCCTGTTCGACGACGGACGCCTGAAATCGGCGGCCTATGATTCGTCCGAGGGTTTCGGCCTGCGCGTGGTGGCGGGCGAGACGGCCGGCTACTCCCATTCCAGCGAGGTGTCGGAGGCCGCGATCAAGCGCGCCGCGCAATCCTCGTCGCTCGCCAAGCGTGGTTATTCGGGGACCGCTGACGAGGCGCCGCGCGCCACCAACGCCAGACTCTATGGCGACGACGACCCGACCGCCTCGCCGGCCTTCTCCGACAAGGTCGCCCTGCTGCAGGAGATCGACGCCTGGTGCCGGGCCCGCGACCCGCGCGTGGTCCAGGTGATGGCGTCCCTGGCCGGGGAGCGCCGCACGGTGGAGATCCTGCGCGCCGACGGCCGCCTGATCCGCGACGTGCGCCCCCTGTGCCGGGTCAATGTCCAGCTGACAGTGGAAAAGGACGGCAAGCGCGAGAACGGCTTCGCCGGCGCCGGCGGCCGCGCCGGGTTCGAAGCCTGGATCAGCCCCGACAAGTGGCGCGACCAGGCCGAGGAGGCCCTGCGCCAGGCCCTGGTCAATCTGGACGCCATCCCATGCCCGGCCGGCGAGATGGATGTGGTGCTCGGCCCGGGCTGGAACGGCGTGCTGCTGCACGAAGCCGTCGGCCACGGGCTGGAAGGCGACTTCAACCGCAAGGGCACCTCGGCCTTCTCGGGCCGGATCGGCGAGCGGGTGGCGGCCAAGGGCGTCACGGTGTTCGACGACGGCACCCTGGCCGGACGGCGCGGCTCGCTGACCGTCGACGACGAGGGCACCCCCACCGAACGCACAATCCTGATCGAGGACGGCATCCTGGTCGGCTACATGCACGACCGGATGAGCGCCCGGCTGATGGGCCTGGCCGCCACGGGCAACGGCCGTCGCCAGTCCTATGCCCACATGCCCATGCCGCGGATGACCAACACCGCCATGATGGGCGGAAGCCACACGCGCGAGGAGATGATCGCCTCGACGAAACGCGGGCTCTACTGCGCCAATTTCGGCGGCGGCCAGGTTGACATCACCAACGGCAAGTTCGTCTTCCAGTGCACCGAGGCCTATCTGATCGAGGACGGCAAGATCACCGCCCCGGTCAAGGGCGCGACCCTGATCGGCGACGGTCCCTCAGCGCTCACCCGGGTCACCATGATCGGCGACGATTTCGACTTCGATCCCGGCGTCGGCGTCTGCGGCAAATCGGGCCAGAGCATCCCGGTCGGAGTGGGCCAGCCCTCCCTGAAGCTCACCGGCCTGACGGTCGGCGGCACCAGCCTCTAGGGCGGCGTATCTCAAGCGTTGCGTACCCGCTGACAGAAAACCTTTCGGCGAATTAATCCACATGACCTGGATTTAATTGGCCCTCCCCCCATGGCGCAGGTCAGTTCGCCGTCACTTGTGGGGAGTGTTACCGAATGAAACTGTCCGTCGCGCTGGCGTCCACCGCCCTGGCCTCGACCCTTGCGTTCGCCGCATCGGCCGCCGCCCAGGACGCCCCAGCCGCGGTTTCCGCGCCCCCGGCGGCGGCCGATGCGGGGGCCATCGCCTATCCGGCCAGCTATTTCGCCGCCAGCCAGGCGGCCAACGCCCTGGAGATGCTGTTCCGCCTGCCGGGCTTCACGCTCGACACCGGCGACTCCATCCGGGGTTTCGAGGGCGGCGGCGGCAATGCGCTGGTCGACGGCCAGCGCCCCGCCAGCAAGACCGACCCGCTGGACGAACTGCTCCGCCGGATTCCAGCCGCGAACATCGAGCGCATCGAGCTGATCCGCGGCGGCGCGCCGGGCATCGACATGCAGGGCAAGACCGTAGTGGCCAACGTGGTCCGCAAGGCCGGCGGCGGTTTTCGCGGCCTGTTCGCCGTGGCCAACAACAGCGTCTATGACGGCCGCCAGCAGCACGGCGTGCGGCTGGAGCTCTCGGGCGGCAAGGACGGCCGCAACTGGGAGGGTTCGGCCCGGTACGGCTACGGCGCCGACGACGGCGGCGACATCGGTCCCGGCCTGAGGGTCGGGCCGGGCGGAACCATCCTGACCAACTCGAAGATCGAGCGGGAGAGCGACGGCCTTGCGAAGACCCTGACCGGCGCCTACGAGCAGCCCCTCCTGGGCGGCAAGGTACGCTTCAACGGCCGGATGTTCTGGGAGAAATGGAAGGAAGAGGAGGACCGCACGGTCTTCTTCCCGAGCGCGGCCCTGGTCGCCACCGACGACGTCTATCTGAGCAAGGACACCGAGCTCGGCGCCCGCTTCACCCGCGCCTTCGGGCCCAGGACAAGCCTTGAGGTCATCGGCCTGCGCCAGACCAAGGACCGCGACATCAGCTCGACCTCGCTGACGCCGCCGGACACGGCCTTCTTCCACCTGCTGCGGGAGTCGAGCGAGACCATCGGCCGGGGCGTGCTCAAGCATCAGTACAACGCCGACCTATCGTTCGAGCTGGGCGCTGAGGGCGCGCTCAACCAGCTCGACAGCCAGACGCGATACCTGTCCAACGGCGTCGCGATCCCCCTGCCCGCCGCCAATGTCACGGTCGAGGAGACCCGCGGCCAGGCCTTCACCAAGGCCAGCTGGCGCGCCAGCCCGGCCTGGACGTTCGAGGGAGGGCTGCGCTACGAGGCTTCGTCGATCTCCTCCGAGGGCGATGTCGTCCTGGAGAAGTCGCTGAAGTTCGCCAAGCCCCGGCTGGCCGCGACCTGGCAGGCGACGCCCAAGACCCAGGTCCGCCTGCGCTTCGAACGGGTGGTGGGCCAGCTCAACTTCGACGACTTCGTCGCCGATTCCTCGCTGAGCACCGGCGTGGTCACCGCCGGCAATCCCGACCTCGACCCCGAACAGGCCTGGGTGAGCGAGGCCGCCGTCGAGCAGCGGTTCTGGGACAATGGGGTGGTCATGCTGACCTACCGTCACTCGGCCCTCACCGATGCGATCGACCGGGCCCCGATCTTCACGGCCACCTCGGTCTATGACGCGCCCAGCAATATCGGCGACGGGACCAAGGACGAGCTGATCCTGAACCTGACCGTCCCGCTCGAGCGGTTCGGCCTCAAGGGCGCTCAGTTCAAGGGCGAGAGCATCTGGCGCCAGTCGGAGGTCACCGACCCCACGACGGGCGAGATGCGCGAGATCTCCGACCTGCGCCCCCTCGAGTGGGAGGCGACCTTCAGCCACGACCTGCCGCGCTGGAAGGCCACCTGGGGCGTCGACGTGTTCGGCGGCTGGCGCGAGACCTCCTACCAGTTCAACCAGATCCACACCGTGAAGCTGAAGACCTTCGTGAAGCCCTTCGTGGAGGTCCGGCTGCAGCCCGACCTGCTGCTGCGGGTCGAGGTGTTCAACGCCACCGAACGCGGGATCCGCAGCACCCGGACGGTCTATGCCGGTCCGCGCAACACCAGCCCGATCGCCTATGTCGACGACCGCGACCTGCAGTTCGGACGCGGCCTATATGTACGCCTGCGCAAGACCTTCGGCGGCTGAGGCCCAAGGGTCGCGATCAAAGAAAGAGGCCAGACGCTTCCGCGTCCGGCCTTTTCCATGTCGGTCACGGCGGCCCTAGAGTTCGGGGTGCTTGTTGACGCCTGCGCCGTGCGCCCAATGCTTGATGAAGAAGCTGGCGACCACGAAGGCCACGCCGCAGCCCACCCCGACCCAGCCCAGCTTGTCGAAACCGTCCAGGGAGGTGGCCAGCGCCGCGGCCGGGTCCAGCACCTGACCGCCGACCGTCTCGGTCCCCATCAGGCCCGCGATCCGGCCGCCCACGAGCTGGGCGATGGAGGACGACAGGAACCACACCGCCATCATGAACGAGACGATCGAGGCCACCGAAAGCTTGGTGATCTCCGACAGGCCCACCGGCGACAGGAAGAGCTCGCCCGTGGTGTGCAGCAGGTAGAGCAGGCCAAGGATGATCAACGGCATGCGGAAGGCCGAGTCGGCCATGCCCGCGCTCGCCGCCCAGACCACGACCAGGAAGCCGAGGCCCACCTGGATCAGGCCCAGCCCGAAGGTGAAGGTCGGGTCCAGCACCTTTCCGCGCTGCCCCAGCCAAGTCCACATGACCGCGAAGATCGGCGCGAAGATGAGGATGAAGCCGGCGTTGAACGACTGGGTCTGGGCCGCGCCGATGCTGGTGTCGATCCAGGTCCACCATCCGGTGGGCTGGATCCCCGCGGCGGCCAGCTGCTCGGCGCTGCCCATTGGCATGCCGAGGAAGGTCATGGCCTCGGTGGTGATGGAGAGGTCGACGTTGCGCGAGGCGAACAGGTTGAGCGAGGTGCCGGCCTGTTCGAACAGGGTGAAGAACACCACCGCGCCGAAGATCAGCACCATGGCCAGCATCATCCGCTCGCGTTCAACCTTGTCGCACTTCTTGACGATGAACCAGACGATGAAGGCAAGGGCCGCGAGCGTGGACAGGGTCAGGCCCCAGCCGACGAGATCGTTGCGCTGGACCAGCAGCCAGATCGGGATGACGCCGAGGACGCCGCCGAGATAGATCAGCCATTCGCGGTTGATCGGGCCGACCAGCCGCTCCTTGAGGCGTTCCGGGTTCGGCGGCTCGCCCTTGCCCTGCAGCAGGGGCTTGCCCAGCACGAAGACCACCCAGCCCAGCGCCATGCCGACCCCGGCCAGACCGAAGCCCGCCCACCAGCCGAAGTTCTGGCCTAGCAGGCCGCAGAGGACCGCGGCCCAGAAGGCCCCGAGATTGATGCCGTAATAGTAGAGGGTGAAGCCCGAGTCCCGCCGCGGGTCGCCCTGCGGATAGAGCTGGCCGACGATGGTGGAGATGTTCGGCTTCAGGAAGCCGACCCCCATGATGATCAGCGAAACCGCCAGGTAGAAGGCGTTGACCCCCATCGGGTCGCTCTTCTTCTCCATGGTGTAGCTGCCCGCGGGTAGGACGGCCGGAAGCGAGGCGCCCGCCTCGAGGTTCTTGATCTCCAGGCCGCCGCCCGCGGCGGGACCGAAGTCGTAGACCTTCTCGCCGACCATCAGCTTGACCGAGCGCGATTCCATGCGCCCCTCGGACGCCACGGCGTAGCTCTGGCCCTGATAGGTCAGGGTCTGGGTGGCCGGACTGCCCTCGATGGCCATGGTCATGTGGCCGGCGACCAGCAGCAGGGCGCCGAAGGCCACCGCCTTGCGGGTGCCGAGGTAGCGGTCGGCCAGCAGACCGCCGATCAGCGGCAGCAGGTAGACGAGGCTCGTATAGGAGCCGTACTGGGCGCCCGCCGCCTCATCGTCGAACAGCAGGTGCTGGGTGAGGTAGAAAATCAGGATGCCGCGCATCCCGTAGTAGGAGAACCGCTCCCACATCTCGGCGAAGAACAGGATCATCAACCCCTTGGGATGGGTCTTGATCAACTGCAACAGTACGGGAATCCCCGTCGCCAGCGTGACGACGATCCCCAGCAGGATAACGATATTCATGAGGGTGGTTCTTCCAATCCTTGGACGGCCGGCGCTCCCTGGGGTCTTTTCGCCCCCGCCGGGCTGGTTTGGCGGGAGAAGATCACGCGTTAAGGTCAAGCACAAGCAAGCCTGACCCGGCGCCCTTGTCGCACAGGGACCTTCGCCCCCATCTCAGGCGTTATCCGTCCAAAGGAGGCGCGTCCCATGAAGATCCCCGGCCCGGACCACCCGATCACCATCACCCCCGGCAAGACCCGCTGGCGGGTGGTCTTCGAGAACCACGTGATCGCCGACACCGGCGACGCCTTGGTCCTGGAGGAGGCGGGCTACAAGCCTGTGGTCTACTTCCCGCGGGAGAACGTCTCGATGGAGTATTTCTCCAAGACGGACCGCTCAACCCATTGCCCGTACAAGGGCGACGCGTCGTATTTCACGATCCTGATGGACGGCCATTTCGCCGACAACGCGGTGTGGAGCTACGAGGAGCCCTTTCCGGCCATGGAGCAGATCCGCGGACGGCTGGCCTTCTATCCCGACAAGGTCGACATCTATGCGGTCGAGGACGACATCGTCGATCCGGCCCACCACCACACCAAGCTCATCGACGAGGTGATCCAGCACACCGACTCGGGCTCCGGCTCCAGCCAGAAGATCCACTGGCCGCCGACCGAGGAGCCGATTCGGACCGACCTTTAGGGCTGGCGCGGGCCGGCCACTGCGCCCGCGCACCGGTCTCCACGACGCTCATCCCGACGCCTTCCGTGGCGCGGACGGGAACGGCGCTCGCATCGAAGCCGTCGAGGCAGAAGACGTTGACCCCGTAATGGTCGGGGGCCGCGCGCTTGCGGTGGAAGGTGTAGACGCCGCAACGGCTGCAGAAATAGTGCCGCGCCCGGCGCGTGTTCCATTGGTACAGCGACAGCAGATCCTCGCCCGCCGTGATGGTCAGTGCGCTTTCGTGCACCTTGGCCATGACGGCGTTCTTCTTGACGCACAGCGAGCAGTCGCAGGTGGTCAGCTCCACGATCTCGGCGGCCACCTGGAAGGTGACCGCGCCGCAGTGGCAGGACCCCGCCGGCATGGTCAGTAGGCGAACTCTTCGAAGACTTTGCTCGCGTCACCCTTCCAGGCGCCGTTGTAGCGTTCGAGCAGGCGTTCGGCGGGGGTGATCCCACTCTGGGCGATCTCCTCCAGCTCCGCGAGATAGCCGGTCTCGTCGACCAGGCCGCCGCTGAGGCGGTTGCGGTTCTTCAACCCCTGGCGGGCGATGGCGACCATGTCCTTGGCGACGTCCTGGACGCTGCGCCCCCCGACCTTGGCCTTCAGGCCCAGCCGCGCCACGTCGGCCCGCAGCCGCTCGTGGTCCTCGACCTGCCAGTCCTTGCAAAGGTCCCAGGCCGCGGCGAGCGCCGCCTGGTCGTAGAATATGCCGGTCCACAGGGCCGGCAGGGCGCAGAGGCGGCTCCAGGGCCCGGAGTCGGCGCCGCGCATCTCCAGGTACTGCTTCAGGCGCACTTCCGGGAAGGCGGTGGTGGTGTGGTCGGCCCAGTCTTTCAGGCTCGGGCGGTCGCCGGGCAGTTCGGCCAGTTCGCCGGCCATGAACTTGCGGAACGACTTGCCGGCGAGGTCGACGTACTTGCCGTCACGCTTGGCGAAGTACATCGGCACGTCGAGCGCGTACTGGGCGTAGGTCTCGAAGCCGAAGCCGTCGGCGAAGACGAAGTCCAGCATGCCGGTGCGGTCGGGGTCGGTGTCGGTCCACACATTGGCGCGGGCCGAGAGGAAGCCCGACGGCTTGCCCTCGATGAACGGGGAGTTGGCGAACAGGGCCGTACAGATCGGCTGCAGGGCCAGGCTGGTGCGGAACTTGGCCACCATGTCGGCCTCGGACCCGAAGTCCAGATTGGCCTGGACCGTGCAGGTGCGGAACATCATGTCGAGGCCCAGCTTGCCGACCTTGGGCATGTATTCCCGCATGATTTTATAGCGGCCCTTGGGCATGACGGGCACCTCGTCGCGCCGCCACATCGGCGTAAAGCCCAGGCCCAGGAAGCCCAGGCCCAGCTCGTCGGCGACGGTCTTGACCTCCTGCAGGTGGACGCCGGTCTCCTCGCAAATGTCGTGCATGGTCTCCAGCGGCGCGCCGGAGAGCTCGAACTGGCCGCCCGGCTCCAGGCTCACATTGGCCTTGCCGCGTTCCAGCGCGATGATGTGTTCGCCCTCGTAGACGCCCTGCCAGCCGAACCGGGTCAGGCCGTTCAGCAGGGCCTGGATGCCGGCGGGACCCTCATAGGGAACCGGCTCGTGCGCGCCCAGGCGGAAGACGAACTTCTCGTGCTCGGCGCCCACGCGCCACTGGTCCTGCGGCTTCGAGCCGGCGTCGAACCAGGCCAGGATGTCCTCTAAGGCGAGGGGTCGGTCGTCCGTCATGACGTCGGCCATCTCTATCTCCCCAAGCGCCCCTCGAAACGGCGGCGATCTTTACGCTGTTCAAACAGGTGGGCGCAATTCAGGAAAGCTCAAGCCCCCTACAGCCGCGCTTAGGTCCAGTCACCTTGGGCGGCCTGCCATAAGGTCAGGGCGCTGATCGCGGCGGTGTCGGCCCGCAGGATGCGCGGCCCCAGGGTCGCGGGAATGGCGTAGGGCAGGCTCCGCAGGGTGTCGCGCTCGGTCGGAGAGAACCCGCCTTCCGGCCCGATCAGTATGGCCCAGGGGGTTGGCGGCGCGCCGTCCAGCGCCGCGAGGATCGGTTTGGCGTCTCCGGCCTCGTCGCAGAACAGAAGCCGGCGCGCGGCCTCCCACGCCGCTATCAGCTTGCCGAGCTTCACGGGTTCGAAGATTTCCGGAACGTCCATGCGGCCGGTCTGTTCGGCCGCCTCGGCGGCGATGATCTGCAGGCGGTCGATGCGGGCGCGCTCGGCGTTGGTGCGCTCGGTGATCACCAGGCGGACACGCCGGGCGCCCAGCTCGGCGGCCTTCTCGACGATGGTCTCCACTCGGGTGCGCTTCACCACCGCGACCAGCAGCTCGACGTCGGGGCCTGGCGCCTGGGCCCGCTCCAGCGCGATGAGCCGCAGGATCGCGCCGCGCTTGCCGGAGACCTCGATCGCAGCGCGCCACTCGCCGTCGCGGCCGTTGAACACCAGCACCTCGTCGCCGACCTCCCGGCGCATGACGGCGGTGAGATAGCGGCTGTGGCCGGTGTCGAGGGCGAGCGCCTGGCCCTGGGTCAGATCGGCGGGGACGAACAGTCGGATCATGGATTGAGGTTCTAGCCGGGCTACGGGGATCAGGACTAGGCTCGCCGCCATGGGAAAAGCCGACATCGACGACTACGAGACCGAGCTCGCGGCCCTGCAGCTCGCCCTGGTCCGCTACCAGCAGGCCGCCATAGAGAGCGGCGACAAGGTGCTGATCATCTTCGAGGGCCGCGACGCCGCGGGCAAGGACGGCGCCATCAAACGGATGATCGAGCACCTCTCGATCCGGTACACGCGGGCCGTCGCCCTGCCCAAGCCGACCGAGGTCGAGCGAACGCAATGGTACTTCCAGCGGTATGTCCAATACCTGCCGGCCGCCGGCCAGATCGTGATCTTCAACCGGTCCTGGTACAATCGCGCCGGGGTCGAGCGGGTGATGGGGTTCTCCACCCCCGAGGAGCAGGAAGTCTTCCTGCGCGACGTACCGCACTTCGAGGAGATGCTGGTCGAGAGCGGGCTGAAGCTGGTGAAGCTGTGGCTGGACATCGGCCGCGAGGAGCAGGCCGAACGCCTGAAAGAGCGCCGCCAGGACCCGTTGAAGGCGCTGAAGACCAGCCCCCTCGACGAGGTCGCGCAGGCCAAATGGGCCGACTACAGCGCCGCCCGCGACGAGATGCTCACCCGCACCCACAACACCCCCGCGCCCTGGACCTGCGCCGCCACTGACAAGAAGAAGGTCGCGCGGATCAACATCATGCGCCACGTCGTCCACGCCATCGCCCCCGAGGAGATCGCCAAGGGCGTCGAGAAACCCGACCCGGCGGTCTTGTTCCCCTTCGAGATCGCCGCCATCTCCGACGGCCGGTTGAACGCGTAGCGGAGCTCTCTGGGGTGGAACAGATATCGGCCCGTGAGGCCCGCCGCATCGCGCTGGCGGCGCAGGGCTTCGCCGACCGGCGGCCCGAGGCGCCCGGCAAGCGCCATGTGTTGAAGACCATCGATCGGCTGGGCGTGCTCCAGATCGACTCGGTCAATGTGGTGTCGCGCACCCACTACCTGCCACTGTTCTCGCGGCTGGGCGCCTATCCCCGGCCTCTGTTGGACGAGGTCGCCTGGGGCAAGAAGCCCGCCCTGATCGAGTACTGGGCCCATGAGGCCTCGCTGCTGCCGGCGGCGACCCATCCGCTGTTCCGCTGGCGGATGGACGACGCGCGCGAAGGCGTCGGGACCTGGACGGGGATTGCGCGGTTCCTGCGCACCCACCCCGACTTCATCGACCGAGTGCTTGACGAGATCGAGACCCGCGGGCCGATGCCGGCCTCCGAGCTGGAGCTTGGCGCCAAGGGGGCCAAGGGCTGGTGGGGCTGGAGCGAGGGCAAGCGGGCGCTGGAGTGCCTGTTCTGGATCGGCGACCTGACCGCGGCCACCCGGCGCGGCACCTTCGAACGGGTCTACGGGATCGCCGACAAGGTGCTGCCCAAGGCGGTCCGCGAGACCCCGACCCCGGACCGCGAGGACGCCCAGCGCGAGCTGATCCGCATCGCCGCCCGCGCCCAGGGCGTGGCCACCGAGCGCGACCTGCGCGACTATTTCCGCATGGGCGTGGCCGAGACCAAGGCGCGCATCGGCGAGCTGGTGGAGATGGGCGACCTGGCGCCGGTGACGGTGCAGGGCTGGGCGAACGACGCCTATCTCGATCCCGCCGCCCGGCGCCCCCGCAAGGTCGCAGCCAACGCCCTGCTCTCGCCCTTCGATAACCTGATCTGGTTCCGCGAGCGCACCGAGCGGCTGTTCGACGCGCGCATCCGGCTGGAGATCTACACCCCGGCCCACAAGCGGGTGCACGGCTACTACGTCCTGCCCTTCCTGCAGGGCGAGGCCCTGACCGCCCGCGTCGACCTCAAGGCCGAGCGCAAGAAGGGCGTGCTGGTGGTGCAGTCGGCCCATGCCGAACCCGGGGCGAACGCCGAGACCCCGAGCCTGCTGGCGGCGGAGCTGAAGCTGATGGCCGGCTGGCTGGGCCTGGACCAGGTGCAGGTCGCGCCGAAGGGTGATCTGGCCGCGCGGCTGGCGGCGGCCGTGGGCTAGGCCTTCGGTGTCATCACCAGCCAGGGGGTCGGCTTGATCCGCCATTCCCAGACGGCCAGGAGCTGGTCGAGGTGGCCCGACTGCGCCAGCCAAGGCGGCAGGGGCAGGGTCTTGGGCTGGGTGTCCAGGCGGACGATGTCGTGGGTGGGAGTGAAGCGCTCGACCAACCGCGCCAGGTTCCCCGGCCGGTAGACGTCGTGGGTCTCGACGATCAGGGTCATGGCCGCCAGGGCCGGCGACAGGTCGGGGCGCAGCAGATCGTCCTCGGCCCCCTCCACGTCCATCAGCACCAGGCACTTCTGGCCTTCGAAGGCCTCGAAGCCCGCGGGGATGAAGGTCTCGCCGACCATCACCCGGTCGGCGACGCCGTTGGCTTCCGCCAGCGCCACGCAGGCGGCCCGGGCCTGCGCCTCGATGTCATAGGCATATACCATGGCGTCCGGCATCAGCCGGGCGAGGCCGACGGCGTAGTAGCCCTCGGCGCAGCCCACATCGATCACGGTTTCGAAGCCCTGTCGCGCGAAGGCCTCGATATGGGGATGCAGCTCCGACTCGTAGGTGCCCAGCAGGCGCGGCGCCAGGGCGCCCTCGGTGGCGGTGCGCAGGTAGGCCATGCCGGCGAACGGACCTTGCAGGATCACCTGGCCGTGGTGGCGGACATAGGCGTCGACGATGGCCGAGGCGCGCCAGAGGGCCAGCACCCGCAGGGCCATGTTGAGCTCGGCCGGCTGGCTGAGCGGCGGTTCGCGGTCCAGCCGCTCACGCAGCCACTGAACCACCCGCTCCGCATAGGTCATGACGCGCCCCGCACCGGAATCATGGCCGACATCTAGCACCGCCAAACTGCTGGCGTCAGGGACAGCCGTCAGGCCGTCCCCTCGGTCACCGCGTGCAGCCGGGCATAGGCGCCGCCCTTGCGGACCAGGTCGGCGTGGCGGCCCTCCTCGACGATGCGCCCCTCGTCGAACACCAGGATGCGGTCGGCGCCGCGGATCGTCGACAGCCGGTGGGCGATGACGATGGTGGTGCGGCCCACCATCAGCTCCTCCATGGCCGCCTGCACCTGACGCTCGGTCTCCACGTCCAGCGAGGACGTGGCCTCGTCCAGCACCAGGATCGGCGCGTCGGCCAGGAAGGCGCGGGCGATGGCCACCCGCTGGCGCTCCCCGCCCGACAGCTTCACGCCCCGCTCCCCCACCAGGGTGTGGTAGCCGGCGGGCAGCCTGGCTACGAAGTCGTGGGCGCGGGCGCGGCGGGCGGCGAGCGCGATCTCCTCCTGGCTCGCCTCGGGCCGGGCGTAGCTGATGTTCTCGGCGATGGTCCTGTGGAACAGGGCCGGGTCCTGGGGCACCACGGCGATGGCCCGGCGCAGGGCGCCCTGGTTCACCGCGGCGATGTCCTGGCCGTCGATGCGGATCGCGCCCTCCTGCAGGTCGTAGAGCCGCTGGATCAGCTTGACGAAGGTCGACTTGCCCGCCCCCGTCGGCCCCACCAGCGCCACCCGCTCGCCCGGCGCGATGCGCAGGGTGAAGTCGCGATAGAGCGGGTCCTCCGCCGACTTGTAGCGGAAGGTGATCCTGTCGAAGACGATCTCGCCCAGCTGGCCCGCGAAGGCCGGGGCGTTCGGGGCGTCCATCACCTCCGGATCGGTGCGGGCGTAGCGGGCCACGTCCTCCACGTCGTCCAGGCCCTTCTGCATCATGCGGATGTTCTCGCCGATGTTGCGCAGGTAGCCGCTCATCAGCATGAACGAGGTGATCGCGAAGGCCACGTCGCCGGCCGTGGCGTTCCCCTGGGCCCAGAGCCGCAGCAGCAACCCCGTCAGCCCCGCCTGCAGCACCACCAGCAGCAGGTTGTGCCATAGCCAGACATTGATGAACCGCGTCCAGGTGGTCAGGGTCAGGCTGCGCCACAGGGCGGTGATCCCGCCGATCCGCGCCTCCTCCCGATGCTCGGCCCCGAAGGACTTCACGGTCGGATTGGACGAGATGGAGTCGGCGAGCGCCCCGCCGATGCGGCTGTCGAGGGCCACCGACTTCAGGTTGGCCGGCCGCACATACTTGGCCGTGAGGATCAGGTTTGAGGCGACATAGATCACCACCACCGCCAGGGAGAACAGGCCGACGCTTGGCCAGCGGGCGATCATCACGCCCGACAGGCCAAACAGCACCAGCATGGCCGGACCCAGCCACAGCACCACTGAGTCCGAGACCATGTCATAGCCCCACATGGCGCGGCTGAGACGGCGCACGGTGGAGCCCGCGAAGGTGTCGGCGTGCCAGTCGGCCGAGAACGACTGGACCCGCTTGAAGCCCTCGTCGGTCATCTCCTTCATGTTGGCCGCCGCCAGCGGGTTCCAGAACCGGAAGCTGATGTTGCGGATGATGGCGAAGGCCAGGTAGACGCCGACGAAGATCGCCCAGGCGTTCCAGGCGAGGTCGGCCGCGCCTGGTCCCGCGGCGACGGCGTCGACCAGCTCCCCCGCCGCCCAGGGCAGGGCCAGGTCGAACCCCACGGAGGCCAGGGTCAGCACCACGCAGGCCGTGAGCAGCACCGGCCGCCGCAGCCAGAACCGGGCGATGAAGCCCAGCACCTGGCCGTTGGAGAGCACTCGCTGCGGCTGGTCGTCGGTGTCCTCGTAATGCTCGGTCACTAGACTGTCCCCTCGGTCACGGCGTGCAGCCGCGCATAGGCCCCGCCCTTGCCGATCAGCTCGGCGTGGCGGCCTTCCTCGACGATGCGGCCCTGGTCGAAGACCAGGATGCGGTCCGCCCCTCGGATGGTCGACAGCCGGTGGGCGATGACCACGGTGGTCCGGCCGATCATCAGCTCCTCCATGGCCGCCTGGACCTGGCGCTCGGTCTCCACGTCCAGCGAGGACGTGGCCTCGTCCAGGACCAGGATCGGGGCGTCGGCCAGGAAGGCCCGGGCGATGGCCACCCGCTGGCGTTCGCCGCCCGACAGCTTCACCCCCCGCTCGCCCACCGGCGTCTCGTAGCCGTTGGGCAGGCGGGCGATGAACTCGTGGGCGCGGGCCCGCTTGGCGGCCAGGATCACCTCGTCCTGAGTGGCGCCGGGCCGGGCGTAGCTGATGTTCTCGGCGATCGAGCGGTGGAACAGGGCCGGGTCCTGGGGCACCACGGCGATGGCGCGCCGCAGGGAGCCCTGGCTGACCTTGGAGATGTCCTGCCCGTCGATCAGGATCCGACCGCCCTGTACGTCATAGAGCCGCTGGATCAGCTTGACGAAGGTCGATTTGCCGGCCCCCGTCGGTCCGACCAGGGCTACGCGCTCGCCGGGCGCCACCACCAGGGTGAAGCCGTCATAAAGCGGTCGCGGCTGGTTGGCGTAGCCGAAGGTGACACGGTCGAAGACCATCTCCCCCAGCTCGCCGCGGAACGTCTGGGCGTCGGGCGTGTCGGCCAGCTGCGGCTCGGTGACCATGTAGGTCGCCACGTCCAGGGTGTCGTCGAGGCCCTTCTGCAACATGCGGGTGATCTCGCTGAAATTGCGCATGTAGCCGGCCATGACGATGAACGAGGTGATGGCGAAGGCCACGTCTCCGGGGGTCGCGTTCCCCTTGGCCCAGGCGTCGACCAGGAAGGCCGTCAGGCCCGCCTGCAGGACGATCATGAACAGGTTCTGGCCCAGGCCCACATTGTTGAACCGGTCCCAGGTCTTGTTCACCGCCGCGCGCCAGGCCTCGACCGTGCGGCCGAAGCGGGCCTCCTCCCGGTCCTCGGCCCCGAAGCTCTTGACCACCGGATTGGCGCCCACCGCATCGGCCAGGGTCGCGCCGATCTTGGAGTCCAGGGCCGTGGAGACCAGGTTCACCGGCCGGATGTAGTGCACCGACATCAGGATGTTGTAGGCCCCGAAGGCCAGCACCATCACCGCCACGAACGCACCCGCCCAAGGCCATTGCAGGCCAAGCGAGATCGCCAGCCCGCCCAGCACGATCAGGGTCGGCGCCAGCATCATCAGGAGGGCGTCGGAGGCGCTGTCATAGCCCCACATGGCGCGGCTGACCCGGCGCACGGTGGCGCCGGCGAAGTTGGAGGCGTGCCAGTCGGCCGAGAAGGCCTGCACGCGCTTGAAGCCGTCATTGACGATACGGGCCATGATCCGCGCGTAGAAGCCGTTGGCCGCTCGGAACAGTGACGAGCGCATAAGGTAGAACAGCAGGTAGAGGCCCGACAGGGAGGCCCAGGCGGTCCAGGCGGCCCCAGTCACCTTCTCCGGCGCGGAGACGGCGTTGATCAGGGCCCGCGTGGCCCAGGGGATCGCCAGGTCGGCGGCGGTGGCCGCCAGCATGAACCCCACGATCAGGGCGAACTTGCCCGGTTCGGCCAGCCAGTGGCGGACGATGAAGCCCAACACCTGGGTGTTGGTCAGGACTCGAGGACGGTTGGCGTCCTCATCGTCGTCGAGAAAATCGGTCATGACGCACTTCCAAAATTGTCCCGGCCAGGCCGGGGTGGGTCCGAAGCTGGACGCCGGGATCCGTGGGGGAGCACGGATCCCGGCGCCGCTTGCCGCGCCCCGCTACGCAGCGGGTCGGCGGGCCTCGAAGTTGAGTATTCGGCTCGACCGGCCTGGATGGCGTCCCGGCTGGTGGTCGGCCCCGACGGTGATCTCGCCGAAGCCCGCGGTCGCGAGCGCCAGCTTGAACTCCTCGAGGCCCCAGATGCGGAAGGCCATGACCTCCAACTCCGACTCCACCAGCCGCCCGTTCCGCCAGCGTTCGTAGCGGTCGTGGGTGACGCGCCGCTGACGGACCAGGTCGATCTCCACGGCCCGGCCCTCGATCCGCAGCATGTCGCCGTTGGCGGCGGTCCAGGTGCGGATGTCGGGCTTCTCGTTGGTGAGGTAGCCCATCGGCATCAGGTCGATGAGCAGCCGTCCCCCGGGCGCCAGGTGGTCGTGGAACCGCCGCAGTACGGCCAGGCCCTCGGCGAAGTCGTCGATCAGGGTGAAGGTCCCGACCGGCACGAGGATCGCGGAGAAGGCGTGGTCGTAGGCGAAGTCCTGGAACCGGGCCTGGCGAAGGTCCGGCGAGAGGCCGCGCGCGGCGCAGTGCCGCCGGCAGCTTTCCAGCATGTCGGCTGACTGGTCGAAGCCCTTCACCTCCAGCCCCGCCTCGAGCAGCGGGATCAGCAGGCGTCCGGTTCCCACCGCGGCCTCCAGGATCGGTCCCTCCGTCCCGGCCAGGCGGTCGAGATAGAAGGGCACGTCGGGCAGGGAGCCGGGGGGCTTGTCCAGGTCGTAGACCTCCGTGCACATCGCCCCGTAGCGATTGGGGATCGGGGCGTTGGGCCGGGCCGAGATGGGTTGCGTGATAGGCATGTCGTCTCTTGAAACAGACGGACTCCGCGCGGGATCTTGGCGGGGGAATCCGTGGAATCGAGGAGCGCCAGCGGACGCGCGAAACTAGGCGTTTAGGGCTGGCGGTGCGGTGCAGAGCGGCCCCGTCTGGGGGCCCGGTCGCGAGTTAATCGCGGTTCCGCTTAAGGGCGGACACAGCGACGAACGGCGTCTGCGGGCGATGATTGAATGCTGTCACGCTGATCACCTCCCTGTTTCAGGCGCTGCGGGGCTGGACGACGAGCCAGACCCTGCGCGCCTCGAATCCCGCTGTCAATCCGACCGACCCGCGTTCTTTCAGGGGCGCGGTACGGTCGAGCCGCTAGCGTGGCCCAGAGGTCACAGACGAGGCGCCCCGCGCATAAACCGACCCCTGGAGGGTCCGCCAGGCCGTAAGCGGCCCATAACCGGACAGCCCACGCCATGGTGACGGAGCTGACGCAGCGCCGGGCGGTGGGGCAGGTGGTCGGGCGTCACGACGGCCCAGGCGAGCCCCAGCCGTTCGAACAGCATGATCAGCGCCCATCCCAAGTCGACCTGACCGGGATAGAGGCCCAGCCTCGCCGAGCCTGGGAAGGCGTGGTGATTGTTGTGCCAGCTCTCGCCCATGCTGATCAGACCGGCGATGACCACGTCATGGCCCTGGACGCTGGCGCCCTCCACGATCCAGGTTTGGGGACCGTGGCGGTGCGCGAAGTGTCCCACCAACCAGTGGCCGGTCACGCTGACGGACACGCGGACGCAAACGCCCCAAACCACCCAGCCCGGCCCGCCGATAGAGAGAAGCGCGACCGCCCAGGGCAGTTGCTGCCACATCCAGGTCCGCTCCAGCCATGCGTAGAAGCGATCCTGAGCCAGGCGCGGTTCAAGACGAAAGCTCGGAGCGCGGTCGAGGGCGAGGTCGCAGTGAAGCTGACGCCAGCCGTCGCGCCAGAAGTCGGTCCGATGGGCCAGATAGTCGTGGCACATGGGCTGGCGCTGCGCCCAGTCGCGAAGGTCATGCTGCCGGATCATGCCTATCGGGCCGGCCATGCCCACCAGCACCCCGAGATAGACGCACAGATGTTCGAGCCAGAGCGGGCAGGCGAAGCTCCCGTGGATCAGTTTGCGGTGCATGCCCACGGAATGGCCGGCGCAAAGCGTAATCGCTGACGTCGCCAGGAACAGCGCCAGTGTGTCCCACGAAGCGAACATCGGGCCCAAGACAAGGGCCGCCAGTGTCATGCCTCCGATCCAGAGTGACTTTCGCGGCGCCCACAGAATTCGGCCGTTCACCGGGTCCGAGCTGGCGTCCGCGGCCATCCGCTCCGATCCGGGCACGAGTAGCATCGACGGTTCTATTCCGCCTCGGATGAGCGGCCGCGACGCAGACGGGCGCTCTCCTTCTTGAGCGGCGCGGAGACGGGGCAGAGGTTCTGGACGAAGCCGTTCAACGTCGTGACGAGGTTATCGCGCACCAACGAATAGTGGACGAACTGGCCCCGCTTCTCTGCGTTCACCAGGCCCGCGTTCTCGAGCACCTGCAGGTGTTTCGAGATGGCGGGCTTGCTCATGTCGAAGCGGGCCGCGATCTCGCCAGCCGTCAGGTCGACCTCGGCGAGGTAGGCCAGAATCTTGCGTCGGGGCGTCGAGGCCAGGGCTTCGAAGACCTTTTCCAAAATATCATTGTCCTAATTAACTTATTAGCTAATTGACTAAGAATTGTTGGAGATGTCAACCCTGTCGGCATGACGATCCCCCTCCCCGACGCCGCGCCCAGCAACTGGGTCGACCGCCATGCGCCGCGGGGCCTGCAGCCCTGGCTGAAGCTTGGGCGCTTCGACCGTCCCACCGGGATCTGGCTGCTGATGCTGCCCGGCTGGCAGGGGGTCGCCCTGGCCGGCGCCACGGCCGGCCTGCCGCCCGACCTCTGGCTCATGCTGAAGGTGCTGTTGGGCGCCGCCCTGATGCGCTCGGCGGGCTGCGCCTATAACGACATCGTCGACCGCGACATCGACGCTAAGGTGGCGCGCACCGCCGGCCGGCCGATCCCCTCAGGCCAGATCAGCGTCAGGCAGGCCTGGGGCTTCGTGGCGGCCTGCAGCCTGGTGTCCTTGGCGATCCTGCTGACCCTGCCCCCCCTGGCCGTGGCGCTCGGGGTCGGTTCCCTGACCCTGGTGGCGGCCTATCCGTTCATGAAGCGGATCACCTGGTGGCCGCAGGCCTGGCTCGGCCTGACCTTCAACTGGGGCGCCCTGCTGGGCTACGCCGCAGCGACCGGGACGCTCGGATGGCCGGCCGGCCTGCTCTACGCCTCGGGGATATTCTGGACCCTGGGCTATGACACGATCTACGCCGTCCAGGACCTGGAGGACGACGCGCTGGCCGGCGTGAAGTCCTCGGCCCTGCGCCTGGGCGCGGCGGCGCCCAAGGCGGTGCTCGGCTTCTATGTGGCGAGTTTCGCGCTGGCGCTCGCCGCGGCCTGGACGGCGGGCCTCGGCCCTCTCGCCCTGCCGCCGCTGGCGCTCTACGGCATGCACTTGTCGCGCCAGGCCGCCCGGCTGGACGTGGCCGATCCCGGGCTGGCCCTGGCGCTCTTCAAGTCCAACAGCCTGGCGGGGCTGCTGCTGTTCCTGGCCCTGGTCGCCGGGATGTGGCGGGGCCCGATGGCGCTCTAGGCAATCCTCACCAGATGCTCCCCTTCTGGGAGAGGATCCAGGCGGCGCTAGGCGACGTGCCGGGATCCCTGCTGCTCGGCCAGGCGCTGCTCCATGCGGGCGCTGGCACGGCGGAGCTCATCGATGGCGTCGTCGATCTCCTGGCGCTGGCGTTCGAAGGCGGCGATCCGCTCGCGGAATTTGCGCAGGGCGAGCGCGTTCTGCGCGATCTGACCATCGCCTTGGCCGTAGAGGTCCAGGATGTCGCGGATCTCGGCCAGGGACAGGCCGACGCGCTTACCGTTGAGGATGATCTGAAGGCGGGCCCGGTCGCGGTACGAGTAAACCCGCGCCATGCCCTGGCGGGCGGGGGCCAGCAGGCCCTGGTCCTCATAGTACCGCAGGGCGCGCGCGGTGGCGCCGAACTCGCGGCAGAGCTGGGTGATGGTGAAGGTCATCGCCGGGCGGCGAAGCTTGGCGGTCATTCTGTCCTCCCATGGATCACGCGGGCTGTACCGCCCGTCGAGGTTGGAGTTTGCCCTTCCCTTTACGTGAACGTCAATCACGTACGTCAACAACCAAGCCTGCCGTGGGGTCACGCTTGTCGGGGTTTTCCTCGCGGGGAAGGATCGCGCAAACGGGAGGCCAAGCGCATGAGCGACCTCGATTTTGGCGGCAAGACGGCGCTGGTCGTCGGCGGGTCCAGCGGCATCGGCAACGGCGTCGCCCACGGCTTCCGCGAGCGTGGGGCCAAGGTCCACGTCTGGGGCACGCGGGCCGCGGCGGCGGACTATGATCCGGCGGACGGCTCGGACCTGAGCGGCCTGGCCTACGCGAAGGTCGATGTGGGGAACCGCGCGGAGATCGAGGCGGCCGCCCCTATCGACCCGCTGGACATCCTGATCCTCTGCCAGGGCACGGTGGTCTACAAGCGCGGCGAGTTCGGGCCGGAGGGCTGGGACAAGGTCATGGCGGTCAATCTCGACAGCCTGATGGCCTGCGCCGTGAAGTTCCATGACGCGCTCGCCAAAGCGCGCGGCTCGATCATCATCGTCAGCTCCGTCTCCGGCTACCAGGCCAATCGCGGCAACCCTGCCTACGCCGCCTCCAAGGCCGGCGCCGTCAGCCTGACCAAGACGCTCGGTCAGGCCTGGGCCGGCGACGGCATCCGGGTGAACGGCCTGGCGCCTGGCCTGGTCGACACCAAGCTGACAAAGGTCACCACCGAGCATCCCGACCGGCTGAGCGGGGCGCTGGCCCGCATTCCCGTGGGCCGGATGGGCGAGCCGTCGGACATGGCGGGCGCGGCGCTGTTCCTGGCCTCGCCGCTCGCCAGCTACGTGGTCGGCCAGACCCTGATCGTCGACGGAGGGCTCAGCCTGTGAGCGCGCCAGGACGATCGCTGAAGGGTTCCCGGGTCCTGGTCACCGGCGCGGCCGGCGGCATGGGCCTGGCCACCGCCCGGATCTTCGCCCAGGAGGGCGCGGAGGTGGCGCTCACCGACTACACGGCCGCCTCAGCTCAATCCGCCGCTGAGGCCTTGGCCGCGGAGGGCCTCACCGTCCATCCGTGGAAGCTGGACGTCTCCGACGCCGCCGAGATCGCCGCCGTCGTCGAGCAGATCGCCCAGCGCCTGGGCGGCCTCGACGTGGTGGTCAACAACGCGGGGGTCTCGGGCTTCTCGCCCATCGACAGCGACGACTACGAGGCCGTTTGGGCCCGCTCGCTCTCGATCCTGCTCACCGCCCACCAGCGGGTGGTACGCGCGGCCCTGCCCCACCTGCGCAGGTCGAAGGCGCCGCGCATCGTCAATATCGCCTCCACCGAGGCCCTGGGGGCCACGGCCCGCGACAGCCCCTATGCGGCGGCCAAGGCCGGGGTGGTCGGCCTGACCCGGGCGCTCGCCGTGGAGCTGGGCCGCGAGGGGATCACCGTCAACTGCATCTGCCCGGGCCCCATCCGCACCGGCATGACCGCCGCCATCCCCGACGAGGCGAAGGAGACCTTCGCCAAGCGCCGCACGGCCATGGGCCGCTATGGCGAGCCCGAGGAGGTGGCCCACATCACCGTCAGCCTCTGCCTGCCGGCCACCTCCTACATCACCGGCGCGGTGATCCCGGTGGACGGGGGCCTGACCGCCCGCAACGCCTGACCTCGCCCTTGACGATGGAGTTTGTATGACATACAAATAAGCCATGCCGAACGTCCTATCCCTGGCGGAACAACGTGGCAGGCGCGAGCCGGGCAAGCGCATGCGTTCGCGGCTGCTCGACGCGGCGGTGGAGTTGTTCAAGGCCCAGGGCCTGGCCGGGGTCTCGGTGGCCGAGATCGCGGCGGCGGCGGGCGCTTTCCCCAGCCAGGTCACCTACTATTTCCGCACCAAGGAGGCCCTGTTCGTCGAGGCCGCCTGCCGCGAGGTGCTCTATGTGGCGCGCCAGGCCGAGAGCGCAGCCGCGTCAGCCGTCACCGGTCGGGACTACAACCGCAGCCTGGTCGAGACCGTGATCGGATCGCAGGGCCTCGCCCTCTTCGTGGACGCCCTGTCGCTCACCCGGCGGCGGCAGGACCTCGCCCCGCTGATCGAACGCACCTTTGATCGCCTGCACGGCCAGGGCGACCGCGCCTATGCCGAGGTGCGCCAGCAGCGCGGCTGGTCGGGCCGGGACGATCCGGCGACCACGGCGCGGCGCTTCTGGACCCTGGCCCTTGGCGTGGCCCTGCGCGACGGCGCCACCGATGTCACGGGATCGGCCGCCGTCGACGAGATGCTGGCCCTGCTGGGCCACTCCCACATTGCCGGAGCACACGCCTGATGGCCGCCGCCGCCCGCCTGGACCCGAAGGACTTCTTCACCGCCGAGGAATGGGCGCCGATGTCGCGCCGCTCGTCGTGGAAGGGCCTGGCCATGATCGCCCACGCCTGGGCGACCATCGTGGCGGCCGGCGCCATGGTCGTGGTCTGGCCCTTCACCCTGCCGCTGGCGGTGATGATCATCGGGGCCCGGCAACTGGGCCTGGCCATCCTGATGCACGACGCCGCCCACGGCGCGCTGCACAAGAACCTCAAGGTCAATGACTGGCTGAGCGAGTGGCTCACCGGGGGCGGAGTGCATAAGTACCGGCCCTATCACCTGACCCACCACCGCTTCGCCCAGCAGTCGGAAGACCCCGACCTGACGCTCTCGGCGCCGTTCCCGATCACCCGGCTGTCCCTGCGGCGCAAGATCGTCCGCGACCTCACCGGCCAGACCTTCTTCAAGGCCCGGTTCGGCGGCTTCGTGAAGAAGCTCAAGGCCCGCAAGGCCGGCGAGCCCCTGTTGCCCATCATCGCTGAGGAGATCCCGCGCCATGGCCCCTGGCTGATCGGTGGCGCAATCGTGACAGCCGCCGCCGCGCCGTTCGGCCTGTGGTGGGTGTGGCCGGTGCTGTGGGTCCTGCCCCAGGCGACCTGGTATCCGCTGGTCACCCGCCTGCGGAACATCGCCGAGCACGCCTGCATCGACGAGAACGAACCCAACCCCATGCGCCAGGCGCGGACCACCAAGGCCAGCCTCATCGAGCGCCTGCTGATCGCGCCCTACTATGTGAACTACCACTGCGAACATCACATGTTCATGCACCTGCCCTGTTACAGCCTGCCCCGCGCCCACAAGATCCTGGCGCGCAAGGGCGTGACGCAGCGGATGCTTGTGGAGCCCGGCGGGTATCTGAAGGTTCTGAGCCTGGCCTCGTCGAAGCCGGCCTAGCACCAGGCGCCCGCCATGCTAGATGGCGGGATGATCGACCCCTCCCTGGAGGGCCGCCAGGCCTTCATCCTGCAGAACACCCGGTTGCAGCATCCGCCGCACACGCCGGAACTGACCCTGCACCTGGCCGACGAGATCACCCCGATCTGGAAGATGACCGAGGAGGCCCTGGCTGAGATCGGCCTGCCGCCGCCGTTCTGGGCTTTTGCGTGGGCCGGCGGCCAGGCCCTGGCGCGCTACATCCTCGACAACCCGGAAGAGGTGGCCGGCAAGCGGGTGATCGACTTCGCCTCGGGCTCGGGGATCGTGGCGATCGCCGCCATGAAGGCCGGGGCCCACGAGGTGCTGGCCGCCGACATCGACAGCTTCTGCCAGGCGGCCATGAGCCTGAACGCCAAGGCCAACGCGGTGAGCGTCGCCTTCACCGACCTCGACCTGCTGGACGCCCCTGCGCCGGAGACCGACGTCATCCTGGCCGGCGACATCTGCTACGAGAAGCCCCTGGCCGCCAAGGTGATGGACTGGCTGGCCGCCGCCCATGTGCGCGGAGTCCGGGTGCTGATCGGCGATCCGGGCCGCAGCTACTTCCCCAAGGTCGGGTTGGAGAAGCTGGCCGAGTACCAGGTCGAGACCACCCGCGAACTGGAGGACCACGAGGTCAAGAAGACCGCGGTCTGGACTCTCCCCGCCTGAGGCGATAATACAGAACAAATATAGAACATCCATATTGAGGCCGGTATGCGCGAAGACGGCAAGATCGACTATGTGGAGATGCCCGGCGGGGATCTGGTGGCCACAAAAGCCTTCTACATCAAGGCCTTCGGCTGGAGCTTCACCGACTATGGGCCGGACTACGCGGCGTATAGTGAGGGTCTTGATGGCGGTTTCGACGGCGATACCGCCAGCGCGCTCGCCAAGCCCCTGGTGGTGCTGTTCGCCAAGGACCTCGAAGCCATGGAGGCCAAGGTGGTCGCCGCCGGCGGCGTAGTCCTGAAGCCCGTCTTCAGCTTCCCGGGCGGGCGACGGTTCCACTTCCGCGATCCCGGCGGCAACGAGCTGGCGGTCTGGTCGGAAGGTTAGGGCGCGCCCAGCGCCCAGGCGTCGGCGACGGCCAGCATCTCGCGGCCCTCGGGCTGGTAGGTCAACTTGGTGGCGAGGAGACCGGTCGAGAGCCGCTCCATGACGCCCCACTCCCAGATCGCCCGGGCCTCGACGCCGGTCAGGGCGCTCAGCCGGGCGCAGCGGGCCAGGCCGAGCTCCAGCGGATCGCCGGCCAGCAGTTCGGTGCTCCACTCGCGCATGGGGACGGCCAGGTCGCAGGCCGGCTCGGCCGCCAGGCCGTCGGGATCGACGAACTTGAAGGCGTCGGTTCCCGGGACCTGAAGGGTGTTGTGGTCGTGGGCGTCACCATGCACCAGGACGCAGGTGTTTGGGTCGAAGGCGGCGATCCGGCGCTCGGCATAGGCCAGGCCTTGAGCGACCGCCCGCTCGGAACACGGCCGGTCCAGGGCCTCCCAGGTGTCGGCGATGAACGCGCCCAGCCAGCGGGCCTTCTCGGCGCCGGTCATCAGGCCCAGGCCCTGCGGCGACGTCGCCCAGGCCGCCTTGAGCGTGCGGCAGATGGCGGCGATCCGGTCGTCGAGCGATAGGTTGAGGCGGCTCAGGGACGGTCCGAGGCGCTCTTGCAGCAGCGCCGCGCGGCCCGCGTCGTGGCGCAGCAGCCGGACATAGCCACGGCCCTCGGCCAGGGCGAGGGTAGCGATCTCGGCGGTGACGTCCTCACCCGGCATGCCCAGCTTGAGGACGGCCGCCTCGCCCTCGCGGGTCACCGCCTGGGCGACGTAGCTGCCGGTCCCGCCGTGCAGGGTCGCGCCGACTGCGAGGCCCCAGTCGCGCTCGAGCCCGGCGACCAGATCGCCCAACCCCGCCAGCCAAGCGCCGCCCGCCTCGCCCGCCGCCTCGGCGCGCAGCCGCACCGGCTCCGGAACCTCGATCGCCCTCTCCGCCATGCGCCGAGACTGCACAGGCGCAAGGCCGGCGTCGACCCCGTCGCCGAACCGTCACGGGTGTCGGCTATCGTCCGCGGCCGGACGAACGGGTGACGGGGCCAGGTGACGGGGCCAGGTGACGGGGCATGACGGGCAAGAGCTGCGGCGAGTGCGGGATGTGCTGCAAGTTGCTGGCGATCCAGACCCTGGACAAGGCAGCCGGAGCCTGGTGCGGTCACTTCAAGCGCGGGACCGGCTGCGGGATCTATGCCGACCGCCCGCCGGCCTGCCAGGGCTTCACCTGCCTATGGCTGGACTCAGAGAAGCTGGACGACGCTTGGCGGCCGGACCGCGCCAAGTTCCTGATGTACACCGAGAAGGACGGCAAGCGGCTCAACGTCATCGTCGATCCCGCCCAACCAGGCGCCTGGAAGCGCGAACCCTATTACCGCCGTATCAAGGCCATGTCGCAGCGGGCCCTGGAAGGCTACGAGCTGGTGGTCTGCATCGGGGACCGGCGCGTCGTGGTGTTCCCCCACGAGGACGTCGACCTGGGCCTGGTCAATCCCGACCACAAGCTGGTCTGCGGCTATGCCGAGCGCGACGGACAGATGGTCCCCTACGCCATGATCCTCAGCGACCTGCCGCAGGCTCAGGCCAATAGTATCGCGGCGTCGCCGTAGCAGGTGGCGGCGAGCACCATGCGCGCCCGGCCGTCCGTCTCGCCGGACCGGGGCAGGGTCGCGGCGTAGCAGGCCTCGAAGGAGCCGCTGAGCTCGGTCAGCGCGATCTCCAGCTCCCGCTCGATCAGCCAGGCGTCCGCGGCGAGCGCCGGGCTCGGCGGCTCGTCGGGCCTGACGAGGGCCAGGCAGGCGATCAGCCCGGCCGACGCCGCCAATGTGTCCATCCTGCGCATGCCCGTCTCATACGGAGGCGGCCGGTTCCAGGCAAGCCAGGAGCGAGCTTGCGACGTGCGGGGGCGAAAGACGCCCCTATAGTGGCAGGCGCTGAGCAATTTGTTTTCGGAGCCGCCATGCGCGACGCAGGGCCCACCTTCTTCGAGGTCGCGGCCGGGTTCCGGGCCTGGCTTGAGGCGAGCCACGATACGGCGGCCGAGCTGTCGGTGGGCTTCCGCAAGAAGGGCAGCGGCCTGGCCTCGATCACCTGGCCGGAAGCGGTGGACGAGGCGCTGAGCTTCGGCTGGATCGACGGGGTGCGCCATTCCATCGACGCGGAGAACTACCGCATCCGCTTCACGCCCCGAAAGCCGGGCGGGATCTGGAGCCAAGTCAACATCAAGCGTTTCGCCGAGCTGAAGGCGGAGGGCCGCATCCGCCCCGCCGGCCAGGCCGCCTACGAGATCGGCAAGCATCGCACCAACCAATATTCTTACGAGAAGGGCGAGCAGGCCTTCAGCCCCGAGGAGCTGAAACAGTTCAAGGCGGACAAGACCGCCTGGACCAATTTCGAAGCCTTCGCGCCCTGGTATCGCAAGGTGGCCATCCACCGGGTGGTGAGCGCCAAGGCGCCGGCGACCCGGACCAAACGCATGGCGATCCTGATTGACGCCTCGGCGCAGGGGCGCAAGCTTGGCTCACCGACCAAGTAGGCGAGCGGCCATGACCCCAGACAACGTGCGTGAGATCGCCATGTCCTTCCCCGGCGCGGAGGAGGGCTCCTCCTACGGCCAGCCGTCGTTCAAGGTCTATGGCAAGTTCTTCACCCGGCTGCGGCGCGAGGACCAGAGCGTGGTCCTGCTGGACGTCAGCTACGACGAGCGCGAGATGCTGATGGAGGCCGAGCCCGCCACCTTCCACGTCACCCCGCACTACAAGGATTATCCGAGCGTGCTCGCCCGCATCGACAGCCTGCATCCGGGATCGTTCCGCAACTTCCTCGACCGCCGCTGGCGCAGGCTAGCGCCGAAGAAGGCCGTGAAGGCGTTCGACGCGGCCCAGGCGGGCCATGACGCCTGACGCCCTGCGATCCGTCGCGCTCGCCCTGCCCGGAACGGACGAGGGGTTCAACATGGGCTCGGTGGTCTTCAAGGTGAACGGCAAGGTCCTCTGCCGCCTGCTGTCGGACGACGTCGCCATGTTCACTGGTGTCGGCTTCGACGAGCGCGAGATGCTGATGGAGGCCCGGCCGGACGTCTTCCACATCACCCCGCACTACAGGGACTATCCGGGCATGCTGGTGAACCTGGGCCCTCTGGACCCCGTCGAGTGCGCGAGCTTCCTAGAGAAACGCTGGCGGCAGATCGCGCCGAAGCAGGCGGCGAATGCGTTCGACGCGGGGAAGGCTTGAACGCTCCCCCAGATGCTCCCCCTCTGGGGGAGCTGTCGGCGAAGCCAACTGAGGGGGACTTTGACTCTATCTGCCGTGGATGAAGCCCCCTCTGTCTCGTCGCGAAGAGGCGACGATCCACCTCCCCCTAATCGCGCAGCGCGCTGGGGGAGGATCTAGGCCCTAGAAATCGTCTTCCATGGCTGCTCGGAAGTTCTCGAACACCTCGGCCGCGCGCTCGTGGGTGGGTTCTTCCGGATCGGCCGGGGTCTCGGCGATCGGGGCGCCGCCGGTGAGCCGGCCGGCCACGCCGCCGTTCTGGACCAGCAGCAGTTCCTCGCCCTCCTCGACGCTCGCGAGGAGCTGGGCGAGCTTGGGCGGCAGGTCGTCGAGGTCGATGCGCTTCATGGTCTCCGGATTTTACGGGACGCCCAGGCGTGACACCAGCCCGCCCGCGCCCTAGCTTCCGGCCGCAGTTCAGGAGACGACATGGCCTATCGGTCCTTGCGGGAGTTCATCGCCAAGCTGGAAGCCGCTGGCGAGCTGGTGCGCGTGAGCGAACCCGTCTCTTCCGTGCTCGAGATGACCGAGATCCACCGCCGCCTACTGGCCAAGGGCGGCCCGGCGGTGATCTTCGAGAACGTCATCCGCGCCGACGGCGAGCGCTCGTCCATGCCCTGCCTGATCAACCTGTTCGGGACGGTGAAGCGCGTGGCCATGGGCGTGACCCTTGACGGCCGCGAGCGGACGACGGCGGCCGACCTGCGCGAGGTGGGCGAACTGCTGGCCTTCCTGCGCGCGCCCGAGCCGCCGCGGGGCCTGAAGGACGCCTGGGACATGCTGCCGCTCGCCAAGACCGTAATGTCGATGCGACCGGCCGTGGTGAAAAAGGCGCCGGTGCAGGAGGTGGTCTGGACCGGCGACCAGATCGACCTCACCAAGCTGCCGATCCAGACCTGCTGGCCGGGCGAGCCCGCGCCCCTGATCACCTGGCCCCTGGTGGTCACCAAGGGCCCGTCTGACGAGCGCGAGGACGACTACAACCTCGGCATCTACCGCATGCAGGTGATCGGCAAGGACAAGACCATCATGCGCTGGTTGGCCCATCGCGGCGGCGCCCAGCACCACCGCCGCTGGAAGGCCGCGGGCAAGCCCGACGCCCTGCCCGCCTGCGCGGTGATCGGCGCCGATCCGGGGACCATCCTGGCCGCCGTGACCCCGGTTCCGGAAACCCTGTCGGAGTACCAGTTCGCGGGCCTGATGCGCGGCGCCAAGGTCGACCTGGTCGCCGCCAAGACCGTGCCGCTGATGGTCCCGGCCCAGGCCGAGATCGTCATCGAGGGCCACGTCATGCTGGACGAGTACGCCGACGAAGGCCCCTACGGCGACCACACCGGCTATTACAACTCGGTGGAACAGTTCCCGGTGAACAAGGTCAGAGCCATCACCATGCGCACGGACACGCTCTAACTGACAAACTACACCGTCCGGCCGCCGGACGAGCCCAACGACCTGGGCGAGGCCCTGAACGAGGTGT
>NZ_JAUYNW010000095.1 GCF_030698145.1 Phenylobacterium sp. | reverse complement strand
GCTGCGCAAAGCCGCCGAACGCACCGTCGAGGCCACCTGGCGGCGCATCGGCGATCTGCTCGGCCAATTCAGCCCAGCAGAATGCGCCAACTACCTCGTCAACTCAGGATACGCTCCAAGCTGAAACGGTCAGGCTCTAGGGGCGAGTCCCCGCCCTTGGCGGATTTGTCGGCTCGCGGACCGGTCCGCCGGCCCCCGCAACGTGGCCTGCCGGCCGTTTGTCACAAATCCGATACCGGAGCTTCACGGTTGCGACGCGTAACCGTCATCCAAATTTGGCGGAACCGTCACGGGACCTCGTTAAGCCGCGCCTAGCCTCAGAAGGCTACGGGGATAGCTCTACAAGGATCCTAATAATGACCATCAAAACCGCGCTTTGCGCCGGGGCGGCGCTTGGCGTGTTCCTGCTGGGCGCCACCGCCGCGCAGGCTCAAGACACCACCACCTCCTGGAAGGGCGCGCCGCAATTTCAGAACGACAGCCTGACCTTCAAGGTCCGTGGCCGCGTCTACGAGGACTACGTCTACCAAGACGTCGATCGTCAGACCGGTGCGGACTTCGAGGCCAGCAACAGCCGCCTGCGCACCGCGCGCCTGGGCGTCGAGGGCACCTGGAACGCCAACTGGGCCTACAAGGCCGAGATCAACTTCACCCGCGGCGGGTCGGAGTGGGAGGACCTGATCCTCGAATACAAGCCCAGCGACAACGTTTCGATCCTGGCCGGCAATTTCAAGACCGTCTCGCTCGAGAACATCACCTCGTCGCGCTACATCACCTTCATGGAGCGCGGTCCGTTCAACGACGTGCTCGGCATCGGTCGCGTGATGAACGTCCAGGTGAAGACCAACGGCCCGAACTGGACTCTGGCCGGCGCCATCTCGGGTGACAGCGTCAACAGCTCCGACGTGGCGACCAACGCCGCCACCGGCTCCAAGGAAGTGTTCGGCTTCAATGGCCGCGCCACCCTCGCGCCGATCATGACCGACAGCGACCAGGTCCACCTGGGCGTCTGGGCGCGGAGGCGCAATCGCGAGGACCAGGGCAACTTCTCCTACGCCGCGCGCAACAACACCAACTACGGCGCACAGTACGTGACCTCCGGCGGCATCGGCGTCAAAGACACCATGATCGGTCTCGAAGGCGCCTGGGTCCACGGCCCGTTCTCGGTCCAGGGCGAATGGGCGAACATCGACATTGAGCGCCCGGCCAACCTCGATGCTGAAGCCAAGGCTTGGTATCTCTACGGTAGCTGGTTCGTGACCGGCGAGACCCGCCGTTACGAAGGCAACAAGGGCGAGTTCAACCGGACGAAGATCCTCGATCCGATGACCAGCGGCGGCATGGGCGCGCTTGAGCTGGGCGTTCGCTACGACAGCGTCGACCTGACGGGCATCTCGGGCGTGACCACGGCCGGGGAATACTCGGCCTGGACCTTGGGGGCCAACTGGTACCCGCACCCCTACGTGCGCTTCATGGCCAACTACTCGATCTCGGAGAACGACAACGTGCCTGTCGGCGCCGATGTCGACGTCCACACCCTGCAATTCCGCGCTCAGTTCGATTTCTAAGACCCCCCGCGGGGCGGCCCCCGGGGCCGTCCCGCACCCCCTCTTCGAAGAGAGACATCCCGTGAAAAAGCTCCTGGCCAAAAAAGCCCTGCTCGGCTGCGCCGCCGCGGCCGCCATGCTCGCCACCAGCGCCCCGGCCTACGCCGCGCGCGACTTCGTCTGGGCCGCCGGTTCCTCGACCGTCTTCCCCTTCACCACCCGCGTGGCCGAGAACTTCGCCCGCAAGACCGGCAACAAGGCGCCCAAGGTCGAGAGTCTGGGCACCGGCGGCGGCATCAAGCTGTTCTGCTCGGGGATGGGCGACGCCTATCCGGACATCGCCAACGCCTCGCGCCCGATGAAGAAGTCGGAATTCGACGCCTGCGCCGCCAAGGGCGTGAAGGACATCGTCCAGATCAAGATCGGCTTCGACGGCATCGTCGTGGCGGTCGATAAGGACGGCGCCGACTACGCCTTCAAGCGCGAGCATCTCTATCTGGGCCTGGCCGCCAACGTGCTGCGCGGCGGCAAGTTCGTCCCCAACCCCTACACGACCTGGGACGAAATCGGCACGGGCCTGCCGGGCAACCGCATCACCGTCTATGGCCCGCCGCCGACCTCCGGCACCCGTGACGCGTGGATCGAACTGGCCATCGAGGAAGGCGCGCGGAAGTTCCCGACCGCCGACGAACTGCGCTCGAACAACGAGAAGAAGTTCAAGCAGCTCGTCGACCCGATGCGCAAGGATCACTGGATCGACGCCGGCGAGAACGACAACGCCATCGTCCAGACCCTGACCAAGACCCCCGGCGCGCTGGGCGTGTTCGGCTATTCGTTCCTTGAAGAGAACGGCGACAAGGTGAAGGGCGCCTCGATCAACGGCGTCAAGCCGACCCCCGGCTCGATCTCCGACGGCTCCTATCCGCTGTCGCGTTCGCTCTTCATCTACGTGAAGAAGGCCAATATCGGCGTGACCAAGGGCCTGCAGGAGTTCGTCAACGAGTACGTCTCCGACGCGGCCAGCGGCCGGGGCGGCTATCTGGCCACCCGCGGCCTGATCGCGCTGCCCGCCGGTCAGCACGCCGGCCAGCAGGGCGTCGCCCAGAAGCTGACGCCGATGGCGCGTCCGGTCAGCTGAGTTCGAGACACCGCTCGAGGAGAGCAGGAAACGCCGCGGCCCCCGGGTCGCGGCGTTTTTGCGTTTGGGAGGCTGCCACCGCCAGATGTTCCCCCTCTGGGGGAGCTCCCGGCCGAATGGCCGGGTGAGGGGGACTTTGACTCTAGTTTATGGGCTTCAGCCCCCTCCGACACGTCGCCGAAGAGGGCGCCGCGCCACCTCCACGCGCTGCGCGCTGGGGGCGGATCTGAAGGCTCCCTACGCCGTGGCCTCGACGCGGCGGCGCCGCACGCGGGTCAGCCGGCGAAGCCTGCGCCAGAAGCGGGTCTTCTCGGGCTCGGGATAGGGCTGGAGGTTCTTCACGAAGTCCTCGGCGCAGGCCTTCCAGGAGAAGCCCTCGGCGAAGGCGCGCACCGCGCCCTTGTCCATCTTCAGCGCTTCGAGGCAGGCCTCGCGCAGGCCCTCGGTGGCGCTGTGGGCCAGCACCCCCGCGCCCGATCCTGGGATGATGTCTATGGGGCCGGGGGCCGGATAGGCCGCCACCGGGACCCCGGCGGCCATGGCCTCCAGGATCACCAGGCCGAAGGTGTCGGTGAGCGAGGGAAAGACGAAGGCGTCGGCGCAGGCGAAGTGGGCGGCCAGGTCCGCGCCGAACCTTGCGCCGGTGAACACCGCGCCCGGATAGCGCTCGATCAGCTCCTCGCGCTGCGGCCCGTCGCCGACCACCACCTTGGTCCCGGGCAGGTCGAGGCCCAGGAAGGCCTCAATGTTCTTCTCCACCGCCACGCGGCCCACCGACAGGAAGATCGGCCGCGGCAGGCCCTCGAAGATGTCGGGTTCGCCCGGACGCCGGGGATGGAACATCTCGGTGTCCACCCCCCGCGACCAGACCGAGATATTGCCGAAGCCGTGCCGCTCCAGCTCGTCCTTCATGGTGGGCGTCGTGACCATCATCCGGCCCGACGGCTTGTGGAACCACTTCATGTAGGCGTAGCCGGCCGCCAGCGGCAAAGGCAGCCGGGCCGACACGTATTCCGGGAACCGGGTGTGGTAGCTGGTGGTGAAGGGCAGCTTCCACTCCACGCAGATGCGCCGCGCCGCCAGGCCCAGGGGGCCCTCGGTGGCGATGTGGATCGCCTCGGGCTCGAAGGCCTTGAAGCGTTCCTGCACCGGCTCGTGGGCGGCGATCGCCACCTTGATCTCGGGATAGGTCGGCAGCGGGAAGGTCTTGAACTGGCCCGGGCTGATCACCTCGACCGAGTGGCCGAGAGCCTTCAGTTCGTCGATCACCCGCGTCAGGGTCTGCACCACGCCGTTGACCTGGGGGGTCCAGGCGTCGGTGACCATCAGGATGCGCATCGGCTTCTGGCCGTCGGCGCGCGGCGCGGTGATCGCCTCGCGGATGCGGGTGGCGGGGCGCGCATTGGTCAGGGCCTGACTCTGCAGCCAGGCCCAGAAGGCGCCCAGCAGGGCCTCCTTGGTCGGGAAATGGCGATAGACGGTGCGCTCGCCCACCTCCGCCTCGGCGGCGATCTCGGCGAAGCTCAGGTCTTCGAGCGGGCCCGATTCCAGCCTGCGCGCCACCGCGTGCATGATCTGGTCCTGGGTCGCCTGCTTCTGGCGGTCGCGCAGGTTCGACGTGTAGCGTGACGGAGGCATCATGACAGTGGCACTGTCATCAAAACAGCTGGACTGTCAATGATGGCGCTCTAGGCGGCCTCGGCGAGCGGCTCGGGCAGGCGGCCCCGACGGTCGATGGACGACCAGGACCGCAGCTTGGCCCATTCCAGGATTTCCAGCCGCCCGTCCGGATGCTCGACCAGGGCCGAGCAGCTTTCCACCCAATCGCCGTCATTGATATAGGCGACGCCGTCGATGTCGCGCATCTCGGCCTTGTGGATGTGGCCGCAGATCACCCCGTCCACCCCGCGCCGGCGGGCCTCGTCGGCCACGGCGGCCTCGAAGTTCTCCACGAACTGCAGGGCGTTCTTGACCCGGGTCTTCAGATAGGCCGAGAGGCTCCAGTAGCCGAAGCCCAGCCGCCGGCGCACCCGGTTGAACAGGGTGTTGGCGGTGAGCAGCAGGCGGTAGGAATAGTCGCCGACAAAGGCCAGCCAGCGGGCGTGCTGCACCACCCCGTCGAACTCGTCGCCGTGGGTCACCAGGAACCGTCGTCCGTCGGCGGTCTCGTGGATGGCGTCGCGCGCCACAATCACCCCGCCGAAGTGGACGCCGACGAAGTCGCGCACGCCCTCGTCGTGGTTGCCGGGCACATAGATGACGTTCACGCCCTTGCGGGCCATGCGCAGGATCTTCTGGACGACATCGTTGTGGCTCTGCGGCCAATGCCATCCCGACCGCAGCTTCCAGCCGTCGATGATGTCGCCCACCAGGTAGAGGGTGTCGCATTCGATATGGCGGATGAAATCCAGCAGCAGTTCGGCCTGGCAGCCACGCGTGCCCAGATGGATGTCGGAAATGAACACGGTCCGATAACGTCGGACTCCCGGATCGACCATCGGCGCCCTTTCACGTGCGGCCTATTGCCCATCCGCTAGGCTGATTGCGTGTCAGTCTCATGAAACCAACCTCAGCCCTTTTGTCGCGCCGCCTTTCAGCGTAAGGAATCCGGAAGGCCGACCCTCCCCAGGTCTTCCGAACATAAGGTCCTATGGACGCCCGAACCTATCCTGCGAAGGAAACGCCGAAGTCTCGGCGGACCCGAGCGCGCATCCTTGACGCCGCCATGCGGCTGTTCGCCGAGGTCGGCTACCACGCCGCGACCAATGCGATGATCGCCGACGCCGCGAACCTGACTCGCGGCGCCATGCTCTATCATTTCGCCAGCCGCGAGGAGCTGGTCGAGGCCGCCGTGGCGCATATCGAGGTCGAGCGCGCGCGCCTGTTCGAACAGGCCGCCTCAGCGCCCGCCACGCCCGGCGTGGACGCCGCCGAGCACGCCATCGACGCCTATTGGGCCCTGCTGCACGAGCCCCCGTTCCAGGCCTTCGGCGAACTGGAGGCCGCGGCGCGGACCGATCCGATGCTGCGCGTGCGCCTGGCCGGCGCCCAGAGCGCCTTCGACCACAACCAGGTCGGCGACCGGTTCCTGGCCCTCACCTCGGCCGGCGAGGACCCGCGCTTCCAGACCAGCCGCGACCTTGGCCGCTTCTTGCTGGAAGGTCTGGCCAAGGGCGCGATGACCTATGACGAGACCGCCCGCAAGGAGCGCCTGCTGACCGTCGTCAAGCGCGCGGTGCGGGTGCTCAACCGCAAGGGCGACGTCCAGGAACTCTGGCCGGAGTAGCCGCCGTCCCGGCAGGTTGACCTAAGCGGCTTGCGCCCAAAAGGCCTTGCGATACTACAGGGTAAGGTCACGCGGTAGCCGGGGGGCGGCCGACGGGTCGGGGGGAGTGTCCAGGGGTCATGACTGAGCGCAAGGGCGCCCGATCGACCGACCGTTTCACCCGCAAGCGCGAGGCGATCCTGGATGCGTCGACGCTGATCCTGAACCAGAAGGGCGTGAAGGGCCTCACCCTGGGTGTGGCCGCCGCGGCGGTGGACCTTTCGACCACCAGCGTCACCTACTATTTCAAGCGCAAGGACGACCTGGCCGCCGCCTGCATGATGCGCGGGATCGCCTGGCTGCAGGCCGCCGCCGACCAGGCCATGGGCGAGGCCAGCCCCGAGGCCCGGCTGCGGAAGCTGCTGGAACTCTACCTGGAGCGCCTGCGGATCACGGCGCTGGGCCAGGCGCCGCCCCTGCCGTATCTCTCCGACATCCGGGCGCTGAACAACCCGCGCCGCGCCGAGGTGACCGAGGCGTTCCTGAAGCTGTTCCGCAAGGTGCGCGGGGTGTTCGACACCCCCGACCTCGCCTGGCTGGGCCGGGGGCGGCGCACCGCGCGGACCCACATGTTGATGGAGCAGATCTTCTGGGCCGCCGCCTGGCTGCCCAAGTACGACCCCGAGGACTATCCGCGCATCCGCGAGCGGATGATGGACATTCTCCTGGGCGGCCTGGCCGTGGAGGGCGCCGAATGGGGCCCCGCCCCGATCCCGCTCGCCGACCTGGCGGCCCGCGACGGTCACGAGATGAGCCGCGAGACCTTTCTGCTGGCGGCGACGCGGCTGATCAATTCACGCGGTTATCGCGGCGCCTCGGTCGACAAGATCTCGGCCGAGCTCAACGTCACCAAGGGCTCGTTCTACCATCACAACGACGCCAAGGATGACCTTGTGGTGGCCTGCTTCGATCGCACCTTCGAGGTGATGCGCCGGGTTCAGCGCCTGGCCATGGGCCTGGCCGGGGACCAGTGGCTGAAGCTGACCAGCGCCGCGGGGGCCCTGGCCGAATACCAGCTTTCGGAACACGGCCCGCTGCTGCGCACCTCGGCGCTCTCGGCCCTGCCCGAGGCCATCCGCGATGAGCAGGTGGCTCACTCCAACCGGGTGTCCGACCGTTTCGCCTCAATGATCTCCGACGGGATCTCAGAGGGTTCGGTCCGTCCGGTCGATCCGTTCATCGCCGCCCAGATGCTGAACGCCACCCTGAACGCCGGGGCCGAGTTGGGCTTCTGGGTGCCGGGCGTGACGCAGAAGGCCGCGCCCTCGGTCTTCGCCCGGCCGCTGCTGATGGGGATCTTCGCGAAGTAGGACGCGCTCTAGGCGCTCAACGCCACCGGCGAGCCCGTGGCGCCGTTCTGCTTGTCCGTCCACACCTGCTCGACCACGTGCAGCAGGCGCTCGGCGGTGATCGGCTTGGTCACGTGGCCGTCGGCGCCGGCCGCGGCCGAGGCCAGGGCGTGCTCGGGCATGGCGTTGGCGGTGAGCGTGTAGATCGGGGTGCGCGGCTCGTTGTTGCGCTCTTCGCGCCGGCGGATGGCCTTGATCGCGGTCAGGCCGTCCATCACCGGCATCTGCATGTCCATGAGGATCAGGTCGAAGCGCGAGCGGGCGGCCTCGTCCACGGCCTCGGCGCCGTTCTCGACGCTGAACAGGTCGACCCCGGCGGCGCCCAGGATCAGCTCCACGACCCGGCGGTTGGTCGGATGGTCCTCGGCCAGCAGGACCCGCATGGTGTCCAGCTCGGCTTCCTCGGTGTGGTGGGTCTCGTGCTCGCCCCACATTTCCACGGTGCCTTGGCGGCGCGGCAGCTCCAGGGAGAAGTAGAAGGTGGCGCCCCGGCCCGGCGTGGCGTCGGCGGTCAGCTCCCCGCCCATGGCCTCGGCCAGGTTGCGCGAGATGGCCAGGCCCAGGCCCGTGCCGCCGTACTTGCGGGTGATCGAGCCGTCGGCCTGCTGGAAGCGGCCGAACAGCCGCTGGCGGGTCGCCTCGTCGAAGCCGATGCCGGTGTCGGAGACGGAGAAGGTCAGGTGGGTGGTGGTCTCGTCGCGGCGGGCGCGCACGGTCAGCTTCACCTCGCCGCCCGAGGTGAACTTCACCGCATTGCCCAGCAGGTTGCTGAGGATCTGGCGGATGCGCGGGGCGTCGCCCTCGAACATGCCCTGGGCGTAGGGCTCCAGCTCGACCCTCAGGTCGATGTCCTTGGCCTGGGCCGAGGCCTCGAACAGCGCCGCGCAGGCGTTGACCGAGGTGGTGAGGTCGAAGGGCTCGGGACGGATCTCCATCCGGCCGGCCTCGATGCGGGCCAGGTCCAGGATGTCGGTGAGCAGGGCTTCCAGGGTCTGGGCCGAGGTCTCGATCAACTCGACCATCTCCGCCTGGTTCGGAGAGAGCTCGGTGCGGGCCAGGGCGCCTGCGATGCCCATGACGCCGTTCAGCGGTGTACGGATCTCGTGGCTCATATTGGCCAGGAATTCGCTCTTGGCCTTGTTGGCGGCCTCGGCGTCGCCGGCCGCCTTGACCAGGTCGCGCTGGGCGTGGTGGCGCGAGCACTCGTTGGCGGCGATGGCGGCCAGGTCGGTCAGGTAGGCGGCCAGGGTCGGATCGAAAGCGCGGGGTTCGTGATGGGCCACGCAGACCACGCCGATGGGCGAGCCCTCGTCCATGCGGATCGGGACGCCGGCATAGAACCGCACCCCCTCCGGACCGTTCACATGGGGGTGGGCCGAGAAGCGCGGATCGTCGCGGGCGTCGGCCACCCACAGGACCTCGTCGCACTCCACCGCGACCTGCGAGAACGACTGGTCCTCACTCACCTGTTCGTCGTTCCAGTCCGGGCCGATGCTGGCGTGCCAGGTGCGCTGGGCGCCCACCAGGACCACGTCGCCGAGCTCCATGGCCGAGAAGGCGCGGGCCAGCCTGCCGATCCGCTCGAAAGTCGGCTTCAGCTCATCAAGATCGAGTGTCGCGATGGCGGCAAGACGCGCGGCTTCCGCCTGCGGCGCCGGTCCTTCCTCGGACATCTGTTCCCCCAACACGTTTTGTGGCGGGACACTGATCGTTTTGGGTTAAATTTCCGTCTTTATTCGAACGCTGTTCGGCAACCTCCACTAGAAAGCTGTGGAGCAATCCGCGCCGCCGGCCGCGCCCGGAAACGACGGCCCCGGCGCGCGCGAATCCAAGCGCCGCAACCGCTTCTACAGCAGCTTTATCTCGCGCAGCCGCTCCAGCAGGAACGCGTCGGCGGTGATCGGCGGCAGGCCCTGGTCGGGGTGCGTCTCGTCGACGCAACCAGGCAGGGTGACGATCTCGTAGTCCGGATTGAAGTGCAGGAAGAACGGCGTCGAGTAGCGCGCGAAGCCTCGCCGCTCGGGCGCTGGATTGACCACCCGGTGGGTGGTTGAGGGCAGCACCCTGTTGGTCAGGCGTTGCAGCATGTCGCCGATATTGCAGACCACCGAGCCGGCCGGCGGATTGATCGCCAGCCATTGGCCGTCGCGGTCCAAGGCCTCCAACCCAGCTTCCTCTGCGCCCAGCAGCAGGGTGATGACATTGATGTCCTCATGCGCCCCGGCGCGGATGTTGGGACCATCCTTCGGAACCGGCGGATAGTGCAGCAGGCGCAGGATGGAGTTGCCCTGGTCCACAGTGGCGTCGAAGAAATGCCGGTCCAGCTTCAGATAGGTGGCGATGGCCTCCAGGACCTTGCGGCCGAGCGCGTCCAGGGTCTGGAACAGCCAGGCGATCTCGGCGTGGAACTCCGGGACCTCGGCGGGCCAGACATTGTCGGGCATCGAGGCGCGGTAAGGGTGGCTCGCCGGCAGGTCCCGGCCCATGTGCCAGAACTCCTTCAGGTCGAAATGCTTGGCGTCCTTGGCCGTTTCGATGCCGAACGGGGTGTAGCCGCGCTGGCCGCCGACCCCGACATATTGCGACTTCACCGCCTCGGGCAGGGCGAAGAAGGCCTTGGCCGCGGCGATGGCGCGCTCGATGCGGTCCTGGGGCAGGCCGTGGTCGGAGATCACCGCGAAACCGTAGCGGGCGAAGGAGCCGCCGAGGTCGCGGGAAAAGCCGTTGAAATCGCGTCCGAAGTCCTGGAACGAGACGGGCTGGATCGAAGCTTGGGTCATGAGCGATCCCCTACACCGAGGCGCCCGGTCGGGCAAAAACCTCGTGAAGCGCGCCGGTCACGAGCCGACCTTCTCCTTGTCCTTCTCGACGATGCGGCGGGACTCCGCGAGGTTGGTGCGTTCGGCGTCCTCCTCGGCCGCCTTGCGCATTTCGGCGCTGAGCAGCTTGTCCATCGTCTGGCGGGAGTCGCGAGCGGCCAGGATGAAATTCTCCTCTTCGCCGTAGATGGGGGCGAGTTCGTCGAACAGCGCCTTGTCCAGCTTGCGGAAATAGGTCGCCGCGCGGGTGGCGCGGTACTCGCTGAACCCTAGGCCCACCAGGGCGCGCCGGCCGACCGCCAGGGCCCCCTCGAAGGTCTCGCGCTCCACGTCGTCGGCGCCGTTGCGCAGCAGGTCGTAGGCGTGCCGGCGGTCCCAGGCCCGCGCCAGGATGGTGAGGTGCGGGAAGGCCTGGCGCGCGGCCTCCACCAGTTCGGCCGCCTTGTCCTGGTCGTCGATGGCCACGATCAGCATCGAGGCCTTGTCGATACCGGCGGTGCGCAGCAGGTCCAACCGCACGGCGTCGCCATAGTGCACCTTGCGACCGAAGCGGCGCAGGGTCTCGATCTGCTCGATGCTGGAGTCCAGGGTGACCACGTTGAAGTCGTTGGCCATCAGCAGGCGCGCGGCGATCTGACCGAACCGGCCGAAGCCCGCGACGATGACGTGGGGGTCCTCCTCGAACGGCTCGTGGGCGGGCTTGGGGCCCTCGGCGATGGGGCCGTTCAGCACCAGGGCCTGATGAGCGGCCATGGCCAGGGGCGTGGCGGCCATGGACAGGGCCACGGTGGCGGTGATCAGCTTGGCGAGCTCGGCGTCGATCACCCCGGCCCCGACCGTGAAGGTCAGCAGGACGAAGGCGAACTCCCCGCCCTGGGCCAGGGCCACGGCGGTGGCGCCGGCCTCGAGGCCGGGCATCTTGAAGAACCGCGCGGCGGCATACATCGCGGCGGCCTTCAGCACCATCAGCCCGGCCACCAGGCCGGCCAGCAACAGCGGCTGGGCCAGGATCACCGCGAAGTCGAGACCCGCGCCGACGGTGATGAAGAACAGGCCCAGCAGCAGGCCGCGGAACGGCTCGATGTCGGTCTCCAGCTCGCGGCGGAACTCGCTCTCGGCCAGCACCACCCCGGCCAGGAAGGCGCCCAGGGCCGGGGAGAGCCCCACGGTCTGCATCAGGGCCGCGACGCTGATCACCAGCAGCAGGGCGAAGGCGGTGAAGATCTCGCGCAACCGGGCCGCGGCGATGAACCGGAAGATCGGCTGGGTCAGGTACTTGCCCCCGACCACCACCGCGCCCACCGCGCCCATGATCGCCAGGGCCCGCGCCCAGCCTGGCAGGTCGCCCAGCAGGTCGCCGCCGTGAGCGCCGGCCTGGGCCGCGGCGTCGGGGGCGATGGTGGCCAGGAAGGGCAGCAGGGCGAAGAGCGGGATCACCGCCAGGTCCTGGAACAGCAGCACGCCGAACGCCGCCTCGCCGACCGCGCCCTGGCGCAGGCCGCGCTCCTCGAGGCTGGCCAGGACGATGGCGGTGGACGACATCGACAGCACCAGACCGACCGCCAGGGCCATCTGCCACGGCAGCCCCATGGCCAGGGCCGTCCCGCCCGCCAGGGCCGTGGTGAAGGTGACCTGCGCCCCGCCCAGGCCGAAGATCGCCGTGCGCATCCGCCAGAGCAGGGCGGGGCGGACCTCGAGCCCGATCAGGAACAGCAGGATGACCACGCCGAACTCGGCGAACTTCATGACGTCGACGGGCTCGCCGACCAGGTCGAGGACGAACGGCCCGACCAGCACCCCGGCGATCAGGTAGCCCAGCACCGAGCCCAGTCCCAGGCGCTTGGCGATCGGAACCGAGATCACGCCCGCCGCCAGATAGACCAGGGCCTGGATCAGAAGTCCGTCGCCATGCATGCTTAGATCTCGGCCTCGCCTTGGAGCCCCGACTATGGCCCGACGAGGCGGCATATGCGCATCGGAATCTAATTCACCAACTGTTGATATTCTCGGCGTCGTGACCTAAGGGAACCCGCATGGCGAACAAGGTTCAAAAAGACGCGGTCGAGGCCCTGGCGGGTCATCTGTTCGACGGCATGACCATCATGGCCGGCGGCTTCGGCCTCTGCGGCATCCCTGAAAACCTCATCGCGGCGATCCGCGAGGCCGGGACGAAGAACCTGACCGTGGTCTCCAACAACTGCGGGATCGACGGCTTCGGCCTCGGGGTCCTGCTGGAGAGCGGCCAGATCAAGAAGATGATCTCGTCCTATGTGGGCGAGAACAAGCTGTTCGAGCAGCTCTATCTCTCCGGCGACCTGCAGCTCGAATTCAATCCCCAGGGCACGCTCGCCGAACGCATCCGCGCCGGCGGCGCCGGCATCCCGGCGTTCTTCACCAAGACCGGGGTCGGCACCCTGGTGGCCGAGGGCAAGGAAGTCCGCGAGTTCGACGGCGAGCTCTATGTGATGGAGCGCGGCCTCGTCGCCGACCTCGCCATCGTCAAGGCCCATACCGGTGACGCCGAGGGCAACCTCGTCTACCGGAAGACCGCACGGAACTTCAATCCGATGATGGCCACGGCGGGCAAGATCACAATCGCCGAGGTCGAGCACCTGGTCGAGATCGGCCAGCTCGACAAGGACAACATCCACACGCCGGGCATCTATGTGGACCGCATCCTGCCCGGCGCGAAGTTCGAGAAGCGGATCGAGCGCGTGACCACGCGCCCACGTGAAGAAGCCGCCCGTGAAGAAGAGGCGTCGGCATAATGGCCTGGACCCGCGAACAGATGGCCGCCCGCGCGGCGATGGAGCTGCGCGACGGCTTCTATGTGAACCTGGGCATCGGCATCCCGACCCTGGTGGCCAACTACATCCCTGCCGACATCCATGTGACCCTGCAGAGCGAGAACGGCATGCTGGGCATGGGCCCCTTCCCCTTCGAGGGGGAAGAGGACGCCGACCTGATCAACGCCGGCAAGCAGACCATCACCGAGCTGGATAGCTCGTCCTATTTCTCCAGCGCCGACAGCTTCGCCATGATCCGCGGCGGCCATATCGCGCTCTCCATCCTGGGCGGCATGCAGGTCTCCGAGAAGGGCGACCTGGCCAACTGGATGGTGCCGGGCAAGGTGGTGAAGGGCATGGGTGGGGCCATGGACCTGGTGGCTGGCGTCAAGCGCGTGGTCGTGGTCATGGACCATGTGGAGAAGTCCGGCGCGCCCAAGCTGCTCAAGGCCTGCACCCTACCGCTCACCGGGGCCGGGGTGGTCGACCTGCTGATCACTGACCTGGGCGTCTTCGACATCAGCCGAGGCAAATCGCCCCTGACGCTCACGGCGCTCGCCGACGGCGTCACGCTCGATGAGATCAAGGCCAGGACCGAGGCCGAGTTCGCCGTCGCGATCTAGCATCCGGCTCGGCGATACATCCGTATCTCATCGGCGAAACGGCGGTTTGTCCCGCCGGCGCCTGATGAGATGATGAGCCCATGAAACCGACCCTGACCGCCGCGGCGCTGGCCGCCGTCTTCGGCCTCACCGCCGCCACGCCGCTGAGCGCGCCCGCCTGGGCCGCCGGCCCGCTCAAGACCGCGGTGTTCGCCGGCGGCTGCTTCTGGTCCGTCGAGAAGGCCATGGAGGGCCTGCCCGGCGTGACCGAGGCGGTGTCCGGCTATTCCGGCGGCGACGTGAAGAACCCGGACTACCAGAACCACGAGGGCCACCTGGAGGCCGTGAAGGTCACCTACGACCCCGCCAAGATCAGCTACGCCAAGCTGGTCGACGGCTTCTTCCACAACATCGACCCGATCGATTCCGGCGGCCAGATCTGCGACCGCGGCCATGCCTATACGACGGCGGTCTTCATCTCGACCGAGGCCGAGCGCGCGACGGCGGCGCAGGTGAAGGCGCAGGTGGCCAAGACCCTGGGCAAGCCGGTGGCGACCCGCGTGCTGCGCGCCTCCGCCTTCTGGCCCGCCGAGGCCTATCACCAGGACTACGCCAAGCGGAATCCCGCCGCCTACAACCGCTACCGGATCGGCTGCGGCCGCGACCGCGCGCTCAAGGCCGTATGGGGATCGGCCTACCACTGACCGGGTCGCGCGGCTTGGGCGCGAAGCCCTCGCCCAGGAACATCTCGGCGCGGCGCTTGCGCTTGCGGTCCAGCCGGACGCTGAAGATCTCGCGCTCGGACACCGTGGCGAAGTCGGCCGCCATCTCGTCGAGATAAACCTGCTCCAGGCTCACGCCCAGCACCCGGGCGCCGTTCTCCCGCGTCAGCGGGGCGGTGGTCTCGGCCTGGTTCTGCGGATGGGCCTCGCGCAGCCACATGACCAGCGGCGGCTGGCCGGGCAGGGCGAAGAAGTCGCGCCCGTAATAGGCCGCGGCGTTGAACAGGAACCGGTCGTTGACCGCGATGGCGGTGAGCCCGCCGACCGGCTCGCGCAGGGCGCGCTCGACGATCTGCTCGGTGATTTGCTCCCAGCCCTTGGCGCGCTTGAACGAATTGGCCAGGCCCACCTTGTCGGCGAACGGTGGGTTCAGCACACAGGCCAGGAACACCATGGCGGTCGCGGCCTGGATGGCGATCGCCGCGATCAGCCAGCCCCGCGCCCGCCAGCGGATCAACCAGGCGCCCACCAGGATCGAGGCGGCCACGTAGCCCGCGCCGGACCAGTTGGCGTTGGCGCGACTGATGAACGCCTGGCCGGTGACGATCAGGAACGGCGGCAGGGCGAAGCAGAGCAGGGTGATGTCGGCCGCCGTCAGCCGCTTGCGCCAGGCCAGCAGCACGCTCCCGCCCACCAGGACCGCGAACGGAATGGGTCCGAACACTCCGAACTGCGAGACGATGAAGTCGCTGAGCTCGGCGAAGTTAAACAGCTTGCGCCCACCCCAGGCGGCGTTGGCGGCGGTGTGCTGGACGGTGGCGAAGCCGTGGGCGGCGTTCCAGGCGATATTGGGCGCCATCACCGCGAGGAAGGCGGCCAGGGCCGCCGCCGCGCTGGCCCAGGTCCAGGCGGCGCGGGCCTCCTTCGACAGGGCCAGATGCAGGGCCACCGCGATCAGGGTGTAGACCGCCGCGTACTTGCTGAGAAAGGCCAGGCCCACGGCTGCGCCAAACCCGGCTGCCAGCAGCAGGCGCCGGCGTCCCGTGGCGCCCGGCAGACGCACATAGGCCACCAGCGACAGGCCGATGAACATCAGCAGGGGCGCGTCGGTCGCCGCCACCAGCGAGGAGAGCTGCACGCCCGGCATCAGCAGATAGAGCGCCGCCCCGGCCAGGGCCGCGGCGGGCCCGTACAGCGAGCGCCCCACCGCATAGACGCACAGCGTGGTTCCGGCGTGGAACAGGGGCGAGGCCAACCGTACCCAAGCCTCGGAAGCACCCCCCAGCGCGGTGGTGCTCCAGATGGTCCAGGCGATCATCGGCGGCTTGGAGAAGTAGCCCCAGTCCAGGGTGCGCGACCACATCCAGTACTGGGCTTCGTCAGGATAGAGCTCCAGGGGCGTGGCGAACAACGCCGCCAGGCGCACCACTGTCAGGGCCGCGGTGACCAGCAGGACCGCGCGCCATTCGGCGTCGAATCCGTGGTCGGACAATGTGTTGCGGGCCACGTGGGTCTCCTGAAACGGCGGGGAAGGTTGCGCGGCGCGGCGTGTCTGTAAAGCGACAGGCGCCGCCTTTCCGGGCGACCGTCATCCGAGGGGCCGTAACCGTAACAAATCCGTCACCCACACCGACAAATTCCGCGCTATAGGACCGGCAAGACTGGGGAAGAGCGGGGCAGCTCCACCCCATCTCGATGGATGAGGGGATCTCAATGAAAATGATGAACAGGCTCGCCAGCGGCGTGGCTCTGACGGTGCTCGTTTGCGCCATGTCCACCGCGGTCTACGCGCAGGAAACCACCGGCTCCCTGCGGGGTCAGGTGACCGACGAGACCGGAGCGGCCATCGGCGGCGCGACCGTTACGGTGACGCACGCGCCGACGGGTTCGGCCTCCACCTCGATGACCGGCCCTGACGGCTACTTCTCCGCGCGCGGCCTGCGCGTGGGCGGCCCCTATCGGGTGACGGCCACCGCGCCGGCGTTTGATCGCGGACAGGTGACCGTCCAGTCGGTGGGTGTCGGCGATCCGGCCAATGTCGAGGTCCTGCTCTATCGGCCCGGTTCGGCGGAAGTCGCCGAACTCGTGGTCACCGGCGCCGCGGCGGCGGTGAGCCAGGGCGGCCCCTCCTCGAACTACACGGCGACCGTCATCGAAGAACTGCCGTCGATCAGCCGCGACCTGAAGGACGTGGCTCGTCTCGACCCGTTCGCCACCATCGACGCTTCGAACCAGGACGCGCTGTCCTTCGCGGGCACCAACACCCGCTTCAACCAGCTCACAGTCAACGGCGTGCGCCAGAACGACGACTTCGGGCTGAACAACAACGGCTACCCCACTCAGCGCTCGCCTATTCCGCTAGACGCCGTGGGCGCGGTCAACGTCTCGATCGCGCCTTACAGCCCGATCAACAACGGCTTCACGGGCGGCCAGATCAACGCCGTCATCAAGTCGGGCGGCAACGAGTTCTCCGGCTCGATCTTCGCCGAGAAGACCGGCCGCGACTTCCAGGGCGACACCATCCGAGGCGCGCCGGCAGGAACGGCCTTCGAGGAAAAGAACTGGGGCGTCACGCTCGGCGGTCCGATCATCAAGGACACCCTGTTCTTCTTCCTGGCCTACGAAAAGTTCGAGGGTGAGCTGGGCTTCGACGAAGGCCCCACCGGATCCGGCGCTTCGGTGATCATTCCGCGCATCAGCACCCAGGCCGTCGATCTCTTCCAGACCGACACGAAGCGCGTCTACAACTACGATCCGGGCAACTATCTGTCGGGCGCCTTTCCGGTCGAGGACGAGAAGAAGCTCGTCAAGTTCGACTGGAACATCACCGACAAGCACCGCGCGGAGTTCGTCTACCAGAACACCCTCGGCAACTCGCTGAACGGTTCCACCTCCTCGACCTTCGCCCAAGGCAACAGCGTCACCCAGCCTCGCGTCGGCCTGGAGACCAACGACTACAACAAGATCGAAGAACTCACGGTCTATACGGTCCAGGTGAACTCGCAGTGGACGGAGAACTTCTCCACCGAGTTCCGGTATTCCAGCAAGGAAACCGACACCCAGCAGAATCCGCTGGGCGGCCTGGGCGTGGGCGAGGTCAATGTCACGGTGAACGATCTGCCAGGCGTCGCGGCCGGCGCGGGCAACGCTCAGATCCGTTTTGGCGCCGACATCAACCGGCACGACAACTATCTCAATGTGAAGGTCGAGACCCTCGAAGCCATCGCCCGATATAACTGGGGTGCGCATGACTTCATGGTCGGCCTGCGCACCGAGCAGGACGACGTCTTGAACGTCTTTGTCGGCAACTCGCTTGGCTCCTACACCTTCTCCAGCTACGCGAACTATCTGAGCCGCGTCGCCTCAGGCTTCACTTTGGCGGGCGGCGTCAATCCGACCGGCGGCACGGTTCCCGCCACCCTCGGGACCGCCCGAGCCGGCGCCGCCACGTTCGGCTATCGCCTGACTAGCCTCTACGCCGAGGACCGTCTCCAGGTGCTGCCGAACCTCGACATCCTGGCCGGGGTGCGCTTCGACACCTACTCCATGGACGATCTGCCGACCTTCAACGCGGCCTTCCAGTCGCGGAACGGCTTCTCCAACCAGCAGAACCTAGACGGCAAGCATGTGGTTCTGCCGCGCGTCTCGTTCAATTGGGAGCCGATGGAGCGGTTGAGGGTCTCCGGCGGCGTCGGTCGCTTCTCCTCGACCGGCCTTAACGTGTGGGTGTCCAACGCCTTTTCCAACAACGGCGTGAACCAGACCAACGCTATCTGCACCGGAACCTTCACCAACGTCGACCTGACCAAGGCCCCTGCCGGCTGTACGTTCACGCCGGGCAATGGCAACACCAACATCGTCAGCCCAGGGTTCCAGATCCCGACCGTCTGGAAGGCCAACATCTCTGTGGGCTACGAGTTCGATCTCGGCCGCTTCGGCGATGGCTGGCTGGTGCAGGCCGACTACATCCGCTCCACCAACCAGAACGCCCTCTACTGGTATGATCTGCGCGCCCGCCAGATCGGCGTCGCGCCGGACGGTCGCGCTGTCTACGGCCGCAACAACGTCGGCACGACCACGGGCAATGACTTCGATTTCATGCTGGGCAATATCGACAAGGGTGGTTCGGAATCCTACGCCCTGACCATCGCCAAGTCCTGGAACGAAGGCTTCCTCGAAGGTCTCGGCGGTCGATTTGTCTATACGCACACCGAGTCGGAAGACGCCAACCCGATGACGAGCTCGATCGCTTTCTCGAGCTACACTCGGTTTGCAACCGTCGACGCCCAGCGTCCCAGTTCGGAGCGGTCGGACTACGAAATTCGCGACCGGTTCGCCGTGGATGTGTCCTACGCCCGCAAGTTCTTCGGCGACAACAAGACTTCGCTCCGCCTCTTCGCGCAGCAACGAACGGGCCTTCCGTTCAGCTACACCTTCGCCAACAGTCGGAGCGGGAACTTCGACAACGACTTCGGCCAAGCCGTTTCGAGCTATTCGGGCCGGCAGGCCTCGTCGAACGCGCTGCTTTACGTTCCTCAGGCGGCCGGCGGCAGCGTCACGGCCACCAGCGACCCGCGGGTCACCTACGGGCCGGGCTTCAACGTAGCGGCCTTCAACACCTTCCTGCAGCAGTCCGGCCTGATCGGCTACGCCGGCTCCATCGTGCCGCGGAACGCGTTCGACAATCCCGACGTGACGACGGTCGACCTGCGCCTCAGCCAAGAGCTGCCGGCCTTCTTCCCCAACGGCGCCAAGCTGCTGGTCTATATGGACGTGGAGAACTTGGGGAACCTGCTCAACGACGAGTGGGGCGTGACTGAGCAGTACGATTTCTATCGCGGCGTGCCGGTGGTGAACGTCCAGTGTGGAGCGGGCGGGGCTCCGGCCTGTGCGGCGCCGGGCGCGGTCTACACCTACTCTGGCACCGGTGTCGGCGGGGCCTTCCAGAACCCGGTGAAACCCTTCCTGCGCAGCGAGAACTCGCTGTGGCAGGTCAAGGTCGGTGTAAAGTACAAATTCTGATCAGGCCCCCGGGCCGACGATTTGGGGGCGGCCGCAGCGATGCGGCCGCCCTTTTCTTTTGCGCCGCTTGACGCGGGGGCCCGCTCCGCCCATCTGCGCGCGTCCGCTGGTAATAGGAACGCCATGACTGTCCTCGTCCCCGCCGAATGGGCCCCGCACCGCGCCATGTGGCTGGGTTTCCCCAGCCATGCGGACCTGTGGGAGGAGGACCTGCCCGCCGCCCAGGCCGAGGTGGCGGCCCTGGCCCGCGCCCTGGCCGGGCCGGGCGGCGAACGCGTGCGCTTGCTGACCGGGTCGAACGCCGGCGAGGCCGAGGCCCGGCGCCTGCTCGGCGACGTCGCCGAGATCGAGATCGTCCCCGGACGGTTCGGCGATATCTGGCTGCGCGACACCGGCCCGATCTTCGCCAGGGGGTCGGACGGCGACAGCGCGCGCGGCTTCCGGTTCAACGGCTGGGGCGGCAGCTACGAGCTGGAGCACGACGACGAGGTGGCCGGCCAGATCGCCGCGGCCTCGGGCGTTCCGCTCACGGAGCACGACTTCATCCTGGAGGGCGGCGCCGTCGACCACGACGGGGCCGGCACGGTGCTGACCACCGGCCAGTGCGTGCTCAACCCCAACCGCAATCCCGGCTGGACGGAAGCCGCCGCCGAGGCCGCCTTCGCCCAGGCCCTGGGCGCGCGCAAGGTGCTGTGGCTGGGGGAGGGCCTGGCCAACGACCACACCGACGGCCATGTCGACAACCTGGCGCGCTTCGTCGCTCCGGGCGTGGTGGTCTGCCCCGTCGCCTTCGGGCGGGGCGACGTGAACGTCGAAGCCTATGACGACGCCGCGCGCCGGCTGGCCGCCATGACCGACGCCGACGGCCGGCCGCTGAAGGTGGTCCGCATCCCCTCGCCCGGCTGGATCGAAAGCCATGAGGGCGGGGCCGCCCCGGCCAGCCACATGAACTTCATCATCGCCAACGGGGCGGTGATCATGCCCACCTATGGCGAGGGCCGCGCCACGGACTTCGCCCTGGAGGCCCTGAAGAGCGTGTTCCCCGACCGCCAGGTCGTCGGCCTGCCGTCGGGCGCCATCCTGACCGGCGGGGGATCCTTCCACTGCATCACCCAGCAGGAGCCCGCCTGATGGCCCGCACCATCGACGTCGCCGCGATCCAGACCGCCTACGGTATGGACCTGGCCGCCAACATCAGGAAGACCGAGGGCTTCATCCGCCACGCCGCCGCCCGGGGCGCCCAGGTGATCCTGCCGTCCGAGCTGTTCCAGGGCCCCTATTTCTGCGTGGCCCAGGAGGAGCGCTGGTTCGCGGAAGCCCATCCGTGGCGGGAGCATCCCTGCGTCACCGCCCTGGCCCCGCTGGCGGCCGAGCTGGGCGTCGTCCTGCCGATCTCGATCTTCGAGCGCGAGGGGCCGCACTAGTTCAACAGCCAGGTGATGGTCGACGCCGACGGCTCGCTGCTGGGCGTCTACCGCAAGAGCCATATCCCCGACGGCCCGGGCTATATGGAGAAGTACTACTTCCGGCCCGGCGACACCGGCTTCAAGGTCTGGGACACCCGCTTCGGCCGGCTCGGCGTCGGCATCTGCTGGGACCAGTGGTATCCGGAGGCCGCTCGCGCCATGACCCTGATGGGCGCTGAGGTGCTGCTCTATCCCACCGCCATCGGCTCGGAGCCGCACGACGCGACCCTGGACACCGCCGCGCCCTGGCGGCGCGCCATGCAGGGCCACGCGGTCTCCAATGTCATCCCGGTGGTGGGCGCCAACCGCATCGGCTTCGAGCCCTGGGAGAACTACCCCAACGGCGGCCAGGCCTTCTACGGCAGCTCCTTCATCGCCGACCATCGCGGCGACCTGGTCTCCACGCTGGGCCGCGACGACGAGGGTCTGGTGCAGGCCAGCTTCGACCTGGACTTCCTCTCCGCCCACCGCGCGGCCTGGGGTTTCTTCCGCGACCGCCGCGCCGACCTCTACGGCGCATTGACGGCGCCGCGCCCGTCCTGACCCACCGCTGTCATCCCGGTTTGCGTAGCAAGACCGGGACCCATGAACACCTGATGATCCAGGACATGGCGAAGGCCGCGCCAACCCGGTGAGATCAGGCGCGTATGGGTCCCGGATAAGCGCTTCGCGCTTTCCAGGATGACACGGTTTTGCAATGGTCGACAGATGCTCGAAACGCCCCGCCTGATCCTACGCCGCTTCCAGGATGAAGACCGCGAGGCCTTCGCCGCGATGAACGGCGACCCGCGCGTCGGCGACTGGCTGGGCGGCGTCAGCGACCGGGCCGCCAGCGACGCCACCCTCGACCGGATCAACGCCCATATCGACGCCAACGGCTGGGGCCTCTGGGCCGCCGAGCGCAAGGCCGACACGCGGCTGGTCGGCATGATCGGGCTCTCGACGGTCAAAGCCGACGCCTTGCCGGTCGGACCGGCCATCGAGATGGGCTGGCGGCTCGCGCCCGAGGCCTGGGGCGAGGGCCTGGCCAGCGAGGGCGCCCAGGCCGCCCTCGACTGGGGCCTGGCCAACATCGACGCACGGGAGATCATCGCCTTCACCGCGGCGACCAACCTCAAATCCCAGGCGGTGATGACCCGCATCGGCATGTCGCCCGACCCGGCCCGGGACTTCGACCATCCGAGGCTGGCGCAGGATCACCCCCTGCGCCGCCACGTGGTCTATGTGGCGCGCCGATAGGGCCCGCCGGACGCGGCCACGTCGCGCCATGCGGGAAGGGCGCGTAGGATCGCCTCGGCCTGGCCGTGGGCGACGGTTGGATCTAGGCCTTGAGTCGAGATCAGCCAGCCTGCGTAGTTGGCGAGCTTCTCCGGGTAGGACTGCATCGTTCCATCTTCCCTCGCGCAGTAGCGGCAGTAGGTCTTGGCGATATCGCCGCCCGCGTGGTCTTCCGCGTCTTCCATCGGCATGCCGCATGCGATGCAGATCGAGCTCACGAGCAAACCCCCCTCACCGGATCATGGCGAGATAATTGCGGACGAGTTCACCACTCCGCTCGGCCAGGACAGAGCGATTGGGCGCGAACAGGTCGCGGTTCAGCAGATAGTAGTGAACGAGCGCCAGCCAGATGTTGAAGGCGAACGGAGGCTCGACCTTCAAAGGCGCTTCGCCCGCCTCGCGTTCAATGGACGCGAGAAGGTATGAGGCCACGCCCGAATTGACCTCGGTAAGCCGCGCTTGCACGTCTGGCGGGAACGTCCGTCTCTCCGCCACGATGTTGGCATGGAGGCCTTCGTGCTCGGCGAGCGCGCCAAGGTGGGCATGAAGGACATCTTCCGTGCTGTCCGCGACCTTGAGTTCGTGGCGAACCGCGTTGGCGGCGCTGACTACGGTCTCTTCCACCACTGCCGCGATGAGCGCCTCGCGCGTCTTGAAATGCGCGAAGACGCTGCCGTGCGAGACGCCGGCTTCCATCGCGATGTCCTGTGTGCGGACCATCGAGAATCCCTCTCGCCCGAACACTCTGCACGCGGCGAGGAGTATCCGCTGACGCGTTTGCAAGCGCTGCTTGTCACGAAGCGTATGGGTTTCCATTTCATTGACTCTACACTCATTGAGTTATAGGTCAATTACGGTGCGGAGGTCGAGACGATGAGGCATGCAACACAAGCGGCGCTCGACGTGCTGGAGCCGCTACTGGGCGAGGTGCCTAGGCGTTCGGACCTGCGGGAACGCGGTCGCGGTGTCTTCTATCGAAAGAGCCGAGCATGGCTGCATTTCCACGAAGATCCAGCCGGCCTCTTCGCGGACTTGAGGAGCGAAGGCGACTGGCTGCGGATCGACGTCACCGACGATTCCGGCAAGGCCGCCCTTCTGCGGCAGCTTGATGAGCAGGACAAGATCAGAGCCGACGCGCCAGTCGTTGGCTGTTGAAAACCAATTCAACAAGAGGCTCGAATGCACATTCGTACGATCTACTTCAAGGTCATGGAGATCGGCCCGTCTCGCGCCTTCTGGGCAGAGTTCCTCGCGATCGCGCCTCACAAGGACTTTGAAGGCTGGTGCGAATTCATGGTCGGCGACGTCCGTTTGGCCCTGCTCCCGCTCGAGAAATTCGAAGGCGGCGGGGGCTGTGTGCCTGTGTTCGAACTGCCGGACCGCGACGCCGTGCGCGATCGCGCCGCCAGTGCGATAGGCCTGGGCGCCCAGGTCCATCTCGACAATCTGGACGATCCCGACTCATCGAGCATCGCGTTGCTGGACCCGGCCGGCAATCAATTCGAGCTAACGAATTTCCACGACTAGCGAGGTTCGATCGGTTAGGCGCCGCAACCGCTCGGCGCGGCCTTCGCCTTACTCATCTCGGCGTGCGCCTTCTTCATATCGGCCTGGAACAGCGGATCGCCGTGCAGGGTCGCCACCATGGCCGAGGCCAGGGTCCGTCCGGCTTCGATGTCGCTGGGATAGTGCACGCCACAGATGGCGCGGCTGTCGCCCACCGACTTGCCCACCGCCAGCACCGCGTCGGTCCGGGCGGGTTTCAGCTCGGCCAGGATCAGGGCCCAGGCCCAGCCGGTCATGGAGTGGCCGGACGGATAGGAGGCGTTGGTCTTCATCCAGTCCTCGCGCGGCACGCAGATCGCCCGGTCGTCGCCGACCATCGGGCGGGTGCGGTTGAAGGCGTCCTTGGCCGGCTTGCCGACCGTGCGAACGTCGAGCTCGACCCGGTGCAGGACGCGCAGGGTGGCCGGGGTCCGCTGTTCGTCCAGTGCGACGCCCATCTTGCAGGCGTACTGCTTCAGCGCGCCGCCGCCCCACAGGTCGTTGTCGACGATGGCCTGGGCCCAGCGCGGGCTCCCCTCCAGCGACCGGGTCTCCAGGTATCGCGCCCGATCGGCCTGGCCGCGCAGGCTGTCGGGCGCCGGCGGCGGACCCAGCAGGGCCGCCCCGTCGATGGCCTCGGCGGCGAGATAGCCGGTCAGGGCGGTCGGGATCGGATTGAGCGGCGCGGCCAGGCTCTCGTCCACCGGCGGCGCGGCGGGCGTCAGGGCGGAACAGGCCGCCAGGGTCGCGGCCATGGCCACGCCGGCGAGGATCGAGGTCGTGCGGAACATGGGCCCTCTCTAGAACGGCTCCCGGAAATTGGGAACCGTTCCAAAGAGCAAGGGATCAGCGCAGGACGGTCAGTCCGTTCTTGATCACCGTGGCGCCGCGTTCCTTCACGCGGGCCTCGAAGGAGATGTTCCTGCCGTCCTTCCAGAGGTCGACGGTGATGGTGTCGCCGGGGAAGACCGGGGCGGAGAACCGCGCCTGGTGGCTGAGGATCTGGTCGGGGTCGAAGCCGGTGATGGCCTGCAGTACGGCGCGGCAGGTGATGCCATAGGTGCACAGCCCGTGCAGGATCGGCCGCGGGAAGCCCGCCCGCTTGGCCACGTCCGGATCGGAATGCAGCGGGTTGCGGTCGCCGTTCAGGCGGTAGAGCAGGGCCTGGTCCTCGCGGGTGGTGAAGTCCACCGACAGGTCGGGCGCCCGCGCCGGCACGGCGTGCGGCTCGGGGGCGCCTTCCGAGGGACCGCCGAAGCCGCCGTCGCCGCGGGCGAAGGTGGAGCCGGTCAGGGTGGCGACCTTCTCGCCCTTGTCGTCGGTCCAGACGGTCTCGTTGATGATCACCGCCCCCTTGCCCTCGCCCTTGTCATAGGCGCCGACCGTGCGGCCGGTGGCGGTGTAGGTCCCGCTGGCGGTGAGCGGCTTGTGCAGCTCCACCTTCTGCTCGCCATGCACGACCATCAGGAAATTGATCTGGCTGGGACGATGGCCGGCGGGCATTTCCGGGGCGGGGCCCGCGGCGCCGCGCAGGCCCGAGGCCAGCACCGTGGCCGCGGTCGGGACGACCTTGAGGTTCTTCTCGTAGACGAAGCCCAGTTCCGTCTCGTTCATGGGATCCTGGCCCAGGCCGACGCCGAGCGCGTACAGCATCACGTCCTTGTCGCCATAGGTGAAGGTGCGCGGGGCCGTCTTCTGGTCGAGAATGTCAGGGTAAAAAATCGCCATGAAAATATATCCTCCGGTATGTCGCCTTGTCGGCGTTTTGATATGCGGCGGATTGAAGCCGTTACGCCCAGCCTAGGCAAGCAGCACGCGAGCCCATTTGCCGCCTCGGCACGCATCGGGTAGAAGCGGCGACCTTGTCGGATAGGGCCTGCGACGGCCCGCCGGCGTTCCAACTTCAATCGCCCAGGATCATCTCAGCAATGGCGACCACCCAAACCGGCTCGGGCCAGATTTCCGGCAATGTGCTGTTCTACAACAAGCCGGAGCCGCTTTCCGTCGACCTGCACAAGGCTCTCGGCGTCAAGCGCATGGATGGGCCCTTCAACTTCGCCCGCGAAGGCCACGCCATCCCGCTGACCGTCACCGAGTTCAGCCTGGCCTGCGTCACCGGCCCGATCATCTTTGTCGGCGACGAGAAGATCCCGCTGCAGGTCATGGGCCTGAACCCGGGGAACAACATGTTCCTGCAGGCGAACGGCCTGTTCGAGCCGGGCATCTACGTGCCGGCCTACATCCGCCGCTACCCGTTCGTGTTCGCCAATGATGCAAACGCCGGGCAGATGATCCTGTGCATCGACCGCTCGGCCGAGTTCATCGTCGAGGGCGGCGACATGGCCTTCTTCGACGCAGAGGGTAAGCCCAGCGAATACACCCAGGGCTGCATCCAGTTCTGCAACGATTACGAGGTCGAGCGTCAGCGCACCCAGGGCTTCGTCCAGATCCTCAAGGACCTCGACCTGTTCGAGCTGAAGACCTCGACCTTCGTCCCGACCAATGCCGACGGCACGACCGGCGAGCCGCAGAAGATCGCCGAGTACTTCGGCGTCTCCGAAACCAAGCTCGGCGCCCTGCCGGTCGAGAAATACATCGAGCTGCGCGACAACGGCGCCCTGGCCCAGATCTACTGCCACCTGTCGTCGCTGGTGGGCTGGGACCGCCTGATCGCCCTGGCCACGTCGCGCCAGAACAGCGAGCCCCAGGCCGCCAACGCCTAGGGGTGTCGCCGCTGTCCCTCCTCCTTGTGGGGAGGGACCGGTCGCGCAGCGACCAGGGTGGGGAAGTCCGGCCGCCTCAGCGAGGCTTCAGAAAGCCCCACCCTCGACCGCTCCGCGGTCTGCCCTCCCCACAAGGAGGAGGGATGCGCGTCAGCGCGCGAAGACGCTCCGGGTCAGGCACGAGAAGACCAGGCGGCCGGCCTCGTCCAGCAGGTCGTGCTGGGCGATGACGATGCCCTTGCCCTCGCCGACCGGGTCCTTGCCCATCACCGTCATGCGCCCGCGCAGCACCTCGCCGGCGGGCGGGTTGCGCGCCCAGCGCAGGGCGTCGACGCCCAGCCGCTTGGTCTGCGGCCACTCCATGGCCGAGGCCGCGTCCAGCCGGCACCACATCGCATAGACCATGGCGTCGGGCGCGCCGCGCTCGGGCGGCCAGCCCGGGGCGAAGGCGGCGATGAAGGCGTCCAGCGCCGCGGCGTCCACCGGGACCTCCCCCAGGGACACCACCTGACCCATCTCGATGTCGTCGAAGGACGCGGGCATGGCCTGACACTCCAGAAACGCTGATTCGCCGATGATGGCGGGTGGACGCGACAAGTCGAGTGTGGCCGCGCAACACTTGGCTCCAAGCATAGGCCGCCCCATCCTGATGTTTAAGATTGGGAGCCCGATGCGCAATTTCCTGGAAACCGGGCGGCTGACCCTGCGGCCGTTCCAGGCGGGAGACCTGGACGCCTTGGTGGGCCTCGACAGCGATCCGGCGGTCATGGCCTTCCTGACCGGCGGCAAGGCCACCCCGCGCGAGGTCTATGAGGAGCGCCTGCCGGGGATGATGGCTGGTCGTGGCCGCCTGGACTGCTGGATCTGGGCGGCGATCGAGAAGGCGAGCGGCGACTTCGTCGGCTGGTTCTCACTCCGGCCCGACCCGGCGCGCGGGCCCGACGAGGCCGAGCTAGGCTACCGGCTGCGGCGCGCGGTCTGGGGCAGGGGCTACGCCACCGAGGGCGCGGCCCTGATGGTCGAGAAAGCCTTCACCGACTTCGGCCTGGAACGGGTTTTCGCGCTGACCATGAGCGTCAACCTCGCCTCGCGGCGCGTGATGGACAAGGTCGGCCTGACCTATCTGCGCACCTTCTTCGACGACTGGCCCGAGGTGATCGCGGGCGCCGAGCACGGGGATGTGGAATACGCCCTGACCCGCGCGGACTGGCGCCGGCGGGAGATCGCACAGCGGACCGGACGCTAAGCTTCTGGACGAGATCGCCATCTTCGCTGCGCCGGAGGCGTGCTAGGACCGCAGCATGGCGAGCGGCTGGATGATCGGGGTGATGGTGGAGCTGGCCGGCGAGCCCGCGCCCCTGCGCCATTTCTTCGCGGTCGGCCACGAAGACCGCAACAAGGCCGAATGGACCGCCATCGACCGCGCCATGCTGATCGGCGGCGTGGCGGGCAGTCCGGTCGGCGGCCTGGAGCCTGTCCACGTCGTCAGCGAACTCTCCGCCAACACGGTGCGGTCCCTGGCGCTCAAGCCCGGCGAGGTCCGCCCCCTCGGCTGGAAATGGCCCCGGCGCTGGATCACCCTGTAGTCGGCGCCCAACAGATGCTCCCCTCCTGGGGGAGCTGTCACCGCAGGTGACTGAGGGGGGCTTTGACTCTTGTTTGTGGGCTGCAACCCCCTCCGTCTCGTCGCCGATAGAGGCGACGCGCCACCGTGATGAGCGCCGGCTCGCGCTTGCGAGCCGGATGCGATCGACAGTCCCGGGCCTGTTCCGGGATTTGTCGATCGCCGCGAAGAACGCCCTTCGCCTCGCGAAGGGCGGGGCCCCTAACCGCGCTGCGCGCTGGGGGAGGATCTGTGGACTGCGCATCTGCGTCCGCGACCCCGGCGTAGCTTTGCGGATGGCTCCGCGCGGGCCATATAGCCAGCGCAGCTTGTCGGGATGAGTGGATGATCCGTTTCTTCGGCCAGATGGTGGCGGCGTTCGCCGTGCTGGCGGCCTTCTCGGCCATGGCCCAGCCGGTGGACACCGGCCACCTGGTCGCCGAGCTGGTGGCCCGCGACGCGACGGTGACGCCGGGCGCGACCACCTATGTCGCCGTGCGCCAGAAGATCGACAAAGGCTGGCACACCTACTGGCGCAATTCCGGCGACAGCGGCGAGGCGACCAAAATCGTCTGGACCCTGCCCACGGGCTGGACCGCCGGGGACATCGTCTGGCCGACCCCGCAGCGCCAGCCCACCGGCCCGCTGATGAACTACGGCTATCACGACGAGGTGCTGCTGCCCGTGCCGATCACGGTCCCGGCTAGCGCCAGGCCGGGCGAGACCGTGACGATCAGGGCCGCCGTGGCCTTCCTGGTCTGCGCCGACATCTGCGTGCCCGAGGACGCGGCGCTCACCTTGACCCTGCCGGTCGCCGACGGTTTGGCCCAGCCCGACCCCAAGTGGGGCGCGGCGGTCGCCAGGACCCTGGCCCAGGCGCCGACCCCCGCCGGCTTCACCGCAGCCTTCGCCAGGCAAGGCGCTGGCCTCGCCCTGGCGATCACCGGGGACGCCCTGAAGGACGCCGACGTCGCCGACGCCTATTTCTTCCCCTTCGACTCCACCGTTATCGACCACGCCAAGCCCCAGGCCATCGAGCGCGGACCGCAGGGCCTGACGCTGAGCCTCACCCCCGGCTACGCCTTCCAGGAGGGCGCGGGCCCCAAGGCGATGGCCGGCGTGCTGAGCCTGGGCGGCCAGGCTTATGAGATTTCCGCCGAGGCCGGCGCCTTGCCGCCCGGCGCCTCGGGCCTCGGCCCGCCGGCCAAATTGGAGGGCGCGGCGCTCGGCCTGCCCCTGGCCGCGGCCTTCGCCTTCCTGGGGGGGCTGATCCTCAACCTGATGCCCTGCGTCTTCCCGATCCTGGCCATGAAGGCCGCCTCCCTGGCCGGCCACGCCCACGACCGCCGCGCCGCCCAGGCCCAGGGCCTGGCCTTCCTCGCCGGCGTCCTGGCCACCTTCCTGGCCCTGGCCGGCGTCCTGATCGCGGCGCGCGCGGGCGGGGCCGCCGTGGGCTGGGGCTTCCAGCTCCAGTCGCCGCCGGTGGTGGCGGGCCTGGCCCTGCTGATGCTGGCCGTGGCGCTGAATCTCTCGGGGGTGTTCGAGGTCGGGACCTCGCTGCAGGGCGCGGGCTCCGGCCTCGCCGGCCGCCAAGGGCTCGCCGGCGCCTTCTTCACCGGGACCCTGGCCGTGGTCGTCGCCGCCCCCTGCACCGCGCCCTTCATGGCCCCGGCGCTCGGCTGGGCCCTGACCCAGAGCGCGCCTGCCGCCCTCGCCATCTTCCTGGCCCTGGGCCTCGGCTTCGCCGCGCCCTTCGCGCTGGCGGCCTTCGCGCCCGGCCTGCTTTCGCGCCTACCCAAGCCCGGCCCGTGGATGGGCGGCTTCAAGACGCTGATGGCCTTCCCGATGTACGGGACCGCGGCCTGGCTGGTCTGGGTGCTGACCGTCCAGGCGGGCGACACCGCCCTCGCGCGGATCTTCGTCGCCGCCGTGGTCCTGGCCCTGGCCGCCTGGCTGCTGGGCGTGGCCCAGCGCCGGCGCGCGGAGGGCGGCAAGCCCTTCGCCCTGGCCGGGATCGGCGCCGTGCTCGCCATCGCCGCGGCCCTGGCCGCCGTCTGGCCGAACTACGGGGCGCGCGAGACGGTGACCGCCGACGCGCCGTCCGCCGGCGGTAAGGCCTCCGTGCCCTACCAGGCCTACAGCCCTGAAGCGCTCGCCGCGGCGCGGGCCGCCGGCAAGCCCGTGTTCGTCAACTTCACCGCCGCCTGGTGCGTGACCTGCCAGGTCAACGAGAAGGTCGCCTTCGAGACCCAGGGCGTGGCCGACGCCTTCAAGGCGACCGGCGCGGTCTATCTGAAGGCCGACTGGACCCTGAAGGACGCCGTCATCGCCGCCGAGCTGGCCAAACACGGTCGGGCCGGGGTGCCGCTGTACCTCGTATATGGCGCCAAGGGCGGGGACGGCGTTATCCTGCCGCAGATCCTGACCGAGGGTCTGGTTGTCCGCGCCTTGAAGGACGCCCAGGACCGCTGACCCCTTAGATCCTCCCTCAGCGCGCAGCGCGATTTGGGGGAGGGGGACCGCGCAGCGGTGGAGGGGGTTGAAGCCCACAAACAAGATTCAAAGTCCCCCTCAGTCACCGGAGTTCATCCTCGGGCCGACCTCTGGTCGGACCCGGGGCTGACAGCTCCCCCAGAGGGGGAGCATCTGGGGCGGCGTGTCGCCTTAGACCTGCCCCTCCGGCGGCGAGGTGATGACCTCGACATTGTCGTTGAGCAGGTAGCCCATGTCCTGGACCGCCCGCAGCCGGTCCTTGTCGGACGCCGCGGCCTCCAACGCCTTGAGTTTCAGCGGCAGGTCCTCGGCGATCCCCTTCAGGATGCACTTCAGATCGCCGTCCGTGCCCCGCTTGGCGAGCGTCAGGTGGCCTTGCATGTCCAGGGCGGCCAGCTCGGCGATCCCGCGCTTGAACTCCGGGGTCACCGGGCCGGCCTTGAACGCCTCGACGGCGGCCTTCAGCGACCCGGCGCGCGCCACGATGTCGGCGAACAGCGGCTCCTGCGCGACGGCCGGCGGAGGCGGCGGGGGCAGGGGGCTGGATCCGCCCGCGAGCCACAGGACGGCGACGGCGGCGATAGCGGCGCAGGACATCACGGCATCTCCGGCAGAAAGGCGAAAGACAGGGCCCGGGGCTTTTGCTACGCCCGCAGGGTAAACGCGTTGCTACCGATGCAAGAGGGCCGAACTTAGCCGCATGCTCAAAGCCGCCTGGTCCCGTCTGGAAGCCGCCGCCCAGTCCGCCCGCGATCGCTGTATCGACAGCCTGTTCGCCGCCGAGCCCGATCGGGTCGCGGCGATGTCGGTTGAGGCCGCCGGACTCTATCTCGACCTCGCCAAGCAGCCCTGGTCGCGGGCCGAGCGCGAGGTCGCCCTCGACCTCGCCCGGGCCGGCGGGATCGAGGCGGCGCGCGATCGCCACTTCGCCGGCGCCGTGGTCAACGCCTCGGAAGGCCGCGCGGCCCTGCACATGGCCTTGCGGGCGCCAAAGGGCTCGGACTTCGAGGCCGACGGCGAGCCGGTCTCGGCGGGGGTCGACGCCGTCCGCGCCGCCATGCGCGCCTTCGCCGACGCCGTGGGGTCCGGCGCCAAGCGCGGCGCCACCGGCAAGGCCTTCAAGTCCATCGTCCATATCGGCATCGGCGGCTCCGACTTCGGGCCCCGGCTGGTCTGGGACGCCCTGCGCCCCGTGACGCCCGGCATCGAACTTCGCTTCGTGGCCAATGTGGACCCGGCCGACATGGCGCTGGCGCTGGCGGGTCTCGACCCGGCGCAGACCCTGGTGGTGGTGGTCTCCAAGACCTTCACCACGCTGGAGACCCTCACCAACGCGCAGATCGCCCGGGCCTGGCTGCGGGCGGCCCTGGGCCAGGCCGGCGACGGTCACCTGATCGCCGTCTCCGCCGCGCCTGGGGAGACCGCCGCCTTCGGCGTGCCCGACGACCAGGTGTTCGGCTTCGGCGACTGGGTCGGCGGGCGCTATTCGGTCTGGTCCTCGGTCGGGCTCTCCTGCGCCATCGCGCTCGGCTGGGACGCCTTCCAGGGGCTGCTCGACGGCGCCCACGCCATGGACCGCCATTTCCAGACCGCGCCGCTCGAGGCCAACGCCCCGGTGCTGCTGGCCCTGGCCCACATCTTCAACCGCAACGGCCTCGGCCGCCCCGTCCGCGCCGTCGTGCCCTACGCCCAGCGTCTGCATCTGCTGCCCACCTTCCTGCAGCAGCTCGAGATGGAATCGAACGGCAAGCAGACCACGGCGAACGGCGCCCCGGTGGCGCGGGCCACGTCGACCACGGTGTTCGGCGACGCCGGCACAAACGTGCAGCACGCCTTCTTCCAGATGATGCACCAGGGGACCGACATCATCCCCATCGACATCCTGGCGGTGCGCCAGGCCTCCGAGGGCGAGACGGTCTCCCAGGCCAAGTTGCTGGCCAACGCCGTCGCCCAGGCCGAGGCCCTGATGGTCGGCAAGTCCGAATCTTCCGTCCGCGCCGAGCTCGCCGCCAAGGGCATGGCGACGGCCGATATCGACGAACTGGCGCCGCAGAAGACCTTTCACGGGAACCGGCCCTCCAGCTTCATCCTGCTGGACGCCCTGACCCCGCAAAGCCTGGGCGCCCTGCTGGCGCTCTACGAGCACAAGACCTTCGTCGAGGGCGTGCTGTGGGAGATCAACTCCTTCGACCAGTGGGGCGTGGAGCTGGGCAAGACCCTGGCCGTCGCTGTCCTCAAAGAGCTGGAAGGCGGGGCGCCGGGGGCGCACGATCCGTCCACCGCCGACCTCATCGCCCGTCTGAAATCCTGAGCCAGGAGCGCCTCATGCAAGACCTCAAGGGAAAGACCGCCTTCATCACCGGCGGCGCCAGCGGCCTGGGGCTGGCCATGGCCTACGCCCTCGGCGAGGCGGGCATGAACATCATGCTGGCCGACATCGAGGAGGCGCCGCTGAAGGCCGCCGTCGCCGACCTGCAGGAATGCCAGATCCGCGCCGCCAGCGTGATCTGCGACGTCGCCGACCGCAAGGCGATGGAGGCCGCCGCGGCCAGGACCATCGAGACATTCGGCAAGGTCCACCTGGTGGCCAACAACGCCGGCGTGGGCGTCGGCGGGCCGGTGGGCGAGATCAAGCCCGCCGACTGGGACTGGATCGTCGCGGTCAACCTGATGGGCGTGGTCTATGGCATGGAGACCTTCCTGCCCCTGGTCCGCAGCCATGGGGAGGGCGGCTGCTTCGTCAACACCGCCTCCATGGCCGGCCTGATCTCCGGGCCCGGCATGGAGCCCTACAGCGCCACCAAGTACGCCGTCGTCGCCCTGTCGGAAGGCTGGCTGCGCCAGCTCGCGCCCGAGAACATCCACGTCGCCGTCCTCTGCCCGGGCTTCGTGAAAACCCGCATCAACCAGTCCGGCCGCGCCCGCCAGGCCCAGTATGGCGGTCCCACGGTCAGCGAAGTCACGTCCAATTCCTTCGTCGACAGCGGCATCGATCCGGAGCGCGTCGGCAAGCGGGTGCTGGAGTCGGTGCTTGCCAACGATCCCTACATCTTCACCCACCCCGACATGCGCGGCCTCGTGCAGATGCGGTTCGCCGCGATCATGGCCGGCTTCGACGCCGCCGACGCCAGCCCGGCGCTGGAAGGCATGGACTATGTGACCCCGTCGCTGATGGATTCGGAGTCGTGACCGTCCTCGTCACCGGCGGGACCAAGGGCATCGGCCTGGCGATCGCCAAGCGCCTGGCCGTCGTCCATGGCAGGGTCACCCTGGCCTATCACAGCGACGAGGCCGCCGCGGAGGCCGCCCGCGCCGAGATCGCCGCCACCGGCTCGGCGGTCAATCTCGTGAAAGGCGACGTGGGGACCATCGAGGGTTCGGCCGACCTGATCGCCCAGGTCGAACGCCAGGGCCACGGGCTCAGCCACATCGTCCATTCCGCCGCGATGATCTATCCCACCACCCTGCTGGGCGCCGACCTTGTCCGGTTCCGCCAGGCGGTGGAGACCAACGGCTTGTCGCTGCTCTACCTGGTCCACGCCGCCCAGCACCTGCTGGGCCGCGGATCCTCGGTGGTGTTCATCACCAGCATGGGCGCCCGGATCCCCTCGACCAACTACGGCGCGCTGGGGGTCGGCAAGGCGCTCGCCGAGGCCATTGTCCGCTACCTGGTGGCCGAGCTGGCGCCGCGCGGCGTGCGGATCAACGGCGTCGCGCCGGGCCTGGTCCACACCACCTCCGTCGCCGCCATGGTCGGGAGCGAGGAGGCCGCCCAGTCGGTGGTCGATCGCGCCGCCCGGTCCAACCCCTCCGGCCGCGCCAGCCGCGACAGCGACTACGCCTCGCTGGTGGAGTACCTGCTCTCGCCCGAGGCCGAGTTCATCCAGGGCCAGGTCATCGCCGCCACCGGCGGGGTCGGGGTTATCGGCTGAATCGAACACCATCGAATTGATACCGAAAGGCTGTCGATTCACCTGTTGCATTTAACGATCTCGTTAATTAACGTGTCCGTTAAATGGAAACACACGATCACCTCAGCACCACCTTCGCGGCCCTGGCCGATCCCACCCGCCGGGCCATCCTCGCGCGGCTGAGCGCGGGGGAGCGTTCGGTCTCCGACCTGGCCCAGCCCTTCGCCATCAGCCTGCCGGCGATCTCGCGCCACCTGAAGGTCCTGGAGCATGCGGGCCTGATCGAGCGTTCCCGGGAGGCCCAGTGGCGGCCCTGCCGCCTGAAGGCCGGCCCCATGAAGGAGGCCAACGCCTGGCTCGAACGCTACCGCCGGTTCTGGGAGGACAGCTTCGACCAGATGGGCGCCTACATCGCCGAATTGAAAGCCAGTGAGACCCAAGATGAATCAGATGAATAGCGCCGCGCTGATCCAGGACGACGAGCTCCTTATCGAGCGGACCTTCGACGCCAGCCCCGAGCTGGTCTACCGAGTCTGGACCAAGCCCGAGCACCTGATGCGCTGGTGGGGACCCAAGACCTTCACGACGCTCGCCTACGAGCAGGATTTCCGGCCGGGCGGCGCCTATCGGTCCTGCATCCGCGCGCCGGACGGCAAGGAGACCTGGATGGCCGGGGTCTATCGTGAGATCGCGCCGGCCGAACGCATCGTGATGACCTTCCGCTGGGAGGACGGCGCCTGGGGCGTGGACAACCTGGTGACCGTGACCTTCGCGCCCGCGCCCGGCGGCCGCACGAATTTCAGTTTCCACCAGGCGCCGTTCGCCAGCCTCGAGGCCCGCGACAGCCACGTCGGAGGCTGGAGCGGCCTGCTCGACAAGCTCGCCGACTATCTGAAGGTCGCCCAATGAAGAAGACCTATCACGGGAGCTGCCACTGCCAGGCCGTGGCCTTCGAGGTCGACCTCGACCTGGCGGCGGGCACCAGCAAGTGCGACTGCTCGTTCTGCACCAAGAACCGGATCTGGAAGGCCTTCGCCCAGGCCAAGGACGTGCGCGTGCTGCACGGCCAGGACCAGCTCACCGACTACCAGTGGAACGCCAGGCGCCTGCATCTCTACTTCTGCAGCCATTGCGGCGCCCGGCCCTATGTCACCGGCGACCTGGAAGCCCTCGGCGGCGCCTTCTACGCCATCAACCTCGCCTGCCTGGATGACCTGTCCCCGCGGGAATGGGTCGCCGCCCCGGTCTTCGTCACGGACGGCCGCCACGACGACTTCGAGCACGAGGCCGAGGTGACGGGACACCTCTGAGCCGCCCTACAGCCGGCGCGTGAACGCGAATTTTTCTGCTTGAACACGCGTGTCCACAGTGTTCTCGTCCAGGTTGATCCCTGACCTTAGGGATCTGGCGGGGGGTGAGCGATGCCCAAGACCATCAAGGTTCTCTGTGTCCATGGCCTGGGCGACCACCGCACGTCGCCCTGGCGGGAGGTCTGGGAAGCGGCGTTGAGGGCCTCGTTCAAGGAAGAGGTGAGGCTGGAATTCCAGTTTGTCGCCTATGACCCCATTTTCGAACAGACCAAGATCAGCTTCGCGGACACGGCGAAGGCCCTCTGGAAGCTGGCGCGCAGCGGTGTGTCCCAGGCCGGCCGCCGCCAGCGAGGCCTGGTCTCGGATGTGTCGGAAAAGGTTCGTTGGACCGCCGGCTACGTTGTCGCCTGGGTTGAGGACAAGGAGTTCCAGCGTCAGACCCGCGAACTTGTGCTCGACCAGGTGGTGGCCTTCTCGCCCGACGTCATCCTGGCCCACAGCCTGGGCTCGCTGGTCACCTACAACGCCTTCTCCCACGAGGCCGCGCGCCAACCCGACGCGGCGAGGATTCTCGGCAAGGCGCACTACGTCACCTTCGGCTCGCAGATCGGCAACCCGTTCGTGGTCGGCAACCTGACCGAGGGCCGGGTCGAGGCCCTGGCTGTTCGTCATTGGCATCATCTCTACAACGAGCACGACGATGTCTTCACCGCGCCGCTGAAGCTGCCGGGCGTTCCGAACTTCAGCCAGTTGCTGACGCCGTTCGACCTCAAGGGCGCGGGCGACCACGCCGCGGAGTCCTATCTGGGCCACAACGTCACGGTCGGCTCACTTTGGCGGCCCCTCGCCGACGAGGCGGTCGGCGCCAAGGCCTTCGGCGTCACGGCGAACCCCTGGCGCCGGCCCGCGAGGCCCGCGGCAGCCAAGAGCCGTCGCCGCGCCCTGTTGGTCGGGATCAACGAGTATCCGCGCGAGGGCGACCGCCTGGCCGGCTGCGTCAACGACGTCTTCACGATGAGCGCCGTGCTCCAGGAATGCGGTTTCGGGCCCGAGGAGATCCGCACCTGCCTGGACGACCGGGCTACGGCGTCGGGCATATTGGAGCGGCTGGAATGGCTGCTCGACGACGCCCAGCCCGGCGACGAACGCGTCTTCTACTTCAGCGGTCACGGCGCCCGAATTCCGGAGTATGGCGACGACTTCGAACCCGACCGGCAGGCCGAGACCCTGGTGCCCTGGGATTTCAATTGGTCGGCGGAGACCTCAATCACCGACGAACAGATCTACGCGCTCTATAGCCAACTGCCCTACAAGCTGAAGCTGGTCCTGATCTTCGACTGCTGCCACTCGGGCGGCATTCATCGCCAGGGCGGCCCGAAGGCGCGGGGCCTCTCGCCGCCCGACGACGTCCGGCACCGGGAACTGAAATGGGACTCCAAGACCCAGATGTGGGTCGAGCGCGATTTCAAACGCCTGAACCCCGATTTTTCGCCCGACGACAAGGCGACCGCCCGCTTCTTCGGCCAGAACGGTTCGACGATGAGGCTCGGCCGGGCCGCCATGTTGCGCCAGAGCTCCTCCGGGGACTATGCGCGTGAGAAGCGGAAGCGGCCGGACAAGATCGTCGGTCCCTACCTGCCCCTGATCATCGAGGCCTGCGGCGAGGACCAGCTGTCCTACGAGTATCGCCACGGCGCCACCAGCTACGGCGCCTTCACCTTCTGCCTGGCCAGCATCCTGCGCGAACGCAAGTCCATCTCGTTCAAGGCCCTGGTGGCCGCCGCGGCCGATCGCCTGGAGGAGCTCCAGTACAAGCAGGTTCCTCAGGTCCTGGGGCCGAGCCTGGTGGTGAACGCCAAGGTGCCGTGGAAGACCGGTTCCGCCGCGAACAAACCGAGCGCGCGCGCCAAGCCCGGCGCCCTGACCCCGCGGCTGTCCGGCTAGCCGCCCCGGACTCGCCACGTTCACACTTTCCCGCTATAGCGGCGGCGTCATGACGCGCGTTTCGCACCACCACGGCCACCACCATCCGACCTCGCTTCGCGGGATCGGCCGGGATCGCATGGCCTAAGCGACCCTCGCCCGAGCCCCCGCAGATTGCGGATGGGGCTCGCTGACGCCGCTCCATCCGTCGAACCTTTCGCCTGAAGGACTAGACGATGGACCCCTCCGTTTTCTCCCGCGCCTTGCCGCGCCGCGCGCCAGCCTTTAGGCGGACGGCATGACCGACGCACCCCGCCCCGAAGCCCGCGCGCCGCGCGGCTTCAACGACCGCCGCGCCCGCGACCTCGCCGCCGAACGCCAGATCCTGGAGAAGGTGTCGGCGGTCTATGAGCGCTATGGCTTCGAGGCCTTCGACACCGGGGCCTTCGAATATGCCGACGCGCTGGGCAAGTTCCTGCCCGACGCCGACCGTCCCAATGAGGGCGTCTTCGCCCTGCAGGACGACGACGAGCAGTGGATGGCCCTGCGCTACGACCTGACCGCGCCGCTCGCCCGGTTCGTGGCCCAGACCTGGGAGACCCTGCCTAAGCCGTTCCGCCGATACGCCTTCGGCACAGTCTGGCGCAACGAGAAGCCCGGCCCCGGCCGCTTCCGCGAATTCACCCAGTGCGACGCCGACACCGTGGGCTCAGCCCGCCCGGAGGCCGACGCCGAGATCATCGCCATGGTGGTCGAGGGGCTGGAGGCCGCGGGCCTGCCGGCCGGTTCGTCGGTGGTGAAGATCAACAACCGCAAACTGCTGAACGGCCTGCTGGCCACCGCGGGCGTCGCCGACGAGGGTCAGAAGCTGGCCGTACTGCGCGCCGTCGACAAGCTGGACCGGTTGGGTCCGGAGGGCGTGCGCCTGCTGCTGGGCGAGGGCCGCAAGGACGAGTCCGGCGCCTTCACCAAGGGCGCGGGCCTGAACACCGCCGGCGCCGAGGCGGTGCTGGCCTTCGTCGCCGCCGGGGCCGGGGGCCGGGTCGAGACCCTGGACCAGATCGCGGGCATCATCGGCGGCTCGGCGGAGGGCGACGCCGGCCTGGCGGAGCTGTCGGCCATTCATCAGGCGCTGACCAGCCTGGGCGTCGGCCCCGACCGGGCGGTGTTCGATCCCTCGATCGTGCGCGGCCTGGAATACTACACCGGCGCGGTCTTCGAGGCCGAGCTGCTGCTGGAGACCAAGGACGACAAGGGCGCGCCCATGCGCTTCGGCTCGATCGGCGGCGGCGGGCGCTATGATGACCTGGTGGCCCGCTTCACCGGCCAGCAGGTCCCGGCCACGGGCTTCTCGTTCGGGGTCTCGCGCCTGGCCTCGGCCCTGCGCGCGGCGGGTCGCGAAGTGGCGGCGCAGGCGCGGGGACCGGTGGTGGTCATCGCCTTCAGCCAGGACGACATGGCCGAGTACTTCAAGGCCGCCGGCGAGCTGCGCGCCGCCGGGATCGCCGCCGAGGTCTATCTCGGAACCTCGGGGATGCGGCCGCAGATGAAATACGCCGACCGACGGATGTCGCCGGCCGCCGTCATCCTGGGCGGCGACGAGATCGCCGCGGGCAAGGTGACGATCAAGGACCTGGACCTCGGGCGCGAGCTCGCCTCCGGGGTCACCGACAACGCCGAGTGGCGCGAGCAGCGCCCCGGCCAGCAGGTGGTCGACCGCGCCGACCTGGTGGCCACGGTGCGCAGGATCCTGGAGGCCGCGAAATGAGGGCCGAACCCGCCGTTCCCGCCGCCAGCCTCGCGGCCATCCGCGCGCCCTTCGAGGCCCTGGGCGCCGAGAGCGTCGACGCCCCGATCCTGCAGCCGCTGGGCCTGCTGCTCGACCTGGCCGGCGAGGCCATGCGTGCGCGGCTGTTCGTGGTCCAGGCCACGGGCGGGGAGGAGACCTGCCTGCGGCCCGACTTCACCGTGCCTGTAGTGCGCCAGCACCTGGACAGCGGCCGCGACGCCGGACGCTATTATTACGAGGGCAAGGCCTTCCGTGCCGCCCTGGGCGCTGACCAGCCCGATGAATTCCGCCAGATCGGCCTGGAGCGGTTCGACGCCGCCGACGGCGACACGATCGACGCCGACGCCGAGATCGCCGCCCTGGCCTGGGCCAGCGCCGTGGCCGGCGGGCGGACCGATCTGACCCTGCACCTGGGCGACATCGCCCTGTTCGCCGCCTTCGTGGAGACGCTGGGCCTGGCGCCGCCCCTGGCCGTCCGGCTGAAACGGGTCGCCGCCCGGCCGCGCCTGCTGGCCGCCGAGTTGACGCGGGCCGGAGCCGAGCCCGCCCATGACGACAGCGGACGGCTGGCCGACCTGCTGGCCGGGCTTTCGGAAGCCGACGGCGCCAGCCTGCTGGAGGAGGTCTGGTCGCTGGCCGGGGTCGAGCCGGTGGGCGGACGTGGCGCCGCGGAGATCGCCCAGCGACTGATCCGCCGCACCGAGGCCGCGCGCGCGCCGTCCCTGACGCCGGACCAGGCCCTGGCCGTCCGCCGGTTCCTGGCCGTCGACGACGCGCCGCAGGCCGCCTTCGCCGCGGTGCGGGCCATCGCGGGCGCGGCGCCGGCGCTGGACACGGCCCTGGACGGCTGGCGTCGGCGGCTGGAGCTGCTGGCCGCCGCGGGCGTCCCGGCCGACCGCATGCGGTTCGCCACGGCGCTCGGCCACGCCTTCGACTATTACGACGGCCTGACCTTCGAGGTCCGCTCGGGCGCGCTGGCGTCCGATCGCGCGGTGGCGGTGGGCGGACGTTATGACGGCCTGCCCGCGCGGCTGGGCGGAACGGCCGCGGCGCGGGCCGTGGGCTGCATGGTCCGGCCCTGGCGGGCCTGGGCGGGAGGCGAGGCATGAGCGACCCGTTGATCGTCGCCGTGCCCTCCAAGGGCCGGCTCAAGGAACAGGTCGAGGCCTGGCTGTCCGACTGCGGACTGTCGCTCTCCGTCACCGGCGGGTCTCGCGGCTACATGGCCGAGCTGAAGGGCGTTCCCGGCGTCCAGGTGCGCCTGCTCTCGGCCGGCGACATCGCCGAGGCCCTGGACGCGGGCGAGGTCCATCTGGGGATCACCGGCGAGGACCTGCTGCGCGAGCGCGGCGGCGACGTCGACGCCCGGGTCCTGCTGCTCCGGCCCTTAGGCTTCGGCCGCGCCGACCTGGTCGTGGCCGTGCCCCGGAGCTGGCTGGACGTGGAGACCATGGCCGACCTGGAGGAGGTGGGCCACGATCTGGTGGCGCGCACCGGACGGCGGATGCGGGTGGCCACCAAGTACCTGGTCCAGACGCGGACCTTCTTCGCCCGCCACGGGGTGGCCGACTACCGGATCACCGAGTCCGGTGGCGCGACGGAAGGGGCGCCGGCCGCCGGCTCGGCCGAGCTGGTGGTCGACATCACCACCACCGGCGCGACCCTGGTGGCCAATGGGCTGAAGGTGCTGTCCGACGGGGTGATCCTGAAGAGCCAGGCCCACCTGACCGCCTCGCTGCGCGCCGACTGGGGCGAGGGCCGGTTGGCCGTGGCCGAACGGCTGCTGCGGACCATCGAGGCCCGCGCCACCGCCCACCAGAGCGCCATCTTGACCTGGCCGGCCGATCCGCGCGACGCGAGTGTCGTGGACGGACTGGTGGCCCAAGGCGCCACCCGGCGGCCGAATGGGCTTTTGACACCGGTGGACAAGATCGCCGAGGCCTCCATCGCCCTGGCGGCGGCGGGAATCGGGCCGGTCACCGCCTCCAGCCCGGACTTTGTGTACGACACAGGTTGTGTCGCCTATGAATTGCTACGCTCGCGGGTGTAGATTTGACGGCAGCGTCAAAACGACTCCCGTCGCGCAAGAGAAACGCGGCGATCATGGAGTCTTGATCAAGATTTACCCTGTACGCCAATCTCGGCGCATTGACTCGGGTCAGAAATTGCCGTTTTCTCAGTCCTGCGAGAGACATGGCGGCGCAAGTCTTCCAGTCTCCGGCGTTTCGGGGAGGAAACGCCCGCTCAATAAGAGCGACTGCTCAAAATATGGCCCGTTGCGATTATCCCCCGCAACGGGCCAAATTTTTGGGCGACACCAATTTTGACGTATGAGTCAAAAATGCGTGCTCCCGGCCACGCCCCCCGAGCCGAACCTGAGGCCGACCCAGGCGTTCAGCATGTCGCTGGCTTTACACACGGCGGAAGCGCTAGGAGATGGCGGGGCCGACGCGCTCCCCGGGACGAAACGGAGAGCACGAGCCATGGCCAAGACCCCGAACTATCAATTCGAGAAGAAAGAGCGCGAGCGCGCCAAGGCCAACAAGGCCGCCGACCGCGCCGACGCCAAGCGCGAACAGCGCGAGCGCGCCAGGGCCGAGGCGGCCGGCCAGGGCGGCGACCCGGCGGCCACCGAACCGACCGAGGACTGAGCCCTACCCATGCAAGACGGCGTCGTATTCAACCATGAGACCGTGTCCCTGGATGGCGAGAGCTTTTCCAGCTGTGAGTTCCGCGACTGCCGCCTGGTCTATGCCGGCGGCGCGGTCCCCACCTTCAAGAACTGCCGCTTCGAGGGCTGCGAGTGGAAGATGGAGGAGGCCGCGAGCCGGACCCTGGCTCACCTTAAGGCCATGTGGAACGTCGGCGAGAAGGGTCCCGTCCAGGCCCTGATCAAGGAAGTCACCGTCGCGCGCTGACACGCTGGGGGCGTGGCCTATCCGCGTTCGACCCATTGCCGACGTAATGGTTTGAGCTAGGCTGCCGTCATGTCGCTCGCCTCGGAAGTTCGTATTCGCCGCGCCACGCCAAGCGATGCGCTCCCCCTTCGGGAGATTCTCCACGACACCTACGGGAATACATGGCTGCCTCAGTTGACGCCTGTAGCGGCGCAGGCGTTTCGCGATGAAGATCGGCCTGCAACTTATGTCGCAGAGCGCGGCCTCGAATTTTGGGTGGCTGAATACAGCGGCCAAGTTGTCGGTTTCGTCGATTGGGACGCAGACTTCGTGAACGCCCTACACGTGCGCTCCGAGAACGCGCGAATGGGTGTCGGCAGCCGGTTGATCGATAGGGCGGAGGCGGAGATCGCGAAGGCAGGTTTCTCCACCGCGCGATTGGAGACTGACACGTTCAACACCCGCTCCCGGGCCTTCTATGCCGCACGCGGATATCGCGAAGCCGATCGATATCCTGACACCGAATGGAAAAGCGGGCTCACGACGCTCCTGCTGGTGAAGTCGCTGCGCTAGCGGCCGTGTCCTTCCCCATCCATAGCGGCCATCGGCAGGCCCTAGATCCACACGCCGGTCGCCCCTCTCCCCAAGCACATCACCCTCACGCCGCCGGATATCGCACGGCGATGAGGCCTTCCGTCCGTGCCCGGACCTCCGGCGAGGCCAGGCAGGTGGCGACGGCCTCGTAGCCAGGCGCGCCGGGATAGGGCGCGACGCGGGTCGGCGGGGCGTGGTTGGCCGGGCAGAGCAGGATCGCCTCGTCGGGCCCCACGGCGGCCAGGTCCAGGACCGCGCAGGACCGGGTCATCAGGAACAGCGGCCGCGCCCCCGCGCCCCGGCGGCGCAGGTGGGCGACCAGGGCTTCCTGGGTGGGCTCGTCCAGCCCCTGTTCGACCATGTCGACCACCAGGACGGCCGGGGCCTCGGCCTCCAGCGCCGCGAGCAGGACGAGCAGGGCGTCGGACTCCACGGCCCCATCCTCGGCGAGCCAGGCCAGGGCCTGGTCGACCCGGCCCCGGAGCGCCGGGTCGGCCTCGAGCCGCGCCCGCGCCGCCACGCCGCCGTCCGCCGCCCGGTCCAGGGGGAGGAAGCCCGCGTCCGGCAGGGTCTCGGCCAGGCGCATCGCCAGGCGGGTCTTGCCGCTGCCCAGGGAGCCGATGATGTAGGTGATCGGCCCGATGTCCCGCAGTTCGAACCGTTCCCCGCCCCAGGGCCAGGGCAGGTCGAAGGCGACGCTGAGCTCGGGCTCAAGCAACCGCGCCAGTTCGCCCTCGGCCGGCGCCTTGCCGCGCGCCAGGTCGGCTCGCAGGCCGGCCACCCTCTGGACCGTGTCGGCGAGCTGGCGGACCCGGCCTTCCAGGCTCGCCTGGTGCGCGGCCAGCGCCGGCGCCAGGCCCTGGGGATCGCCGCCCAGCACCCGGGCGGTCTGGGCCAGGCTGAGGCCCAGCGCGCGCAGGGCCGCGATCTCGCCGGCGCGGGCCATCTCGTCGGGACCATAGGCCCGCCATCCGGCGGCGGTGCGGACCGGGGCGACCAGGCCGCGCTGCTCGTAGAGCCGCAGGGCCTTGGCGGAGACGCCGAGCCGCCGGGCGGCTTCGGACGGGTTCAGGTATTGGGAGCTCACGAATCACCTCGTTGACCGTTGACCCTTGTCCTTATCGGGGCGGTCCCAGGGGCCGGGTCAACAGGGTGGTTGACCAAGCGTGGCCGTGAAACGCAGACTTCCGCCGCGTCCCCCACCGCGAACCCCGGAATCAATCACGTGCCCCTCCAGCCGAAGACCCGCGGCCCGGTCGTGGTCGCCTTGCTCGTCCTCGCCGCCTCGAGCCCGGCCTGGGCTGCGCCCCCGCGGCGGGCGGTCGTCCTGACGCAGGACGTGACGCGGTTCTACGAGGTCTATGACGCCGCCGGGGGCCAGCCGAGCGCCGGACAGCTCGACCGCGACTATCTTGGCCAGGGCTCCGAGGGCCTGCGCCACTTCGCCCAGGTGCGGAACGTCACCGGCGCACGGATCGCCGACACCCTGGGCAGGCGCCCCGAGATCTATGTCGCCGCCCGGCGCTGCCTGACGGTCCTGCCGGCGGTGAAGCGGCGGCTAACCACGGCGTTCGGCAAGCTGGCCCGGCTCTATCCGGAGGCCACGCTCTCGCCGGTGACCATCGTGGTCGGCCGCGGGCGGCCCATCGGCGTCGCGGACTCGTCGGGCGTCGCCATGGGCCTGGAAGCTCTCTGCGCGGCGGACTTCATGCACCCGGACCTGGAGGACCGCTTCGTCCACACCATCGCCCACGAGTACGGCCACATCCAGCAGGCGCAGGCGTTGAAGGACCTGGAGCCCGGCGACGCGGGCGCCACGGTGCTGCGCATGTCGCTGATGGAGGGGGCGGCGGAGTTCGTCGGCGAGCTGATCTCGGGCGCGCCCGGCAACCACCAGCACAGGGCCTGGACCAAGGGGCGGGAAGCGCAGATCGAGGCCGCCTTCGTCGCCGACCAGGACAAGACCGACCTTTCGGCCTGGCTCAACAATGGCCCGGGCACGGCCGAGAAACCCGGCGACCTGGGCTATTGGGTCGGCCACCGGATCGTGAAGGCCTATTACGACCGCGCGCCCGACAAGCGACAGGCGTTGGCCGACATCTTCGAGATGGCCGACCCCAAGGCCTTCCTAACCGCCAGCGGATGGCGCCCAGCCTCCTAGGGCTCTGGCGGCGACCGAGGCCGCCGCCCCGTTCGCTACCAGATCCGGACGCGGTCGGCCGGGGCCACGTACATGCCGTCGCCGGGCTTGACGCCGAAGGCCTCGTAGAAGGCGTCGATGTTCTTCACCGGAACCTGCACCCGGTACTTGGGCGGCGAGTGCGGATCGGAGACCAGTTGCTGGCGCATGCGGTCGTCGCGATACTTGCCCCGCCAGACCTGGGCCCAGCCCAGGAAGACCCGCTGGTCGCCGGTCAGGCCGTCGATCACCGGGGCCGGCTGGCCCTTCAGCGAGATGTGGTAGGCGTCCAGCGCCAGCAGCAGCCCGCCCAGGTCGGCGATGTTCTCGCCCATGGTCAGGTCGCCGTTGATGTTGGCGCCGGGCAGGACCTCGACGGCGGCGTACTGTTTGCCGAACTTCTTGGCCTGGGCGTCGAACTTGGCGGCGTCCTCGGCGGTCCACCAGTCGGTGAGCTTGCCGTCGCCGTCGGACTTGCGGCCCTGGTCGTCGAAGCCGTGGGTGATCTCGTGGCCGATCACCCCGCCGATGCCGCCATAGTTGATCGCCGGATCACCCTGGGGGTCGAAGAACGGCGGCTGCAGGATGGCGGCCGGGAAGACGATCTCGTTCTTGGTGGGCTGGTAGTAGGCGTTGATGGTCGGCGGGGTCATGCCCCACTCGTCGTCGTCCACCGGCCCGCCCAGGCGTGCGGCGCGGTAATCCCACTCGAAGGCGCTGGCCCGCTGGATGTTGCCGTAGAGGTCGCCGTCCTTGATCGACAGGCCGGAATAGTCGCGCCACTTGTCGGGATAGGCGATCTTAACGCGGAACTTGGAGAGCTTCTCCAGGGCCTTGGCCTTGGTGGCCGGACCCATCCAGTCGAGCTTCTCGATCCGCGCGCCCATCGCGGTGCGGATGTCGCCGACCAGGGCCTCCATCTTGGCCTTGTTCTCGGCGGGGAAGTAGGCGGCCACATAGACCTTGCCCAGGGCTTCGCCGAGGTTGCTGTCGACGCCGGTGACGCCGCGCTTCCAGCGGGGCTGCTGCACCGGCTGGCCCGACAGGGTCTTGTTGCGGAACTCGTAATTGGCCTGGTTGAAGTCCTTGGCCAGGTAGGGCGCGGCCTGGTCGGCCAGGTTGAAGGCCGACCACGCCTTCAGGGTGTCGAGCGAGGCCCCGGCGTAGATGGCGGCGATCTTCGGGAAGGCGGTGTTCTCCGAGACGATGACCCGCTCGGCCTTCGAGAGGTTTGCGCCGTCCAGGAACCGCTTCCAGGCGAAGCCCGGGGCGTAGGCCTGCAGCTTGGCCACCTCGAAGGGATTGTAGGTCCTGTCGTCGTCGCGGCGCTCGGCCCGGGTCCAGGAGACCTTGGCGATCTCGGTCTCCAGGGCGACGATGGCCGCGGCGTTCTCCGCCGGCTTCTCCCAGCCCGCCAGGGTCAGGAGCTTGGCGACATAGGCTTCATAGGCCGTCTTCTGGGTCTTGAACTTGTCGTCCAGATAGTAGTCCCGGTCGGGCAGGCCCAGGCCCCCCTGCAGCAGGTAGACCGTGTACTTCTCCGGGTCCTTGGCGTCGTCATGCACATAGGAGCCGAAGAACGAGCCGCCGAATTTGCGCATGGTGGCGCCCATCAGCCCGGCCATCTCGTCGCGGGACTTGATCGCGGCGATCGCGGCCAGGTCGGCGGCCATCGGCTTGGCGCCCAAGGCGTCGACGGCCGCCTCGTCCATGAAGCTGCGGTAGAAGGCGCCGACCTTGGCCTCGTCGCCGGTCGCCGCGGTGTTGGCCGAGGCCTTCTCGACCACCGCGCGCATGCGGTTCTGCGACAGTTCGTTCAACGCGTCGAAGGCGCCGTAGCGCGAGCGGTCGGCGGGGATCTCCAGCCGGGTCAGGTAGCCGCCGTTGGCGTAGTCGAAGAAGTCCTTCGAGGGCGCGACGCTCATGTCGCGGCCGGCGGCGTCGAAGCCCCAGGGCCCCATCCGCGGGGCCTGGGAGAGGTCGGGCGCATTGGCCGCCAGGGCCGGCGCGGACGCACAGATCAGGGCCGCGGCCGACGCCGCGCCCAACCAGAGGGTCTTCATGGAATTGTGAGCCTTCATAAGGTCTTGGGTTGGCGCGACCGTGGACCGGTCGCGCCCCCGTAGGCACGTTACATTTTGTTTAGGCGGAAGCCGTGGCCGACAGCGCCGCGATCGCTTCGGCGCGGATGGCCTTGTAGTCGAGCTTGCCGTTCGGGGCCCGGACCACGGGGGCCAGGACCAGTTCGCGCGGCGCCTTGTAGTCGGCCAGCAGGCCCTTCACGTGGGCCGCGAGATCGCCCAGCGACGGGGCCTTGTCGCCCGTGAAGTCGACCACCGCGCAGATGCGCTCGCCGAACCGCGGATCGGGCACGCCCACCACCGCGGCGTCGCGGACGCCCAGGAACCGCTTCAAGGCCTCCTCGACTTCTTCCGGGAAGACCTTCTCGCCGCCGGTGTTGATCACCTGGGAGCCGCGGCCCAGCAGGGTGATGGAGCCGTCGGCCTCCACGGTCGCCCAGTCGCCGGGCACGCTCCAGCGGGTCCCCTCGAAGGTGCGGAAGGTCTTGGCCGACTTCTCCTCGTCCTTGTAGTAGCCGACCGGGGTGTGG
>NZ_JAUYNW010000021.1 GCF_030698145.1 Phenylobacterium sp. | reverse complement strand
GCTTCGGCGCGTAGCCGAGGATCGCCTTGGTTTCCAGGAACTCGTGGAAGCCGAAATCGCCCCACTCGCGCCCGTTGCCGCTCATCTTGTAGCCGCCGAAGGGGGCCATCATGTCGCCGCCGCCGCCGTTGATCGACACCTGGCCGGCGCGCAGCTTCTTGGCCACGTCGCGGGCCTTGGAGAGGTCCTCGGCCTGCACATAGGCGGCCAGGCCGTACTCGGTGTCGTTGCCGACCTCGATGGCCTGTTCGAGGGTGTCATAGCCGAGGATCGACAGCACGGGGCCGAAGATCTCTTCCTTGGCGATGGTCATCTCGTTGGTGACGTTGGCGAAGACGGTGGGCTTCACATAGTCGCCCTTGTCCAGGCCGTCCGGACGGCCGACGCCGCCGGAGACCAGGGTCGCGCCCTCGTCGATGCCGGCCTGGATCAGCTTCTGGATCTTGTTGAACTGCACCTCGGAGACCACCGGGCCGAGCTGGCTGTTGCCGTTCGGATCGCCGACCGTGACGGTCGAGGCCGCCTCGCGGGCCGCCGTGATCGCCTCGTCCATACGGCCCTTGGGGACCAGCATGCGGGTGGGCGCGTTACAGGACTGACCGGAATTGGTCATCATGGTCGCCACGCCGCGGGCGACGCCCTTGGAAAGCACGTCGTCGTCCAGGATGATGTTCGGGCTCTTGCCGCCCAGTTCCTGGGCCACGCGCTTGACGGTCGGGGCGGCGTTCTTGGCCACCTCGATGCCGGCGCGGGTCGAGCCGGTGAAGGACACCATGTCGACTTCCGGGTGGCTGGAGAGCGGCACGCCCACGCCCAGGCCGTCGCCATGGACCAGGTTGAACACGCCGGCCGGAACGCCCGCCGCATGCATGATCTCAGCGAAGATCTGACCCGAGAACGGGGCCACTTCCGAAGGCTTCAGCACCATGGTGCAGCCCGTGGCGATGGCCGGGGCCACCTTGCAGACGATCTGGTTCAGCGGCCAGTTCCAGGGGGTGATGAAGCCGCAGACGCCGATCGCTTCCTTGACCAGCATGGTCGGGCCGCGGTCTTCCTCGAACTTGAAGGTCTTGAGGACTTCCACGGCGGTGGCCAGGTGGCCCATGCCGATCGGCACCTGGGCGCGCTGGGCCAGCGAGGCCGGGGCGCCCATTTCCTCGGTGACGGCCGTGGCCAGGTCGCCGAAGCGCTTCTGATATTCGGCCAGGATGCGGCCCAGGACGTCCAGGCGCTCCTCGCGGGTGGTCTGCGACCAGGCCGGGAAGGCCTTGCGCGCGGCCATGACCGCGGCGTCCACGTCGGCGGCGGCGCCGAGCGCGATCTTGCCGCAGACTTCTTCGGTGGCCGGATTGATGACGTCGAGCGTCTTCAACTCGACGGGCTCGACCCACTTCCCGTCGATGTAGAACTTAAGGTACTCGCGCATGACGTCCTCCCGGATCGTTCGTTAGGGGTGGCCGGCAGGTTCTCCCCCGGCTTCAAACAAGCATTTTAGTGATCGGCGATCACTGGGGAAGCCCCAAAGCCGCCATGCCCGGCGAAACCTCGCCCGGCGGGTCGTTTATTTACACCATAAATAAATAGCCGCCAACGTCCATCGGCTCAACCCATCTGGTGGATGTGCGGCTGTCCCGCAACCAGACTCTTGGCCTTGAGCACATAATCGGCGCGGATCGAGCCGATATAGAGGTCGTCCAGGTCCGGGCCGCCCCAGGTGACATTGGTGGGATGGTGCACGGTCTGGCCGGTGGGGTCGTGGATCACCGTCACCATCTCGCCCGCCGGCGTGATCGCCACCACCTTGTCGGCGCCCGGCAGGCAGACCCAGAGATTGCCCTCGGCGTCCATGCCGATCCCGTCGGTGTAGCCGAGGTCCGCCTGCGCCACCTGCGGCCCGCCGCGTTCCTGCAGCTTGCCCAGCACCGGGCCGTAGCGCTCGCCCGGCCCGAGCCTGCCGCCCGGCAGGACCGCGAACCGCACGACGTCGGCGCCGGTGGTCTGGGCGCAGTAGAGGAAGCCGTCATCGGCCGACAGGGCCAGGCCGTTGGGGAACTTCAGCCCGTCGGCGACGATCTGGCTGGAGCCGTCAGGCCGCAGCACGAAGATGAAGCCGTCGGCCCGGCCGTCCAGCGCCTGGGGCCAGGTCTCGGCGTGGGTGGAGTTGGCGCACCAGATATTGCCGGCCCGGTCGACCACCGGATAGTTGGCGCTGGTCAGCCGCCGGCCGCCCACCTCGGCGACCAGGGTCTCGCGCAGGCCGGTGGCCGGATCGAACCGCTCCAACGGCCCCTCCTGGCGGTCATAGATGCCGAAATTGGCGATCAGCACCCGGCCCTGCGGGTCCATGTTGATCCCGTTGGGCGCCCCGCCCCTGGGCCCCAGCCGCTTGAACGATCCATCGGGAAAGATTTCGGCCACCGCGCACTGATGGTCGGAGGCGAACACCCGCCCGTCACGAGAGACCACCACGTCCTCGGGCCGGTCGATACCCACGGCGACCTTGGTGAAGGCGCTGGGCGGAATGGGTGCGAGCGGCATGGCGTTTCCCTGGGGCGTTTTCTTTGAACCTTGGCCCGCCCGGACGCCATTCGACAAGCCTGCTTGGCGCCGGGCCACCCTGGATCGCGTCGTCCGGAGGAGGCTTGTAGCGCGCCCTCGACGGTGACAAACTTGGCCATGACCTCGAGCGGGATGATATCTCTTCGAGGCGCCGCCAGACGCAATTTGCTGGGATTTTTCTGTTTCCTGCTCATTGCGCTGGGCTTCGCCGTAGCTACGGCGCCCGCCGTATCGCAAGGCGGTCGCGCGGCTGTGGTGATGCACGTCGACGGCGTGATCGGACCTGCGACCGCCGACTATTTCGCACGCAGCCTGGCCAAGGCCCGCAACGGCGGCGCGGCGATCGTCGTGCTGCGCCTGGACACGCCGGGCGGCCTCGACACATCCATGCGCGAGATGATCCGCGAGATCATCGCCTCGCCCGTGCCGGTGGTCGCCTATGTCGCGCCCGGCGGCGCGCGGGCGGCGAGCGCTGGGACCTACATCGTCTATGCCAGCCACGTGGCGGCGATGGCTCCGGGGACCAATCTCGGCGCGGCGACCCCTGTCGAGATCGGCGGCCTCCCGGAGCTCACCCCCCAGGAGAAGTCTCCGCCGGAAAAAACCAAGGACCAGGCGGCGCCCGCGCCGCCGACCGCGAGCAAGATGGAAGCCAAGGCGATCAACGACGCCGTCGCCTATATCCGCGGCCTGGCCCATCTGCGCGGGCGCAACGCCGACTGGGCCGAGCGGGCGGTGCGCGAGGCCGCCAGCCTCGACGCCCGCGACGCCTTGGCGGCCAAGGTGATCGACTTCATGGCGCGCGACGTCGCCGACGTCCTGGCCCAGGCCGACGGCCGCGTCGTCACGGTCGGCGGCGCCCCCGTCACCCTGCACACCCGGGGCCTCGCCATCGAGCATATCAGGCCAGATTGGCGACACCAGGCGCTGGCCACCATCGCCAATCCCAATGTCGCCCTGATCCTGATGATGATCGGCATCTACGGCCTGCTCTTCGAGTTCATGAATCCCGGCGCGCTCTACCCTGGGACGATCGGCGTGATCTGCCTGCTCACCGGGCTCTACGCCCTGGCGGTGCTGCCGGTGAACTATGCGGGCCTGGCCCTCATCCTGGTCGGGATAGGCCTGATGACAGCCGAGGCCTTCGCACCCTCCTTCGGCATCCTGGGTATCGGCGGCGCCGCGGCCTTCCTGCTGGGCGGGATGATCCTCATCGACACCGACGCGCCGGGCTTCGGCCTCTCGCTCCCCCTGGTCGCCGGCCTCGCCGCGGCGAGCCTCGCCTTCACGCTGCTGGTCCTGCGGCTGGCGCTCACCTCGCGCGCGCGCCGCATCGTGAGCGGCCGCGAGGAGATGATCGGCTGCCCGGGCGTCGTCCAGGACTGGGGCGACGGCGCCGGGTTCGTGTTCGCCCACGGCGAGAGGTGGCGCGCTGTGTCGGCCGCGCCGCTCCGGCCCGGGGACCGCATACGGACGGTGGGGATCGAGAACCTTACCCTCACGGTGACGCCGGAAGAGACCGGTGATCGCCCCTAGACGGAGAACTTTCGAATGCTGACCAGCCTCGCCGTCTACGCCCCCATCATCGTCCTGCTGCTTGTCGTGCTGGCGGCGGCGGTCAAGATTCTCCGCGAATACGTGCGGGGCGTCGTCTTCACCCTGGGCCGCTTCACCGGCGTGAAGGGGCCGGGGCTGATCCTGCTGCTCCCCTTCGTCCAGCAGATGGTGCGGGTCGATCTCCGCACGATGGTGCTGGACGTGCCGAGCCAGGACGTCATCTCGCGCGACAACGTCTCGGTAAAGGTCAGCGCCGTGCTCTATTTCCGCGTCGTCGATCCTGAAAAGGCGACGATCCAGGTCGAGAACTACATGCAGGCCACCAGCCAGCTGGCCCAGACCACCCTGCGCTCGGTGCTCGGCAAGCACGATCTCGACGAAATGCTGGCCGAACGCGACAAGCTCAACAACGACATCCAGGAGATCCTCGACGCCCAGACCGACACCTGGGGCATCAAGGTCGCCAATGTCGAGATCAAGCACGTGGACATCGACGAAAGCATGATCCGCGTCATCGCTCGCCAGGCCGAGGCCGAACGCGAGCGGCGCGCCAAGGTGATCAGCGCCGAGGGCGAAGAACAGGCCGCCCAGAAGCTGCACGAAGCCGCCGTGATCCTGAGCCAACGGCCCGAGGCGATGCAGCTGCGCTATCTCAGCGCGCTCGCGGTGATCGCCAACGACCGCAGCAACACCATCGTCTTCCCCTTCCCGCTGAACGTCGGATCAGTCCTCTCGGCCCTCCGCGAACCGAAGTAGTCGCAGCCCTTCGCCGTCCGAGCGGGGGGATTCGCGGGAGATCGATAATGAACCCCGCAGCTTTGTATGGCCCAATCTTGCGCCATTCGCGCAGCACCGCCGCCCTCAACTCCGGATGCTCATGCCACGCCTCGACGGGATGGTCGTGATAGTTCACGGCCCACAACATCTTGCGCACGTCCGGCCAGTGGCGTTGCAGAGTCATCAGGTAACGCGCCGAGGTGTGCAGCTTGCCCACCGCGATCAGCGAGCCGATATTGGCCAGGCCGATGCGCTCCTCAAGAATAGGCAGCGAGAAGATCACGTTCTCCCCGGTGTTCGTCGCCTCGCGCTCCAGCAGGATCACATCCTCCGGCACGCCGGCTTGGATCATCAAGCGCGACAGGACGCTCGCTTCGTCCTCCATGCCGCCCGGGGTTGATCCACCGCTGACCATGGCCCAACGAAAATACCCCCCGCGCCAGAGTTCGGCGATGGCGGTGACGAACTCTGGCACGCCGTGCCGAGTGCCGAACACGAAGAGCAGATCGGCCGGTTCAAGCGGAGTGCGGATCAGGTGGCGACGATTGATGGTCTCAATCAACTCATCAGACGGTTCTTCATTATCCAGGCCCACCAACGGTCCTCCCTTTGCCGAGACCGTCGAGATAGATTTCCAAGCCCTCCAGGGTCTCGAATCGTCTGGCCTTTCCCGCCTCGATTGACGCCATCCCAACCTGGGCCGCGTCTCGCAGCACTTCGATCCGCGCGACCTCCTCCGCCTGCCGTTGCTCTAACAACCTCAGCCCGTCGCGCAGCACCTCGCTGGCGTTCTTGTAACTGCCCGAGCGCACCAGAATCGCGATCATTGCGTCCTGCCGCTCGGTGAGGACAACATTTCGGGTGGGCATGGGATGGCTCCTGTCCGTGTCACAGCGAATTTGACGGGATCGGACGGAACCGTGGCAAATCACCTGCTGTTACGATCTATGTTGCGCGCTCTGCGGCCCCCCGTTAAAGCCCGACCACCACAGCCGGAGCCCGCCATGACCGCGATCCTCATGATCCTCGCCTTCATCGTCGTCATCGGCGCGCTGAACTATTTCGAGTTCGGCCGGCTCGACTAGGGCGCGACAGGGACCGCGGCCTTGCCCGACACCAAGCGCGGCGCGGCCCTGGTCACCGGCGGGGCGCGGCGGATCGGCCGGGCCCTGGTGCTGGCCTGCGCCGAGGCGGGGTTCGACGTGGCCATCCATGTCCGGGCCGTCGACGACGACGCACAGTCCGCCGCCGCCGATGTGCGCGCCCGCGGACGCAAGGCCTCCCTCCACACCTGCGACCTGCGCCACGAGGGGGCGACCGCCCCGCTGGTGGCCGAGGCTGAGGCCGAGCTCGGCCCCATCACCCTGCTGGTCAACTGCGCCTCGGTGTTCGAGGACGACAGCTTCACCTCCATGAACCGCGCCTCGTGGGACGCCCACCTCGAGACCAATCTGCGCGCGCCCATGGTCCTGGCCCAGGCCTTCGCCCGGCGCCTGCCCGCCCACCGCACCGGCCTTATCGTCAACATCCTCGACCAGCGGGTGCTCGCGCCCTCCCCGGACTTCTTCAGCTATTCGCTCTCCAAGAGCGCGCTGTGGGCCGCGACCCAGATGCTGGCCAAGGGCCTGGCGCCGCGCATCCGGGTGAACGGCATAGGCCCGGGCCCGGTCCTGCCCTCGATCCACCAGCAGGACGTGGACTTCCAGCGCGAGGTGGAGGCCACATTGCTCCAGCGCCCCGTCGATCCGGCCGAGATCGGCCAAGCCCTGCGCTACCTGATTGACGCGACGTCAGTGACCGGCCAGATGATCGCCGTCGACGCCGGTCAGCACCTGACCTAAAGGAACCCGCCTTGGCCCTTTCGCCGCTCCAGGAGACGCCTGCCGAACCCATCGCCGCGCCGCAAGGCCGTACGGTCATGACCAAGATCTTCGTGACCGGCTTGAAGATCGACGCCGAGATCGGCGTCTACGCCCACGAGAAGGGCCGCG
>NZ_JAUYNW010000089.1 GCF_030698145.1 Phenylobacterium sp. | reverse complement strand
GAGCTGGCGGCGCAGCTCCACGTCCACCCCGGCGGTGGGCTCGTCCAGGATCAGCACCGGGGGATTGTGCACCATGGCCTTGGCCACCATCAGCCGGCGCTTCATGCCGCCGGAGAGCTGGCGGACATAGGCCTCGGCCTTGTCGCCCAGGCCGAGCGCATTGAGCAGCTCCATGGTCCGGCGCTCCTTGGCCGGGACCCCGTACATTCCGGCCTGGACCTCCAGGCTCTCGCGCGGGGTGAAGAACGGGTCGGCGGAGATCTCCTGGGGCACCACCCCGATGGCGGCGCGGGCGTCGCGGGGGCGCTCGTCGATGTCGCGGTCCCAGATGCGCACGGTCCCGGCCGTCTTCTTGGTCAAGCCCGCCAAGGTGTTGATGAAGGTCGACTTGCCCGCCCCGTTCGGGCCCAGCAGGCCGAAGATCGAGCCGCGCGGGATCTTCAGGTCCAGGCCCCTCAGGGCGTGCATCTCGGGCGTGGTCTTGGTGGCCGGATAGATCTTCACCAGGCCTTCGGCCTCGATGGCGTAGTCGGGAAGGGTCATTCAAAAGCGCCTAATTGTTGGCAAAGCGCCTAATTGACGGGCCGAGCCATGGTCGCATACCTAGGCGCGCGCGGCGCATCCGCCAAGCGTCCGCCGCCGGAGATTCTGTCCATGGCCCGCAAAGCCCCCGTTCCCAACCAAGGCCGCTCGTCCAAGCTCGAGCCCATGCCCGCCAAGCCGGCCCTGACGGCGAACCTGCCGCCCTCGGAGGTGATCGTGGTGCGCTCGGGCCGGGTGGCCTGCGACGGAGTCGGCGGCGCGCTCGGCCATCCGCGGGTCTGGCTGGAGATGGGCGAGGCGACCTTCGTCGAATGCCCCTATTGCGACCGCCGCTTCGTGCTGCCGGCCGGGTCCGAGGGGACCGAGGACGAGCGTCTGGCGCCCGGCGTCTATGAGGGCCCGCACGGACACTGAATGTCCCTGTCCGATTTCCGCCAACATGTCACGGCGGCGGTTCCTATATCGTCCTTCAGCGAACCCCTGGAGGCGATCCCCATGAGCCAAGCCGACACCTTCCGCGCCCTGCACGCCGGGCCCGACGTCCTCGTCCTGCCCAACGCCTGGGACGCGGCCAGCGCCGCCCTGATGGAGGACGCCGGCGCCAAGGCCGTGGCCACCTCGTCGGCCGCCGTGGCCTGGGCGCACGGCTATGCCGACGGCGACATCCTGCCGATCCCGACCCTGCTGGCCGCCATCGGCGAGATCGCCCGGGTGCTCAAGGCGCCGCTCACCGCCGACATCGAGGGCGGCTATTCCGATGACCTCGCAACCGTCGCCGACACCATCAAGGGCGTGATCGGGGCCGGGGCCGTTGGGATCAATTTCGAGGACGGCGCGCGCGATCCTGGCCTGCACGTCCGCAAGATCGAGACGGTCCGCAAGGCGGCCGCCGAGGCCGGCGTGCCCCTCTTCGTCAACGCCCGGATCGATGTCTATCTGCGCGGCCTAGCCAAGGGTGAAGCGGCGCTCGCCGAGACCCTGCGGCGGGCCGAGCTCTACAAGGCCACCGGCGCGGACGGAATCTTCGTTCCAGGTCCCGCCGAGGACGACCTGCTGGCGACGCTGGCCAAGGAGATCGCCCTGCCGCTCAACGTCATGGGCCGCCCCGGCGTGGCCCCGGCCCCGCGCCTGCAGGAGCTGGGCGTACGACGGCTGTCCTCGGCCACGGCGCCGTTCCGCGCGGCCTATGCTGCGCTCGGAACCTCGATCGCCGCCTATCTGGCCAGCGGCGACGCCGGGGCCCTGGCCCTGCTCGGCAAGGACTTGCCCGACCTCAACAAGCGTTTCGGTTAGCGGCCGATCTCGACGAACTGGAAGTCGAACCGGCCCTCGGCGACCTCCAGGCGGATGAAGGCCCCGGGGACACCATCCTCCATGCCCGAGGGTAGGGTGGCGCTTCCGGGGTTGAGCGCCATGCAGCCCGGAAACCAGCTCGACTGCGGCACGTGGGTCGAGGCGAAGAGCAGGGCCGTGATCTCGCCTCCGAACAGCTCTCGACATCTGGGGCGGAAGTTAAAATCCGGCGTGAACGGGTCGACCGCGCTCGCGAGACCCGCGGCCACCGGATCGAAGACGCAGCCCAGGCGCGTCGCGCCGAGTTGCAGGACACGGACCTGCAGGGCGGTGCGCGGATCGTCGCTGTCGTCCTGTCCGCGTACGCCCAGCACCGGGGCGATCTGCGCCAGGCGGTCCAGGCCCGCAGCCTCGCCCATGTCGCCCAGGGTGACGATCAGGTCCACCCCGGCCAGGGCCTCGAGGATCTGCGGAGTCCAGTCGGGGCCACCGCCGGGATGGATGTGGCAATCGGCGAGAACGGCGACAGTGACGGGGTGGGACAGGGCCATGCCGGCAGCCTAGCCCCAAGACCCCCGACGGCGCACGCCGGATATTGCGATCTGGCGGGTGACCGCGAGCTCCCTCGCGCCTATCTTCCCCACCATGACCGAGACCCTCGACGCCGCGACCGCCGCCCTCGACGATATCCCCCGCGCGCTGACCGAGGACGGGCCGGCGGTCCGCCTCTATCTGGTGGACGGCTCGGGCTTCATCTTCCGCGCCTATCACGCCCTGCCGCCCCTGACGCGCAAATCGGACGGCCTGCCGATCGGGGCGATCTCCGGCTTCTGCAACATGCTGTGGAAGCTGCTGGTGGACATGAAGGCCCAGGCCGAGGCGCCGACCCACCTGGCGGTGATCTTCGACCACTCGGAGAAGACCTTCCGCAACAAGCTGTACGACCAGTACAAGGCCCACCGCCCGCCGCCGCCCGAGGACCTGATCCCGCAGTTCCCGCTGATGCGCGACGCCACCCGGGCCTTCGGCGTGCCCTGCCTGGAGCTGCCCGGCTACGAGGCCGACGACCTGATCGCGGCCTATGCCTGCAAGGTGCGCGACGCCGGGGGCGAGGTGGTGATCGTCTCGTCCGACAAAGACCTGATGCAGCTGGTCGGGCCCCGGGTGTCGATGCTCGACACCATGAAGAACCTGAAGATCGGCGCCGAGCAGGTGTTCGACAAGTTCGGCGTCACGCCGGACAAGGTGGTCGACGTCCAGGCCCTATGCGGCGACAGCGTCGACAACGTGCCGGGCGCGCCGGGCATCGGGGTCAAGACCGCCGCACTGCTGATCAACGAATACGGCGACCTGGATTCGGTCCTGGCCCGCGCCGGCGAGGTGAAACAGGAGAAGCGCCGCCAAACCCTGATCGACTTCGCCGACCAGATCCGGCTGTCGCGTGAGCTGGTGCGCCTGGACTGCGACACGCCCCTGCCCTCGCCGGTCGACGAACTGGCGGTGCGTGAGCCGGAACCGGCGATCCTGGCCAAGTTCCTGGAAGAGATGGAGTTCCGCACCCTGGCCCGCCGCGTGGCCGGCGGCGGGACGAGCGCCCCGGCGGCTCCGGCGACGACCCCCGCGGCGCCCGCCCCGGCCGAGCGAGGGCCCATCGACACCAACGCCTATGTCTGCGTGCGCGACCTGGCCACCCTGGACGCCTGGATCGCCAAGGCCCGCGCGGCGGGGGTGGTGGCCTTCGACACGGAGACCGACGCGCTCTCCTCGGCCAACGCCAATCTCTGCGGCGTCTCCCTGGCGGTGGCGGCGGGCGAGGCCTGCTACATCCCCGTGGGCCACGAGCACGAGAGCGCCGGCGGGCTGGAGTTCGAAACCCCCGAGGCTATCGAGCAGATCCCCTGCGAGGAGGTCATGGCCCGGCTGAAGCCGCTGCTGGAGGACCCGTCGATCCTCAAGGTGGCGCAGAACGCCAAGTACGACATCGCCGTGCTGTCGCGGTACGGGATCGACGTCACCCCGATCGATGACACCATGCTGATCAGCTATGTGCTGGAGGCCGGCCTGCACAAGAGCCACGGCATGGACGAGCTGTCCAAGCGGTGGCTCGACCATGAGCCGATCAAGTTCAAGTCGGTGGCCGGGACCGGCAAGGCCGAGAAGAGCTTCAAGCACGTGCCGCTGGAGCCGGCCACCTGCTACGCCGCCGAGGACGCCGACGTCACCCTGCGGCTGTGGCAGACGCTGCGGCCGCGGCTGGCGCGGGAGAACCTGCTCACCGTCTACGAGACCCTGGAGCGCAAGCTGCCGGCCGTGCTGGCGGAGATGGAAAACCACGGGATCAAGGTCGATCCCGAGCGCCTGCGCCAGCTCTCCAACGACTTCTCGGTGCGCATGGGCGAGTTGGAGATCGAGGCCCACCGGTTGGCCGGCCGGCCGTTCAACCTGGGCAGCCCCAAGCAGATCGGCGAGGTGCTGTTCGGCGAGATGGGGCTGAGCTCGGGGCGGATCACCGCCACCGGCGCGGCCTCCACCGACGCCTCCATGCTGGAGGACCTGGCGGCCAAGGGCCACGAACTGCCCCGGGTGCTGCTGGACTGGCGACAGCTCTCCAAGCTGAAGGGCACCTATACCGACAACCTGATCCCAGCCATCGCCGCGCGAACCGGCCGGGTGCACACCTCCTACGCCCTGGCCTCGACCACCACCGGGCGGCTGTCCTCGTCGGACCCGAACCTGCAGAACATCCCGATCCGCACCGAGGAGGGCCGGCGCATCCGCAAGGCGTTCATCGCCGAACCGGGAAACGTGCTGATCAGCGCCGACTACAGCCAGATCGAGCTGCGGATTCTGGCCCATGTCGGCGATATCCCCCAGCTCAAGAAGGCCTTCAAGGAGGGCCTGGACATCCACGCGGCCACGGCGTCGGAGATGTTCGGCGTGCCCATCGAGGGCATGCCGGCCGAGACGCGGCGGCGCGCCAAGGCGATCAATTTCGGCATCGTCTACGGCATCTCGGCCTTCGGTCTGGCCAACCAGCTCTCGATCCCGCAGGAGGAGGCCGGGGCCTATATCAAGACCTATTTCGAGCGCTTCCCAGGCATCCGCGCCTATATGGACCGCACCAAGCAGGCGGCCCGCACCCAGGGGTTCGTGACCACCGTCTTCGGGCGCAAGGTCAATATCCCGGCGGTGTTCTCCAAGTCCCAGGCCGAGCGCGCCTTTGGCGACCGGGCGGCGATCAACGCCCCGATCCAGGGCGCTGCGGCCGACCTCATCCGCCGGGCGATGATCCGGATGCCGGCGGCGCTGAAGGAGGCCCGGCTCTCGGCCAGGATGCTGCTCCAGGTCCACGACGAACTGGTCTTCGAGGCGCCGCAGGCCGAGGCCGAGGCCCTGATCGCCGTGGCCAAGCGGGTGATGGAGCGCGCGGCCGAGCCGGCGGTGTCATTCACCGTGCCCCTGGTGGTCGAGGCCCGCGCCGCGGCGAACTGGGACGACGCTCACTAGACCCTCTACGGTCTCGTTCTAGGTAAGCGTGCGGAAAGCCACATAGGCGGCGGTCAGCAGCACCATAATCGCAAAGGCGCGACGGGCTAGGTCCGCGTGGCCGGCCAGGCGCTGGGCGACAGGCCCGCCAGCCAGGGCGCCGACGACGCCGCCCGCCACCAGGCACAGGAAGACCGGCCAGTCGATCAAGCCGGACGCGGCGTAGCTCACGCTCGTCGCGCCGCCGAACAGCACCACGGAGACCAGGGATGACGCCGCGGCGTTGGCGAGGGTCATGCCGGTGGCCGCCATCAGACCCGGAACGATGAGGAAGCCTCCGCCGATTCCGAAGAAACCCGCCGCCAGTCCGACGACCAGTCCGAGCGGCGCAAGCTTCAGGGTGCGCGCCGCGTCCAGATGGACGGTCGGATCGCCCTGCGACTTGCGCGGCGCGAGCATCGAAAGGGCGACCAGGGCCATGGCGCCGGCGAACCACAGCAGCAGTTGGCCGCCATCGACCAGCTTGGCCAGGTGCGCGCCCACCAGGGAGCCAGCCAGTCCCGCCCCGCCGAAGACGAGGGCGCAGGGCCACTTGACCCGCCCGGCGCGCGCCTGGGTCGCCAGGCCGACCGCGGCGTTGACAGCCACGGCGGCGGCCGAGGTGCCGATCGCCACGTGTGTGTTCTCGATTCCGACCATATAAATCAGCAAGGGCGTGGCCAGCACGGACCCGCCGCCGCCGAACACCGACAGCAGCAGGCCGATCACCGCGCCGCCGGCTGTTGCGAGCGCCAGGCTGGCGACAAAGGGGTCCACGGTCAGGTCCCGGCGGTCCGGTTCCAGGGCGCGAGGTTCAGCAGGCGGGCCATGCCGCAGAAGCCGGTGACGCCGGCCATCAACAGACCCGCCCCGACAGCGCCGGACAGCCCGAAGAAGACAGGATGGACGCCATAGCCCAAGGCCACGCCCAGGAGCACCAACGAGCCCGCGCCGATCTGCACCTGGCGCATCATCTCCAATGGGGCCTTGCGGTTTTCCGTCACAGGCAGGCCGGCGGCGGCCCAGCCGTCGACGCCGCCTTCCAGCAGAAAGGCCTCGCGGTCCAGGTCGGACACGAGGCGCTCGCAGTTGGCCGCCGTCCGCATGCCCGACTTGCAGGTGAAGACGACGGTCTTGCCGGGCGGGATGTTCAGCCGGGCGGGGCTGAACGCGGAAAGCGGGTGCGACCGGGCGCCCTTGACGTGGCGGCGGGCGAACTCATCGGGCTCTCGGATGTCGACCAGGACGGCGCGTTCATGGCGCAGCAGGTCGGCCACATGGCCTGGACTAAGGGTCTTGGCGGCGGGGGGCATCGGTCTTCATCTCCGGGGGACAGAATACCTCGGCGAGCGTCGCCACCACCTTGAGCGCCGCGGGATCGTTGATCCGGTACCAGATGGTCTGGGCCTCCCGACGGGTGGCCACGACGCCTTCCTCACGCAGCACGGCGAGGTGCTGCGACAGGGCCGACTGCGAAAGGCCGACCAGGGGCTGTAGCTCCCCGACCGATCGTTCGCCGTCCGTTAGCTGGCACAGGATCATCAGACGCCGCTCATTGCCCAGCGCGCGCAGAAGCTTCGCGGCTTCGGATGCGCTGGCCTCGAAACGGGTGATGTCGAAGTTCGCGAGATCGAGCATGCAGGCAATATATTCATTGAATCTAATTTAGCAACTCCTTATATATTGGCACGCCAAGGAGGCTCATTCCATGTCACCTGTCGTCCAGGTCTTTTTCGACACCGCTACGTCCACCGCCACCTACCTGGTGAGCGACCCGGCCACGGGAGCCGCCGCGATCATCGACCCCGTACTGGACTTCGAGCCGAAGGGCGCAGTGCTCTCCACGGCGTCCGCCGACGCGGTCCTGGCCGCCGTCCGTGACCAGGGGTTGACCCTGGCCTACGTGCTGGAAACCCACGCCCACGCCGACCACCTTTCGGCCGCCGACTACATTCGGCGCGAGACCAGCGCCCGCGTTGTGATCGGCGCCGAGATCACCCGCGTCCAGAAGGCCTTCATCCCGCTGTTCGAGGCCGATGACGTCTCGGCCGACGGCGCCGCGTTCGACATCCTGCTCAAGGAAGGCGATGAGCTGCCGCTTGGCGAGATCTCCGTCGGGGTCCTGCATACGCCGGGGCACACGCCAGCCTGCGTCACCTATCTGGTCGGCGACGCGGCCTTCGTCGGCGACACCCTGTTCATGCCCGACTACGGAACCGCGCGGGCCGACTTTCCGGGCGGCGACGCCGCGACCCTCTATCGGTCGATCCGCAAGCTGATGGCCCTGCCCCTAGAAACCCGCATCTTCGTCGGCCACGACTACCTGCCGCCCGGGCGCGACAGCTTCCAGTGGCAGACCACGGTGGCCGAGCAGCGCGCAGGCAACATCCACGTCCACGACGGCGTCGAGGAAGCCGCCTTCGTGAGCATGCGGCAGGCCCGCGACGCCACGCTCGCGCCGCCCACTCTGATCCTCCCGTCCTTGCAGGTGAACATCCGCGCCGGCGCCCTGCCCGCGCCGTCCGCCTCGGGACGGGTCTTCCTGAAGTTGCCGGTGACTTTCGCCGGGACAACCGACGTCGCGCGCCCCGCGGCGCCATAACGACGGGAACCGGCAGGCCATGGCCACGTTCGGGGACGGTTCCGCTTGAAGGGCGCCGGCCGTGACGACCCATGCGTTCGCCAGCTATCGGCGCACCCTGCGCGCCCACCCGCTCACCGCGGCCATCGAACTGGTCTGCCGCGCGGGCTATGTGGCGCGAGGCTTCGTCTATGTGAGCATCGGCTTCATCGCCCTGCTGGCCGCCCTCGATCGCACGCCGAAGGCGCAAGGCCCCATGGGGGCCCTGGAGGCCTGGGCGGCCTGGCCGCTGGGCTTCGTCCTGCTGTGGCTGACCGGCGCGGGCCTCTACGGCTTCGCGGCCTGGCGGGCGCTGCAGGCCCTGTTCGACGCCGACCACCAGGGGACAGGCTGGAAGGCGCTGGCCTCACGCGCTGGCCAGGCGATCAGCGGCGTGGTCTACGCCTCGCTCGGCCTCTCGGTGTTCGGCCTGCTCGACGCGCTGGAGGACCTGCGCGAGGTCGACGACCAGGCCAAGACCCGTGAGAGCCTCGCGGCCGCCCTGGCCATGCCGGGCGGCGAGCTGGTCGTCATCGCCGTGGGCCTGTTCGTGCTGGGCGTGGGGACCGGCAATATCTGGCAGGCGGCGACCAACGACTTCTGCCGGCGCATGTCCTGCGGCCGTGGCATCCGGGGGCCCGTGACCCTGCTGGGCCGCGTCGGCTATTTCGCGCGGGGCCTGGCCTTCCTACCGGCCGGCGGCCTCCTGGTCTTGGCCGGCCTCAACGCCCGGGCCGGCGAGGCGCAAGGCGGTCTTGGCGCAGCGCTGGACGCCCTGGAGCGCCAGCCGTTCGGGGAATGGATCCTCGCCATCACGGCGATCGGCCTGATGGCCTTCGGCCTCTTCGCCTTCGCTGAGGCGCGCTACAGGCGCATGCGGGTGGATGACGTCGTCGACGCCTGACCCGCACTCGTGACCTCGAGAAAATTCCTGGTGGAGCCGAGCGGAGTCGAACCGCTGACCTCCTCATTGCGAACGAGGCGCTCTACCAACTGAGCTACGGCCCCAGGAGGGGCGGAATTAGGGGCGGGAGGCCCCCTCTGTCAAGCCGCAGAAGCGCGCGGCTTGCAAGGCGCGGCGCGCCAGACGATACAGGCCCAGTCATTCCCTGCTGGAAACCTCGATGATCGCGCTGATCGGATTCGTCTTCTTTATCCTCGATAGCCTGCTGAGCCTGCTGGTCTTCGCCATGATCGCCAGCGCCATCCTCTCCTGGCTGGTGGCCTTCGACGTGATCAACCTGCGCAACCAATTCGTCTACGGGATCGCCAAGTTCCTGGACGCGGTGACCCGGCCGGTGCTGGCGCCGTTCCAGAAGATCATCCCACCGCTAGGCAATGTTGACGTCAGCCCGATCATCGCCATCCTGGTGATCAGCGGCGTCCAGCGCTACCTGCTGCCGGCGGCGCAGGGCGCCCTGCTGAACCTCGTCGTCTAGGCCATGCGCCTGCCGGTCCGGGTGACGCCCAAGGGCGGCCGGGACGGCGTGGACGGCTGGGCCCTGGACCCGGGCGGGCGGCCCTACCTGAAGGTGCGGGTGAGCGCCGCGGCCGCCGACGGGGAGGCCAATGCGGCCCTGACGGCGTTCCTGGCCAAGACCTTGAAAGTCTCGAAATCCTCCGTGCGCATCGTCTCGGGCGAGACGGCGCGGCTCAAGGTGCTGGACATCGAGGGCGTGGACGAGGCGGCGCTGGAAGCCGCCTTCCCGAAGTCTCAGGGATAGGCCCGCTCGCCGTGGTTGGCGAGGTCGAGGCCGTCCTCCACCGCCTCGGCCGAGGCGCGCAGGCCCACCGTGCGGCGAACCACGAAGACCAGCACCAGGGTCGCTACGGCCGACCAGGCGCAGACCGCCGCCACGCCGATGATCTGGGTCACCGCCTGGCCGCCCATGTCGACGCCCTCGGCATAGCCGGCGCCGCCCAGTGCGGGCGTGGCCAGCACCGCCACCAGCAAGGTCCCCAGGATGCCGCCCACCCCGTGAACTGCGAAGACGTCGAGGCTGTCGTCGATCTTGAGCCGGCTCTTCACGAAATCGACCGCCTGGTAGCAGACGAAACTGCCCGCGGCGCCCAGGATCACCCCGCCCAGCGGACCCACGAAGCCGGAGGCCGGCGTGACGGTGGCCAGGCCGGCGACGATCCCGGTGACGATGCCGATCATGCTGGCGCGCTTGTAGCGGGTCCATTCGATCAGCGCCCAGACGAGGCCGGCCGTGGCGGCCGACAGGTGGGTGGCGATGAGAGCCGCGCCCGCCGCGCCGTCGGCGGCGAGCGCGCTGCCGGCGTTGAAGCCGTACCAGCCGACCCACAGCATCGCCGCGCCCATCATGGTCATGCCCGGATTGTGCGGCGGCGAGAGATCACGCGGGAAGCCGTCGCGCGGGCCGAGGCGCCAGGCGATCAGCAGGGCCGAGACGCCCGCCGTGGCGTGGACGACCAGGCCGCCCGCATAGTCCATGACCTTCATCTGGGCGAGCCATCCGCCGCCCCAGACCCAGTGGCAGACCGGCGCATAGACCACCAGCAGCCAGAGACCCGAGAACACCATGACGGCGGAGAACTTGATGCGCTCGACGAAGGCGCCGACGATCAGGGCCGGGGTGATGATCGCGAAGGTCATCTGGAAGGCGAAGAACACGCTCTCGGGCAGGACGCCGGTCACCGCGTCGCGGCCGACTGAGGCCAGGGCGAACTTGGCGAGGTCGCCCACCAGCGGATGGGTCCCGGAGAAGGCCAGGCTGTAGCCGCCGAACAGCCACAGCACCGAGGCCAGGCAGGCGATGGCCACGCAGTGCATCATCACCGACAGCACGTTCTTCGACCGCACCAGGCCCGCGTAGAACAGGGCCAGGCCCGGCAGGGTCATGAACAGCACCAGGGCCGTGGCGCTCAGGATCCAGGCGGTGGCGGCGGGGTCGACGGCCGGCGCGGCGTCCTGCGCCCAGGCCGGGGTGGCGACCATGACCATCGAGATCAACGCAAGTCCGCGCCGCAGGTATGACATGCCGCCTAGCCCCCAGATTCCGGTTCGACGACCCTGGCTACAGGACAATTCGCCCGATGTGCAGGCACAATCTTGCGTAGGCCGCCCGAAATTTGGGCGCCATTTCGACGGCGGTCTAGAACTCTTCCCAGCTGTCCTGGCGGCCGACCACGGCGAGGCGCCGCGAGGCGGGCTGCGCGGCGCGGGCGCGGGGCGCGGGAGCCGGCGCCGCGACCGGCTCGCCGTCATGGGTGCGGAAGTGGGCGATCAGCTTGGCGAGCTCGACGGCCTCGTTGGCCAGGGCGTGGCTGGCCGCGGTGGACTGCTCGACCATGGCGGCGTTCTGCTGCGTCACCTGGTCCATGTGATTGACCGCGGTGTTGACCTGGTGGAGCCCCGTGGCCTGCTCCTGGGCGCTGGCGGCGATCTCGGCGACGACGCCGTTGATCTCGGCCACCTGGGTCACGATGAGCTGCAGGGCCTTGCCAGTCTCGGCCACCAGGGTCACCCCCTGGCCGACCTGCTCGCCTGAGGCGTTGATCAGGGCCTTGATCTCCTTGGCGGCCTCGGCCGATCGCTGGGCGAGCGCCCGGACCTCGGAGGCGACGACGGCGAAGCCACGGCCGGCCTCGCCGGCCCGAGCGGCCTCGACCCCCGCGTTCAGCGCCAGCAGGTTGGTCTGGAAGGCGATCTCGTCGATCACCCCGATGATCTGCCCGATCTGCCTGGAGGAACCCTCGATCTCGCCCATGGCCTCGGTGGCCTTGCGGACCACCTCGGCGCTCTGGGCGGCGTTGGTCCGCGCGGTCTCGACCACGCCGCGTGCGTGATTGGCGCCATCGGCGGTCTTGCGCACCGTCTCGGTGATCTCGTCGAGCGCGGCGGCGGTCTCTTCCAGGCTGGCGGCCTGCTGTTCGGTGCGCCGCGACAGGTCGTCGGCGGCGCGGCTGATCTCGTCGGCGCCCGAGCGCATGCTGGAGGTCGCGCCCACCACCACGCCCATGGTGTTCTGGAGCTGACTCATGGCCACATTGAAGTCGTGCTTGAGGGCCTGGTACTGGGGTGCGAAGGCCTCGTTCACACGGGCGGTAAGATCGCCATGCGCGAGGCGTGAAAGCCCGTCGGCCAGGGCGGTGACCACCACGGCCTGCTGCTGCGCCGCCGCGGCCCGTTCGGATTCCAGGCGGTGATGTTCGGTCTCGGCGGCGGAGTCGGCGGCCTCGCGGCCGGCGCGCACGGCGCGGGCCTCGGCCAGGTCGTGGCGCAGGCCGTCCAGGGCCAGCGCCAAGGCGCCCATCTCGGCGCCGGACTCCAGGCCGCTCACCGGCTTTTCGTAGCGCCCGGACGCCAGCTCTGCGACCGAGGCGCTGAGGTCGGCCAGCGGCGCCTTGACGAGACTGCGGAAGACGATCGACAGCACGAAAAGCGCCAGGGCCGCCGTGGCGATTTCGCAGCCGATCAGCGCCAGGCCCCCGACCTTGGCCGTGGCCAGGCCCCAACTGACCGCCTCCGTCGCCCCTAGGGCGCAGACCGTGGCCAGGGTGAGTTTCGCGGTGATCGAAAGGCCGGACATTTGCGGGGTCGTTTCCTCGTCGTCGGGCCTTGCGGCCTCTTGGGTCGTTTGGGGTCGTCAGGCGGCCGCGGCGATAGCGCTCGCCTGGACGTCGGGGGGAAGGATGTGGTCGAGCGATAGCAGCGAGACGATGCCGGTGTCGGTGGTCATCACGCCGGCCACATAGGTGGTGGACTCGATGCTGCCGACCGACGGCGGCGGCTGGATCAGGCCCTCGGTCACGGTGAGGATGTCGGAGACCGCGTCCACGACCAGGCCCATCTGGGCGTCGCCGATCTGGGCCACGACGACCACCGAGGAGGGGCCCGGCTCGGCGACGCCGAGGCCGAGGCGCGCGCCCAGGTCGATGACCGGCAGGATCGCGCCGCGCAGGTTCATCATGCCCAGGACGTGGGGCGGCGCGTGCGGCAAGGGGGTCGCCGCCGTCCAACCCCTAATCTCGCGCACGGCCATGATGTCGATGGCGTAGGCCTGATCGCCGATTCGCACCGAGATCAGTTCGGCCCCGGGGGACGGGATACGCGATGTCGAAACTTCCATCAGAACTCCTCCCAGCTGTCGGCGTCGGACGCCGGCTCATACTTCACCGCGGCATTGCCGCGCGCAGCGTAACCCTTGACGCGCAAGGGTTTTGCGGCTGTCCGCGCCGCCGGTCTTCGGGTCTCGATCTGCGGCGCGACCGACCCGATGTTGAACTGGCCCATCAGGCGCGCGAGCTCGATCGCCTCATTGGCGAGGGCGTGGCTGGCGGCGGTGGACTGTTCGACCATGGCGGCATTCTGCTGCGTAACCTGATCCATCTGATTAACGGCGGTGTTGACCTGTTGCAGGCCGACCGCCTGCTCCTGGGCGCTGGCGGCGATCTCCACGACCGAAGCGTTGATCTCGGCCACCTGGGTGGCGATACGCTGCAGGGCCTTGCCGGTCTCGGCCACCAGCTCGACGCCGGCGCCGACCTGGGCCGACGAGGCGTTGATCAGGGCCTTGATCTCCTTGGCCGCTTCCGCCGACCGCTGGGCGAGCGCCCGCACCTCGGAGGCGACGACCGCGAACCCGGCGTTCAGGGCCAGCAGGTTGGTCTGGAAAGCGATCTCGTCGATCACCCCGATGATCTGCCCGATCTGCTTGGAGGAGCCCTCGATCTCACCCATCGCCTCAGTGGCCCGGTTGACGATGACCGCGCTCTCCTGGGCGTCGGCGCGCGCGGTGGCGACCACCTTACTGGCGTGGTTGGCGCCCTCGGCGGTCTTCTTGACCGTGGCGGTGATCTCATCCAGGGCCGCGGCGGTCTCCTCCAGGCCGGCGGCCTGCTGCTCGGTGCGCCGCGAAAGGTCGTCGGCGGCGGTGGAGATCTCGCCGGCGCCGGACTGCATGCTGGCGGTGTTGCCGCTGATCACCGTCATGGTGTCCTGCAGGCGGTCCATGGCGGCGTTGAAGTCGGACTTGAGCTGGGCGTAGTCGACGGCGAAGGCGGCCTCGATCCGGAAGGTCAGGTCGCCGTCCGACAGTTGCGACAGGCCCCGGGCCAGGGACTCGACCACCACGGCCTGTTCGCGGGCGGCGATGGCGCGGGACTCTTCGGCGGCGCGGCGTTCGGCCTCGGCGGTCGCGCGGGTGTGGGCGACCTCGCCCTCGACGCGCAGCTTCTCGATCGCGGCGTCCTTGAAGGCCAGGACCGCCTGGGCCATCTCGCCGACCTCGTCCTTGCGGCCGAGGGCGGGCACGTCGACCGTATTGTCGCCGGAGGCCAGCCGGCCCATGACCCGGGTCATGGCCCCGACCGGCGCGGCGATGGCGCGCGACAGCAGCCAGGCCATCAGGCAGGCGGCGGCCAGCGCGCCCAGGCTGCCCAGGATCAGGGTGAGCCTGGCCTGACCGATGGCCTTCTGCTGAGTTTCCCAGCGCGAGGCCACCAGGTCGTTCTGGGCCTTCATCAATTCGCCCTGGGCCTCGCGGACCTTGGTCAGACGCACCGTGCCGACCAGGGCGCGCGCCTGGTCGATGGTGGCGGGGTCGCGGGCCAGGTCGATCACCCCGGCGTTCTGGGAGCGCCAATCGACGATGATCGTCTTCAGCTTGTCGGCGCGCTCCACCTGGAGGGGCTGGGTGGTGCGTACCTGGAAGTCGGCGATGTGCTTGTCCACCGCCGCGCCGTTCTTTTCGTAGTTGTTGAGGAACTTGGCGTCCGCCGTGGCCGCGAAGCCGCGCATGGCGTTCTGTTGTTCTATGGTCGCGCTCAAGATTCCAGCCACGTCCTGGCTGTTCTGATAGCTGACATTGTTCTTGCGAGCCGCTTCCAGCGTTGTGTTCAGGCTCAGGAACAAGGCCCCGGCCGATAACGTGAACACCGCAAGGATCACGGCGAATGCCGCGATCAACTTGGTGGATATCCGTGCGTTACTGAAATTCATCGTTGCGCCCCGCAAGTAAATAGGAGGCATTCACTAGCGTTCAGCGGCTGATTGTTGATTAATGGCGATTAACAAAATGCCGGCAAATTGTCGCATGTTGAAGGTTTGACTTCCTGAAGACACCCGCGCGATCATTTCCGGTCTGAAACGACTTCAAGGAACCTTCAACTTCGGCATGGCCAGGGGCGAGTTTCCCGGCCATACCTCGGGCCGACCCGGTCAGACCCCGATTGCCAGGACGCCCGCAGCCCGCTCCAATGCGGGCGGACCAGGACGGATCGACCATGGATGACCTCTCGCCTCGCGGCGGACCGGCAGACGGTTCCCGGCGCGACCTCGCCCAGGCGATCGCGCGGGCGCACAGGATCGTGGTGTTCACCGGCGCCGGCATCTCCACGGAGTCCGGCGTGCCCGACTTCCGCAGCCCCGGCGGGGTCTGGAGCCGCATGAAGCCGATCACCTTCCAGGACTTCGTCGGGGACGAGTCGCGGCGGCGCGAAGCCTGGACCCGCACCTTCTCCGGCGCGGCGCGCTGGACGGGCGCCAAGCCCAACGACGGGCACGCGGCGGTCGCCCGTCTGGTGGCGCAGGGCAAGACCACGGCCGTCATCACCCAGAATGTCGACAATCTGCACCAGGACTCGGGCGTGCCCGCCGACCGGATCATCGAGTTGCACGGCAACGCCCACTATGCGCGGTGCCTGGCCTGCGGCCTGCGCCATGAGTTCGAGGACTTCCGGGAGACCTTCGTGGAACGCGGCGTCATCCCGGCCTGCCGCGAGTGCGGCGGCCTTGTGAAGTCGGCGACCATTTCGTTCGGCCAGGCCATGCCGACCGGGCCGATGGCGCGCGCCGAGGCGGCCACCCTCGACTGCGACCTCTTCCTGGTGCTCGGTTCGTCACTGGTGGTCTATCCAGCAGCGGGGTTCCCGCTTCTGGCCAGGCGCAACGGCGCGATGCTGGCGATCGTCAACCGCGAGCCGACGGACCAGGATCCCTACGCCGACCTCGTCCTGCATGACGAGATCGGCGCGGTGATGAGCCAGGTCTAGGCTGCGCGTCGGCCGGCCTGGGCTGGCTGGGGCACGGCCGAACCGGTGCGGAACTGGGCGATCAGGGTGGCCAGCTCCACAGCCTCCCGCGACAGCGAGTGGCTGGCGGCGGTGGACTGCTCGACCATCGCCGCGTTCTGCTGGGTCACCTGGTCCATATGATTGACCGCGGTGTTGACCTGCTGCAGGCCGGTGGCCTGTTCGTGGGCGCTGGCGGCGATCTCGGCGACGATGCCGTTGATCTCGGCCACCTGGATGACGATGCGCTCCAGCGCCTTGCCGGTCTCGGCCACCAACTCGACCCCGGTCCCCACCTGGGTCGACGAGGCGGTAATCAGGGCCTTGATCTCCTTGGCGGCTTCCGCCGAGCGCTGGGCGAGGGCCCGGACCTCGGAAGCCACGACGGCGAAGCCCTTGCCGGCCTCGCCGGCGCGGGCGGCCTCGACCCCCGCGTTCAGAGCCAGCAGGTTGGTCTGGAAGGCGATCTCGTCGATCACCCCGATGATCTGGCTGATCTGCTTGGACGACCCCTCGATCTCGTCCATGGCCGAGGTCGCGCGGCGCACGACGTCGGCGCCCTGGGCCGCGTCGCCGCGCGCGGTCTCCACCACCTTGCGGGCGTGGGTGGCCCCCTCGGCGGTCTTGCGCACTGTGGCGGTGATCTCATCCAGGGCCGCGGCCGTCTCCTCCAGGCTGGCGGCCTGCTGCTCGGTGCGCCGCGAAAGGTCGTCGGCGGCGGTGGAGATTTCGCCCGCCCCCGAGCGCATGCTGGTGGCCGCGCCGACCACCACGCCAAGGGTGTTCTGCAGTTTGGCCGCGGCGACGTTGAAGTCGCTCTGGAGCTTCAGATAGGCCGGCGGGAGTTCGCCCTGCATCCGGTAGGTGAGGTCGCCCTCCGCCAGCCGCTCCAGCCCCTCGCCGAAGGATCCGACCACCAGGGCTTGGCCCCGCTCGGTGGCGGCCTCTTCGCTTTCGAGACGTTCGCGTTCAGCCTGGGCCTTGGCGGTCTCCTGGGCCGACCGCGCGCGTTCGGCCTCAATAGCGTTGGTCCGGAACACCTCCAGGGAGCGCGCCATCTCCCCGACCTCGTCGGCGCGGTCGCGGGACTTGACCTCGATGTCCACCTCTCCGCCAGCGAGTTGGTTCATCTGGCGAGTCAGGTCCCGCAGCGGGCGCACGACGCCAACGGTGAGGCCGTAGACCCCGCCGGCGACGATGGCCAACAGGACGCCGACCAGGCCAAGACCGCCGATGAGGGCGATGCGCGCATCGGCCGCCGAGCGCTTCTCGATGCTGAGGTTGAGCGCGTTGGCCTCGGGCACCACGGCGTCGATCACGGCGCGATGCGTCTGGTAGGCGCTCGTGGCCCGGCCATAGGCGGCGGCGGCGGCGGCCGTGTCGCCGGCCTCGATCGCCGTCATCAGGTCACCCTCGACAACGGTCCAGAACTGCTGGACCGCCTCATGCGACTCGGCGGTGATCTTACCCTTCAGGCCTTCCGGCAGAGTGGAGTTGGTCCAGTAGAGGTGCCGCGCGTCATACTCCTTATGCAGGACCGACAGCCGTTCGCGGCTCTTGGCCGGCGACTCGACGCCGTCACGGGCGAGAGTCGCCACCAGATAGGCTTCGATCACGTATTCCGGGGGCGGAAGTATATCGGCGACCAGGTCCTTGCCCTGGACGATCTCAGTGTACTGAGGTCCGCCGATGCGGATGTGATTGACCGCCAGCAAGGCCAACAACACCGCCACCAGCACGCCGCCGCCGACAGTCAGCCCGAACGCCCGCACGGCGTCGGATATCTTCATCCGAAACATCGGAACCCCACGATATGAGACGGGCCCCGACCGCGCCGTTGCGGCCTCAGGGGCGTCCGTCAAGGGTCCTGAATACCGGCGTTTTCGTTAACCGGGTTTTACACGGAACCGCCGAAAGCCTTGAAAAACAAGGCGTTTTGCACCCGTGGGTTTCCTAATCAGGGTAAATGCAAGGTAGCCGTGTCAACCCGTGCGCGTCAGCGTTTGGCGGGTCGGGCTCGCAGGCGGGCGGGCGGTGGGTCGGCGCGGAAGTCGCCAGCCGTCCCCAGCTTGGCGTTGCACGCCGGGCAGCGAATCTCGGCGTCGTCGGCGAGGTCGGCGGCCACCGACAGGCCGGCGCCGCAAGGCTTGCATTTCCAGTCGTGCTGGACCGGCGGGGGCGGCGGGGCGGGGCGCGCGCCCGGGATCACCACCTTCGGCGGGTTCTTCAGTTTCAGGATCGGGCGGCGCCGAGGCTCCTCGGTCATGGCGGGGTTCCGTGATAGGCCAGGCGCGGCGCGGTGGCGGCACCCTTGTCGCCGATCGGCGGACAACAGGAAAGACGGCGATTAACTTCGCCCTCAAGTCGCCCAACAATGGAAACCGGTTGAACATCTTTCTCGCTTAACAGGGCGAACGGCTGGTCAAGGGCGCCAGCGGTAGTATTCTTCTAATGACACGCGGGCCAAAAGCCCGCTTCGTGCAAGAATTCCGGGGGAGAGAACCCATGAAGCTGACTTGGACCCATGGCGCGGCGCTGATCGCCTGCGTAGCTATCAGCGGCTGCGGTCTGGGAGGGGGTAAGGGCGGCAAGGCCCCGACCGGCCAGGTTGTGGCCACGGTCGACGGCCAGGAGATCACGGCCATGGAGCTCAACGCCGAGCTCGCCGGGGCCCAGGTCGCCGACGCCGCCCAGCGCAAGGCCGCCGAGCAGGCCGCGCTGCGCCAGATCATCATGCGCAAGCTGCTGGTCAAGCAGGCCAAGGAAGCCAAGATCGACAAGAGCCCGGCCTATGCCCTGCAACAGGAGCGGGCCAACGAGAACATGCTCGCCGGCGCCATGCAGCGGAACCTGGCCCAGGGCATCGCCGAGCCGACCCGCGAGGAGGCCGAACGGTTCGTCGCCGAGCATCCCAAGATGTTCGCCCAACGCCGGGTGATGGTCGTCGACCAGATCGTCACCAGCGGCCTGACCCCCGCCCTGACCAAGCAGCTTGAACCGGCCACGACCCTCGAACAGATCGAGGCGGTTTTCCAGGGCGCGGCGCTCGACTATCAGCGGACCACGGTGGTGCTCGACACCCTCAACGCGCCGCCGGCCTTCGTCGAAACCCTGATGAAGCTGCCGCCCAGCGAGATCTTCGTGTTCCCCCGCGGCGGGGCGGTGATCGTCAACCAGATCCGCGACAGCCGCATCATGCCCTTCACCGGCGATCGCGCGGTCAAGTACGCCCTGACCGGCCTGAAGAACCTGCGCACTCAGGAATCGGTGGCCAAGAAGATGGAAGCCCTGGAAAAGGGCGCTGTCGACAAGATCAAGTACAACGAAGCCTACAAGCCCAAGCCGGCCGCCAAGGCCGCGCCGAAGGCCGCCGCGCCCGCGGCCAAGCCTGCGGCGCCCGCCTCGGCCCCAAACACCTGACGTCGAACGGCTCGGCGCGAGCCGGGCTGATCTCCACGCCAGATCACAGACACAAAAAAACGCCGCCGATCGCAAGATCGGCGGCGTCTTCTTTAGTTGCGTCGGACGCCTTAGGCGGCCGCGAAGGCTTGGCGACGACGCGCGCCGCGCACCATCGAACCGACCGCGCCGAAGCCGATGATCATCATCGCCCAGGTCGCCGGTTCCGGAACCGCGCTGTAGCCGACATCGCTGATTTCCAGCGAGTCCGACTTCGAGAAGAGCTTGAAGCCGGTGATCTTGGCGTCGGACGTGAACGTGAAGCGACCGTTGGTGGTGGCCGCATTGCGTTCGCCGTATTCGCTGCCAACGCCCGAGAACACGCCGAGGTCGGCGCCATCGAAGAAGAAGTCACCAGCGGTGGTGTAGATGGTCCACTGGTTGCCGGTGTCGAGCGAGCCGACATACATGCTGACAGCCGAGGCCGCACCCGTGAAGGTGGCGGTGCTGGTGCCGTAGACGGCCAGATACTGAGTCAGGTCGTCGTCGGTGACCGTCGTGCCGAAGCCCGGCGCCGCGCTGGCGTCGGGAAGCGGGTTGTCGCCGGTGGCCAGACCCGCGGCGGCGAAGACAGAGCTCCAGCCGGGAGCCAGGGTGTAGGGCGAATCGAAGTCAGTCACGAGAATTTCGCCAGGGTTCAGAGCAGTCTGAAAGCTGGAGAAGGTGATCGTCACAGCAGCATTAGCCGCCGTGGCGCCGAGGGTGGCCGCGGCCGCGAAGACGGCTCCGACCAGGATTTTCTTAAAGTTGCTCACTTACGAGCCCTCCATAAACCACATGTCCAAATGCCCCTCCGAGTAACGCCCCCCGAACGCAGTGGTTCGCCCGTAACTCAGTGGTTCATGAAGGGTTAAACTCCAACCTATGCCGCACCGCAACGGGATTCCCCAAATACGTGCGTTTTGTTCGGTGAATAGTGTTATCCGGCCGAATACTCGGGCGATTTCAGAGGATGGGTGGTGCCGCCTAGGTGACTCGAACACCTGACCTACGCATTACGAATGCGCCGCTCTACCGGCTGAGCTAAGGCGGCCCGGTCGCGAACCGGTTCGGCCCGCGAGGAGCGCCTACTTAGCGACTCTCGGCGCGCTCGCCAAGCGCCGCCTCGCCTGAGGGCGACGTTCCCCGGCGCGCGGCGGGTTCGGCGCCGGTGGTTCTTCCTCTTCATAGACCCCCTCGCCGATCGGATAGGGCGCGGAGTCGGCCTCATGGGCCGAGAGGAAGGCCGCGGAGTCGACATAGGAGATGGGCAGTTGTGGCAGCTCGCTCATGGTGCGCTCGCGCCGTTCGTGACGCGGATGCACCAGTTCGCCGGACTCGGCGTAGCTGGCCACCAGCCGGGCCCAGTCGGCCGGCTCGTAGGCGAAGGCGCGCCCCTCGGGGTCGAGATCGGACCAGTCGGGCTCCTGGGCGGCGGACACGCCGCGCGCCATCCAGACCCGGGCCTCGTCCGGCTGGCCGGCGGCGAAACAGGCGCGCGCCATCAGGCCGGCGATCCGCGCGGTCAGCGGCTCGGCCTCCAGGGCGCGGGCGGCCTCCTGCGCGCGGCCGGGCTCGCCGCCGATCAGGGCCTGCTCGACCATCAGGATGCGGCTCTCCCGCGCCTCGGGGTTCGTGAGGGCGAGATCGGCCAGCCGACCGGCTCGCTGGCGCGGGGTCTCGTCGGTTTTCAGGTCGCGATAGGCCAGCCACAGGGCCGGGTGCGGCGCGGCTTTCCAGGCGCTCTCCAGGGCCTGGGCGGCGCGGCCGGCCTTGTTGTCGGCGGCCAGCAGGCGCGCGGCCATGACCACCCCGGGGGCGAAGCCGGGCTGGAGCTTGGCGGCCTCGACCGCGAAATCCTGGGCCTGGGCGCGGGCCTTGGGGTCGGATGAGCCCTCGAGTTGGGCCGCCGAGGCCGCCAGCAGGGCGGCGCGGGCCCGCTCGGCGACGATCGGGGACACGATCTTACGCGCCAGCGCGCTCTTCACCAGGTCCAGCGCCCCGTCCCAGTCGCCAGCCTCCAGCCTGGCTTCCAGCAAGGCGCGCCAGGCCCAGCGGGCGGTTCGCGTCAGGGCGTAGGCCTGTTCGGCATGGGCCAGGGCGGCGGCGCGGTCACCCTGCGCCAGGGCGGCCTGCATAAGGCCTCGCCGTCCAGCCAGCCGCATCTCCGGGAAGCCCAGCATGGCCGAATAGGCGGCCTGGATCGCCACGGGATCGGCGGCGGCGTCGGCGGCGTGGGCCGCCAGCACCCGCACTAGGCCCGGCGCCTCGTCGGCCAGGTCGGCGGCCTTCAGCGCCAAGCGGCGCGCCTCCAGTCCGTCGCCGGCGGCCGCGGCCAGGAAGCCGCGGGTCAGGACTTCGTTGGCCTGGCGCCTGCGGGTCTCGGCGCGGGCGCGGGCGGCGCGGCGCGGCGTCTCCACCACCCACAGCAGCAGCCGCCAGCCGACCATCGCCGCCAGCGCCACGAAGAGGGTGATCAGCACGAAGGCCGTGGCGGTCATATCCGCCCGCCAGCCCAGCCAGACCAGGGTGGCGTGGCCCGGCTCCCCTGTCATGGCCAGGATGGCGGTGGCCAGGGCCGCCACCAGGAAGACGATGATGGCCGCGCGGATCATTCGCCGCTCCGGGCGCCGCTCCGGGCGAGGCCCGCCATGTCCTCCAGGGCCAGCGCGCGGACCTGGGCGATTCGGCGGTCGATGTCGGCCCGGCGCTCGGCCCGCGCGCGCCACGGAGCGAGCGCGGCGCGGCCGGCCGGAGAGAGGCGGTCGAGGGTGGCCAGGGCGGTGACGATGTCGCCCTCCTCGACCTGGATCTCGGCCTTGGCCAGGGTTGCGTCGACGCCAACGCCCGGCACGTCGCCCACCCGGCGGACGGTGACCACCCGCGACAGGGCGTGGCCGATGCGGGCCAGCAGGCCGGCGTCATCGTCCGGCGCCCGCGCCGCGGCGGCCGCGCGCGCGGCGTAGTCGGGGAAGCTGGCGGCCAGGGCGGCGCGGCTGGGCGCGCCCTGCTCAGCATAGGATTTCAGCGAGCGCAGGTCGGCCGACGGCGGGGCTACGGCGGCCAGGGCGGCGAGCTCCTCGGGGAAGGGTCGCGAGGTCTGGGCCGCCTCCATCAGGGCCGCGGCTGCCAGGGCGCCGGCCGCGGCCTGAGCGGCGCGGGCCTGCTGCCCCTCCAGGGTCTCCAGCCGCTGCGCCAGACGCGCGACCTCGGCCGAAGCGCCGGCCGAGACATCTGGGGTGGCAACCGATTGCTCGGCCGGCCGGTCTGGAAACAGGTCTTCCGCTTTCGGCAAGGGAGCGTCGACCGCAGACGACGACGGCGCCTTCAGCGGAAACAGCTTTGGTCCGAAGCCGGCGAGCGCGTAGCCGGCCGCGATGCAGACGAACCCAAAGATGATCATGGCCCAGAAGGCGGGTCCCATGATGCGCGCGCGGCCATAGGACCCGGGATCGCGAGGGACGGAGAGTTCGGCGGGATCAGGCGACACGCTCATGGCCTAACGGTCTATCAGATTCAGCAGCGCCGCTTCGAGGGGGAAGGGCGAGAATACCTTGGCGGCGACCCTGGTCCGGACCAGGGGCTTGAGCACCGCCTTGGAGAGACACAGAACCCGCAATTGCGGCAGGGGTTGGGCTCGCAGCAGCGCCGCCAGGGCCTGGGCCGCCTTGGGGGAATAGACCAGCGCCACGTCCATGTCCGGCAGCCGCGCCAGGTCGGCCGGGTCCAGCGTCGCGGCCACGGTGTCGTAGAGAATCGCCTGCCGGGCCTCGATCCCGTTGCGCTTCAGCACGCCGGCCAGGTCGCCGGCGAGCTCGGCGGCCCCGGGATGCAGCACCGCCCCGGTCAACTCGGCCCGGCGCACGGCGATGCCCTCGGCCAGGGCGGCGACGTCGCCGTCAGCCGACAGCACGCGCTTGAACCCCGCGGCCTTGGCCGCCTGGGCGGTGGCCTGTCCCACGGCGAACACCCGCAGGGACCGGTCATCGGTCAGCTCCGCGAAAGCCCGCACGCCGTTGGTGCTGGTGAAGGCGAGCGCGCCGACCCCCTCCAGGTCCAGGCCGGGATCTGGGAGGTTCCGCACCTCCAGCAGCGGGGCCACGAAGGCCTCGTGGCCCATGTCGCGCACGCGGGCGGCCGTCGCCGCCGCGCCCGGCTGGGCGCGGGTGATCCAAATTCGTTGGGGCGTCTTACTCATGGCAGGGGGGAGAACCTTCACCGTTCGCAACCCTGACGGCGGACGCCGCTGGAATCAATGCGGTGGGAGGATCAAATCGCCGGCTTCCTCCGCGATCGCCTCCCCCAGGGAGAGGCCGAGCGCCCGCGCCGTCTCCTGCGGATCGCGCGCCGAGGACAGCTCGGCCGAGCCCTCGCGGCGGAACCGGTGGACGCCGTCCTGCGACAGGGCTTCGACGATCAGGTGCAGGCCGCCGTTCCGCAGGCGGGCGAAGGCGCCGATGGCGGTCTTGCAGGACCCCTCCAGCGCCGTCATCGCCCCACGCTCGGCGGCCACCGCCACGGCGCTGGGCGCGTGGCGGATCGCCGCCAGCCACGGGGCGCCGATGTCGGCGAGGCGGGTTTCGATGGCCAGGGCCCCCTGGCCCGGGGCCGGGGGACACTCGACCGGGTCGAGCAGGCTCTGCGGCAGGTGGCCGAGACCAAGGCGCTTCAGGCCCGACAGCGCCAGTAGGATGGCGTCGGCGTCGCCCGCCGCCAGCTTGGCCAGCCGGGTGTCGACATTGCCGCGCAGCATCTGGACATCCAGGTCGGGCCGCCGATGCAGGGCCTGGGCCTGGCGCCGCAGGGAGGCCGTGCCCAGCACCGCGCCCTGGGGCAGGTCTTCCAAACGCTGGGCCTTGGGACTGAGGAAGGCGTCGCGGGGATCCTCCCGCTCGGGGATGGCGGCGATGCACAGGCCCTCGGGCAGGGCGGCGGGCATATCCTTCAGCGAATGGATCGCGCAGTCGATGCGCCCGTCGAGCAGGGCTTCTTCGATCTCCTTGGTGAACAGGCCCTTGCCGCCGACTTCCAGCAGGCGGCGATCCTGGATGCGGTCGCCGCTGGTGGTGATGACGATCAGCGGGGCGACCCGTTCGACCTGTGCGGCGTCGTTCGGATCGGCGCCCAGGGCGGCGGCGATCCTGCGCTGCATGATCCCGGCCTGGGCCAGCGAGAGCTTGGAGCCACGGGCCCCGATCCTGACGGGCGGTTGCATGGGCACGGTGCGCGGTCTACCTCGGCGAACGAATGGAGAGCCCGTCCGCTACAGGACGGGACCGGAAGCCGCAACCGAATGACCTTGACCCTCACCGTCCTCGGCCTGGAGACCAGCTGCGACGAGACCGCCGCGGCCGTGGTGCGCCTGACCGCTGACGGTCGCGTAGAGGTGCTGTCCTCCATCGTCGGCACCCAGATCGCCGACCACGCGCCCTATGGCGGGGTCGTGCCCGAGATCGCCGCCCGCGCCCATGTGGAGACCATCGACGCCATCGCGGCCGAGGCGCTCAAGACCGCCGGCCTCGGCTATGGCGACCTGTCGGGCGTGGCGGCCACCGCCGGGCCCGGCCTGGTTGGCGGAGTGATGGTGGGGCTTTCCTTCGGCAAGGCCGTGGCCCTGGCGCGCGGCCTGCCCCTGGTGGCGGTCAACCACCTGGAGGGCCACGCGGTCTCCGCGCGGCTGGCCGCCGACATCCCCTATCCCTTCCTGCTGCTGCTGGTCTCGGGCGGCCACTGCCAGCTCCTGGAGGTCGCCGGGGTGGGCGCCTGCCGCCGGCTGGGGACCACCATCGACGACGCCGCGGGCGAGGCCTTCGACAAGATCGCCAAGACGCTCGGCCTGCCCTATCCCGGCGGTCCGGCCCTGGAGAAGCTCGCCGAGGGCGGCGACGCCTCGGCCTTCACCCTGCCCCGCGCCCTGCTGGGCCGCGAGGGGTTCGACTTCTCCTTTTCGGGCCTGAAGACCGCCGCCGCGCGTTTGGCGCAGACCGTGACGAACGACACCGAGCGCAAGAACCTCGCCGCCGCCGTCCAGGCCGCCATCGCCCGCCAGCTCTCCGAGCGGACCGACCGGGCCATGGCCGCCTACGCCAACGAGCATGAGGGGCGCGCGCTGCGCTTCGTCGTGGCCGGCGGGGTGGCCGCCAACGGGACGGTCAGGGCCCGGCTGAAGGAGACCGCCCAGGCGCGCGGCTTCTCGTTCGACGCGCCGCCGCTGGCCTACTGCACCGACAACGCCGCCATGATCGCCCTGGCCGGCGCCGAGCGCCTGGCGCTGGGGATCAGCGATCCCCTGGACGCCCCGGCCCGGCCCCGCTGGCCGCTGGACGCCGCCGCGGCGCTCGCCAACCCCATCCACGTCCACGGCCGAAAAGGCGCCAAGGCATGAGAAGCGCGGGCGTCATCGGCGGCGGGGCCTGGGGCACGGCGCTGGCCCTGGTCTGTGTGCGGGCCGGCCTCTCCGTCACCCTCTGGGCGCGCGAGCCCGAGGTGGTGGCCGGGATCAACGAGACCCACGAGAACCCCGTCTTCCTGCCGGGCGTAGCCCTCGACCCGGCGGTGCGCGCCACGGCCGACCTGGCCGACCTGGCCGAAGCCGACCTGATCCTCAATGTCACCCCGGCCCAGCATCTGCGCGCCAGCCTCGCGGCCTTCGCCCCCCATGCGCGGCCGGGCGCGCCCATGCTGCTCTGCGCCAAGGGCGTCGAGCAGGCCTCGCTCAAGCTGATGACCGAGGTGCTGGCCGAGACTCTGCCCGACGCCGCGCCGGCCGTTCTGTCTGGGCCTAGCTTCGCGAGCGAGGTGGCCCGCGGCCTGCCCACCGCCGTCACCCTGGCCTGTCCCGACCAGGTCCTGGGCCGGGCGCTCGCCGAGGCGATCGGCACGCCCACCTTCCGCCCCTACCTGGCCGCCGACATGATCGGCGCGGAGATCGGCGGCTCGGTGAAGAACGTCCTGGCCATCGCCTGCGGCATCGTCGAGGGCCGGGGCCTGGGCCGCAGCGCCCACGCCGCCCTGATCACCCGCGGCTTCGCCGAGATGACCCGCATGGCCGTGGCCCTGGGCGGTGAAGCCGAGACGGTCGCGGGCCTCTGCGGCCTGGGCGACCTGGTGCTCACGTGCTCCAGCCCCCAGTCGCGCAACATGAGCGTCGGCCTGGCGCTCGGCGCCGGCCAGACCCTGGACCAGGCCCTGGCCGGCAAGGTCTCGGTGGCCGAGGGCGTGGCCTCGGCTCCCGCCGTCCACGCGCTCGCCGCCAAGCTTAAGGTCGAGACCCCGATCATCGAGGCGGTCGCCGCGATCCTGGCCGGCGAGGCCGATGTCGACGAAGCCATTGCGGGCCTGCTCTCGCGCCCGATCCGAACCGAACGATAGGAACCGCCATGCCGCTCTTCGCCCTGTTCTGCGTCGACAAGCCCGACTCCCTGCCCCTGCGCATGGCCACCCGCGAGGCGCACCTGGCCTATGTGGGAGGCTTCCGCGACCAGCTCCGCCTGGGCGGACCCATGCTGGACGACAAGGGTGACATGGCGGGCTCGATCATCTTCATCGAAGCCGACGACTTGGCCGCCGCCCAGGCCTTCAGCGCCGGCGATCCCTACCGGCAGGCAGGCCTGTTCGACCACGTCCACGTCACCGCCTTCAACCCCACCCTCGGGAAGCTGGGTTGACCCGCGACGGACCCGACAACGCCGCGCGCCCGCCGGCCGGGGTCGAGCTCTGCGCCCTGGCCGACCTGGCCGATCCGGGATCCAAGGGCTTCCGCTTCCGCCACGAGCGGCTGATGTTCGCGGGCTTCGTGGTGCGGGTCGGCGACGAGGTGCGCGGCTATGTGGATAGCTGCCCGCATGCCGGGTGGCCGCTGGCCGCCTGGGACGACCGCTACCTGACCCGCGAGGGCGACCTGATCCTCTGCGGCGGCCACGCCGCCCTGTTCCGCCCGCTGGACGGGGTCTGCGTCGCCGGCCCCTGCGCCGATGAACGCCTGAGCCCATGGCCGGTGGCCGTCATCGAAGGCCGGATCGTCACCGCCTGAGAAGCTTCCTTAACGCCTGCCAGCTAAACCGTGGCCGGTCTTTCAGGAGAGGCTCCCATGGCCGACGCCCTTCGCGCGCTCGCGACGTTCAACGGACGGTTCGCGCCGCAGTTCGCCAGGACCATGCTGGCCACCCCGCGCGCCGACGAGGAGGCCGCGGCTTTCGCCGCCCATTGCGGCGCCATGGGCTTCGAGTTCACCGAAGCCTGGGCCGACAACAATTTCCGCTTCGTCTCGCCGCTGCTGCGCGCCTTCGCCAAGGACAGGGGCCAGATCCGCTATCTCGAGATCGGCGCCTATGAGGGCAAGAACCTGGCTTTCATGGACTGGCTGCTGCCGGCCCGGCTGAACGTCACCGTGATCGACCCCTGGTTCGACGAAGAGCTCAATCCGGAAGAGAAGTACCTGGCCGTCGAGCCGCGCTTCCAGCGCAACGTCGCCAAGCTGAAGTTCGACAACCTGACCGCCCGCAAGGGCTTCTCCACCTACGAACTGCCCAAGATGCTGGAGGCCGGCGAGAAGCTCGACCTTATCTATATCGACGGATCGCACACCGCCTGGGCGGTGGGGGTGGACCTGGCCTATTGCGCGGCCCTGCTCGAGGTCGGCGGCATGATGGTGCTGGACGACTACTGGCACGACGAGAGCGAGATCGGCGGGCCCGGCGTGAAACAAGCCGTGGACCACTTCCACGCCGTGTTCCGGCAGTATTTCGAGATCACCGCCGTCTATCGGCAGGTGGCCCTGACCAAGATCCGCGACATCCCGAGGTAGGGTCGCGCCTCCCCAGTTGCTCCCCTCCTGGGGGAGCTGTCAGCCCCCGGGTCCGACCGGAGGTCGGCCCGAGGATGAACTCCGCTGACTGAGGGGGCCTTGACTCTTTTCTGTGGGCTGCAACCCCCTCCGTCACGTCGCCGATAGAGGCGACGCGCCACCTCGTGTATTTGGCTTGCGCTAGATTTGCAGAGCGGCCGGCCGAGGCGCTCATCACGCCAGCGGCCGGCCGCCGCACCGTCGAGACCGTCG
>NZ_JAUYNW010000119.1 GCF_030698145.1 Phenylobacterium sp. | reverse complement strand
TCGCGAACCCGCCCATGGCCTTGTAGAGCGCCGCCGGCAGGTTGCGGACCCGGAACACGAAGCTGGTCACGCAAGGCGTGGTGAAGGGCGGCGGGGCCGGGTCCTTGTCGGCGGTCATCACCAGGAAGCGGGTGGTGTTGTGGTGCTCGTCCTCGATGTCCCGGGCCAGGATCTCCAGGCCATAGAGCTCGGCGGCGAGCGCCGGGGAGATCGCCGCCCGCGTGGGGTCGGGCTCGGCCGCCAGCAGCTTGGCGGCCAGCGCCGTGTCGCCCACGGCCTGCGTCTTCAGCTTCAGCCGGCGGATGGTTTTGCGACACTGGACCAGGGCGATGGGCATGGAGGTGACGGTCTTGATGTCCTCCAGCTTCACGCCGGGATTGGCCATGAGCTGGAAGTGGATCGGCTTGAACCTTTCGCCCACGATCCTCAGCCCCGACGACGGCAGCAGGTGGTGCACGTCGGCCACCCGCCCGGCGATGGAGTTCTCCACCGGGATCATGCCCAGCTGGCAATCGCCGGACTTCACCGCCTCGAACGCCTCTTCGAAGGTGGCGTGCGGAACCGGCTGCATCTCGGGAAACGCCGCGACGCAGGCCTCATGGCTGTTGGCGCCGAGCTCGCCCTGGAAGGCGATCCGTCCCTTGGTCATGGGTTCTTCCTTGCGTACTGGCGGGCGCGTTCGAGGTCGGCGGGGTTATCCACCGAGATCGGGGCTTCGTCGATGACCGCGGCCCAGATGGTCATGCCCATCTCCAGGGCGCGGAGCTGCTCCAGCCGTTCGCGCAGCTCCAGCGGCGAGGGCGGGCTCTGCGTGAACTGCTCCAGCGCCTCGCGCCGATAGCCGTAGACCCCGTGGTGCAGCCAGACCGGCGCGTCGCCATAGAGCACCGAGCGGGTGAAATAGAGCGCCCGGCCGCTGCGGCCGTCCGGGGCCATGGCGGCCACCACCTTGGGGATGTCGGGATTGGTCCGCTCGGCCGGGTCCGATTCGGCGACCATCACCGTGGAGAGGTCGCAGTCTGGCCGATCGGCCAGCAGGTCCGCGGCGGCCTGCACCACCGCCGGCGCCAGGAAGGGGATGTCGCCCTGCAGGTTGATCACCACGTCATGGCGGCCCTGGGGGTCGAGTACGTTTAGCGCGGCGATGATTCGGTCCGAGCCCGAGGGCAGGTCCGGGTCGGTCAGCACCGCTTCTCCGCCCGCCGCGCGCACCGCTTCGACGATCTCGGCGTCACCGGCGGCGATGGCCACGGGGCCTATGCCGGCCGCCTGCGCCTGGCGCAGCACACGGACGATCATCGGCACGCCTTCGATATCCGCCAAGGGCTTGCCGGGCAGCCTGGTGGCCGCCATCCGCGCGGGGATCAGGATGATCGGGTTCATGTGTGTCCATGAGCGACCAACTGGCCGGTTGCGCGGGCGGCGGTAGCGTGTAAGAGAGCCGGGCGCAATAAGGGGCGGGGATTCCCGCGCTTACGTCGGCCTCCGTGCCGGCCGATAAGAGGGCCGATTTCAGGACTATGAGCGACCTTACGTTCAACAAAGTCGCCGGCGCTGTGCTGGCGACCGGTCTGGCCATTGTCGGCCTTCGCGAAATTTCAGCAGGCGTGTTCGCCAGCCACGAGGTTGAAAAGCCCGGCTACGCCATCGCCGTGGTGGAAGACACCGCCGGCGGCGCCACGGCCGAGGCCCCGATCGACTGGGGCACGGTCCTGCCGACCGCCGACCTGAAGGCCGGCGAGGCGGTGTTCGCCAAGTGCAAGTCCTGCCACACGGTCGACGCCGGCGGCCCGAACGGCACCGGCCCGAACCTGCACGCCGTCCTGGGCAAGAAGCCCGGCGCCCATGCCGGCTTCGCCTATTCCTCGGGCATGACCGCGCACGGCGCGGCTGTCGGGACCTGGCAGTTCGCCGACCTTGCCGAGTTCCTCAAGGCGCCGCAGAAGCACGTAGCCGGCACCAAGATGACCTTCGTCGGCCTCAAGAAGCCCGAAGAGCGCGTCAACCTCATCGCCTATTTGAACGCCCAGGGCTCGAACCTGCCGATCCCGGCGCCGAACCCCGTGGCCGCGGCGGCTCCGGCCGCCGAGGGCGCTGCGGCTCCGGCCGCGGCTGGCGCCCCGACCGCGGCTCCGGCTGGAGCTCCGGCCAACGCCGCCGCCACCCCGCCGGCTCCCGCCGCCACGGCCGCCGCCCCCGCCAAGAAGGGCGGCGAGCTCGTCCACTAAGGGCGAGGGCCTCCGTCGAAGATGCTCCCTCTCTGGGGGAGCTGTCAGCGAAGCTGACTGAGGGGGACTTTGACTCTTGTTTGCGGACGTCAGCCCCCTCCATCACGTCGCCGATAGAGGCGACGCGCCACCGTGATGAGCGCCGGCTCGCGCTTGCGAGCCGGATGCGATCGACAACGATTTGTCGATCGCCGCGAAGAACGCCCTTCGCCTCGCGAAGGGCGGGGCCCCTAACCGCGCTACGCGCTGGGGGAGGATCTAGGTCGTGCAAGTTGAATAGCCGAGACCGAGAGCGGACGCTCGGAGTGGCCGCTATGGGTGGAAACTGGGCCTTCGTCCGGCGGTCTCAACGCCTCTCGGCGGCTGTGCGGCAGATTCTAACAGGAGTGAGCATCAAGAAACGCGCGAACCCCTCCGCTGCTCTCCGCCCCGTGCTGCCAGATAACGCTCTGGTGATCACCACTAGTCGATAGAAATTGAAGGGTTTCCGTCGCCGCGAACGTTCGCATCGGTTCGTGGTTGCGATCGTCCCGTCCGCTCCAGAGCAGCACCGGGACACCCGCGTTCACGACAGCGTCGCGAGCGTGACTGAGGTCGGCGAGTGCGTCCCAGCAAGCGCAAAGACCCGGCTCGGCCTCCGGCGTCACCCATTTGACCATAGCTGGAGCGTCGACCCGCGCCGTCGCAATTTGATCTCTGAAGTTCACCCGACCGCCAACGGGAGAAGAGCTGGTTGCTTCGACGCCATGCAGGATGTCCCAGCCGCCGACAATCAAAGAAGAGAGCCGGTGGGGATGGTATTTGGCGACGCCTACAGAAAGCCAGCCGCCCATCGAATAGCCCAGAACATGGGCTTTCTCAAAACCCAACGCGTCCATCACGGCCACGACGTCACGCGACCTAGCCTCGAGACTATAGAGCCTTTCGTCGGAAGGCTTGTCACTCTGGCCGTGGCCTAGTGAATCTATGCAGGCCACGCAGTAGCTGTCTGCAAGGGCATCGACAAAGCCCCAGCGTTTCCAGCTCTTCGCATTGCTAAGCAAGCCATGCAGGAGGACCACTAGAGGCCCCGCCCCCTCTACCGAATAGTGGATTTGACTGTCGCGGCTCGTCACGAACGGCATCTGTGATTCCGAAAATGCTCAGCGAAGCATGCCGCATCGCAGCTTAGAGCAAGCGTCGACGCCGGGTATTCTAGGCCTAGCCGAGCCAAACCGACTACCGCGAGGTCCGCAATCGGTCGAAAGCCGCCACGGGCGTCCCGCCGAGTAGCGGCCGTCGCCGGCCTCCTCAAACGCGAAAATGGCCGAACCTAGGACTCCATGCCGTCAGCTCAGGCCGCGTCCGCCGCCGCCACCTCGTCCAGCCAGGCCAGGACCTGGCCGGCGACATCCTCCCAGCCGGGCTCGCCCAGCAGCCAGTGGCTCATGCCGGGAAGCTGGCGGTAGGCGCCGCCGATCCGTTCGGCGGTCTGGCGCACGGTGCCCGGCGGATGGACCACGTCGCGCTCGCCGCACAGCACCAGGGTCGGGGCCGGCAGGGGCCCCGCGCCCACGCCGGTGGTCATGAACGGGTCCAGCCACCAGTTCAGCGTCTCCCACAGCGCCCGGCCGCTCTCGGAGCGCAGGCGCTCGACCACCGCCTCGCGGTCGCCCTTCGGCATCCGGTTGAGGCTGTACTGGCGCATCAGCGACCGGTCGGGGTTGATCGCCTGGGCCCAGAAGGCGCCCATCATGTGCAGGCCGAAGGCGGTGACCGCCTCCTCCACCGATGAACCGGCCACGCCCCAGGGCGCCGAGGGCGCCAGCAGGACCACGGCGGCCGGCTTGGCGCGGCGGGCGGCGAGCTGGGCCACCAGTCCGCCCAGGGAATGGCCGATGAGGATCGGCGGCCGGTCCTGCGCCGCGCAGAGGGCCGCGATGTCCTTGGCGTAGTCGGTCATGGAGACCCCGACCACGGCCTCGGGCCGGTCGGCCTGGCCGTGACCACGCAGATCGGGTGTGAGCACCGTGTGGCCGGCGGCCTCGAACGGCGCGCGGAAGGTCTCGAACGCCCAGCCGCCGCAGAAGGCGCCATGCACCATGATCACCGGCGCCGCGTCAGATCGTGGGGAACCGCTCAGGCCGCCTGCCCCCGGAAGCGGCCGAAGTCGCGGAAGGCCCGCACCACGGCTTCATAGGTGGCGCGCTTGAACGGCACGACCAGGGCCGGGGCCTCTTCCAGCCGGCCCCAGCGCCAGTCCTCGAACTCGGGGTGGCCGTGGCCGGTGAGGTCGATCTCGCGCTCGTCGCCGTCGAAGCGCAGGGCGAACCAGACCTGGCGCTGGCCTTTCCAGCCCTTGGCGATCTTCGAGCCGTTGTGCTCGGGGGGGAAGTCGTAGGCCAGCCAGCCGTCGGTGCGGCCGAGCAGGGTGGTCGAGGTGACCCCGGTCTCCTCGGCTAGCTCGCGGAAGGCGGCCTGGGTCAGGTCCTCGCCCTCGTCGACCCCGCCCTGCGGGAACTGCCAGTTATAGGGCTCCGGGGCGGCGTACCGGCGACCCAGCCACACCCGTCCGTCGGGGTGGAAAAGCACCACCCCCACATTCGGGCGATAGGCGGATAGGTCGTGGATCATCTCATCCCATTTAGCGACGCGTGGTCAGGGCGGAAGCCGGCGCCAGCTGATAACCGCGAGATTCTACCGATTCAGCCCAGGACGCGACCTGGGAAAGGGTCACAGGATAGGCGAAACCCGAGCCCAGGGCCTGGCCGTTCTGCAGGGCGAAGGCCTCGACCTGCAGAAGTTGCTGGTCGATGGCCTCGCCGGAAAGCTGCTCGTCGATGATCCGGGTGGCCGAGGCGCGCGGGATGCCGCCGCCGCGCCGGGCCGCCTGGCCGTCGTCGATGAAGGCCAGGCCCCGGCCCTTCAGGGCGCCGGTGAAGGCGTTCATGCCGGTGTCGGAGGCCAGGAACCGCGAGCCCAGATAGTTGGTCACGCCGAAATAGCCGGTGGCGCGCGACAACACCCATTCCAGCCGCCTGACCGTCTCATTGCCCTGGGCCGTGGCCATCAGGGTGTAGGGGCCGGGGTCGTTGTCGGGATAGTCGACCGGCTCCATGGGGGTTTCCAGCAGCACCTCGTGGCCGGCGGCGCGGGCCAGGTCGATCCAGCCCTGCAGGCCCTCGGCGTAGGGCACGAACGACAGGGTGATCTCGGGCGGCAGGCCGTCGATCGCCTGGCGGGTGGCCTGGGCGTTGAGCCCCAGCCCGCCGATCACCAGCCCGACCTTGGGCCGGCCGTTGGAGGCGAAGGGCCGCGCATAGGCCTGGGCCGGGGTCTTGCCGTCGGCGGCGATGATCGGCAGCGGTCCGCCGGGGCCCTGGATGTGGAAGCCGGCCAGCGGGGCCTGGGCCAGGGGATCGGCGGCGTGGAAGGCGCGGCCGCCGGCCATGGTGATGGTGGCGTGGCCGCCGAAGGCGCCGTCGGGGCCGAGCGGGGTCTCCGACAGGCGGAAGATGTCCTCGGTGATCACCGGCTCGCGCGGCGGGGCGGTGAGCGCCTCGCGCCATCCGGGAGGCGCGGCCATGCCCTGGACCTTGGCCAGGGACAGCCGCACCACCGGGGTGCTGGCGCCCGGATCGCCCAGCAGGGCGATGACCGCCAGCAGGGTGATCAACAGCATCCCTCCGGCCGCGCCGGCGGTCAGGTGCGGGTTGTTCAGCGCGCGCAGAACGACGTCCGGCGGACGGAAACCGTCGCTCGACGCGGCCATGGCGGGGATGAGGTTTTTTGTCGAAAACATGCGCGCGATCACGGAACGTTCCAGGTCCGCAGCCTCACACGGTTATGGTTAACAACGACTTATACAGTGAACAGGCAGAGGGCCTCCCCGCGGCGGGCGCGGGGAGGGAACCGTCCTATTTCTTGGTGGCCGGCGGCTCGGCGCTGGGCGGGCGCGCGGTGATCGCGGCCATCTTCGGCGCCGGCTTCGGCAGCTTGGGCGTCGCCGCCACCGAGCCGTAGCGCAGCACGTCCTTGGCCCGGGCGAGCTGGAAGTCGCCGGTCTTGGTGTCGAAGTCGGTGGGCGGGGCCTCGGCGGGCTCATGGGCGCCGATGCGCTTCTTGCCCTCTTCGGCGTTCAGCGCGTTGCGGAACGAGGCCTCGGAGAACTGGAAGGCCCGGTTGGCGATGCGCTGGGCCTCGTCGCGGGTCTCGGCGACCTCGAGGTCGGGCTCGATGCCGGTCTTCTGGATCGAACGCCCCGAGGGCGTGTAGTAGCGCGCCGTGGTCAGCTTCAGCGCCCCGTCGATGCCGCCGTGCAGCGGGATCACCGTCTGGACCGAGCCCTTGCCGAAGCTGGTCAGGCCGACCAGTTCGGCGCGCTTGCGGTCCTGCAGGGCGCCGGCCACGATCTCGGCCGCCGAGGCGGAGCCGGAATTGATCAGCACCACCATGGGCAGGCCGCCGGCCGCGTCGCCGGTGCGGGCGTTGTAGCGTTCGATGTCGCGCGGATCGCGGCCGCGCTGGGAGACCACCTCGCCGCCATCCAGGAACAGGTCGGAGATGCCGACCGCCTGGTCGAGCAGGCCGCCCGGATTGTTGCGCAGGTCGAGGATCAGCCCCTTCATGCCGGGGTTCTTGGCCCGCAGGTCGGCCAGCGCCGCCTCGGCCTCGTCGGTGGTCTTCTCGTTGAAGGCCGAGACCCGCAGGTAGCCGTAGTCGCCTTCCATCTTGGCGACCGCCGACCTGGGCTTGATCACCTCGCGGACGATCTTCACGTCGAAGGGCTCGGTCTTCTCGCGCGCGATGGTCAGCGTCACCAGTTCGCCCGGCTTGCCGCGCATCTGCTTGACGGCCTCGTTGACCGACAGGCCCAGCACGCTCTCGCCGTTCACCGCGGTGATGAAGTCGCCGGCCTTGACGCCCGCCTTGAAGGCCGGGGTGCCGTCCATGGGCGAGATCACCTTGACCACGCCGTCCTCGCTGGTGACCTCGATGCCGAGACCGCCATATTCGCCGCGCGTCTGGTCGCGCATGTCGTCGAAGCTGTCGGGATTGAGGTAGCCGGAATGCGGATCCAGCGAGGTCAGCATGCCGTCGATGGCCGCCTCGATGAGCTTTTCGTCGTCGACCTCGGTGACGTACTGGCGCTCCACGATGTCCACGACATCGCCGAACAGCTGCAGCGTCTTATAGGTCTGGGTCTTGGGCTGGCCGGAGGCCAGCGCGGCCTGACTGACGTAAGCCATGGAGCCGGCGCCGAGCACGAAGGCCGAAGCCCCAATCAACAGGTACTTTCGCATATCAGGCCCTTAAGCCTCCCTTGCGGCGAAAAGGCGCCGCAGACGCATCAATTCCCCGAGGCTGTCGTCGCCCCGGTTCTCAGCCAGCGTTCCGGGTCGACGGGCGCGCCGCCTTCCCGGACCTCCAGATAGAGCTCGGACGGGGATTGTCTCCCATCCGGCATCCGTCCGACAGGCGCTCCCGCCGCGACCGATTGTCCGATACCGACGGTCGCCCGGTCTAGCCCTGCCAACACCAGATGGTATCCACCCGGCAATCTCAAGATCAATATGACCCCCCAACCCTTAACGGCCCCCACATATTGCACCAGACCGGCGCCCGGCGCCGTCACGCGGGCGCCTTTTGCGGTCGCGATGGTCAGGCCGTTGGTGCGGCCCCCGCCGGGTAACGGCTCGCCGAAGCGGTGGGCCAGGGTCCCGGCGGTGGGCATGACCAGGGCCTCGGGCGCCGACATGGCGGTGTCGAGCGCCGGGCGCAGGGCCAGGGCCGCCCCGGGCGGGGTGGTCTCGCCGCGCTGCTCGGCGGCGCGGGAATCTGCGGTGAACAGGGCCTCGCTCGCCACCGCGGCCAACCGGCGCTGGCGGGCGATCTGGCTGGCCTCGGCGGAATAGGCCCGCGCCCGGCGCTGCAGCTCCGGCGTGATCGCCTTGACCAGGATGGCGGCGCGCACGGCGTCCACGGCGTCATCGGGACTGACCAGCAGGGCCGGCGGCGGGTCGCGGCGGAACTGGGCCAGCACGGTCAGCAGCCGGGCCAGGCGGTTGAGGTTGCGGCCCTGCTCGGCGGCCAGCACCGTCTCGCGCACATTGAGCTTCTCCAGCCGCGCGCGGTCGTCGTCGGCGGCCAGCGCCACCACGGTGAAGGCGAGCGCTGCGGAAAGGCCCAGCACGGCGGGACGAGCCAGCATCATGCCCAAGGGATAGACCCGCTCGCCATATTGCTCAATTCGAGGCCCTCAGTCGCGGTGATAGGGCCCGCCGGCCAGGATGGTCGCGGCGCGGTAGACCTGCTCGGCCAGCATGACCCGAGCGAGCGCATGGGGCCAGGTCTGCGGCCCGAAGGCGAGCTTGCCGTGCGCCTGCGCCAGCAGGGCGGGATCCAGGCCGTCGGCCCCGCCGATCATCAGCACCAGCCGGCGCGTCCCATCGTCGCGCAGCCGCGCCAGCTGGCCGGCGAAGTCCCGCGAACTCCGCTGCGTCCCGTGCTCGTCGCAGGCGATGACATGGGCGCCGTCCAGGTGCGGGCGCAGGACCTCGGCCTCGGCGGCCTTGCCCGGCTTGCGGGCCTCGACCTCCACCACCTCGACCGGCCCCAGCGCCAGGGCCCGGCCCGCGGCGGTGGCGCGGTCGGCGTAGAGTTTCACGAGATCGGCTTCCGGCGAGCGCGGCAGGCGTCCGACGGCGAGGATCGTGATCTTCACTTAGGCGGAAGGGCGGTCAGCTCGAGGCGGTGCGGTGCGGCGCGTCGACCGACCAGATCTTCTCGATGTTGTAGAACTGGCGGACCTCGGGACGGAACAGGTGGACGATCACGTCGCCGGTGTCGATCAGCACCCAGTCGCAATGGGGCATGCCCTCGACCCGGGCCTTGCCGTAGCCCTGTTCCTTCAGGGCGCGCAGCAGGTGGTCGGCCATGGCGCCGACATGGCGATGCGAACGGCCCGACGCGACGACGAGGCCATCGGCCACCGCGCTCTTGCCCTTCAAATCGATGAAGACGACATCCTGGGCCTTGTCGTCGTCGAGACGCGCCAGGATCAAATCCTCCAGGGCGGAAATCCGCGCCTGGGTATCAAGGGAAGCCTGAGAAACAGCGGCTTCTTGCGCGCTAGGCGCAGGGTCAGGGCTCAGCGGGGTCGCTCCTTTGTAGCCTCGCTATGAACCCCCTCGTAGCACGGAAAGCCGGCATGGTCAGCCCAAGCTCACGAAGACGTCAGCTCTGGCCCTGCCGCATCCGCTCGCGCATGGCCGTGGAGGACTGGAAATTCAGCGGCCCGGTCAGGAAGACCCAGCGCGGCGGCGTGGCGCCGGGCAGCAGCCGGGCCTGCCGCGGGGCCACCCGGGCATGAGCGAACCGCCGCGCGGCGGGGGAAAACCGGCTCTTCAGCGAGATCCACGGCCGCGAGACCACGGCCACCGGGACCTCGGCCATGATCTGGGTCCAGCCCCGCCAGCGGTGAAAGGTCGCAAGGCTGTCGGCGCCCATGATCCAGACGAACTTCACCCGCGGGAACCGGGCCTTCAGCGCCCGCAGGGTGTCGATGGTGTATTGCGAGCCGGTGGCCGTCTCGGCGTCCGAGACGATCATCGCCCGGCTGCGGGCCAGGCCCCGGGCGCCGGTCATGCGGTCCTTCAGCGGCAGGGTCTCGGCCGAGGACTTCAGCGGGTTCTGCGGCGAGACCAGCCAGATCACCCGGTCCAGGCCCAGCCTGCGCCGCGCGGTCTCGGCCACGTGGGCGTGGCCCTCGTGGGCCGGGTTGAACGAGCCGCCATAGAGGCCGACCCGCATCCCCGGCTCCAGGTGGAAGCCGAGCCTGAGCGCCGCCGGTCGCCCGGCGGCGGGACGGCGCCTAGCGGGCCCCGCGAACCACATTCGCGTCTCCCCGATACCCCGCCCGATCCTTCAAAGCGGCTTGGCCGTGTCGGGGTTGCGATCCAGGTCCAGGTCGGTCTGGCGCACCCGGGCGCGGACGGTGAACACCCCGTCGCCCGACAGCACCCCGCCGCGCGCGAACAGCCGGCCATGCTCCCAATTGGAGAGGCCGAGTTCCGGCCGGTCCAGGGCGAACTGGCCGTCCACCCAGCGGGTGAAGCCGTCGCCGACGAAGGGCGCGTTGATCGCCGCATAGAACCGCTCCTGGGCCTCGGCGTCCTGCGCGATCAGGCTGGCGGCGAACTGCGGGCTGTAGCTGTTGAAGAGGCCGACCGCCTCCTCCAGGCTCTCGACGATCACCAGGGAGAGCTCCGGCGTCTCCTCCCATTCCCATTCGCGGCCCAGGTCCTCGCGCGCCAGGATCGCGACCTGGTCCTCCTCGGCCGGCCCCTCGGCGCGGCCGACGATGATGCGCGCTTTGCGCCAGGCGTCGGGCAGCAAGGTCTCGCCGCCCTCGACCACGTGCAGCTTCACCCCGTCGCGGCGCGCGCCGGCGGCGCTCAGCGCCTCCAGGAACACCGGGATCAGGTCGGCGGCCCGCTCGGCGACGATGGCGCAGACATTGAGCGTGTTGCAGACCTTGCGGTCCAGCGAGTGGTAGACGGCGGCCTTGAAGCGCTGGGCGTCGGCCGAGGCGTCGGCCACCAGCCAGGCGCCGCCCGTGCCGTGCAGGCTGACAGGCGTCCCCGCCTGGCGCGCGATGGCGCCCAGCTGCGCCACGGCCGGGCCGGAGCCGCGCGCCACGGCCAGCGCTAGGCGCGGATCGGAGAACATCGCCCAGCCGGCGGCGTGGGCCGGACTGTCGACCAGGGCCGCGGCGCCCTGCGGCAGGCCGGCGGCCTTCAGGGCGGGGTCCAGCGCCTGTTCGACGATCGCGCGCGCGGTGCCCAGCGCGTCCGATCCGATGCGGAACACCACGGTGTTGCCGGTGCGCAGCACGCCGGTGGCGTCGGCGAAGACATTGGGCCGGCCCTCGAAGATGAAGCCCACCACGCCCAGCGGGGCTGCGACCTGCTCGACGCTCCAGCCCGGGTGCTCGACCCGCTCCAGCACCCGGCCGCGGCTGGCCGGCGCGTCGCGCCAGACCTCCAGGCCCGCGATCATGTCGCGGCGCATGGCGTCGCCGACCTTCAGCCGCGTGGTCGACCGGCCGCGCGCCTGGGCGCTGGCGACATCCTGCGCGTTGGCCTGGGCGATGGCGGCCCAGACCCCGTCGTCGGCCAGCCGGGCCGCGAAGCCCTGGAAGAATTCGGTGATCGCCGCGTCGCTGACCCCGCTCAGCCCCTGGAAGGCGCCGTGCGCTCGGGCGACCGCGTCGGCGGCCAGGGTCTGGATCACGGCGGGGACGTGCAGCAGGTCGCCCTGCGCCTCCACCAGCCGGTCGCCCGGCTGGAAGGCGTCGGCCAGGGCCTGCGAGACATAGGCCACCCGGTCGCCGCCGAACGGCACGGCCTGACCCGGGACGAGCCTCTCCAGCCGCCCGGTCCGGGACGCCGCCGCTTCAGCCGAAGGTCTCGCCGCCGCGTCGTCCATCACGCGCCCATATGCTCAAGTTGAGGTTTACTAGGCCCCTTTCGAGCGCCTCGCAAATCGTCGGATCTCCTTTTCCTCCCACATCGCGCAGCGAATGGGGGAGGGGGACCGCGCCGCAGGCGTGGTGGAGGGGGCGAGACTGGGCTCGGCGCATGAGGCCGCCCCCTCCACCGCCTAGCGGCGGTCCCCCTCCCCCGTAGACGGGGGAGGAAAAGTTGCGCTAGGCCGGCGCGCGCGCCGCGCTCAGCGCCAGGTCGTCGGCGTGGATCAGGGGGCCTGAGGTGAAACCCAATACCGCCTCGATCGCGTCCGACTTCAGGCCGCAGATCTTCTCGGCGTCGGCGGCGTCGTAGCGCGCCAGGCCGCGGCCGATCTCGGCGCCCGCCTCGTCGACCACCCGCACGGCGTCGCCCTTGCCGAACCGGCCCTCCACGGCGCGGACCCCGGCGGCCAGCAGGCTCTTGCCGGTGGCGAGCGCGCGCGCCGCGCCGGCGTCCACCACCACGGCCCCGGACGGCGCCAGCGACCCGGCGATCCAGGCCTTGTAGGCCGCGGCCACCGAGACCGAAGGTTCGATGACCGTGGCGGTTTCGCCCGCCTCGATGGCGGCCAGGGGCGAGGGCCGGCGGCCCAGCGTGATCACCGTGGCGCAGCCCGCGCCCTGGGCGATGCGGGCCGCGGCGATCTTGGTGGCCATGCCGCCGGTGCCGACCCCGGCGCTGGCGTTGGCGCCGCCGGCCATGGCCTCGATCTCGGCCGTCAGGAGGCTGACGCGAGGCAGGTGCTGGGCGGCGGGATCGCGGCGCGGGTCGGCGGTGTAGAGGCCGTCGATGTCCGACAGCAGCACCAGCACGTCGGCGCCGATCATCTGGGCCACGCGGGCGGCCAGGCGGTCGTTGTCGCCGTAGCGGATCTCCTCGGTGACCACGGTGTCGTTCTCGTTGATCACCGGAATGCAGCCCAGCGCCAGCAGGGTCGAGAGGGTGGCGTGGGCGTTCAGCCAGCGGCGGCGCACCTCGGTGTCGTCGCGGGTCAGCAGCACCTGGGCGGCGGCCAGGCCGTGGGGCTCCAGCGCCTCTTCCCAGGCGCGCATCAGGGCCGACTGGCCGGCGGCCGCGCAGGCCTGCTTCTCGGGCAGGGTCAGCGCCTTGCGGGTGATGGAGAGCCGGCGGCGGCCCAGCGCCACGGCGCCGGAGGAGACCACCAGCACCTGCTGGCCCCGCGCATTGAGGCGGGCGAGGTCGGCGGCGAAGGCCGCCAGCCAGGCGCGGTCGGGACCGTCGGGGCCGGCCACCAGGGCCGAGCCGACCTTCACGACGATGCGCTTGGCTTGGGTGAGCCCGCTCATCAGGGGATCCAGCCGGTGTTGGCCTCGTCGGTGGGGTCGGCCTGGGCCGCGGCGGACTTGCGCTCAAGGACCATGGCGTAGGCCTCGCGCAGCAGTTCGACCACGCCCTTGCCCGAAACCCCCGACACCAGCCGAACCTCCGCGCCCGACGCCTGCGCCAGGGCCTCGCGCTGCATCTCCACCGTGCTCTCGTCGAGAGCGTCGATCTTGTTCAGCGCCAGGATCTCGACCTTGTCGCCCAGCTCGTCGGCATAGGCCTCCAGCTCGGTGCGCACGGTCTTCCAGGCCTCGACCACGTCGGTCTGGGTGGCGTCCACCAGGTGGATCAGGGTGGCGGTGCGCTCCACGTGGCCGAGGAACCGAGTGCCCAGGCCCGCCCCGTCCGAAGCGCCCTCGATCAGGCCGGGGATGTCGGCGATGACGAACCGCTCGTTGGTCGACAGGTCCACCACGCCCAGGTTCGGCGTGATGGTGGTGAAGGGATAGTCGGCGATCTTCGGCTTGGCGGCGCTGGCGGCGGCCAGGAAGGTCGACTTGCCGGCGTTGGGCAGACCCACCAGGCCCACGTCGGCGATCAGCTTCAGCCGCAGCCAGATCCAGCGTTCCTCGCCGTCCTGGCCGGGATTGGCGTGCTTGGGCGCCTGGTTGATCGGCCCCTTGAAGCGGTCATTGCCCCAGCCGCCGTTGCCGCCCTTGGCCAGCAGGAAGCGCAGGCCGGCCTTGTCCATGTCGGCGACCAGGGTTTCCTTGTCCTCGTCCAGCACCTGGGTGCCGACCGGCACCTTCAGCACGATGTCTTCGCCCGCCGCGCCGTGGCGGTTGCGGCCCATGCCGTGGATGCCGGTGTCGGCGCGGAAGTGCTGGGCGTAGCGGAAGTCGATCAGGGTGTTGAGGCCGTCGACCGCCTCGATCCACACGTCGCCGCCCCGCCCGCCGTCGCCGCCGTCGGGGCCGCCGTACTCGATGTACTTCTCACGCCGGAACGACACGGCGCCGCCGCCGCCGTTTCCGGAGCGGATGTAGATCTTGCACTCGTCGAGAAATTTCATCGGGGCCTTTTGTAGCACAGAGAAGCGGAGGTCGATCCCCCAGGCGTCGTCAAGGAAGGCGCGGCTTCGCCGCGCTGCTCCGCGCGACGGGGAGATGCTCCCCCTCTGGGGGAGCTCCCGGCCGAATGGCCGGGTGAGGGGGACTAAAATGCCCTTCGACAGCGACTCGACGGGTCTCAGCGGGAGTTAAAGTCCCCCTCAGACCCTTCGGGCCAGCTCCCCCAGAGGGGGAGCATCTACGACTTGCCCCAACCCGATCTACCAGGTCGAAACCCTCGCCGCCCGTCACGCCAGCCAGACCATCATGCGAACCGGCGTCTCGCCCTTGCGGGCCGCCGACGCCAGCAGCTTGACCTCCCCGGTGTAGAGGAAGCCAACCTTGCACAGCACCTCGCCCGAGGCTGGGTTGTCGCAGGCGTGGCCGGCGACGACATAGCGGCGGCCCCACTCGCGGCTGGCCCAGACCAGCGCGCGATCGGCGGCCTCGGTGGCGTAGCCCTTGCCCCAGTGGGGCCGGCCCAGCCAGTAGCCGATCTCCGAACGGCCTTCGGCGTTTCCGAAGAAGCCGAGGATACCCATGAACCCCTCCTCAGGGTGTTCGATGGCGAAGGTGACCTCGCGGGCGGGGTCCTTGTAGTCCTGCCGATCAATGAAGGCATGGGCGTCGGCGATCCCGTAGGGGTGCGGAATCTGCGACGTCATCTTGGCCACGTCGAAGTCGTTGCAGTACTCGGCGATCCGCGCGGCGTCGGCCCGGCGGGGCCGGCGCAGCCGCAGCCGCTGCGTGCGGATGCCGGGCTCGATCTCGATGGCGCACATGGTCTACCTCCCGGTCCTCTGATGGGACCCTGAAAAAACAACGAGGGGGAGTCCGGCGTTCCGGACTCCCCCTCGGAAGTTCTTTGCCCGGTTCGCCTTGCGACGAACCCGGTATGAGGCTCGTCTTATTTCGTCTCGGCCGGGACCACGTTCACGTAGGTGCGGTCGTTGCGCTTGGTGATGAACTTCACGGCGCCGGCGGCCATCGCGAAGAGGGTGTGGTCCTTGCCCATGCCGACATTGTCGCCGGCGAAGAACTTGGTGCCGCGCTGGCGGATGATGATGTTGCCGCCGACCACGGCTTCGCCGCCGAACTTCTTCACGCCGAGACGACGGCCGGCCGAGTCGCGGCCGTTGCGCGAGGAGCCGCCAGATTTCTTGTGAGCCATTGTGCTCTCCTAAACTTGGTGGACGCCGGGCCTATTCGGCGGCGTCGTCGGATTTCTTGGCGGCGGCCTTCTTCGGCGCTGCCTTCGGAGCGGCTTCGGCCTTGGGGGCCGCGGCCTTCTTCGGGGCGGCGGCCTTCGGGGCTTCGTCGGTCGCGGCGGCCTTCGGAGCCGCCTTGGCCTTGGCCGCGGCCGCGGCCGGGGCGGCGACGCCTTCCAGGCTCGTGATCACGTGCTTCAGGTTCCGCGCGCGGGCGTCCAGCATGGCCTTGGTGGTGAGGTCGACGACCCCGTCCCACTTGTCGGTCTTGCCGGCGCCGGCGATGGCCGTGACGCGCAGCACCGATTCATGCTGGCGATGGCCCTTGGTGCGGCGATAGCCCTGGCGGCGGATCTTCTTGAAGATCTTCACCTTCTCGCCCTTGCGGGTTTCGATCAGGGTCGCCGAGACGCTGGCGCCGTCGACGATCGGGGCGCCGAGGGTCACCGCCTCGCCGTCACCCAGCATCAGCACGTCGCCGAAGGCCACATTGGCGCCCGGTTCACCGTCGAGCTTCTCGACAACCAGCAGATCGCCAGGTTGGACCCGGTACTGCTTTCCGCCGGTTTTGATCACCGCGTACATCGTTAGCGCCTTGGAC
>NZ_JAUYNW010000065.1 GCF_030698145.1 Phenylobacterium sp. | reverse complement strand
AGCCTGCTCAACGACCTGCTGGACATCTCCAAGATCGAGGCCGGAAAACTGACCATCGAGGCGGGGGAGGTCGACCTCGCCGAGATCGCCCGCGCCGTCTTCGCCAACCTCCAGGCCATGGCCGCCGGGAAGGACGTCGCCTTAACCCTGGAGATCGCGCCGGAGGCCGAGGGGATCTTCAAGGGCGACCCGACGCGCGTCCGCCAGATCGTCAGCAACCTGGCCTCCAACGCCCTGAAGTTCACCTCCCACGGGCTGGTCGCCCTGGCGGTGTCGAACGCGGACGGCCAGTTGCGCTTCTCCGTCCGCGACACTGGGATTGGGATATCGCCAGAAAAGATCGGCGACCTGTTCCAGAAGTTCACCCAAGCTGACCCCTCGATCACCAGAAGGTTCGGCGGCACAGGCCTGGGCCTGGCGATTTCCCGCGAACTCGCCCGCTTGATGGGCGGCGACGTCACCGTCGAGAGCGAGGAAGGTGTCGGCTCCACCTTCACCGCCAGGCTGCCGTTGCCCCAGATGGAACGCCAGCGGACGACTTCACGGGAGGCCGCGGCGGCCGACGAAGCGGCATTCGACGATCCCGGCGCTCTCCGCATCCTGGTCGCCGAAGACAACCCCGTGAACAGGATTGTCATCCAGACGATCCTTCAGCAGGCGGGCCTCAACCCCGTCGTCGTCGAGAACGGGGCGGAAGCCGTGGAGGCTTGGCGGGCGGCGGACTGGGATCTGATCCTCATGGACGCCCAGATGCCGGTCATGGATGGGCTGACCGCAACCCGCATCATACGCCAGGAGGAGTCCGGAAGGGGGAGCGCACGGACGCCCATTCTCGCCCTGACGGCCAATGTGATGGCCTATCATCTGAGTTCCTACATGCAGGCCGGCATGGATGGTCTTGTCGGCAAGCCGATCGACGCGGCCAAGCTCTTGATCGCCATGGAGGCCGCATTGGATGGAGCCGCGCCAGCGATCTAGGGGTCGGCCGACCTTCAGATGGGTGCGGTATCAGCCTGCGCTCGAGGTCTGCCGGCAACCCGGGCCAGGGTGACGAGGCGACTCCCGGCAGCTCCTGCTGAGGACCGGCTTGACCCTCCGAGAAGCGATTGCGCGTCAGCATTCAGCTTCATGAGTCCAGGCGATCATCGAGCGTGTGGCGACAGACTGTTGTCTATTATTAAAATAGTGAAGTTCATAGACTGGCAGTTGCTAGATCGGAGGGTCACCTTTAGCGATCCATGACTATAACTACACCAACACTATATATTATTGCATAGATCGTACTATCTACATCTTTGGATAGATCGGTAGAATCTATTGAAATTTGACGAAAATCAAATTTCTTCGGCCTTTCCATTATACATCAAGCCGATTACCCATGCAGCGATTGTGGGTATCGCAACTCGCTCGAAACCGACTGACCTGTAATGGCAGCCAGGCGGTCGGGGCGGTGTGCGTGGTTTGGGGGATGTGCTGTTTGTCAAAAGGGTCGATCGAGTCGCCAGTTGTTCGAACGGCGATGATTCTCGAGGAAAAGCCGATGTGTCGAGGCGCGATCGCAAGCGCCGTCGCTAGCGTCAGCGGCTTCATTTTGCCGGGTTTCGCAAACTCTCTGTCCGAGGCGAGCGCGGAAATCGAACGCGAGAAGCCTGACCTTATCCTCGTGGACCTGTTTTCCATTGGATACGATTTCAAGGGCCTGGAACGGTTCATCGCGCGACACTCGCCGATCCGCCTGATCGCCATTGATGACCGGGTCAATCCGTCGTTCGCGAGGCAGGCGAAAGACGCCGGCGCGAAGGGATATGCTTGCAAGAGCTTCGAGATTGAAGCGTTTCAGGCAACGGTCGCAACGGTCGCCGCCGGCGGTGAGCAGTTTCCGGCGATGCCGCTGCTCGACGCCCGGTCAGGTGCTGCGGCGCGACTGGTTGGCAAGCTTTCCCCGAGGCAGCTGGAGGTGCTCAAATGCATCGCGATTGGGATGGGAAACCAGGAGATAGCTGACACCCTCGGCATCACCTTGGGCACAGCCAAGAGCCACACCCACACCATTCTCAAGCTCACTGGCGCCCGCAACAGAACCGAGGCGGCGCTGATCGCCGGGCGCTTCCTTGTTCCCAAGGTGGACACGGAGTGAAGCGTGCAGGCGGTTGACCCTCAACGTGCTGCTGTCATTCGCGCAGTTCGAGCGCGAGGTCACCGGCAAGCACATTCGGGGGGCGAATTAGGCCTTCGCAGACCAGGCCGGATGACGGATTGATCTCGCTGGAAGCCCGGTGGGCCGGGGCTTTGGCGACTGGGTCTCGGAGACGCGCCAAGTTGCCCTGACGGTCTGGCGGTGCGCCCAGCCGAGGTCGACCTATCTCCTAGCGTCTCCCCCGTCCTCAGATGGCTCGAGACCGGCCTTCCCAGTACGGCGCGCGGACCTTGTTGCGCTGGATTTTTCCGGCTTCGCTGCGGGGCAGGGCCTCGACGAAGTCCACGGCGCGGGGGACCTTGAACTTGGCGACCACGCGGGCGGCATAGTCCAGAATCTCCCGCTTCAGCGCCTCAGTGGGTTCGATCCCGGGCTTCAGTTGGATGACCGCCCGGACCTCCTCGCCCCTCTCGTCGTGGGGCACGCCGACGGTGCAGCTGTCCTCGACGGCAGGATGCTTGATCAGCTCGTTGTCGATCTCCTGCGGGTAGATGTTCACCCCGCCGGCGATGATGGTCTCTGCGCTGCGCCCGGTGAGGAACAGCCAGTCATCCTCGTCGAGATAGCCGACGTCGCCCATGGTGAAGTAGCCGTCCTTGCGGTTGGCCTCGGTCTTGGTGTCGTCCTTGTAGTAGCTGAACCCACCCTGGTCGGTGAGGCTCATATAGATCGCGCCGGGCACGCCTGGCGGGCACTCGTCGCCATTCTCATCGAGGATGCGGGCGGCGGCCTTGTGCGGCCGGCGGCCCACCGTGCCCGGGCGCTTCAGCCAGTCCTCGGAGCTGACGGTGAAGCCGACCCCGCCCTCTGAGCCGGCGTAGTACTCGAACAGCTTGGGGCCGATCCATTCGATCATGGCGGCCTTGACCTCGGGCGGGCAGGGGGCCGCGCCGTGGGTGATGCGCTTGAGCGAACTCAGGTCATACTTCGCCCGCACCTCCGCCGGCAAGGCCAGCATCCGCTGGAACATGATCGGCACGAAATGGCCGCGGGTGACCTTCAGCTCCTGGATGGTGCGTAGGACCTGCTCGGTGTCCCACCTGTCGATCAGCACGGTGGGCACGCCGTTGTTCAGCGCCCGGCGGATGTCTCCGGCCAGGGGCGAGGCGTGGTAGCCGGGGCCGGTGCAGATGTGCTTGTCCACGGCGCGGTCGTAGATGGCGTCATAGCCGCCCACCGCCTGGGCGTTGGGCTTGTAGACACCCTTCGGGCGACCCGTGGTGCCCGACGAATAGAGCATGGTGGAGCCGCGCACCGGATCGGTGAGGTCCTCGCCTGGGTGGTCGTCGATGGTCTCGTACGGCATGAAGCCCGGCAGGTCGCCGCCAATGGAAACCCTCAGCTTCAGCTGGGGGCACTGGCCGGCCGCCTCGGCGGCGCCGGCTACGCGGGTGTCGGCGAACAGGGCCTTGGCTTCACAGTTGTCGATGACATAGGCCATCTCTTCGGGCTTCAGGTGCCAGTTCACCGGCGTCATCCGCAAGCCGCCGCGCAGGGAGGCGAACAGCACGTCGGCGAATTCCATGCGATTGGTGCAGAGCAGGGCGATGGCGTCGCCGGCTTGCAGTCCGTGGGCCCGCATCAGCCGCACCAAACGGTTGGCGTTGGCGTTCAGCTCTCCGAAGCTGCGCGTGCGGCCGTCCAGCCCCTCATAGACCGCGACCTTGTCCGGGTGAACCTGGGCCCAGACGGCGGTGGCCATCCCCACATCGACGGCCTTGTCCACGCGAGCCTTGATGTCGTCGCCGATGAGCGTGTCGGTCATGCCAACTCTTCCTGTACTGGGGCCCGGGCTCAGCCCCAGAGGGGCGAAGAGGCCTTCATGGCGCGGATCATGAAGGTGACGCTGGCCACGTCCTTGCCGGTTTGCGGATCGGCGATGTCCACCTCGTACCAGACGTTCTCCGTGCGCGGGCTCTCGGTGATCTTGCGCATGGTGGTGCGGCCCACATAGTCACGGTCCGCCAGGACGGGGCCGGCCAACAGCCGAACCTCCAGCGCGCCGAACAGGCCGACATAGGGCTGCTTGGACTTGGCCAGGACAAAGGGTCGGCTCATGTGCGCCAGGCGGATGATGTGGGCCGGCGACAGCACCCCCTTCTCGTCATAGATCGCCAGCCGCTCGGTGATGCGGCCGAGCGAGACATCATAGCTTTCGCGGCTGACCTTCATGGGGATGTCGGCGGTGGTGTCTCCCACCTTGATGTCGGCATAGATGCGCAAGGTCGCCGGATCGGCCTCGGTCTGTTCGGCCATGCGGCGGGCGACCTCCGAGCCGGTGTCGCGGGCCTCAGCCGAGGCGGTGCCGACGCAGACCTGTTGGCCCGAACGATTGAACATCTGCAGGCGCGCCCGAGGCTCGCCGGGATGGACGATCGCCTGCACCTCTTCCTTGTCCACGGTCGCCTGGGCGAAGTGGAGGGAGAGATTGCCAGTCTCGAACCAGGCCTCGCCATAGAGTTCCAGCAGCATGGGGCCGAACTGATCCATGTGGACCGAGCCTGGAACCGTGCCCCCCTTGAAGCCGAGCTTGGAGGCCACCTCGTCATTGTGGATGGAGCCTGGAGCCGCCTGGAAGCCATTGTGCGGCGCCCGGAAGGGACCGGTGATCTGGTCATGCGTGGTCGCGTCGGTCATGGCGTGTTCCCTTGCGAAAGGCGGCGTCAGAGTCCGCCCATCATCTCTTCGAAATTGGCGCGGTAGAAGGCGTCCCGGTCAGCCTCGCCCAAGTCCCCGAAGGTGCGCTCGAACCGGCCGATGGGATCGTTGGTCCCCTCCGGGTGCGGGTAGTCGCTGGAGAACATGTAGAGGTCGGCGCCGCTGTCGCGGATCAGATAGCCGGCGTCCTCGCCGGGGAAGGGCGTGAACTTGACCTGCCGCCGGATGATCTCCGAGGGCTTGGCCGAGAGGTTCTGCAGGTAGGGGTCGGTGCGGCCGAAGGAGCGCGCGCCCATGTCCATCTGGCGCAGCCACCCCGGCACCCAGTAGGCGCCGTACTCGATGGCGCCGCCCTTCAGGTCAGGCTGACGGTCAAAGAGGCCGTCATAGACCAGCGCGCCAAGGAACATCTCGGCGGAGTGGGGCAGGGCGACATAGTCCTTGAACCGCAGGTTCTCGCCGCCGCCGTGCAGGTCGGGCGATTTGGCCTTGCCGTTGTTGACGTATTCCTGAGGCAGGGTGCGGGAGCCCGCGCCGATGTGCAGGACGAAGGGGACCTTCTTGGCCGCCAGCAAGGCCCAGAAGGGGTCGAGGTCGGGGTGGCCCGGAGACTTGTCGCCCGCCGCCGTCGAGGGCACCCAGATGGCCTTGCAGCCGAGGCGAATGGCCTCCTGGGCCTCTTCGAGCGCGCGGGCCGGATTGTCCAGCGGCACATAGGCGACGCCCAGCAGGCGCGGGTCGCCGCAGAAGTGGGCCATGGCGCGGTTGGCGGCCCGCGCGCCGGCATAGAGGATATCCTCGTCCTTGCTGGTCCGGAACGGACGCAGGGCGGAGGTGGGGAAGACCAACTGGCTGGCGAAGCCCAGCTCCTCGATGGCCCGGATACGCTCGGCGGTGTCGCAGGAACCGTAGGCCAGGCGGCCCTTGGGCCCCGCGATCAGCCCCTCGATCACCTTCTCCTTCGGCGCCTCGACGGGCGGCCGGGTGGAGGGCGGGTCGCGGCGCGTCAGCCGCTCCTTCATGTCCTCTTCGGCGAAGGGCGCCAACCAGTCGGCCGGCTCCATGACGTGGCTGTCGGCGTCGTGGAACACGCGTCCCGAAGCATAGGGCATGCCGTCTCCTCCCGGTCTTCTTGTGGTCAAAGCATTGCACCAGCGATCCGGCGAGACAACCGGTTTAATGACATTCGCACTAACAACGACGGGCTTCGGTTCTCGAACGGGGCGCCGCACAGGTCCGGCTGGCGCTAGACTGCACCGACAGTCGAATCGGAACGGCGGCATGCCCATGAGCGATCACGCGACAGTTCGGCGGATGCGCGCTTGGCCGTGACCTCGAAGCGACCGCGACGGGGACAGCGGTTGCCGCCTCACGAGCGCCGCGCTCAGCTGCTGGACGTGGCCGCCGAGCGGGTGCTGGGGCAGGGCGTCCTGCCGGTGGGCGTCGAGGCGCTGGCCCAGGCGGCCAAGGTCAGCAAGGCCTTGATCTATCGCTATTTCCCGGAGCCCTGGGATCTCTACAACGCTCTGCTGGAGCGCTCGCTGGAAGATGTCGCCGGCGCCCTGGACGCAGCTGTCGGCGCGCCCGACCTGGCGACGGCGGCCGGCGATGTGGCGGACATCTACTATCGCCACGTGGCCAGGACCGGCCCACTGATCCAGATCATCCTGCGCGACCGTTTCATGGTGGGACATGTCTCGCCGCGCGCCGCCGCCATCCGGGCTGGTGTGGCCGGGCGCCTGGCGCGCAAGGCTCGCGAGGCCATCGACCTGGATCTGCGCGAGACCATCGCCTGTCTCAGCATCGGCATGACCATGCCTGAGGAATGCGGCCGCCTCGCCTTTCAGGGGGAGCTTGATCTCGAGCGCGGCGCCCTGCTGTGTCGCGAACTGGTCCTAGGCGTCCTCGACGTCGCTGCCCGGCGGGGTCTCGAACCGCGCGGCTAGCCGCCGGTTGCCGGCCTCGACGATGTCGGCGGCCAGGGTCTCTGCGAGCGACAGGTCCAGCCGCCCCCGCGCCAGGATGCGTCCCGTCCGCAGCACCGCGCTGGTGAGCACCGTCGTCGCGGCGCGGGAAACGTCGGAGGGAACGTGGTGGCTGTCGCTGAACCGCGTGGCCACGACGTTGGTGTTGTCGGCCCGGATCGCACGCTGCTCGGCGCGCAGGGCGCGGCGCACGGCGGGCGCGTTCTGCAGGGTCTGCAGCAGCACCCCGCGTTCGGCCACCTGGCGAAGATAGGTCACGGTGGAGAGGCGCAGACGTTCGGCTGGCCGCTCGGCGGTGTTGATCCGGTGCGCCTGCGCCGTGCGGATGGCCTGCAACTCCCGGCGGGCCAACTCGGCCATCAGGTTATCGACAGTCGGGAAAAAGTGGTAGGCGCGCGGCGCGGTGAGCCCGGCGTCCCGAGCGACCCGCTTGATGGTCAAGGCATGCAGGCCGTCCTGCACGATGATCCGCGCCGCGACCTCCAGCAATTGTTCGCGGCGGTCCTCCGGTGACAGGCGTGCGGGCGCGCGGCGCGACACGGCCTGGCCAGGGGTGATGCGGATCTGATCGCTTGCCCCTTCAGGCGCGGGGGGCAGGTCGGGCGTCGGCCCGGCGCGGCCGGCCCTAGCCTTCGCCCAGTGACCCCGGGTCGGATAGGGGATCGCCGTCCGGTCGCAGAGCTTGGCCAGGCCGCTGGCGCTCAGGCCCAGGTCGGCCGCCACCGAGGACAGGGGCTCGCCCCACAGGCGCTGGAACAGGTCCGCGCGGGTCAGCTCGGTGGAGATGGGCGCGCGCATGTTTCCGGATCAGGCCAAGGGGGGGAGCATAGCCAAGCGGGATGATCCTGCAAAACGCCTTCGATCGCCGTGTGCGTGGGTTGTTGCTGACGTTCGCACTAATTGTTAGGTCGGGGGCTACTCCCGTCGTCCGAAAGGCCCGATCCATGCCGGCTTCCCTCTCTCCCGCCATCTCGCTCGAGGCGTTCCGCGCCGAGGTTCAGGCCTGGCTGGCGGCCAATTTCCCCAAGGCCCTGGCCGGCAAACAGGCTCAGGCGGAGGGCGACGGTGAGGGGCGCGAGGACCTCGCGAAATGGAAACAGGCCCTGTGCGTCAAGGGCTGGGGCACGCCCACCTGGCCCAGCGCCTACGGCGGCGGCGGCCTGACCCCGGCGCAGGCCCGGGTGCTACGCGAGGAAATCCGCGGCGTCGGCGGCTGGAATCCGATCGGCTGGGGCATGGGGGTTCGCATGCTGGGTCCGACCCTCCTGGAATACGGGACCGAAGCGCAGAAGCAGCAGCACATCCCGCCGATCACCCGGGGCGAAACCCGCTGGTGCCAGGGGTATTCCGAGCCCAATGCGGGCTCCGACCTCGCCTCGCTTCAGACTCGCGCCGAGGACAAGGGCGACCACTTCCTGGTCAACGGCCAGAAGCTGTGGACGAGCGGGGCGCAGTACGCCGACTGGTGCTTCTGCCTGGTGCGCACCGACCCCACACGCAAGCACGACGGGATTTCGTTCCTGCTCATCGACATGCGCTCGCCTGGCGTGGAGGTGAAGCCGATCCAGCTGATCTCGGGCCGCTCCCCCTTCTGCGAGACTTTCTTCACGGACGTGGAGGTCCCCAAGGCCAATCTGGTGGGACCGCTCGACGGCGGCTGGACCGTCGGCAAGCGCCTGCTGCAGTACGAACGCCAGCGCAACGAGGACGCCCCCGCCCGCGCCACCGAGCAGCGCGCCATCGAGACGGTGGCCGCAGAGCGCCTGGGGCGCGACGCCCAAGGCCGCCTGGCCGACGCCGACTACCGCAGCCGGCTGACCCGGCACCTGATGGACCGCAAGGCCTTCAACCTGACCCTGCAGCGCTCCATCGTCGAGGCGGGCGCCAACGGGCCGACGGCGGCGACGTCCATCCTCAAGAACGTCTCGTCCCTGCTGGTGCAGGAGCGATCCGAACTGCTGGTTGAGGCCCTGGGCCTGGGCGTTGGTTGGGAGGGCGAGGCCTTCGCGCCGGAGGAGCTCGCCTATGTCCGCGAGTGGCTGTCGGGCAAGGCCAACACCATCTTCGCCGGCTCCTACGAGATTCAGAACAACATCATCGCCAAGCGCATCCTGGGCCTGCCCGACCCGAAATAGGCGGTCTGGCGGTGGGCGGAAGGGCGACTTGTCCCCGCCTGGAGGGCCCTCAGTCACGCCTATGCCAACGGAATGAAGTCTTTCCGGATTGTCTCGATTCGACTGAGGAGCATCTCCGCATGCTCTCGGGTCGGCGCGACCGGGATCGGGTAGCAACTCCCCACGCCGTCAAGAACGCAAGACGGAGGCCCAAATCGCGGCGTCTTCGGCGGGTTGAGCCAAGAATCGCGAAGTGCGTTGACGGTTTGCAGGGGGAATTGTCCGGGAATTCCGGGACCTTCGGCCAGGGCGCCCTCTTCAGAGCCCTGTAGCCGAAGTGTCTGGCAGTGGAGGCAGTCGGAGGTCGAGTTGTCTCCGCCGTAAATAAGTATGGACGATCAGAAGGGAAACGGAGCCCTGTCGAGCATTGCTTGTGGCGCCGGGATGGAAAGGCTGCCACCGAACTGCCCATAAACTCCCAGCTCGCCATTCTTGTAGAGGTCCGATCCGTAGAGATAAGCGGACAGCGTCTTCACGCCGAGGGTGAGCGCCTGCAGGCTGGAGACGCCATATATCGTGCGCTCCAAATCCAGGGGTTCGCTGATCTCAAACCTGCAGGACCATGTCCCGTGCTCTTCGTCCCACTCGGGGGCGAACAGCCGAACGCTCACCTTCTCGGCGGTGTAGGATAGATCCAGGTCTACCGCCGCGATTTCAGTCATCTGTTACCGTCTGTCGTTGGTCTGGAGAGGCGGCCATCCGACCTCGCCATCGGAAGCAATGCAATGGGCTTCCCGCGCAGACGCGCTCTCGAAGCAGACTGACTTCCAGGCGTCGCCAGGTTCCCGGCTGCATATTCGCGAGTCATTCATGTTCTGCTGAGCGCACTGTCGAGGATGGGGTTTGGCGGGCTTCCTCGGTGTTGTGTTCGGTCCAGGTGTCCAGCGCGGCCAGTCGGGCGGATTGGCGATAGCGGGAGGCGGTGGAGCCACGTGAGGCCCGTGACAGGCTGCGCAAAACCCATCGTTTTTCGCAACGTGTTGATTTCCTTCTTGGCTCCAAGTGTTCGAATTGAAGTCAGACCTGGGTGGTGGCTGAATACCCCAACCGTTGGCCCTGGTAGCGACCGAGATGAGGTAAGGCAGGCTCGCCGGTGGGCGGTAATTCTGCAAGCATGCTTGCGGCTATTGGGGAACGGCCATGAAATTACATTTGCTAGTCGACACCTGCGTCTGGCTCGACATCGCCAAAGACTATCGCCAATTGCCGGTGCTGGAAGCCACAGCAGCATTGTGCGAGGCAGGTGATCTCGAACTGATCCTTCCGCAAATCGTCTTGGAGGAATTCGAGCGCAACAAGGATCGCGTGGCCGCCGAGAGCAAGCGCAGCCTGTCGGCCCACTTCCGGCTCGTGCGGGACGCGGTCGTTCGGTTCGCGCCTGATGATCGGCGTGACGCTACGCTCAGCCATCTGAATGAGGTCGATCACCTCATCGCGGTCGCGGGCGAGCCGATCAACGACGCAATCGAGATCATCGAAAAGCTATTCGCGACGGCGACCAAAATTGAGCTCACCGACGCTATGAAGGCCCGCGCCGCAGACCGCGCCATCGCTAAAATCGCGCCGTTCCACCGGCAGAGGAACGGCATCGACGACGCACTGCTGATCGAGACCTACATCGACGCCCTCGCAGCGCGGCAGGAGGCAGGGGACATCTACGGCTTCGTCACCCACAACATCCACGACTTCAGCCAAAAGGGCGGTGACACGCGCGAGCCGCACCTCGATCTCGCGGGTCTGTTCGACGGCGCGGCGTCTCGCTACCTGACCAACCTCGCCGGCCTGATCGGCGAGTTTGCTGAAGACCTGATTGAAGAGATACGGTTCGAACGTGAGTTTAGCCAGGACTCGCGCAAGCTGAGCGAGCTGCGCGACGCCGAGGACAGACTGTTTCGGCAGGTCTGGTACAACAGGCACTGGAATCTGCGCACCGAGATTGAGCGCGGCAAGCACAAGCTGGTCACCTACGAAGAGTGGGAAAAGGCCGGGCCGAAGCGCCGGCAGAAGATGACCGTCGACACCGTGTGGGAGCGCGCGCTAGCCGCCGCGAAGCGCACCGAGGAGGAGCTCGGCCCGGATGAGATGGGCCCCTGGACCAACTTCGAATGGGGGATGATCAACGGCAAACTCTCGGCGATCCGGTGGGTGATGGGGGACGAATGGGACATGCTGGACACGTGAACGGAGGGTGCGATTTGCTATCCACCGTTCGGCCCGTTGTACCTACGCGCAGCGATTGCTGGCTGATGCAGATTTGCTGGCCGAGCATAACCGATACCCGCTCGGGCCAAGTCATATGGTGACGATTGTTCGACGCGCAGTCCTGCAGCCATCTAAGTCGAACGATCAACAGAGCTCGCCGTGTCCGGCTGACCTGCAGAGTCGTCCAACTAGCGCGCACCTACTCGCGGCGACTACCCCGTATCGGTTATCGTGTAGGTTCAGCCGCGAAGCAGTCGAATGTCCGCTCTCCGGCCGGGAGCCAATGGCCGCTCTTGGCGCTAAACCCAGGTCGCGCCAAGCTCAGTCCTCCAACGAAGCCGTTTCTTTCGGTACGCTACGAGTTCTTCCGGCTCGTGGGCGGCAGCACCGTCCGCCTCCGCAGCTTCCATCACTTAGACGACTGGACGCATCTGCGGGGCAGACCCCAGCCATGCTGCAGATGCCCACCTGACTCACTCTTAAGTGGGAAAAGACCCACTCTTAAGTGGTTCCGAAGTGCGTGGCGGCCCGGGAGGGACTCGAACCCCCGACCTTCGCTTTAGGAAAGCGCTGCTCTATCCTGCTGAGCTACCGGGCCAGACCGGTGGGGTGATAGCGCAAGGGCGCATGGCGGCGAAAGGGAAGATGCGAATGGGGGCTCTGCGCCATTTCCGGCTGCTCTATGTTCAGGTGCTTATCGGCATCGCCCTTGGCGTGCTGGTGGGCTGGCTGTGGCCCGAGATCGGCGTTCAACTCAAGCCGCTGGGCGACGCCTTCATCAAGCTGATCAAGATGGCCATCGCCCCGGTCATCTTCTGCACCATCGCCGCCGGCATGGCCCGGATGAGCGACATCAAGGCCTTCGGCCGCCTGGGCGCCAAGACCCTGATCTACTTCGAGGTGGTGTCGACCATCGCCCTGATCATCGGCCTGGTGGTGGGCAAGTGGATCCAGCCGGGTGTCGGTTTCAATGTCGATCCCGCCAGCCTCGATCCGAGCGTGGCGGAAGAATACGTGGAGAAGGCTCACCACAGTCCTGACCTCGTCCAGTACCTGCTGAACCTGATCCCCGACACCTTCTTCGGGGCCTTCGCCGATGGCCAGCTGCTGCAGGTGCTGGTGATCGCGGTGATCACCGGCCTGGCCTGCACCCGGCTCGGCCCCTTCGGCGACAAGGTGGCCGGGGCCCTGGAGGACATCTCCAAGGTCTTCTTCTCCATCATCCAGGTGGTGGTGCGTCTGGCGCCCATCGGGGCCTTCGGGGCCATGGGCTTCACCATCGGCAAGTACGGCGTCGCCGCCCTGGTGAAGCTGGCCGCCCTGGTGGGGACCTTCTACCTCACCAGCCTGCTGTTCGTGCTGGTGGTTCTGGGCCTGATCGCCTGGATGTCCGGCTTCTCGATCCTGAAGTTCCTGGCCTATATCCGCGAGGAGCTGCTGATCGTCCTGGGGACCTCGTCCTCGGAGTCGGTGCTGCCGCAGATGATCGACAAGATGCAGCGCCTGGGAGCCGGCACGACCACGGCGGGCCTGGTGATCCCGGCGGGCTACAGCTTCAATCTCGACGGCACCAACATCTACATGACCCTGGCCACCCTGTTCCTGGCCCAGGCCACCAACACGCCCATCACCCTGACCCAGGAGCTGACCCTGCTGGGGGTGGCCATGCTCACCTCGAAGGGGGCCAGCGGCGTGACGGGGGCAGGCTTCATCACGCTCGCCGCCACCCTGGCGGTCATTCCGGAGATTCCCATCGCGGCGCTGGCCCTGCTGGTGGGGGTGGACCGGTTCATGAGCGAGTGCCGCGCGCTCACCAACCTGGTGGGCAACGGCGTGGCCACCCTCGTCGTGGCCCGCTGGGATGGGGACCTGGACAGGGAGGTCCTGGCCCGGGAGCTGGAACGTGGGCCGCGCGCCATGGTGACCGAGCCTGTGCAGGCTCCGGCGGACTGAGCCTCGGGCCGCCGGCCGCCTACGCGGCGGATCGTCGGCCGGGACGACGAGGGACCTCGCGCTCCAAGGCGACGGCGGCGAAGGGCTCTCCGGAGGGGGTGAGCAGCGGAAAGACCTCGATCTCGCACCGATAGGCCTCCCCGGACTTGCGATAGTTCATCAGGGTCGTCCGATGTGTGACGCCCAGGCGCAACGCCCGCGCCAATCGCTTCTTGGCCGCGACGCTGGTGGCTGATCCCTGCAGCATTCGGGGGCTCTTTCCGACCACCTCGTGACTGGCATAGCCGGTCATGCGTTCGAACGCCGCGTTCACATAGAGGATGTTCGGACCGGGCGCCGCCAGCTCGCCGTCCGTCACCACGACCGCCAGCTCCGTGTCGCCGACGAGGGCGGAAACCAGTTGGATAAGTGACATCACACCGCTCGTCCTGAGGTTGGCGTCACCTGTCCAACGCACAACCTGACCTACAGCAAGCCGCCGCGGCAATTCAATTAGGCTTCTGTTTACCGCGTCAAAGCGCGCACGCGCCTGACTCCACGGGCCTGGAGCGCCGGAACCCGCAGTCGCTTCACGAAACGGGGCTTCAATTAGGAGGTCGTTAGCGATCGCAGTGCGATGAGTTGCCGCAAGAACTGGTGAGGATGTGGAGCGGTCGGATGCGGTTTGGTGGTCGTGCTCAGGAAAAGGCGCGGGAGGCTCAGCGCGTTCGCGAGCTCGAGGCGCAGGTCAACGCCATGGACCGGTCTCAGGCGGTGATCGAGTTCAAGCTCGATGGGACGATCCTCCGGGCGAACGCCAATTTCTTGGACGCCCTTGGCTACACGGCGGCTGAGATCGAGGGTCGCCATCACAGCATGTTTGTGCCGCCCGACCAGAAGGACAGCGCGGCATACCGCGAGTCCTGGCGGGATCTGAACAATGGCGAGTTTGTCGCCGCCAAGTTCCAGCGGATCAGGAAGGATGGCTCGGTTTGCTGGATTCAGGCCTCCTACAACCCCGTGCTGGACGAGGCCGGACGTCCCTACAAGGTCATCAAGTTCGCCACGGACGTGACCGAGGTCGAGCTGGAGCGGGCGCGAAATGAGGCCGAGCGCGCCACGGCCGAGGCCGAGCAGAACCTGGTGGTCGGCGCCCTGGCCGACAGCCTGCAGCGGGTGGCCGCCGGCGACCTGACCACCCAGATCGAGGCGCGTTTTGACGGCCGCTACCAGCAGATCAAGGAGGACTTCAACAAGGCTATCCAGAGCCTGCGTGAGGCCCTGACCTCCATCGCCGCCTCTTCCGGCGGAATCCGGGGCGGGGCCGACGAAATCGCCAGCGCGTCGGACGACCTGTCGCGCCGCACCGAGCAGCAGGCCGCCAGCCTGGAGGAGACCGCTGCGGCCCTGGACCAGATCACCGCCACCGTGAAGCGCAGCGCCGAAGGCGCCAAGCAAGCCTTCAACGCCGCCACCACCGCCAAGGGTGACGCTCAGCGCTCCGGCGAGGTGGTCCGCGAGGCGGTCGCCGCCATGGGTGAGATCGAGCAGAGCTCCGGCAAGATCACCCAGATCATCGGCGTCATTGACGAAATCGCCTTCCAGACCAACCTGCTGGCCCTGAACGCCGGGGTCGAGGCCGCTCGGGCCGGCGAAGCAGGCCGCGGCTTCGCCGTCGTCGCATCCGAGGTTCGGGCCCTGGCCCAGCGCTCGGCCGACGCGGCCAAGGAGATCAAGGCCCTGATCAGCGCCTCGTCGGCCCACGTCAATTCCGGGGTCCGCCTGGTGGGCGAGACCGGCGACGCTCTGGTGGGAATCGTCGGACGTGTCACCGAGATCGACGGCCTGATCGCCGAGATCGCCCAGTCGTCACAGGAGCAGGCCGTCGGGCTCGCCCAGGTCAACACCGCCGTCAACCAGATGGACCAGGTGACCCAGCAGAATGCGGCCATGGTGGAGGAAGCCACCGCTGCGTCCGCCAACCTGCGTAGCGAGGCCGTGGAGCTGACCAGGCTGGTGGGCCGCTTCCAGACCGGGGCTCAGCCCGTGCGGCCGGAACTGGCGCGGGCCGAGCGGCACGCCCCGGCCCGCAACCCGGTCGCTCGCGACCGGGCCCGGCTGACGTCGGCTTTCGGCGGCGGCAAGGCCGCCGCCTCGGCAAGCTGGGAAGAGTTCTAGGCCTAGAGCATGATCGCTTGAGACGGAACCGCGCAGCGGTCCCGGCTCAGGCGTGAACCATGCTCTCGCTTGTATCTGGAGCCTGATCCACCGCATCGGCGGAATCGCGAAGCGATTCCACCTCAACGGATCAGGCTCTAGGCGGCCGCGCTGGGCCGGGCCCCGACCCGCTCCATCCAGCCCTTGAGCCACTTGGCCTCGTCAGGGACCGGCTGGCCCACCGTCGCGCCGAATTTCAGGAAGCCGAACAGCAGGATGTCGGCCAGGGTGAAGCGGCCGCCACAGACGAAATCGCCGGTCATCTGGCCGTCGAGCCAGAGCAGACGGTCCTTGGCGATGGCCTTCAGGTCGGCCGCGCCCTCGGGGCCCACCAGTTTCATGCGGCTCTCGAACAGCGGGCGCCCTTCGGCGGCCCGGAAGCCATTGGCCATCGGCTCGCAGATGTTGAGGTCGATGCGCCGGGTCCACATGCGGGTCTCGGCCCGCTCCTCGGCATTGGAGCCGATCAGGGGCGGGGAGGGCTGGACCTCTTCCAGATACTCGCAGATCGGCAGGATTTCGCAGACCTTGTGGCCGTTATCGAGTTCCAGCGCGGGAAGTTGGCCGGCGACATTGACGGTCTCGGTATAGGGTGGCTTGCGGTTCTCGCCCGCCATCAGGTCCACCTTCTGGGCGGGGATCGTCATGCCCTTCTCGGCGATGAAGATGCGCACCACGTGCGGATTGGGGCCGATCGAGTCGTAGAGTTTCATGGCGCATCTCCCTTTGGTCGTTGGCGCGACCTTTTCGGTGCGGGCTTGCCGCGTCAAGCGGGACCCAACGTCAAGCCAGCCGGGACTTGATGTCGGCCTTGATGACGACCCAGGCCGGGGCCGTGGGGTCGATCAGCTCAAAGTGCCCCGCGCCTTCCAGGTCCAGCACCCTCATCGCGTCACCCTTGGCCTTGGCGGCGGCCCCGAAGGCCGCGCCGAAGCGCGAGGGAACAATGGGATCCAGCGCGCCTGAGATCACCGCATAGGGCAGGGCGAGCGGCAGCAGGGCCAGGGGGGAGGTGTCGGCATAGACGTCCCGGCTCCCGCGGCTCTCGGCCCCAACCAGCGCCTCGATGGTTCCGGGGCCGCCGCAGGCGTCCGGCCCGGTGGCGTGATAGGCCGCCAGGTCGATGATCCCGGCCAGGCTGACCGCGCCTTTGGGAATGAAGGGATCGGGGCCTCGCAGGGGACCTCGAACGCTGCTCCAGAGCGCCAGGTGTCCGCCCGCCGAGTGGCCTGCGACGACCACCCGCTTCAGGTCCAGGGGGTAGGTCCTGGCCAGTCCCCGCACGTGGTTCACGCCGGCGGCCACATCCTGGAAGGTGCCAGGATAGCCGCCGCCCTCGTGGCCGATGCGGCGGTATTCCAGGTTCCAGACCGCGACGCCGCTGGCCTTCAGATCCGCGCAGGCCTGGTCCATCAGCTCCAGCCCCGGCAGGTCGGCCAGCCAGCAGCCGCCGTGGATCATCACCACCAGCGGATGGGGGCCGGGGCCCGTGGGCAGCCACAGCTCTCCGAACTGCAGATCCAGCGGACCGTAGGCGATCCGGGCGTCAGCCGGCTCCCGCGGCCGGGCAAGCAGGTCGCTGAAACTGATGGGCGCGCGCTCCGCCATGCTCACTCCTTGCCGGCCCGACGTCGGGCGGGGAGGATGCCCGAAAACCGCGCCCGGGGAGAGGGGCCATGGCCCCATCCTGCTCACCGCGCACGGAGGCATGGACGGGCAGCTCGAACGAAAACGCCCGGCCTTCGCAGGCCGGGCGTCTCGTAGATCGGCGGAGATCGGCGCCTTAGGCGGCGACGGCCTTGATCAGGTTCTTGTTGAGGATGCCGATGGCGGCGTCGCGGTCGATCTGTTCGATGGCGGCGACTTCGCGGGCCATGCGGTCCAGCGCCGACTCATAGAGCTGGCGTTCGGAATAGGACTGCTCGGGCTGGTTCTCGGCGCGGTGCAGGTCGCGGACGACCTCGGCGATGGAGATCAGGTCGCCGGAATTGATCTTGGCTTCGTATTCCTGGGCGCGACGCGACCACATGGTGCGCTTCACCCGCGCACGGCCCTTCAGGGTGGTGAGCGCCTGGCTGACCACATTGCCCTCGGCCAGCGAGCGCAGGCCGGCGGTGCGGGCCTTGGCGGTGGGAACGCGCAGGGTCATCTTCTCGTGGTCGAAGGTGATCACATAGACTTCGAGCGAGTAGCCGGCCACTTCCTGAGTTTCGATCCCCTGTACCTGACCCACCCCGTGGGCCGGATAGACGACGTGATCTCCAATCGAGAAATCCAGACCAGTCTTGCTCATCAGCTAAGTCCCTTCGACCTCGTCCGATCCCATCGACGCATCCAGGTTTTCCGAGAGCCCAAGGCGAAAGGTGTCCGTCCGCAAAATCTGCGGCGACCAACATTCTTGAGAACGGAATAGACCTCTAGGACACCCTTCGCCTGTTCAAGGCGTATGCGGCCGGGGACGGCTCTTCTGCAGAAACGACATGGCGGGCGCGAAACGCTTCTCGCCACGTCATTGTCACCCTAGCATAAAATTCAGCCCAAAGAAAGGCTTGCGCCCCGTGGGCGCTGGGTCGGTCAGGAGCCGCGGCCGGGCTTTTCGCTGAAATACTTCTCGAACTTGCCGGTCTCGCGCTCGAACGCCTCGGCGTCGGCCGGCGGCTCGCCCTTCACCGTGATGTTGGGCCAGATCTTGGCGTAGTCGGTATTGATCTTCAGCCACTTGGAGTCGGGCGTATCCTCGGTGTCGGGCTTGATGGCGTCCACCGGGCACTCAGGTTCGCAGACGCCGCAGTCGATGCATTCGTCCGGATTGATCGCCAGGAAGTTCTCACCCTCATAGAAGCAGTCCACAGGACACACCTCCACGCAGTCCATGAACTTGCATTTGATACAGGCGTCGGTGACGATGTAGGTCACTTGGAACTCCGGCGGATCTAGAGCGCGGGTTTTCCCGGTCAGACCCCCAATTGTCAATGCCGCCGGCCCGCAGGATATCTGAGGCCGCCGATAGGCTCACGGCGCAGGTGCGAGCGAGATCACGGTTTCCGTCGCCGCCTCCACCGCCTTGCGCGAATAGGCCAGCGGCACGTACTCGCCCTTCACCCATTTCGGAAACAGGTCGCGATAGTGCGGGCTCTCGGGGTTTCCCGACTGGCCGGGCGTATTGATGGCCATGCTGTTGTCCCAGGCGCCCACGTCCAGGACCATGCGGAACGAGGCGCCGGCCACCACCCGGAAGTCATCCGGCCGCCAGCTGGCCGCCATCGGCGAGAGGCTGGTTCCGCCCATCGGCGTCGGTCCCGCCGCCAGCAGGGGCCTGGTGGCGGCGTCGGCCAGCGGGGTCAGGGCGTGTTCAAGTCGCGCATGATGCAGCCGGCCCCAGGCCCAGGTCGTAGGGTCAGGCCCGAGGCGCGCGGCGACCTCGTCAAAGGCGGCGATCAGGCTGGTCTTCAGCACCCCGTCGCGGGCGGCGGCGGGCAAGGTGGCGTCGGGGTGGTCCAGCAGGTGCATGACGGCGGCCAGGTCGCCATTGCCGATGACCCCGTGCACGGACGCGGGCGTCGCGGCGGCGACCACGGTCCGGCCCAGGTGCTTGCCGGTCCAGACCTCGAACAGGGCCGCCCCGGCGCTGCCCTCCGACGTGCGGTGATCCCAGCCGCGCAGCAGGGCCAGGGCGGCGGCCAGCTTGGGGTCATCGGTCTTCAACGGCGCCAGCACGGCGACCAGCCGCCGCGCGGTGATGTCATAGGGATCGGTCTGCAGGGCCATGGCGTCGGCCACGGTCAGCTTGTCCTTGGCGGCCAGCACCTCGTTCACCCGCAGGAATCGGGCGGCGTTGGACCATTCGAACCCCACCTTGCGCTGCGCCACCGGATAGTCGGCCGGCAGGTTCATCTGGTTGGCCGAGGCGAACCAGCCCTGTTTCGGATCGGCCACGCTGGGCAGTTCGTCTGGCTCGAGGAACCCCTTCCACTCATAGCGCCCGTCGCCCGGCACCGGCAGCAGACCGTCCCAGTTGGGCCGCGCCGGGACCATCCCGGCGGCCACCCAGCCGTGGTGGCCCGAGGTGTCGGCATAGGCCTGATTCTCGCTCGGCGCGCCCCAGCCGGCCAGGGCCGCCTTGAAGCTGGTCCAGTCCTGGGCCTGCATGTAGCCGGTGGAGCCGAAATAGGCCGAGGTCCCCGGCTGGCTCCAGACCGTGCGGATGGCGAAGGCCTTGCCCTCGGTGGTCTTCAGCACAGGCCCGTGGCGGGTGAAGCGCAGCTCAACGGAACGCGGCGCGGCCTCGCCCTTCACCGGGATGGCGTCCTGCACCACGCTCATGGCCTCCCAGCCGTCGCCGTAGCGATAGCGGTCGCCCTGCGTCTCGTAGACGTAGAGGTCTTCCTGATCGACGGGGAAGATGGTCAGGCCAAAGGCGATCTTGCCATTGTGGCCGATGGAGACACCGGGCAGCGCCGGTTCACCGGCCCCGATCACCGAGAAACCCGGCGCGTTCATGTGGACGATGTAGCGCAGGCCCGGGGCGCCATGCTCCCGGTGCGGGTCGTTGGCCAGGATCGGCCGGCCCGTCGCCGTGCGCGATCCGGAGACCGTCCAGTTGTTCGACCCGATGGCCTCGGGCGGAATTTCCAGGGCGGCGCGCTGCTCCGGCGGCCCGCTGAACTTCACCCCCGAACCGGCCAGCTGATAGTCGGCGAGCACATCGGCGGGGATGGCGCAGGGATCGAGACCTTCCGGGACCTTGGTGGTCCATTTGGGTTCGATGAAGCGATAGAGACGGGCGGCCGGCAGGCCCGCCTTGCAGGCGATCTGGGCGCGGCCGACCTCGTTGGGAACGTTGCGGGTCAGGCCGTGACTGCGGATGCGCACCACGTCCTCCGGGCTCCAGCGGTCAGGGGCGGAGCCGGCGATCTTGAACTCCAGCGGCAGGGGCCGCTTGCCCGCCGCGATCTCGTCCACGAAGGCGTTGACGCCCGCCACCCAGGCGGTGGTGTTGGCCTCCGCGCCGGGCCCATAGGCCGCCCATTCCCTGGTCATGTCGCCGCGATAGAGGAACAGGCGGGCCGCGCGGTCCTGGGCCACATAGGTGGGGCCGAAGTCCTTTGACAGCAGGCCCAACCCCCGCTTGCGCCACAGGTCGATCTGCCACAGCCGGTCGCGGGCGACGTTGTAGCCCTGCAGGAAGAAGGCGTCGCGGACGCTGCCGGCATAGATGTGCGCGATGCCCCAGGTGTCGACCCGGATCTCCGCCGGCGCCGCCAGGCCCGCGACGGCGCGGCTCTCCTGGGCGGGGGCGGCGAGCGCGGTCAGGCTGGAGCAGCTCAGCAAGGCCCCCAGAAGCGGGGCTGTGATCTTGGGCATGGGTTTCCTCCGGGGCCGGAGGCTGAGGCTAGGGCAAGACGAGGAGAGATCGAAGAGGGTTCCTCCACAGGCGCGCGGGAAGCAGAGTGCGCCTCGGCCATTGATTTGGGGGAAGCCATGAACAGCCACCGCATCTGGGCGGGCCTCACCGTCCTGACCGGCCTCGCCACCGTGGCGATCACCGCGGCCTTCCAGATGCTGCCGCAGGTCGCCGCGGCGGGCGCGTGCTGGGCGCCGGGCAAGGTGGTGGACTTCGAGCTGGCCCGCACCCTCGAGCAGTCGCTGAAAGTGTTCACGCCGGAGGCCTGCCGCGTCCCCATCGTCACCGCGATGGACGCGGTGAACCACCTCGACGTGAAGGCCTATATTCCGGCCTACACCGCCTTCGCCGTCTGCGCGGCGATGTTCCTGGGCGGCGGCCTGCGCAAGCCCCTGGTGCTGCCTGCCATCGGCGTCGCCCTGCTGGCCCTGGCCGCGGACTATATTGAAACCTTCACCCTGCTCCAGATCACCCGCGACCTGGAGGGCTCGGCGCATCTGCTGTTGCGCGCCAGCGACGGCGCCTGGGTCAAGTTCGCGGCCCTGGCGCTGCACGCCTTCCTGCTGGCGCGGATCTGCATGGCGCCCGAGACCCGTCGGCCGATCCTGGCCATGCTTCTGCTGCTGCCCATGGTGGGCACGGCCTTCGCCGCCATCGACAACAGCCGCGCCGCCCTGATGACCTACGCCCTGGTCCTGAGCTGGACACCGGTCCTGCTGGTGGCGGCGCGGGATCTCGTGCGGCGGGGGGAATGACTACCTCCTCTCCCCCCGTCTCTTCGGGGGGAGAGGGTAGGGTGAGGGGGGCGGTCCGGCCAAGTGGTGCGTGGCGGCTCGATCCCCTCACCCAACCCTCACCCCGTGAAAGGGGAGAGGAGGTGACTGTGCCTACCCGCCGGCCGCCAGGATCGCCGCCAGGCCCTCGCGATAGGTCGGATAGACCGGCCGCCAGCCCAGCTCGGCCTTGGCCCGTGCATTGGCCACCCGCTTGCTCTCGGCGTAGAAGCGCCGCGCCTGGGGCGTCATGGCCTCCAGGTCCAGCGGTTCCTCGGGCGGAGGCGCCAGGCCCAGCAGGCGCGCGGCATGGGCCACCACGTCGCTGTTGGACGCCGGCTCGTCGTCGCAGAGATTGTAGACGCCTCCCGCCCGCGGCCGGGCCATCGAGGCGTCCAGGCCCGCAGCCAAGTCGTCCACGTGGATTCGGCTGAACACCTGGCCCGGGGCGGCGATGCGCCGGGCCTTGCCCTCGCGCAGGCGGTCGAAGGCCGAGCGGCCGGGACCGTAGATGCCGGGCAGGCGATGGACGGTCACCGTCAGGCCCATGCCGCGGCCCACCTCCAGCCAGTCACGCTCGGCGCCGACCCGGCGGGCGCCCTCGGTGGACTGGGCGGCCAGGCGGCTGTCCTCGAACACCCAGCCTCCCTTGCGGTCGCCATAGACCCCGGTGGTGGAGAGATAGCCGATCCAGTCGGGGAAAGCCTCGGCGCGGGCCAGGGCCGGGACCAGGACCTGCAAGGCCGGGCAGCCCTCCGGACCGGGCGGGGCGGCGATCAGTATGGCCTGGGTCCTGGCCAGGTGCTCGGCCACGCCGGCGATGTCGTCGGCGGCCACAGGGTCGACCCCCTGGGCGGTCATCGCCTGGGCGGCGTCGGCGGTCCGATAGGTCGCCGAGATGTTCCAGCCCTGCGGCTGGAGCCTGCGGGTGAGCGCCTGGGCCGCGAAACCGTAGCCGTAGATGAACAGCCGCAACGGGCCGGCCTAGAGCAGGGCCGTGATCGCGGCGCGGGCGGCGTCGCCCATGTCGGGACGGGCGAGCGCGAAGGCGATATTGGCCCGCAGCAGGCCGATCTTGTCGCCGCAGTCATAGGTGACGCCGTCATATTCCAAGGCGTGGAAGTCCTGGGATTTCATCAGCTCGGCCATGGAATCCGTGAGCTGGATCTCCCCGCCGGCGCCCTTGCCCTGGCGTTCCAGCAGCTCGAAGATCTCCGGCTGCAGGATATAGCGGCCCGAAATGATCAGGTTCGACGGCGCGGTCCCGGCGGGCGGCTTCTCGACCATGCCGGTCATGCGGTTGAGACGCCCCTCGCGGCCGTCCAGGGCGACGATGCCGTACTTGTGGGTCTCGCTGTCGGGCACGGCCTCGACCACGACGATATTGCCGCCGACCTTGTCGTGGGCCGCCACGGCCTGGGCCAGGGCAGGGGTCTCGGCGGCCATCAGCATGTCGGGCAGGATGACGGCGAAGGGCTCGTCGCCGACGATGTCGCGGGCGCACCAGACCGCATGGCCTAGGCCTAGCGGCGCCATCTGGCGCACGAAGCTCATGGAGCCGGGCTGCAGGATATCGCGGCGGACCTCGGCCAGGACGTCGTGCTTGCCCTTGGCCTCCAGCGCGCCCTCGATCTCGGGATTGCCGTCGAAATAGTCCTCGATGGCGCCCTGGCCGCGGCTGGTGACGAAGACGAAGTGCTCGATGCCGGCGGCGCGGGCCTCCTCGACCACATAGGAGAGGATCGGGCGGTCGAAGACGTTCAACAGGTTCTTCGGCGTGGCCCGGGCCACGGGCAGCACCCGCGTCCCCAATCCGGCCACCGGCAACACCGCCTTGCGCACGCGTCTGGTCATCGAGGCCCTCCCTGCGCTCCGCACGACCGGAGCAGGCGCCTGCCTGCCGGGAGATCACGGGTTCGGGAACTCACGAGGCCGTGAACAAGTTGTCGGCGCGCAGCCTTTCCTTGAGGGACTCCACCATGATGTTTCGGACATTCACCGCCATCGCGGCGGCCACATTACTCGCCACCAGCCTTACCGGCTGCGGTAAGAAGGCCGAAAACACGACCGTTGACGACAGCGCGGTGACTGACTCGGCGACCATGCCGCCGGCCGACACGACGACGATCCCGCCGCCGAGCGACCCCACGGCGCCGCCGCCCGTCAATACGACGCCGCCCGAGGCGACTCCGCCGACCACCACGACGCCCCCCGCCGACACGACCTCGCCGAACAGCGGCGCCGTGCCGCCGAAATAGGCGCTACTCCACTGTCACCGACTTGGCGAGATTGCGCGGCTGGTCGACATCCGCGCCCTTCTGGACGGCCACGTAATAGGCCAGGAGCTGGATCGGGGCGGACATCACCAGCGGCGCGATCAGCGGATCGCACTTGGGCGCGGTGACCACCACCTTGGCCCCGGCGGGCGCGTGCTTGGCCCCGTCGGGATCGGTGATGAAGATCACCTGACCGCCTCGAGCCATGACCTCGCTCATGTTCGAGGCCGACTTCTCGAAATAGCTGTCGAAAGGGGCGAGGATGACGATGGGCGTCGCCTCGTCCACCAGGGCGATCGGCCCGTGCTTCAGCTCGCCGGCGGCATAGCCCTCGGCGTGGATATAGCTGATTTCCTTGAGCTTCAGCGCGCCTTCCAGGGCCAGGGGATACATCGGCCCGCGACCGAGATAGAGCACGTCGCGCGCCTTGGAGACCTCCAGCGCGATGTTGCGGACCGCCTCCTCGAGATTGATCGATTCCGCCATCAGGCGGGGGGCTTCGAGCAGCACGCGGACGAGCCGGTTCTCCTCGGCCGCATCGATCCGGCCGCGAGCGCGGGCGGCGGCGACGGCCAGGGTCGTCAGCAGGCTGACCTGGGCGGTGAACGCCTTGGTCGAGGCCACGCCGATCTCCGGTCCGCAATGGATCGGCCAGACCACGTCGGCCTCGCGGGCGATTGTCGATTGGACGGCGTTGACCAGGGCGGCGCTCTTCATGCCCGCGGCCTTGCAGTGGCGCAGGGCCGCCAGGGTGTCGGCGGTCTCGCCGGACTGCGAGATCGCGATCGCCAGGGACCCTGCGCTGAGCGCGGGGCTGCGGTAGCGGAACTCCGAGGCGATCTCGACGTCCACGGGCAGGCCGGCGAGCTGCTCGATCATGTACTTGCCCAGCAACCCGGCGATGTAGGCCGTGCCGCAGGCCACGATCTGGATCCGGTCCAGTTTGGCGAAATCGATGTCGCCGGGGATCGTCGTCGTGTCGCTCAGGGCGTCCACATAGGCGGCGATGGTCCGCTGGCACCCCTCCGGCTGGTCATGGATCTCCTTCTCCATGAAGTGCCGGTAGTTGCCCTTCTCCACGAGGGCGGCGGAGGCCGAGACGACCTGGATCTTGCGTTCGACGGCCTTGCCGGTCTCGTCGAAGATCCAGGCCTCGCGGTGGTCGATGGCGACATAGTCGCCCTCTTCCAGATAGGCGATCTTGTTGGTGAAGGGCCCGACGGCGAGCGCATCGGAGCCGATGAACATCTCGCCCTCCCCGTAGCCGACCACCAGCGGGCTGCCGCGACGGGCGCCCATGACCAGGGCGTCCTCGCCCTCGACCAGCACGGCCAGCGCGTAGGCGCCCGTCAGCCGGTCAAGGGTGGCCTTCAGGGCGGCCAGGGGTTCGAGCCCGGTGGCCAGTTCGGAATCCAGCAGCTGGGCGATGACCTCGGTGTCGGTCTGGCTCTCGAAGACGCGACCCTGCGCCTCAAGCTCGCGCTTCAGCTCGGCGAAGTTCTCGATGATGCCGTTGTGCACCAGGCTGACCCGGCCGGACTTGTGGGGGTGGGCGTTGGCTTCCGAGGGCGCGCCGTGGGTGGCCCAACGGGTGTGGCCGATCCCCACCGTCGCGTTCAGCGGCGCCTCGGCCAGCACGTCCTCCAGGGCGCGGATCTTGCCCTTGGCGCGGCGGCGCTGGAGCTTGCCGCCCACCACCCCGGCGACGCCCGCGCTGTCATAGCCACGGTATTCCAGACGCTTGAGGCTGTCGATCAGCCGCTCCTGGACGGAGGAAATCCCAACGATGCCGATGATGCCGCACATGGTGGCTTTCACATCCTTTGTCGAAACGCGCGCAGGTCGATAGTCTTCAGCGCTGAGCCGCCTTTAGCATTCGCAAACGCGGCGTCGACTAAATCTGGGTTTCGGATCGTTTCCGACCCTATCGAGCACCACGAGAAGTCCCATGAGCAAGCGCGCCTATTTCGGCACCGACGGCATCCGCGGCCTGGCCAACAGCCATCCCATGACCGCCGAGGTCGCCCTGCGCGTGGGCCTGGCGGCGGGCAAGCTGTTCATGTCCCAGGACGACCGGCGCCACATGGTGGTGATCGGCAAGGACACCCGGCTCTCGGGCTATATGGTCGAGCCGGCCCTGGTGGCGGGCTTCGCCAGCGTCGGCATGGACGTGCGCCTGCTGGGTCCGATGCCGACCCCGGGGGTGGCGATGATGACCCGATCCCTCCGCGCCGACCTCGGCGTGATGATCTCGGCCTCGCACAACCCCTATACCGACAACGGCATCAAGCTGTTTGGCCCGGACGGCTACAAGCTGTCGGACGCCCGCGAGCTGGAGATCGAGGCCCTGATGGGCCAGGGCCTGGCCGACGGTCTGGCCGCACCCACCAAGCTGGGCCGCGTCGCCCGGGTGGACGACAGCCAGGCGCGCTATGTGGAGATCGCCAAGGCCACCTTCCCACGGCGGCTGAGCCTGGCGGGCCTGCGTATCGTCATCGATTGCGCCCATGGCGCGGCCTACAGGGTCGCCCCGGTGGTGCTGTACGAGCTGGGGGCGGAGGTCGTGAAGATCGGCGTCGAGCCCAACGGGACCAATATCAACGAGGAGTGCGGCTCGACCCATCCCGAGGCCATGGTCCGGGCGGTGAAGGAGTTCCGAGCCGACATCGGCATCGCGCTGGACGGCGACGCCGACCGGCTGGTGATCTGCGACGAGAAGGGCCGCGTGGTCGACGGCGACCAGATCATGGCCATCATCGCCGACGCCTGGGCCAAGAGCGACCGGCTCACCGGCGGCGGCGTGGTCGCCACGGTCATGTCGAACCTGGGCCTGGAACGGTACCTCAACGCGCGCAACCTGAAGCTGGAGCGCACCGCCGTGGGCGACCGCGCGGTGATGGTGCGGATGCGCGAGGGCGGCTTCAACCTGGGGGGCGAACAGTCGGGCCATATGATCATGTCCGACTTCTCCACCACCGGCGACGGCCTGCTGGCGGCCCTGCAGGTGCTGGCGGTGCTGAAGGAGAGCGGTCAGCCCATGAGCATGCTGGCCCACCAGTTCGAGCCGGTGCCGCAGAAGCTGGAAAACGTGCGCTTCGCCGGCGGCAAGCCGCTGGAGACCGACCAGGTCAAGGAGGTGATCGCCGAAGCCGAGCTACGCCTGAACGGCACGGGCCGGATCGTGGTCCGCGCCTCGGGCACCGAGCCGCTGATCCGGGTGATGGCCGAGGGCGACGACGAGAAATTGGTGAGTCAGGTGGTCAAGGAAATCGTCGGGGCGGTGAAGAAGGCCGCGGCCTGAGTCATGATCCTTCTCCCCTTGCGGGAGAAGGCGGCCGTTCGGAGAACGGTCGGATGAGGGGTCTCTCAGACCTCGGCGGTTAGCCTTCGGCGAAGCCGGAATCGAAGCACGAACCTCACGAACGAAGCCGATCTCGAAGGCCGCTGAAGCTGCGCGCTCGTGTTGTTCGTGTTGTTCGTGGTTCCGTCCTTTTGGCGTTCGCGGCTTCGCCGCCGCCAACCGGATAGGGCTTTCGACCCCTCATCCGACCCCGCTATCGCGGGGCCACCTTCTCCCGCAAGGGGAGAAGGCCGTGAGAATCCGACTGCCCTTTGACCTGTTGAATGCCATCGATCCCGGGCTGGTCATTCGTGTCCTCGGGGAAGACACTTTCGCCATGTGGGCGATTCCCACCGGTGTCTGGAGTCGAGTGATGCCCGATCTCGAAGCGTTCATCCGCGGCCTGCCCAAGGCGGAACTCCACCTGCATATCGAGGGCAGCCTCGAGCCCGAGCTGATGTTCGAGTTGGCCCGGCGCAACGGGGTCGACCTGCCCTTCGCCGACGTGGAGGCGGTGCGCGCGGCCTACGCCTTCTCCAACCTGCAGGACTTCCTGGATATCTACTACCAGGGCGCCAAGGTGTTGGTGACTGAGCGCGACTTCCACGACCTGGCCATGGCCTATTTCCGCCGCGTCGCCGAGGACGGCGCCGTCCACGCCGAGATCTTCTTCGACCCCCAGACCCACACCGAACGGGGCGTGGCCTTCGCCACCGTCGCCGAGGGCCTGCTGGCGGCGATGGAGGAAGCCAGGGCCACCCTCGGCGTGACCTCCAAGCTGATCCTCTGCTTCCTGCGCCATCTCTCCGAGGAGGACGCCTTCGAGACCCTGAACCAGGCGCGGCCCTATCTGGACCGCATCGCCGGGGTGGGCCTTGACTCATCGGAGCTGGGCCATCCGCCGTCGAAGTTCGCCCGGGTCTTCGCCGCCGCCCGCGAGCGGGGCTTGAAGCTGGTCGCCCATGCCGGTGAGGAAGGTCCGCCGGAATACGTCCATGAGGCGCTGGACCTGCTGAGCGTCGACCGCATCGACCACGGCAACCGCTCGCTGGAGGACGCCGACCTGGTGAAGCGCCTGGTCGCCGAGGCCGTGCCCCTGACCGTCTGTCCGCTCTCCAACCTGAAGCTCTGCGTGGTGGACGAGCTGCCGGCCCATCCGCTGAAGCGGATGCTGCGCCTGGGTCTCAAGGCCACAATCAATTCCGACGACCCGGCCTATTTCGGCGGCTACCTGGCCGAGAACTGGATCTCCACGGCCCATGCCCTCGGCCTCACCCGCGACGAGCTGGTGACCCTGGCCCGCAACAGCTTCACCGGCTCATTCCTGACCCCCGGCGAGATCGCGATCCACCTGACCGAGATCGACAACTACCTGGCCGCCCACGCCAAGGTCTAAGGCGGTGGGTCAATCCCCCGCCTCAAGGGCCAGCAGCGCGAAGGTGGCCAGCCAGTGCTCGCCCATATAGTCGCCGGCCACGTGGGCCAGGCCCGCGGCGAGATGTCGGTCGGCGGCGGCCTGCGCCACGGCGCGGACCGGATCGGCGGCGTCCAGGGATCCGGCGATAGAGCGCCAGCAACAGGCGCGGCTGAGGCAGAGCCCGTCCAGGTGAGCGATCTTGCCGTCGGTGCGGTCGCTGACCGTCGGCGGAGTGAACAGGGTCGCGGGCAGTCCCTGCGCCGCCTGCGGCAGGAATCGGGCGAACCAGATCCGGAAATCCGCGGCCGGCAGGATGCGCCGCAGGCACTCGGCCTCGACCAGGGTCGGGGAGAGGAAGTCGTCGCCGCTGGGCTCCCAGGCCGAGGCATTGGCGTCGTCGAGGTACCAGCCCCTCGCGGTCGCCGCGATCAGCCGCGCGAGCTCGTGGTCGCCGACCTGGGCTGCGTACTCCGACGCCAGCGAGAGCGCGAACGCCGTGTTCCCATGGGCCCCGGTGCGGATCGGATAGGTGGCCAGGGGCAGGAAGGCCTTGAAGCGGTCGGCGAAGGCCTGGGCCAGGGGGCGCAGGGTCCGTCCCCAGGCCGCCTCGTGCCGTTCCAGCTCGGCGCCCAGCATCAGCAGCCAGGCCCAGCCATAGGGCCGTTCGAAGCTTCGACTGGTCGGGCGGGCGAGATAGGCCAGCTCGCCGGCCGCCTTGTCCGGCGTCAGGCTGGCGTCGAACAGGGCGCGGATCTCGGCGGCGGGCGCCATGTCCGGGAACCGCCGCAGCAGCCGGGCCAGCAGCCAGTAGCCGTGGACGCAGGAGTGCCAGTCGAAGCTGCCGTGGAAGATCGGGTGCAGCACCCGGGGCGGCAGCACGTCCTCGTCGCCGGCCATCACGTGGTCGAGCTTGTAGGGATAGGGCTTGGTGACGTGGCCGAGCGCCAGCCGCGCGAACTGGGCGGCGAGGTCGGGGGTGAGCTCAGAAGCGGAAGACGAGGACATACATCAGGGCCGTGTTGGCGAGCAGCAGGAGGAGGGCGGTGGGGACCTGGGCCTTGATCACCCCGTTGCGGTCGGTGAGCTCAAGCAGGGCGGCGGGCACGATGTTGAAATTGGCGGCCATGGGGGTCATCAGGGTCCCGCAGAACCCCGATAGCATGCCGATGGCGCCCATGATCGCCGGATCGCCGCCGAAGCGCAGGACGATCAGCGGCAGGCCGATCCCGGCGGTCATCACCGGGAAGGCGGCGAAGGCGTTGCCCATGATCATGGTGAAGATCGCCATGCCGAAGGTGTAGGCGGCCACCGCGGCGAGCTGGCTCCCGTCCGGCAGCCAGGCTGAAGCCAGGGCGCCGATGGCGGTCCCGACCCCGGCGGCGGCGAAGACGGCGCCGAGGGCCGCCAGCATCTGGGGCAGGACGGCGGCCCAGCCGACCGTGTCGAGCAGGCGGCGGCCCTCCTGCAGCGGCGTGACGGGCTTGGCGCGCAGCATCGGCATGGCGATGGCCAGCGCCACGAACACGCCCAGGATCAGCGAGACCAGGGTGGCCTGTTTGGGATCGACCAGGCCGGCCAGTTCCGGCCGCTTGAACAGGAAGGTGCCGGTCAGCGCCGTGGCGGGGATCGCCAGGGCCGGCAGGAAGAGCCTGCTCCCCAACCGCGCTGCGCTCTCGCGACGTTCCTCGGGGCTGCTGGTGGCCGCGACGCCGTGGCCCAGGCCGCCGAAGCCCGCCACCGCCACCATGGCGATCACCAGCAGGCCGTTGACCAAGTCCGGCAGGTGCGAACCAAACAGGAAGCAGACGGCGAACAGACCCCAGAAGGCTGTATTTTTCCAACGCTTCGGATTGGTCGCGTCGCGGGCGCTGTAGACGGCGATGGCCGCGAAGAAGGCGCCTGCGATGACATAGAGGGCCTCAAGGCCGATCATGGGGCGGCCTCCACGGGACGGGCGTCCGCCAGGACGCGCGCCAGCCGGCGGTCCAGCAGCATCAGCCGCGTCCCGTGGATGGCGAGCGCGCAGAGCGCGGTGGGGATGGCCCAGACCGAGAGCTGCAGCGGCTCCACGATGATGCCGTTCTGCTCCAGGAAGCCCTTGATCAGCAGGATCGAAGCGATGGCGATGAAGATGTCCTCGCCGAAGAACAGCGCGATGTTGTCGGCCGCAGCGGTGTGGGCGCGGATGGTCTGACGGGTGTCGTCGGTCAGCTCGCCGTAGTGCGTCTCCGCGGCGGCCTCGGCCATGGGGGCGATCAGCGGCCGGACCATCTGGGCGTGGCCGCCCAGCGAGGTCAGGCCCAGGGCCGCGGTGGTCTGGCGCAGGAGGAAATAGAGCAGCAGCAGCCGGCCGACCGTAGCCGCCTGGATGGCGCCGATCAGGGTCTTGGCCCGCTCCTGCAGTCCGGCGCGCTCGAGCAGGCCGATGACCGGCAGCACCACCCAGACCACGCTGACATAGCGGTTTTCCTTGAATGCCTTGCCGAAGGTCTCGACCACCTCCACCGGTCCCATCCCGCCCGCCACCCCGGTGACCAGGGCCGCCACGGTGACCACCAGCAGCGGGTTGAGGCGGGCCATGAAGCCCACCACGACAATGACGATCCCGATCAGCGACAGCACGCGCGCCCTCCCGAAGTGCGGTCGAACTCTAGCCGAGACGGCTAGGCTTCATAGGTCCGATTCGGCGCGCCTTCCGGGCCTGTTCCCGCCTAGCATTCGGCGTCGCCGACAGATTCGAACCGCGAGGAGCGCCCGTGCCGACCATCCTGCTGCTGACGGTCTCCAACCTGTTCATGACCCTGGCCTGGTACGGGCACCTGAAGTTCACGGGCAAGCCGCTGTGGATCGTGGTCCTGGTGAGCTGGGGTATCGCCTTCTTCGAGTACTGGCTGGCCGTCCCGGCCAATCGCATCGGCTATATGAGCGGATTCTCGGCGGGCCAGCTCAAGGTCATGCAGGAGGTCATCACCCTGCTGGTGTTCGGCGTCTTCGCCGTGGTCGCGCTGGGCGAGAAGCTGCGCTGGAACCACGCCGGCGCCTTTCTCTGCCTGGTGGGCGCCACCGCATTCATTTTCGCCGACAAGCTGAAGGCCTGAACCGGACCGCCCGGGTCGCGTTTCACCAGGGAGGCGACGGTGCTTTCCAAGCCGAGAGTTTCGTGACAGCCTCGTAATGTTCGCACCGCTCGACCGGCGCGGCTTTAGAAACGGATTGGGAGTGAAATATGTCGCGACACCCCTCCATGGGGCGCTTGTCGCGAGGTCAGACGAAGAGCCTGAACTCTGTCGCCTGCCTTGCTTTCGTCGGCGTCATGGGCGTGGCCTTCTGGGCCGGCGCCGTATGGATCGCCAACACCCTCATCCAGTTGCTGTCATAGCGGCTTCGGCTCAACGCCGGGGCATGGCGTTGCGCTTACGGATGATGGAGAACTCGAGGCTGGAAGCCGCCACGGCGTCGCTGAGCGGCCAGAAATCCTGCAACACCCGCACCTCTGCGCCCGCCTCGACCAGAGCCCGGATCAGATCGGTCCAGACCTGTTCGGCGAGCGGCGTCACGGCCTGGCGCGATATCCAGTAGCCGGCGTCGCCCAGGGCCAGATCGAATGTCTCGACCGGCATCTCATAGACGCGCAGGGCGCAGGCCTCCACCCTTTCCAGCCAAGCCGCCTCGAAGGCCACCACCCGCCGCGCGCCGCCGAGGAACCGCTCGGCGTCCGCCTCGGTGGTCTGCGATCCCCGGCCGTAGGTGATGCGCGGGCAGTCGCGGGGCAGCAGGAAGTTGACCAGGTGGTCCTCGTCCACCGCCCAGACGCAGTCGCCGGTGACGCCTGAGTCCATCGAAGGCGGCGGGCGCGGGTCGAAGCGCGCGATGCCAGCCTCCTCGCTAACGTGGAAGAGCCTTGGCTTTGTCATCGCATCACTCCCCCCAAGGTTCGTCATCACCGGGCCTGTCCCGGTGACCCTTACGCACGGAACGTCTCAGAAAAATCTCTAAGGTCGGCGTCTATGGGTGGCCGGCGCAGAGGCCGGCCATGACGATCGGAGGGGGGAGGGAGCGAGCCTAGCCACGCCCGATGCTGGCGTACTTGAAGCCACGTGAGCGGACCTCGTCGGGCTTGTAGATGTTGCGCAGGTCGACCAGGACCGGGGCCTTCATCAGCAGCTTCACCCGGTCGAGGTCGAGCGCGCGGAACTGGTCCCACTCGGTGATGATCACCAGGACGTCGGCGTCGTGGGCCACCTCATAGGGATCGTCCTTGAAGTCCACGTCGCGCAGCAGCTGGCGCGCCTCGTGGCCGCTCTCGGGATCGAAAGCCTGGACGCGGGCGCCCATGGCCTGCAGCGCCGGGATGATGTCCAGGCTGGGGGCGTCGCGCATGTCGTCGGTATTGGGCTTGAAGGCCAGGCCCAGCACCCCGACCGTCTTGCCGGCCAGGTCGCCCGAAAGTGCGTCGGAGACCTTGCCGGCCATGTTCTTCTTGCGCTCGTCATTGACCTTGACCGTGGCCTCGATCAGCCGCACCGGCGAGCCGGCGTCGGTGGCGGTGCGCACCAGGGCCAGGGTGTCCTTCGGGAAGCACGAACCGCCATAGCCCGGGCCGGCGTTGAGGAACTTGTTGCCGATCCGCTTGTCCAGGCCGATGCCGCGGGCGACCTGCTGGACGTCGGCGTCGAGCGCCTCGCAGAGGTCGGCGATCTCGTTGATGAAGGTGATCTTCAGCGCGAGGAAGGCGTTGGCCGCATACTTGATCAGCTCGCTGGTCCGCCGCGTGGTGAAGACGATTGGCGTCTCGTTCAGATAGAGCGGGCGATAGAGTTCGGTCATCACGGCGCGAGCGCGTGGATCGTCGGTGCCGACCACCACGCGGTCGGGGCGCTTGAAGTCCTCGATGGCCGCGCCCTCGCGCAGGAACTCCGGATTGGAGACCACGGCGAACTGGGCGTCCGGGCGGACCTCGCGGATGATCTTCTCGATCTCGTCGCCGGTGCCGACCGGCACGGTGGACTTGGTGACGATGACGGTGAAGCCGTTCAGCAGGCCGGCGATCTCCCTGGCGGCGGCGTAGACGTAGGAGAGGTCGGCATGGCCGTCGCCGCGCCGCGACGGCGTGCCCACGGCGATGAACACCGCGTCGGCCTTGTGGATCGCCTCGGCGGCCTCGGTGTCGAAGGCGAGGCGCCCGGCCTTGACGTTCTGGGCGACCAGCAGGTCGAGGCCCGGCTCATAGATCGGGATGCCGCCGCCGCGCAGGCGCTCGATCTTGCTGGCGTCCTTGTCGATGCAGGTGACCGTGTGGCCGAAGTCGGCGAAACAGGCGCCGCTCACCAGGCCCACATAGCCTGTTCCGATCATCGCAACGTGCATGGACTATCCTCGATAAATGGCTTCGGCCGCCTTTCACCACGCCGCGACCGCACCCGCAATCGCCGCGCCGAACCAGAACGGCACATTTGTATCGCGGTGCAGCAAAAGCCGCGCCCAGCGACGGTTCTATGTCAGACTTCCTGGTTGTAGGCGCCGATCTGCGGCCGCTTGGCCAGGCGCGGCTTCACCTCTTCGCGGAACAGGGCGCGCATGTCGGCGTCCGACTGCGTGCTCTCCACCACCACCACGATCTCGGGCTTGTTGGACGAGGCGCGGACCAGCACCCAGGAGCCGTCCTCAAGGGCCACGCGGCCGCCGTTGACGGTGATCACCTCGACGATCTTGCGGCCCAGGATCGTGCCGCCGGCCTTGGCCAGGGCCTCGTATTCAGCAACCACGTCCTCGACGACCTTGTACTTCACCTCGTCGGCGCAGTGCGGCGACATGGTGAGCGAGGTGTAGGCGATCGGCAGGGCGTCCTTCAGTTCCGAGAGCTTCTTGTCCGGGTTGCGATCCAGCATGGCCAAGATCGCCGCGGCCGCGGTCAGGCCGCAGTCGTAGCCGCGCCCGATCGGATCGTTGAAGAAGAAGTGGCCGCTCTTCTCGAAGCCGGCGAGCGCGCCCAGTTCGGCGGTCTTGCGCTTGATGTAGCTGTGGCCGGTCTTCCAGTAGACGGTCTTGGCCCCGTTCTTCTTCAGCACCGGATCGGTCGCGAACAGGCCGGTGGACTTCACGTCGACCACGAAGGTCGCGTCCTGGTGCAGTTCCGACAGGTCGCGGGCCAGCATCAGGCCGATCTTGTCGGCGAAGATCTCCTCGCCGGTGTTGTCCACCACCCCGCAGCGGTCGCCGTCGCCGTCGAAACCCAGGGCCAGGTCGGCGCCGAACTCGCGCACGGCCTTGGCCATCTCCTGCAGCATCTCGTGGTCTTCGGGATTGGGGTTGTAGCGGGGGAAGTTCCAGTCGAGCTCGCAGTCCATCTCGATGACCACGGCCACGCCCATCCGGCGCAGGGCCTCGGCGGCGAAGGCGCCGGCCGTGCCGTTGCCGCAGGCGCAGACCACCTTGAGCGGACGCTTGATGTTCACCCGGCTGGAGACGTCGGCGATGAAGCGTTCGGCGAAGCCCTGGACGTGGGTCAGCGAGCCGCCGGGCCGGTACTGGCTCAGTCCGCCGAGGACGATCTCCTTCAGCCGGCCCATTTCGTCGGGGCCGAAGGTCAGGGGGCGCTGGGCGCCCATCTTCACCCCGGTCCAGCCGTTCTCGTTGTGGCTGGCGGTGACCATGGCCACACAGGGGGCGTCCAGCTCGAACTGAGCGAAATAGGCGGTGGGCGACAGGGCCAGGCCGATATCGACCACCTCGCAGCCCGCCGAGACCAGGCCGAGCGTCAGGGCCTGCTTGATCGAGGTCGAATAGGAACGGTAGTCGTGGCCCACCACGATCTTGGTCTGGCCCAGTTCCTGGATGTAGGTCCCCAGGCCCAGGCCCAGGGCCTCGATGCCCAGCAGGTTGATGTCGGGCCCCAACATCCAGCGCGCGTCGTATTCGCGGAAGCCGGTGGCCTTCACCAGCGGCGTATTCTCGTACTCGATCGTATTTGGGACCAGGTCGGCGCGCGGAACGGGCAGCATCGGAACTCCATCGGATGGCGTCGGGCGTCGTGTTTAAAGGTGTTCCACCCTTAAGACTATCCGAACGGCAACCATGAACTTCGCGATTGTGACCTGGGTTACATCACGCCGGCGCGAAGCAGGTCGTGGACATGCAGAATTCCCACCGGCCGGCCCTCGTCGACCACGAACAGGACGGTGACCGACGGCGGCGGATCGCTCATCAGCGCCAGGGCCTCCGACGCCAGCATGCCGGGCGGTACGGTCTTCCTGGGGCCAGGCGTCATGACTTCGCCGGCGGTGTGGGTCACCAGGTCGTCGAAGTGACGGCGCAGATCGCCGTCGGTGATCACCCCCACCAACCGCCCATCCGATCCCTGTACGCCGACGATCCCCCAGGTCTTGCCGGTCATCACCATCAGGGCTTCGCGCATCGGCGTGCCGGGGGTCACCAGCGGCACCTGGTCGGCGCCGTGCATCAGATCGCCCACCGTGCGCAGCATGGCGCCCAGCTTGCCGCCGGGATGGAAGGTCTTGAAGTCCTTGGCCGTGAAGCCGCGCCGTTCCAGCAGGGCCACGGCGAGCGCGTCGCCCAGCGCGATCTGCAGGGTGGTGGAGGTGGTCGGCGCATTGACCTCGGCCGTGGCCTCGGTCCCGTCGGCCAGCTCCAGCACCACGGTGGCGGCCCGCCCCAACGCGCTGTCGGGCGAGGCGGTGATCGCGATCAGCGGGATGTGGAAGCGGGTGGCGTAGGCCAGGACATCGGCCAGTTCCCGTACCTCGCCGGACTTCGAGAGCCCGAGGATCACGTCGTCCGGGCCGATCATCCCCAGGTCGCCGTGGCTGGCCTCGGTGGCGTGGACGAAGAAGGCCGGCTGGCCGGTGGAGGCGAAGGTGGCGGCGATCTTGCGCGCCACATGGCCGGACTTGCCGATGCCGGTGCAGACGATGCGGCCCTTGGCCGAGCCCAGGATGTCGACGGCGCGCACGAAGTCGGGGCCGAGCGCGTCGGCCTGCAGGCGCAGGGCGTCGGCCTCGGTGTTCAGCACGCGGCGGGCCACGGCGACGGCGTCGAAATTGCTCATCGGGCGGGGGTCCGTCATTTGGTCGGCGAGATCGCCTGGGTCTGCAGGTCGGAGACCGCCGCGCGGGCCTGGTTCAGCCTTTGCTCGGAGGCCTCGGTCTCGCGTTTCATCGCCGCCTGCATCTCGGGCGTGCGCTGGACCGGCGGGCGGCCGAACGGCCCCCACGACCGATCGCCCAGCCCCTGGGGCCAGACCATGGCCAGCGCGACCAGGCCAAGAGCGAGCGCCGCGAGCGCCGGGAAGAACAGGCGATTGAGCATCGGCGCACATATAGACGGCGCTTAGACAAGGAGCCAGCGGGGAGCCAGCGGGCCTTGACGCTGGCGGTCCTGGCCCTTAGCCCCGCTCGCAACCGCTGAAGGAGCCAAGCGCTTGTCGAAACTGATCCTCCTCCGCCACGGCCAGAGCCAGTGGAACCTCGATGACCGTTTCACCGGCTGGGTCGACGTGGACCTGACGGCCGAGGGCGAGGCCCAGGCCATCAAGGGCGGGGAATTGATCAAGGCCGCGGGCCTCCAGATCGACCGGGCCTTCACCTCCGTGCTCACGCGCGCCATCCGCACGCTCTGGCTGGCGCTCACCAGCGCCGGGCAGGTCTTCGTCCCGGAGACCAAGGACTGGCGGCTGAACGAGCGCCACTACGGCGGCCTGACGGGCTTGAACAAGACGGAGACCGCCGCCAAGCACGGTGAGGCGCAGGTGAAGATCTGGCGGCGCTCCTACGACATCCCGCCACCGTCCCTGGCGCCCGGCGGCGAGTTCGACTTCGCCAAGGACCGCCGCTACGCCGGCGCCGTCCTGCCGGACACCGAAAGCCTGAAGACCACCCTGGAACGGGTTCAGCCCTATTGGGACGCGGAGATCGCGCCGCGCCTTGCCGCCGGCGAGACCGTGCTGGTGGCCGCCCACGGCAATTCCCTGCGGGCCATCGTCAAGCTTCTGTACGGCCTGAGCGCCGAGGCGATCATCGGAGTCGAGATTCCCACCGGCAATCCGCTGCTGATTGACCTGGACGCCGGCCTCAAGCCCACCGCGGCGCGCTACCTCGACGAGAGCCGCGCCACACCCCTGCCCCAGGCGGCATGAGCGCCGCCGACCAGGACCATATGAGCCGCGCCATCGACCTGGCGCGGGCCAACCTCGGCCGGACCGGCGACAACCCCTCCGTCGGCTGTGTGATCGTCAAGACCGGGCAGGTGGTGGGGGAGGGGGCGACCGCGCCGGGCGGGCGCCCGCACGCCGAGGAACAAGCCCTTGATCGCGCGGGAGAAGCCGCGCGTGGCGCCACGGCCTATGTCACCCTGGAGCCCTGCGGGGCGCGTTCGTCGGGCGGGCTGTCGTGCTCGGAGCGGCTGGTCGCCGCCGGTGTGGCGCGGGTGCTGATCGCCTGCGAGGACGCCTCGCCCTTCGCCGCCGGTCAGGGCGCCGAGCGGATGCGGGCGGCGGGGATCGAGGTTCAACTGGGGGTTTTGGCGAGCGAGGCCAGCGTCCTCTATGTCGGATATCGACCCTGCGACGATTCACCCTAAACAGCTTAAGTGGCGGAAAGAGCGTGTTAATTGCCGGGCGCTAGGATCGGCTCAGTTTCTCCGGGTTCCCCAAGTTCCGCATGTCGATCCTGACCGCGCCCACCCCAGACCTCCCCAAGCTCGGACAGACCGAGTTCGAAGTCATCTGCGCCAAGCACGACCGCCTTTGGACCTCCAAGCCCGGCGGCGCCCGTGCGGTGTTCGCCTGGCGCGACCTCTCGGGGTTGGACCTTCGCGGCAAGAACCTCTGCGATGCCGATTTCACGGGCGCCATCCTGGCCGATTGCCACATGCAGGGCGTGCGGCTGGACCATGCCAACCTGTTTGGCGCCGACCTGCAGAACTCCAACCTGACCGACGCCTCCATGCGCCGGGCCGATCTGCGCGGCGCCTGTCTGCGCAACGCCAACCTCACCGGCGCCGACCTGTTCGAGGCCGACCTGCGCGAGGGTTCCATCGCCGCCGTCGACCGTGACAAGGGCCTGCGCGTGCTGGAGCACCACAACCGGGTGGGCGACGCCAACGGCGCGATCCTGGCCGGCGCCAATCTGGAGCGCTCGCGCCTGTCCGGCGTCATGGCGATCAAGGCCGATTTCAGCGACGCGATCCTGAAGGACGCCAAGATGGTCCGGGCCAACCTCAAACAGGCCAATATGTCCGGCGCCAACATGGCCGGCGCGGACCTGTCGGGCGCCGACCTCGCCGGAGCCGACATGCGCGATTGCATCCTGGTTGGGGCCAAGACCTTCGCCTGGAACGTCAGCCAGGCCGACATGCGCGGCGCCCTGACCGACGAACCCGCCGGCAAGTCCGTCGAGGACCTGCCGTACAAGACCATGATCCGCGACCACGCCAAGTGGTGCGAGACCGGCGGCTCCGAGGGGACGCCCAGCGTGTTCGACAACGCCGACCTTCGGGCCCTGGAGACAATCCGCGGCTTCAACCTGACCGCGCTCTCGGCCAAGGGCGCGACGTTCTACGGCCTCGACATGGAAGGCGTGCAGCTGCAGGGCGCCCAACTCGACGGCGCCGACCTGCGCAACTGCAACCTGCGCCGGGCCGACCTGCGCGGCGCGCGCCTGGTGGGCGCCAAGATGTCGGGCGCGGACCTGCGCGACGCCCAGCTCGGCCCCCTGCTGATCGGCGCCGACCGGATGCTGCCGGCCAACCTGACCGGGGCCAGCCTGAAGAACGCCGACCTCGCCCGCGCCGACGTTCGCCACGCCATCCTGGTCGACGCCGACCTCAGCCGCGCCAATTTCACCAACGCCATGGTCAAGCAGACCGTGCTCACCAACGCCCAGAAGTGGGGCGCCCGGGGCCTGGAAGACGCGATCTGACGCGCCGTCCGTACGGATCCCAGTACTGTTCCCAGTAAGCTTAACGGTTCAGTCGGTCTTGCGGCGTAGACGACCGGCTTCGTGATGTCTTCAGGGAGGTCGTTCGTGAACGCCATCGGGCTAATGGGTCGGCGCAGACTATCGGCGGGCGAGATCGAGATGATCGTCGTCGCGCACGAGCGCTTCGTCGCCGGCAAGCCTGGCGGCAAGCGGGCCGCCCTGCGCTTCGTCGACCTCTCCCGGGCCGATCTCTCCGGCCGCGACCTCTCCGACGCCGACCTCTCGGCCTCCATCCTCGACGGCGCGAAGCTGGTCGGCGCCAACCTCGCGCGCGCCAACCTGTTCGGCTGCGACCTGCGCAAGGCCGACCTGCGGATGGCCAACCTCACCCGTGCGGACTTGCGCGGCGCCTGCCTGCGCGGGGCGGACCTCAGCCGCGCGGACCTCAGCCAGGCCGATTTCCGCATCGGCCAGATCGCCATCCCGCATCCCAGCAAGGGCCTGGCCTCCCTGTCGCACGAACGCCGCCACGGCCAGCTCGACAACGCCGTCCTCGCCGGCGCAACCCTGCACGGCTCGCAGATGGACGAGGCCTCGGCCTACGCCGCCGACTTCACCGACTGCTCCCTGAAGGGCGCCAAGCTCGCCCGCGCCAACTGCAAGGACGCCAATTTCGCGGGCGCCATCTTCGATGGGGTGGACCTGGCCGGCGCGAACCTGGAGGGCGCCAATCTCGCCGGCACGGTGCTGTGCGACGTCGATGTTCGCGCCGCGCGGCTGTCGGACGCCACCAACATGCTGGGGTCCATCGGAGTGGTGACTTCGGAGACCATGGCCAAGGCGCCGTCCCTGCTGGACCAAGCCCTGTCCAACCACCTGTGGTGCAGGACCGGCGGGCGGGAGGGGCGGCCGGCCATGCTGGACGGCGAGGATCTGCGGCCGCTGGGTGACAAGCTGCGTGGCCTGCGCCTTAGCGCGATGAGCGCCAAGGGCGCCATCATGGTGGGGCTCGACCTCACCGGGACCCAGCTCCAGGGCGCCAACCTGCAAGGCGCGGACCTGCGTGGGGCGATCCTGGATTCCGGCGACCTGCGGGGCGTCCGGATGACGGGGGCCAACCTGATCAAGACCGACCTGCGCGATGCGGTTTTCGCCCCCCTGCCGCTTGGCCCCAACCGCAGTCAGCCCTCGCAGCTGGGCGGGGCCAAGCTGCGCTACGCCATCGCCCAGCGCGCCGACATGACCGGGGTGGTCTTCGACGGCGCCGACCTGCGCGGCAGCGACTTCAGCAGGGCGATCATGACCGGCGCCAGCCTGCGCGACGTGGGCCTGGCGGGCTCGGTCGGCCTGGAGATCGTGCTGGCCGCCTAATCTCCCGTGGGCTGACGCCTCGGCAAGCCGCTAGGCTCGGGTCACCTCAACGGGAGACCCCAGCATGGACACCGTCAGCGTCGAGACCCGCGGCCGCACGGCCATCGTCACTATCGAGCGCCCCGAACGCCGCAACGCCGTGGACGCCGCCACCGCCCAGGCCCTCTACGACGCCTTCAAGGCCTTCGACGCCGATCCCGAACTGGACGTGGCGGTGCTGCAGGGCCGCGGCGGGACCTTCTGCGCCGGCGCCGACCTGAAGGGTGTCAGCGAAGCGCGGGGCAACCCCGTCAAGCGCGAGGGCGACTTCGGGCCCATGGGCTGCACCCGGCTGGCGCTCGGCAAGCCGGTGATCGCCGCCGTCGAGGGCCACGCCGTGGCCGGCGGTATCGAGGTGGCGGCCTGGTGCGACCTGCGGGTCGCCGCCGAGGGCGCGGTCTTCGGGGTGTTCTGCCGCCGATTCGGGGTGCCGCTCATCGACCTGGGGACCGTGCGTCTGCCGCGGCTGATCGGCCATTCGCGGGCCATGGACCTGATCCTCACCGGCCGGCCCGTGGACGCCGCGGAGGCCTACGCCATGGGGCTGGCCAATCGGCTGGCGCCGCGGGGCGGAGCGCTCGACGCGGCGCTGGACCTCGCCGCCCAGCTCTCGGCCTTCCCCCAGACCTGCCTGCGCAACGACCGGCTCTCGGCCATCGGCCAGTGGTCGCTGGACTGGGAGGCCGCCATGCTGGCCGAGGTCGATGTCGGACTCGAAACCCTGAGGTCGGGCGAGGCCCGCGAAGGCGCCGCCCGCTTCGTCGCCGGCCAGGGCCGCGGCGGGGCGTTCTGAGCTACCAGTCGGTCTTGCCGTTCACGTACTCGATGGGAACGGCGGCCAGGTCGAGGTCGTCGCCGAACAGCCGGGCGTTCACCGAGACCCTCATATTGTCGTAGTCGGGCTCGCCGGTGTCGAAGCTGGGAAACTCCGAATAGGTCCCGCAGCCGCAGATCCCGCAGTGGTGATGCTGGCCCACATAGTGGCCCCACTGATAGGTCGAGACCCGGTCGCGGGCCGTCAGCAGCTTGAACTGGGCCACCGGGTAATAGGCGTGCAGCGCGCCGCGCTTGGCGCAGAATGAGCAGTTGCAGCTCGTCACCGAAGCCGGCGGCTCGGGAACCTCGAACTGGGTGGCGCCGCAGTGGCAGCTTCCCTTGATGGGCATGGTCGTTCTCCCTGAGCTCTGGAGACGACCTTAGAGCGGTCCTGCCGCCACCGTGCTGTCAGCTTGGATCTGGGACCCAAAGAAAAGGCCGGCGCGATCACCCGCGCCGGCCAGTCGTCTGAAAGGGGGGGCGGCGCGTGGGGGGCGCGCCGCCCGGAAGGGAAGTCCACCTAGCTGGGGGGCGGGTTAGGCGGCCTTCTCACCTTCGATCAAGTCGGGCTGGGTCGAGGTGGCGATCTCGATCCGGCGGGGTTTCAGGGCCTCCGGCAGCTCGCGCTTCAGCGAGATGGAGAGCAGGCCGTCGGCGAGCCCGGCTTCGGTGACCACCACATAGTCGGCGAGCTGGAACCGGCGCTCGAAGTTGCGCTCGGCCAGGCCGCGGTGGAGGTACTTGCGCTGGTCGTCGTTGGCGGCCTTGCGGCCCTGGACGGTCAGGAGGTTTTCCTTGACCTCGATGTTCAGTTCTTCCGGACGGAAGCCGGCGACCGCGATCTCGACGCGG
>NZ_JAUYNW010000029.1 GCF_030698145.1 Phenylobacterium sp. | reverse complement strand
CCGCTTCATCTCGCGGAACGAGCCCTCGCGCTGCATCTTCTTCTTCAGCGCCTTGAGGGCCTGATCGACGTTGTTGTCGCGAACGAAAATCTGAACCAGAGGTCTCTCTCCTATTACCCGTTCCCGCTCGGCCAATCCTGGTGTCAGGCGGCGGCGAACGGACAAAAGCTTTTTTACCCGATGGCGATGAGCCTTCGAGTTGAGGGCGGGCAGATAGCAGAAGCCCGTCGCGATGTCCACGGCGGACAGGCGCAAAAAGGCTCGCTAAAATGGGGCATGGCGAACCAAGACGGCTGGGCCGAAATCACCGAGCAACAGGTTCTGGACGCGGCGCTCTCCCGCGTCGTCACCCAGGGCTTCACCTGGCCGACCGTGCGCGCCGCGGGTCAGGCCTGCGGATTGTCGGGGGCGGAGACCGAACTCCTGCTGCCCCACGGGCCCGCCGATCTCGCCGCCCTGCTGGCGCGCCGCCATGATTCCCTGGCCCTGGCCGCCCTGCCCGATCCCGCCGGCTTGAAGATCCGCGCCAGGATCCGCGCCGCCGTGGAGGCGCGGCTGGACGCCGCGGCGAGGGACGAGGCCGCCGTGCGACGGTGGGCGGGATACCTGGCCCTGCCCCTGCACCTGCCCCTGGCCACGCGGCTGCTGTGGGACAGCGCCGACAAGCTGTGGCGCTGGGCCGGCGACACCGCCACCGACGAGAACCACTATTCCAAGCGCGCGATCCTGGCCGGCATCCTGGCCTCGGCGCTGGCCATCCGCCTGTCGGGCGGGCGGGACGAGGCCATGGCCTTCGTCGACGCCCGCATCGAGAACGTCATGGCCTTCGAGACCTGGAAGGCGGGGCTGAAGACCGGCGACCTGCTGAAGGACCTGGCCGGGGCGCTAGCCAAGCTCCGCTACGGCTAGGCGCCTTTCGCGGGTCACTCCTACTTCTGCTCGTCATGGCCGGGCGTAAGTCCCGGCCATCCATGATCTCCGAGTCAGCGGATTTATCTGTGAGCTTGGCGCCTATGGATCCCCGACACGCGCTGGGCGCGGTCGAGGATGACGAGCGTGGGTGGGGTAGGTCAGCGTCCAGTCCCCGCCGCGCCTACTTCGGCAGCAATCCGAGCCGCCCGCCGATCATCCTGTCGAACATCCGCGTGGGCATGACCTCGCCCAGGAAGTTGCGGAACGGATCGGGCGTGACGGTGTAGCGCGGCTTGGGTTTGGCCAGGGTGAGCGCCTTGGCCACGGCCTCGCCGATCACCTCTGGCGCCAGGCCGCTCGCCCCAAGCCCGTTCATATAGGCGTGGACCTTCTGCAGGGCCGGATAGAACGGGGTGTCGCGATAGGGGAGGATGTCCTCCTCCTTGGCCTTGCCCCAGATCGGGGTGGCTACGGCGCCGGGTGCGATGACGATGACGTCGACCCCGAGCAGCAGGAGTTCCCGCCGCAGGGCGAGGGACAGGCCCTCCACGGCGAACTTCGAGGCGTTGTAGGGGCCTACGAACGGTGTCGCCGTGCGTCCGCCCACCGAGCTGATATTGACGATCCGGCCCGGCTTGCCCGTCCGACCATCGCCGGGCGCCAGCAGCGGCCCGAAGGCCTGGGTCACGGTGACGACCCCGATCAGGTTGACCTCGATCTGATGCCGGAACTCGGCGATCGGCACGTTCATCAACGGCCCGGCCACCGCCATGCCCGCGTTGTTGACCACCCCGGCCAGGGTCTCTCCACCGAGCGCCTCGGCGACCGTGGCCACGGAGGCTCGAACCGCGGCCTCGTCGGTGACGTCGAAGATCAGCGGGACATAGCGCTCGCCGAACTCCTGGCGCAGCCGGTCGGCGTCGGCCTGTTTGCGCACGCTGCCGAACACCCGGAAGCCCTGTCCGGTCAGGACCTTGGTGACCCCCCAGCCGATGCCGGTGGAGACGCCCGTGACGACGACGCTTTTCATGTCCGCAATCCTAGCTGTTCGATCTGGGCGAGCTGGTCGGCGCCGAGCGGTCCGGCCGCCTCCGCCGCCAGGGCCTGGCTGAGTTCGTCCCGGTTCTTCACCCCCAGCACCAGGGTGTCGACGCCTGGCATGCCCAAGGCGTAGCGATGGGCGACCACCGCCGGATCCTCGCCCCAGGCCTGGCACAGGGCTCGGTACGGCGCGGCGCGCTCATAGTCCTTGGCGTCGGGATTGTTGGGCGACACCGCCCGGTCAAGAGCTTGCGTCAGGGCCCCGGCCTGGACGGCGCGGATGCCCATGACCCCCACGCCGCGCGCCTTGGCGGCGGCCAGGATGGTCCGGGGCTGGGCGGGTTCGGCGAAGCGGCGGATGCCGCCGGCCGAATCCAGCAGGTTGGTGATGACCTGGGCCACAGCGGGCTTGGGATCGTGCGCCAGGGCCGCCAGCACCGATTGCGGCACGCCGATGCCGGTGATCCCCCAGGCGCCGACCCGACCCTGGGCGACCAGCCGCTCGAAGGCCGGGACCACCTCGTCGGCATAGGTCGACCAGCGGGTGGAGAACTCGTCGCGCCGCGCGTCGCCATGGGCGTAGGCGTAGTCGTCCGGCGCGATGCTGGAGTGCAGGAAGAAGACGTCGATCCGCTTCAGGCGCATGGCCGCGAGGGTCGCGTCCAGCGAGGCCTCCAGCCGGGCGGCCGTCTCGCCCGGCGGCGGGGAGCCCAGGGCGCACTTGGTGGTGAACTTCAGATGGGCCGGCGGCGCGCCCTCGAACGTCGCGCCGACCACGGCCTCGCAGTTGAAGTACATGGGCGCAGTGTCGATCAGGTCGATGCCGGCCTCGACGGCCGCGCGGAGGGTGGCGACGGCCTCCTCGCGGTCGGTGGGGCCCCAGGCCTGACCGATGCCGCCCCCGCCCAGGGTCAGGCGGCTGACATTTCCCAACGAGCCGAGCGGCGAGGTCTTCACGGGGCGATCCTCCGGAGGTATATTCCGATGATCGGAATATCCGCTTTTCGGAATTCCTGTCAAGGCGACAGCCGCTTTCGCGGCGGATAGGCTCGACCCCGATGACTCGCAGTCCTCCCGTCGATGACGCCCAGGCCCAGGCCCTCACGGCCGCCGTCGGCGCCCTGATGCGCCAGTTCAAGCTGGAGCCCGGACTGCTGGCCGGCAGCGCCTATGCCGACCTGCACGTCAACGATGTCGGCCTGCTCTCCATGCTGGCCGAGGCCTGCGACTGGACGGTGCGGGGGCTGGCCCAGGCCCTGGACGCGCCGGACTCCACCGTCTCCTCGGCCCTCGACCGCCTGGAGAAGCGCGGCCTGGTGGCGCGGCGGCGGCGGACCAGCGACCGGCGGGTGATGCGGGTGGATCTGACCCCCGACGGCCTGGCCCTGGCGCAGCGTCTGAGGGCCGGCCAGATGGAGAACTCGCGCAGCATGCTGGCGCGGCTGACGGCGGAGGACCGCGCCCACCTGGTGCGGCTGATGGCGGCTGTGGCCCAGGGGGACGACTGAATGCCGACAGTCCATGTGAACGGACTTGATATCTATTTTGAACACCTAGGCGACGGCCCGCCGCTGCTGTTCATCTCCGGCACCGGCGGCGACCTGCGCAACAAGCCCAACCAGTTCGACGGCCCGTTCGCCAAGGCGTTCGACCTGGTCTCCTACGACCAGCGGGGCCTGGGACAGTCCGACAAGCCCGACCGGCGCTACAGCATGGCCGACTACGCCGACGACGCCGCGGGCCTGATGGCTCATCTCGGCTGGGACCGGGCCCACGTGGTGGGCGTCTCGTTCGGCGGCATGGTGGCCCAGGAGCTGGCCCTGCGGCACCCGGCGCGGATCGACCGGCTGGTCCTGGCCTGCACCTCGCCCGGCGGGGCGGGCGGCGCCTCCTACCCGTTCCACGAGATCGAGCACCTGACCGGCGAGGCCCGCGCCAAGCACCTGATCCCGATCTCAGACACCCGCCGCGACGCCGCCTGGGCCGCCGCCCATCCCGACACCTACGCCCAGCTCGTGGCCCTGGGCTCGGCCGATCCCTTCGCGGGGGAGCCCGGCCGCAAGCAGGGCGCGCACCGCCAGCTCGAGGCCCGCAAGGACCACGACACCTGGGACCGGCTTGGCGGCATCGCAGCCCCGACCCTGATCGCGGCGGGCCGCTACGACGGCGTGGCCCTGCCGGAAACCCAGGAGAAGATGGCCGCCCGCATCCCGAACGCCGCCCTGCGCTTCTTCGAGGGCGGCCACCTGTTCATGCTGCAGGATCGCGCCGCGGTCCCGGCCATGGTGGAGTTCCTGAAGGCCTAGGACCGGGCGAGCTGGGCGATCGCGTGGGCGAGTTCGGCCTGACCGAAGGGCTTGGCGAGCTGGATGACAGCGGGCTCAGAGCCGGCCGGCAGCTCGGCGTAGCCGCTGGCGAGGATCAGCGGCACGTCCGGCCACTCGGCCCTGATCGCTTCCGCCAGTTGCACGCCGGTCATGTTAGGCATGGCGTGGTCGGAGATGACCAGATCCACGCGCTTGCCGCGCCGGAGCACCGCCAGGGCCTCCTGGCCCGACCGCGCGGCGAACACGGCGTGCCCCAGGTCCTCCAGCATCGCCCCCGTATTCAGCAGCACCAGTTCGTCGTCATCCACCGCCAGGATGACCAGAGGCGCCGCGTCCGGGTCTACCGGCAGGTCGGCGGCGATCGGCGCCTGGATCACCGGACCTGTGGCGACCGGCAGCCAAAGCTCGATGGTGGACCCATCGCCCTTGCGGCTGGCCAGCTTGAGCCGACCTCTCGATTGCTCGGCCAGGCCATGGACCATCGAAAGGCCAAGGCCGGTGCCCTTGCCCACGCCCTTGGTGGTGAAGAACGGGTCGACGGCGCGCCCCAGGGTCTCCTCGTCCATGCCTTCGCCGGTGTCGGTGACGCCGATCCGGACGTAGGGACCCTCAGGCAGGTTATCGCCGCCCGGATGGTCGGCCATCTCCGCCCAGATCGTGAGGACGCCCCCGTCGGGCATGGCGTCGCGGGCGTTGACCGCGAGGTTGAGCAGCGCCGACTCCAGTTGGTTGGCTTCGGTCTCGACGGGCGGAAGACCCGTCGCGAGCCGCACCTCGACCTTTACGGTCGGCCCGATGGATCGCTCGACGAGACCGACTAGGCCGCCCACCAGGTTGTGCACGTCGACCGCTTCGCGCCGCAGTTCCTGCCGCCGGGCGAAGGCGAGCATGCGCCGGGTGAGCGTGGCGCCGCGCTGGGCCGCGTGGATGGCGTTCTCGATCAGCGGCGTGGTCCTGGGGTGAACCGGGATACGCTTCATGACGAGCTCGAGGCTGCCGAGGATCGCCATCAGCAGGTTGTTGAAATCGTGGGCCACGCCGCCGGTGAGCTGTCCGATGGCATCGAGCTTCTGGGACTGGAAGAGGGCTTCCCGGGCCTCCTCCAGCGCCTGGGCGACCGCCCGCCGCTCGGTGACGTCGCGGGTGACCTTGGCGAAACCGATGATCGCCCCATCCGGACCCCGGATCGCATCGATGACCACATTGGCCCAGAAGCGGCCACCGTCCTTGCGGATGCGCCAGCCTTCCGTCTCGGAGCGACCCTCCCTGGCGGCGACGGCGAGCCCGCGCTCCGGCAGGCCCGCGGCGCGATCCTCGTCGGTGTAGAAGCGCGAGAAGTGCTGGCCGACGATCTCGTCGGCCGAATAGCCCTTGATGCGCTCGGCGCCGAGGTTCCAGTTGGTGACCCGTCCCTGCGGATCCAGCATGTAGATGGCGTAGTCCGTCACACCCTGGGCCAGCAGCCGAAACTGTTCCTCGCTCCGCCGCAAGGCCTCCTCCGACGCCCGGCGCTCGGTGAGGTCGCGGGTGATCTTCGCAAACCCCAGGATCTCGCCGGTGTGGGACCGGATCGGGTCGATCACCACGTGGGCCCAGAAGCGGCCGCCATCCTTGCGGACGCGCCAGCCCTCGGTCTCGAAGCGGCCCTCGGCGGCGGCCGTCGCCAGGCCATGCTGAGGGATCCCCGCCGCGCGATCGGACTCCGTGTAGAACCTGGAGAAATTGTGGCCAACGATCTCGGCGGCGGTGTAGCCCTTGAAGCGCTGCGCGCCGGGGTTCCAGCTGATCACCACGCCGCTCGGATCGAGCATGTAGACGGCATAGTCCGTGATCGACTCCACGAGCAGGCGATAACGCCCGTCGTCGTCGATCAAAGCGGCCTTGCCCCCCGAAGAGTCGTCCATCCATCCATCCCTGGCGGGCGCGCCTGAGTCTTCGCGGATCGACTCTTAGGCTCGGCGACACAGACGACCTAGCGGATGGTTCGAACGGCGGAAATCGCCACCCGCAGGTCCCGCCTGCAAGAACGGACCAGCGATGGCCAAGTTCCTGAAGGCCCTAAACCGGGTCGGGCTCCAACCCCGGCACGGTCTCGTCGAACACTTCCAGCCCCTGGGGCGGAAGAACCGACTCGTCGCCCACCAGGTGGCGCAGCAGGTAGTCGACCGCCTTGACCATATCCATGGCGCTGTAGGGTTTCGGCAGCGACCCGATAGCGACGGTCTGGGCCGACCTCGCCCGGCTGACCTGGCCGCTGATGAACAGGACGGGGACGCCCATGGCCTTCAGCTCCCGCGCCAGTTCGATGCCGTCGTCATGCCCCTGGAGCTCGATGTTGACCAGGGCGAGGTCGGGCTTGCGCGCCCGGGCGGCCGCCAGGGCCTCCTGGTGACGCTCGGTCAGGTCCATGACCTCGTAGCCGGCGTCTTCCAGCTCATCCCTGAGCGCCATCGCCGGGAGGACCTCGTCCTCGACGATCAGCAGGGTAATGCCCAGACGCTTCACCGTTTCGATGCGGGTCTCCCTCGTTCAAATGGCGGCGCCCGCGATCCCGGCCGCGGGGCGCACGATGTCGGCTTCGTCGGCGACATCATCGGGGTCGCCGCTGACCAGGGCGATCTGGGTGTGGGTTATGGCGACGCGGGTTCCGGGGTGCTCCGGGGAGATCTCGACGACCGCGCCGAGCTGCTTGGCCAGGGCCTGGACGATGCTGGTGCCCAGCCCCGGCTGAAGCTGCGCGGGATCGGCGGGCATGCCCACGCCGTCGTCGGAGACCGACAGGACCCAGTTGGGCCCGTGAAATTCGCAGTGCACCTGGATCTTGCCGCTCCGGCCCTCAGGAAAGGCGTGCTTCAAGGCGTTGATCACCAGCTCGGTCACGATCAGGCCCAGGCTGACGGACACCTTGGAGTCCACGACCCCGCCCCCGCCGGTGACGGTCAGGGTGAGCTGGTCGTGATCCCCGATCATCGAGGCGCCGATGCTGTCGCAAAGGCTGGTGAAATAGGCGCGCAGCTCAACCTGGCCCTCACCCGATCCGGCGAGCTGCCGCTCCAGGGCCGCCACCGACATCACCCGGTTGTGGGCGTCCCGCAGGTGGCCTCGGGTCTCGACCGACCGGGTCTTCTTGGCGTTCTGCAGGAGCACGCTGGCGATGATCTGCAGGCTGTTGGCGACCCGATGCCGGACCTCTCGTAGCAGGACCAGGTTCTGGCGAAGGGCGTCATCCTTTTCTTTCTCACCGGCGCGGGCGTCGGTCACGTCGGACACGGCCATCAGCAGCCGGAGATTATCGAGGTCTAGGTAGACCAGCCGCTGGGCGTGAACGATCAGACGACGGGTGTCGCGCCCCGGCCGCTCAAGGTCCATCTCATAGGCCTCGATCTTGGCGACGCCCGACGCGGTCGTATCGAGCAATGACCGAAGCTGCGGGGCGTTCCACTCGCCGGAGCCAAGGCTGGCCAACGGACGACCTGGCGCCGTGGCCGCGTCGGTCTCGAAGGCGTCGCAGAATGAAGCGCTTGCGGCGACGATGTTCAGATCGCCGTCCAGCAGCAGCAGGGGCCCTGGCGACGCCTCGACCATGGCCATGGCCAGGCTGCGGGCGGCTCCTTCCGGATAAGGGGGTGTCTGGGCAGCCACGGCTGGCCCTTCAAGGAACTGGAGGCTCGCGAAGCGAAAGCCGTACCCAGATAGACTGTCGAGGTACTTGGTCGCCTAAGCAGACGGAGCCACAGGTATAACACAACTGCGAGTGATGCGTTGCATTCCGCACACGGGAAACTCGAAACGCGTCCGGCTAGCCCGCCCGTAGCACCGCGGCCACGGCCGCCGCCACCTGGGTGACGTCGTAGGGCTTGCGGATGATCGGGGCGTCGAAGCCCAGCGGCGCGCCAGCGGAGTCGCCATAGCCCGTGGCGAAGACGAACGGGATGCCGCGGGCGGCCAGGGCCTCAGCCACCGGCGTCACGGACAGGCCGTTGAGATTGGCGTCGAGCACGGCGGCGTCGATCTGCTGGTCCAGCAGGGCCATGGCCTCCGACAGCTCATAGGCCGGCCCGATCACCTCGGCGCCGGCGTCCGAGAGGCCGGTCTCAAGCTCCAGGGCCAGCAGTACGGCGTCCTCGACGATCAGCACCCGCGAACCGCGCAGGTCGGTGGGGCCGCTGGCGGCGGCGATCGTCTCGATGGGCTGCTGGGTCGGGGCCTCGGGCACCGTCTCAGGGCGTTCGACCACCGCCGCGGCGCTGGCCCGAAGCCGTACGCGGACCCCGGCGCGACGATACTCGACCTCGGTCTCGCCATTCAGTTCGCGGCCGGTCACCTGGGCCAGCAGGGTGGCGCCGAAGCCCTGGCGGGCCGGACGCTCGACGGACGGTCCGCCGCTCTCGGTCCAGAACAGCTCGAACCCACCGTCGGCGATCCGGCTCCAGCGTAGGTCGACGCGGCCGGTTTCCGTCGAAAGCGCCCCGAATTTCACCGCGTTGGTGGCCAGTTCGTGCAGCGCCAGGGACAGGGCGTTGGCCGCACGCGGGGTCAGGAAGAGCTCGGGCCCTTCCCAACGAGTCTGGCCCGGCGCCAGGCCGCCCAGCTCGGCCGCGGCCAGGTGGGCGATGGCCGCGCCGCGCCAGCGGGCGGCGGTCAGCAGCTCATTGGCCGAGCCCATGGCCTTCAGCCGCCCGGCGAAGGTGGCCAGGAAGCTGTCGAGGGAGGTGGTGCGCTTGGCGGTCTGGAAGGCCAGAGCTTGGACGGTGGCCAGCACGTTCTTCACCCTGTGATCCAGCTCGGCCATCAAGGTGCGGCGGCGGTCCTCCTCCATGTGATGGTCGCCGACGTCCTGCACCACGCCGCAGACCCGGATCGGCGCGCCTTGCGCGTCGCGCACCAGCAGGCCCGACGAGCGCATCCAGACGGTGCGGCCGTCATCCTCGCGGATCCGGCGGTACTCGGCCTCGAACCGGCCGGTCGCCCGCATGGAGCCTTCCATGATCTTGCGGGTGTTGTCGCGATCCTCGGGATGCACGCCGCGATAGAGCGCGTCGCCCTTCGCGGCGGGCATGTCGCCCTGCGGCAGGCCGGTGATCGCCGACATCCGCGCGCTGACGCGGAAGATGTCGTCGACCATGTCCCACTCGTACTCGCCCAGGCGCGCCGATTGCAGCGCCAGCTCCAGGCGTTCCCTGTCGAGGTTCGGTTCAGAGGCGGGCTTCGCCATAAGGCCACCTTAGAGCCGGGTTCGATTGGAAGCGACAGGAACCAAGGGTTGCAGTCGGCCTTTTGCGGCGAAGCCGCCAAGCGACTTCCGCCGCAAGGCGGAACCGCCTAATATGTGTGGCGTTTGGGCTGTGACGCCCGGGCGCGCTTGCTTGAGGCCTGCCGAACATCTGGAGAGCACCCATCATGGGCACGAACGCCATCGATCACGCCACTGACGAAGCACGCAACGCGACCCACTCGGTCACCGAGTCCGCCGCCAAGCTGAGCGCCGAGGCCCAGCGCAGCTTCAACGACGCCGCCAAGCGCTTCGAGAAGGTCGTCGCCGAGGGCCTTGAACAGGTTCGCGCGCAGTCGCGCACCTATGCCGACAACGCCGGCCAACAGATCGACGAAGCCCAGCGCTACGTCGTCGAGCGCGTGAAGGAACGTCCGCTGGTCGCCGCCGGCGCAGCGCTCGGAGCCGGCTTGCTGATCGGTCTGCTGCTGGCCAGCGGCCGTCGCCGTTGATCCTGAAGAAGGCGGTCTATTTCGCCGTCGCCGTCGCCGCGCTCGCCGCGGCGGCGGTCGTTTGCGTGGTCGCCCTGGCCATGGCCCTGCACGCCGCTGTCGTTCCCGCCCTGGGCCCGGCCTGGGCCGCCGTGGTCGTAGCCAGCGCGGCGGCCCTCCTGATGGGGCTGTTGGCCGCGATCATGCTGATCCGCGCCAATCCCCCTAAGAAACTCCACGTCGCGGGCCAGGACAAGGACCTGACCTCGCGGGTGTTCGAACTGGCCCGCGATAAGCCTTGGGTGGCCGCTGGGGTAGTGGCCGCCGCCGCCGCCGTGGCGCTGAAGAACCCCAAGATCACAGCCGCCGTCGTCTCTGCGGTCATGGCCGGCCGCGCCTCGAAGAAATAGCGAACCAATCGCCCCGCGAGGGGTTCCCCCGGGGACAGCGGGCCCGCCCGCGCCTCCCCGGGATGACCCCATGTTCGAGCTTCCGCCCCTGCCCTACGACCACGCCGCCTTGGAGCCGGTGATCGGCCGGGCGACCATGCACCTGCATCACGAGAAGCATCACCAGAAGTACGTCGACACCACCAACGAGTTGCTGGCCAAGCAGGGCGCGAGTCCCGCGAGTCTGGAGGACTTGGTCCGCGCGGCCGCGGGCGATCCCGACGCCAGCAAGCTGTTCAACAACGCCGCCCAGCTCTGGAACCACACCTTCTTCTGGACCTGCATGACCGCGAAAGCCCAGACGCCCTCCGGCGCGCTGGCCGAAGCGATCAACCGCGACTTCGGCGGGCTGGCCGAGTTGAAGACCAGGTTCGTCGAGGCAGGCGCCGCGCATTTCGGCTCGGGTTGGGTCTGGCTGGCCGCCGAGGGCGAAACCCTCAAGGTCGTCGACACCCATGACGGCCACGACCTGCTGACCCACCAGGGGCTGACCCCGCTGTTGGTCTGCGACCTGTGGGAACACGCCTATTATCTCGACCACACGAACGACCGCGAGGCCTTCCTGGAGGCCTGGTTCAACGCCCTGCCCAACTGGACCTTCGCCGCCAGTCAGTATGCGGCCGCACGTGGCGAGGGCGAGAACTGGAAACATCCGGCGCCGATCGCGTCTTCGGGAACGGGAGCGGCCGAAAAGCGTTCGAATCTGGGACGCTAATTCGGAGGAACGACTATGCTCGGTTGGGCTTTGACTTTCCTGGTGGTCGCTCTGATCGCCGGTCTTCTAGGCTTCACCTCCATTGCAGGCGCGGCGATGGGTATCGCGAAGATTATGTTCTTTGTCTTCCTGGTGCTGTTCGTAGTTTCCCTCGTCATGCACATGGTGCGAGGGCGCGGCGCGTTATAGGCGCCTGAAGACGTCACTATCAGCGCCCGCCTTCCTCGGAAGGCGGGCGTTCTATTGTCTGCGGTCGAGCGACCAGGTGCGGGTGGTCTCGAAGTGCGAGCCTACCCAGGCCTGGGCGATGACGCGGACCGAGCGACCGTCGGCCTCCACGATGTTGAAGCCCGCAGGCACGCCGCGTTCGCGCACCGACAGGGTTCCGGCCCCGGCGGCGTAGGTCTTGCCGTCGCCGAACGGATAGGGCCACGCGAACGGCGCGTGGATATGTCCCGACAGGACGAGATCGACACGGCACTCGGAGAACGCCTTGGCCGCCGCCTCGCCGCCCCAGACCCGCGCGGTCATGGGACCGCCGATCATCTCGGTGAGCGGATGGTGGCAGACCAGGATCTTCAGCTGATCGCCGGGGGCCGCGCACAGCCAGTCGCGGGCCGCGCGGGTCTGGCGGCCGGAGATCTGGCCCTTTGACCAGTTGGCCCGGGGCTGGACCCCGCGAGCGGTGTTGACCCCGCGCACCACGAAGCCCTTGCCCACGTGGATCTGACCCTCCGCCGGGCCGATCAGCCGCGCGAACCGGCCGAAGGGCGAGAAGAACCGCTCGACCCAGGCGATATAGGGTGCGTCGTGGTTGCCCGGGGTCACCAGCAGAGGACCGGGCAAGGTCTTGAGCCAGGCCGCCGCGGCCTCGAACTCGGCGATTTCGCCGAACTGGGTCAGATCGCCGGAGACGATGGTCAGGTCGAAGCCGCCCTCGCGCAGCATCTCCGCGGCGCCGGTCACCGCGGCGGCGTTCTCGCCGCCGAAATGGATGTCCGACAGATGGGCGATCCGGATCATGGGCGGGTCTCCTGGACCGCCTCCGGCGGCGGCGCCAGGATGCGCGCCACCTTGGGCCGCCAGGTCACCCGCGCGGTGGCCGCCAGCCGGGCGGGCTCGCCGTCCAGAACCGCGGGAATACGCCCTGCCGCCCAGACGCCGGCCGAGCGGCAGGAGCGCACCTCGACCGCCGGGTCGTTGCGCCAGTCGTCGACAAGCGAGGCAAAGCCCATGCGGGCTACATCGACGAAGTTCCGCGGATCGATGGCCGCGGCCTCCAACGCCTGCTCGTCGCTGGACATGGCCTTGGAGGCCAGCGGGCAGAGGAAGGTCAGCGCCTCGGCCTTGCCGCGCGGACCGCCGTCCAGGGCGTAGCGTAGCCGGCCGGAGAAGGCGCGGCTCCAAGCCCGCTGGGCGTGGGCGAAGGCCAGTCTGAGCCGCCCGTCGCGCACCGCTTCGCGGGCGGGCGCCCATAGGGCCGGCGAGCCCAGGATCGCGGCCACCAGGAAGGTCCGCCCCTCGATCTCGCCGCCGCCGATGACCTGTTCGCGGCCATCTTCGAGAATGGTCTTCAGAGCGTCCTGCCAGGGCGTCACCCCGTAGACGGCGTGCGGCAGCATGTTCATGGTCCCGCCCGGCAGCGGGGCGATCAGCGGCCCGTCGGGTCCGGCCAGCTCGGCCGCGGCCCGTGCCGTGCCGTCGCCCGCCAGCACCAGGACAGCGTCCGGCGCGGCGTCGATGGCGTCGCGCAGGCATCGCGTCAGATCGGCGCCCTCGGGCGCGCAGACATTCGCCTGGACGCCCCATTCTGACAGCAGGGCCGCGATTTCATCGGGCGCTCCGGCATCGACGCCCCCCGAAGCGATGTTCACCACCACCTCGACCTTGGTAATCTTCGGCCTCGCCGCCACTGTCAGTCCTTCGCCCACTCGCCGGTTCGGCGCCCTTATGGCGCAGATCACGCGCCATGTCCGAAACGGCGGCGCCTGCCGCCGGTTCCGGCCGTCTCCGGAACCGTGGGGACCGCCGACGCGTTGCGCCACGAGGGATAAGCTCAAGGAGAGCCAAGAATGCTCAAGCTCGGATCTTTCAAGCCGTTGATCGCGATCGCCGGCGCGGGCCTGCTGGCCGCGGCCTGCACCTCCACCGGTAACGTCGAACGCAACGCCGCGGGCGGGGCCGCCCTGGGCGCGCTGGCCGGCGCGGTGATCGGCAACAATGTGGGCGACGGCGACGCGGGGACCGGGGCCCTGGTCGGGGCCGCCATCGGCGGTACGGCCGGCGCGGTGAAGGGCTGTCGCGAGGACGGCGGCTGTGGCGCCAATGCGCCGAACAAGCGCCAGTACTATGACGAGCGCGCCGGGCGCTATTACTACTACGACTCCGGCACCGGCCGCTACTACTGGGAAAACGGCAGCCCGCGCTGAGCGGACGTCGCGAGACTGGCATCGGAAGGGCGGTCGGCTATGCTGGCCGCCCTTTCCCATTTCTGGCTCAACAAGGGCGTAGGATGAAGCTGCAGCCGATCTTGGCGATCACCCTGGTTGCGGGACTTGCAACCGCCGGATGCGCCATGCGGAGCGGTCGCGACCGCATCGTCACCGCGCCCGCCCCGTGCGAGGACGTCACCGTCCAAGTCTATTTCGAACCCGACAGCGCCCAGGTGACCGCCGAGGGTCGCGCGGTGATCGCGCAGGCCTCCAGCCAGGCCAAGAGCTGCCGGATCGACCGGGTGCTGGTGATGGGCCTGGCCGATGCGGCCGGGGCGCCGGCGGCCAATCTGGAGCTCTCCAAGCGCCGCGCGACCTCGGTCAGCGAAGCCTTGAGCGCCAACGGACTGCCGACCGCCGAGTTCGATCTGCGGGCGGCCGGCCAGAGCGGGGCCGTGACCCGGACCGGCGACGCCCAACCCCTGCGCCGCAGGACCGATGTGACGGTGGAGCTCAGCGCCCCTCGCTGACGGCACACGCAAAGAAAAAGGGCGGATCACCGATCCGCCTTGAGTGTGCATCATCGAGAAAAAGGGGGTGCGGAGACGGCAGACCGGCATGGTCGCCGGCCTCAAGTCGGGGGGGGCGTCGCCGCCTCCGCAGCAGATAAACCCGGCTCCCGATTGAATGTTCCCGGCATAGGCGAGTTTATTTCCAACCTATTTCGCCGGAAGTTCAACGGCCGGCATGGCGTCGAATTCGGCCTTGCTGATTGGCGCGATCAGCGCGTCGCCGTCCTCCTTCAGGGCCTTGACCGACAGGCTGCGAGGACCGGCCGCGCGCAGCCCCTTGGGCCGCACCAGCACCTGGGCCGGGGCGCCGCTGGCCGCCAGCACCACGCGCTCCACATGGCCCAGCAGCACGCCTCCCTGACCAATCACAGCCTTGCCTTCAAGCTTGGGCGCGAGCGCGTGGGCGCCAAGCGGCGGCGACAGCAGGACGAGGGCGAAGAGCAGGGGCTTGAGCACTTTCATGGCCCTAAGATGGGGCCTTTCCGCCGGAAAGCGAACGTCTCCGACGCCGCACCTTCCGCACTGTCGCGCTGGGAACACTCAAGCCCGTCGGCACGTTAAGAGAATGCGGGCGGCACGCCCGTGGGACAGGGGCGCGACGATCATGATGCGCGGATATGAGGCGCCGCACGGCGGACTGGTTCTCTTCTCCACCCCCTCTCGCCGGCAGCGCATGGCGCGGCGGCGGTGGACGGCGCTGGCGGTGGTGCTGAGCGTGGCTTTGGCGGGCGCCGTGCTTGGCCAGATGTCGAGCGTCCGCGACGACGCCGAACGCCCGGTTCCGCCCGGACCGTTCAGCTACCTGCCCTAGAGCCTTTTCCTCCGAGGACCCTACGCCATGGCGACTATTTCCCGACTTTCGCGCAACGCCCTGGGCGCGACCCGCGCGCGGCAGGGGCAGCTTGGCCGCCACATGTTCTGGGTGCTCGCGGTCTCCACCGCCCTGGCCGCCCTGGCCCTGTTCGGCGCCTGGAGCTGGCGGGCCGACGACCTGGCCTCGACCGCGCCGCACAACGCGCGCCAGCCCGCCGACGCCAAGGCCTTCGACATGGGCGAGCCCGCGGCCTTGCAGACCACCCCGACGCCGGGCCGCTGATCCATTATCCAGACATGGAAACGGTCGCCCCGGCGGGCGGCCGTTCTTTCGTGGGTTCGGCGGCGGAGGCTAGAGGACCGATTGGCCCCGCACCGCGCGCATGACGAAGCTGGCGATCAACAGGGCCAGGAACACCACGAACAGCACCTTGGCCACGGTGGCGGCGAGGCCCGCCAGGCCTATGAACCCCAGGAAGCCTGCCACGATGGCGAGAACGGCGAAGGCCAACGACCAACCCAGCATGTGGGAACTCCTGAAATGAAAACGCCGCGCCCCGGCGGGGCGCGGCGAGATCAGGTGAACGCCTTCTGGCGGCCTACGTTCCCGGGTCGGAGCCGACCCGAGAGCCTTTGTATTCAGACCATTTTCTTCGACAAACCGGCGGCCACTTCGTCGAAAAATTGTCTAGGCGGCCTTGCGCGAGTTCCGCGGGTGGAAGAACAGGGCCTGGCCGATGGCCGCCTTCACCGTTTCTGGCTGGAACGGCTTGGTGATCAGGAAGGTCGGCTCGGGCCGCTCCCCGGTCAGCAGGCGTTCCGGGAAGGCGGTGATGAAGATCACCGGCACGTCGAAACGGGCCAGGATGTCCTTCACGGCGTCGATACCCGACGAGCCGTCGGCGAGCTGGATGTCAGCCAGCACCAGACCGGGCGTGCGGCGGTTGATGGCGTCCACGGCCTCGGTGCGAGTGGCGGCGATGTCGACCACGGTGTGCCCCAATTCGGTCACCAGAGCCTCGATGTCGGCGGCGATGACCGGCTCGTCCTCGATGATCAGCACCTCGGTGGCCAGTTCCGCGTCGATCTCGGACTGGGCCTCGCCGATCAGCCGCTCAACCTCGCTGAAGTCGGCGCCCAGGATCTGGGCGGCCTCCGACGGGGTGAAGCCTTCGAGGGCGGTGAGCAGGAAGGCCTGGCGGGAGCGCGGCGCGATCCGCATCAGGCGGCGGCTGGCGTCGTCGTTGGGCCCTTCATTGGGCTCGGCGGGGCTCTCGAGCTGAGCGCCCGTCGACAGCCATATGGCGTGGAAGACGTGATAGAGCGCCACGCGCGGCGTGAGGTTGGTTTCGAGGACGCGTTCTCCGGCGGCCAAGGCCTCGAGCGCGACGCGGACATAGTGGTCGCCGGTGGTCTGATCGCCCGTGAGCGCCCGCGCATAGCGGCGTACATAGGGCAGATGCGGCGCCAATCGGGCTAGCAGACTCAAAACTTACCCCTCCCGTGGAGATACCCATGCGAACCTACGGGGTTGTCGCCCCGAGGCCCATCATAGGCCCTTTAACGTAGCCTTGGGGAACCGGTTCCCTCCGAGCTTCGTTTTCTGCATCTTAGGGTTCCACCCATGGAACCCGGCACGGAATGAGACGTTGAGCGGCGACGAGGATGCATCGAGGGGGCGGGTCCTGCGAAAGCCGGGCGCCGACAACATGATAGAACAACGACCCACAGAGGAACGCCGCAAGGCGTCGGCCGCTCTGGACGAAGCCCGCCTGCGCCAGCAGGCGATCGGCGTGCGCCTTCGTCAGATGTTCGACGAAGTGGTGAGCGAGCCGGTCCCCGACGAGTTCCTCGAGATTCTCCGCAAGGCGGACAAGACGGCCGCGGAGAAGGGTTGATGACGCAGGACAGGACTGACCGTCCGCCGCGCACGGCCGCGGACGACGAAGCGTTCAAGCGCGAGCTGGTGAAGCTCATCCCACACCTTCGCGCGTTCGCCCGCACCCTGGCCGGAGAACCCGCCGGGGCCGACGACTTGGCGCAAGACGCCATGATGAAGGCGTGGGACGCCCGCGCGAGCTTCCAGATGGGCACCAACATGAAGGCCTGGACCTTCATGATCCTGCGCAACCAGTTCTATTCCGAGAAACGCCGCTCCTGGCGCCAAACCCAGCTCGACCAGGAGGCCGCGGAACGGACCCTGGTGGCGGTGGACGATCCCGAGGCCCCCGTGGCCCTGGACGAACTGCGGTTGAGCCTGGCGCAGCTTCCGGCCGAGCAGCGCGAGGCGCTGATCCTGGTCGGCGCGGGCGGCTTCGCCTACGAGGAGGCCGCCGAGATCTGCGGCTGCGCCGTAGGCACGGTGAAGAGCCGCGTCAGCCGCGCACGTAAGGCCTTGCACGTCATCCTCGACGACGGCTCTTATGAGCGCGACGGCGGGAAGGCTGGCGACGCCATGCGATCCATCCTAGCGGACGCGGAGCGTCTCAGCACCGTTCGCTAGAAAGAGGACGATGCACGTCTCGCCATGGGGTTCGCTGTCGACGATCAGGGTCAGGTTGACGGCGGCCCTCGCCGCGGCCCTGTTGCCGGTGCTGATCCTCGGCGTGATCCAGGCGGCGATCGCCTTCCGTAACGACGCGATCGAACTGCGCGATGAGTTGGCCGCCTCGGCGGAACGCAGCGCGGCCACGGCGCGTGCGCGGATGGAAGCCGCCGACATCCTGCTGCAGACCCTGGCGCCGGGCTCAGTCGGCCTCAACTGCGCCCAACGCCTGGCTGAGGTGACGCAGCGCATTCCAGGCTATTCCAACCTCATCCGGTTCGACCGGCGCGGACGGGTGGCCTGCGCCGCCAACGACGTCCCGGCCGATCCCCTGCGCGCCAGGAGGGCCTGGTTCACGCGGACCGCGGCGGGCGACAACCTGGTCATCACCCGCGACCCGGGCGCCGAATACGCCCGCGTCCCAGCCCTGCTGGCCGCGGTGCCGGCGCGGGATCCGAGGGTCGGTTTCGACGGCGCCTTCGTGGCGGTGATCTCCCTGGAGAGCCTGGCGCCGCGCACCGCCGACCGCTCCTTGCCCGAACAGGCCGAGGTGGCCCTGGCCGACGGCGCCGGGCGCTTCATCAACGCCACCGACAAGGAAGCCTTCCCCAACCTGCCCCGAGACTGGCGCGCAAAGGCCACCGAGCGCGGATCCCTGGTCTGGTACGCCGACGACCTGCGCGGCGAACGCCGGGTCTATTCGGCCGCGCCGCTGGTGGGCGACGAGCTCTATGTGATCCTGTCGGCGCGGTCGGGCGGCATCTTCTCGTGGGCGACGCTGAACCCGCTCACCGGCGTCGCCTTCCCGATCCTGACCTTCATCCTGGCCCTGGTGGCCGTGTCGGTGGTGACCGAGCGGGTGGTGACCCGCTGGATCGCCTATCTGCAGCGGATCGCCGCCCTCTACGCCCGCGGCCGGCTCAGCGTGCGGCCGATCCAGGCCGAGCAGATGCCACCCGAGATCCGCGACTTGGCGGAGACGCTGGAGGACATGGCCGACGCCATCGTCGGACGCGACGCCTCCCTGCGCGACAGCCTGGCCCAGAAGGACGCGCTGATGCGCGAGATCCATCACCGGGTGAAGAACAACCTGCAGGTCATCTCCTCCCTGCTGAACATGCAGCAGCGGGCCCTGGCCGATCCGGCGGCCCGAGCGGCCATGTCCGACACCCGCCAGCGGATCACCGCGCTGGCCCTGATCTACCGCGCCCTCTATCAGGGCCCCGACCTCAAGCGGGTCGACCTGCGTAGCTTCCTGGAGGAACTGACCGCCCAACTCGTCGCCGCCGACGCCATCCGCGGGTCGCATATCCGCACCGAGATCCACGTCGACGCCCTGGTGATCGACCCCGACCGCCTGGCGCCCCTGGCGCTGTTCGCCGTCGAGGCCATCACCAACGCCCAGAAGCACGCCTTCGCCGGCCGCGGCGGGACGCTCAGCGTCAATTTCCGCGTCCATGGCGAGGAGGCGGAGCTCGAGATCGCCGACGACGGTTCGGCGCCGGACGACGCCCTGGTCTCCTCGGGCGTGGGACGCACCCTTATGACCGCCTTCGGCCGCCAACTTCGCGGGCGTTCCGAACTGGTCCGCAACGACAAGGGCGGGATCACCGCGCGGCTGATTTTTCCCACGCCCATCGCCGAGCCGCAGGCGAGGTCGGTTCCGAGCGACGGGAACCAGGCGGCGGCTTAGCCGTTACGGTCCCGCGAGTTTTCCAACCACTCCCCGGGGAGATACCCAATGCGTACGTTTGCGATCCTGGCCCTCATGGCCGCCAGCCTGACCCTCAGCGCCTGCAACACGGTTTCCGGCGCCGGCCAGGACGTGAAGGCCGCGGGCGAAGCCGTGACCAGCACCGCCGAAGACGCCAAGAAGTAGGCTTCGGCCCCGGCTGAAATGTCTGAGAGAGGCCCCGCTTCCGCGGGGCCTTTTTCGTACGCGCCTAGAATGGGAGTGAGGCCCTAGGCCGCGACGCGGAAGGTGGGGTTGCGGGCGAACAGGCCTGGGCGTCCGGCGACCGGCTGGAATGCGTCCTCGAAGCCAGTGGCGCTCTCGCCCTCGCCCAGGAACAGGAAGCCTTCGGGGCTGAGCGCGCGAGCCAGGTTCTCTAACAGGCGGGCCTTCATCGGCTCGACCAGGTCGCCCAGCACATAGCGGCAGAAGATCACGTCGAAGCGCCCGGCGGTGGACAGATCGGCCACCAGGTTGATCCGCCGCCAGCGAACCATCTGGCGGACGCGGGGCGAGATCGCCCACATCTCGTCCACCTTCTCGAAGTGGCGGACCAACTGGCGGATCGGCAGGCCGCGCTGCACCTCGAACTGGGTGTAGAGCCCGCTCTGCGCCTTCTCGAGCTGGCGCTCGCACAGGTCGGAGCCGAACAGCTCGACCTTGACGCCGGGAGTCTCGGACCGCTCGTCCTCGACGATCATGGCCAGGGAATAGACTTCCTGGCCCGAACCGCAGGCGGCCGACCAGATGCGGATCGGCTCCCCGTCGCGCAGGCGGGCCAGGGCCGGCAACACCTCTTCCCGGAACAGGGCGAAGGGCGCGCGGTCCCGGAAGAAGGCGGTTTCGGACTGGGCCATGGACTCCACGATGGCCCAGGCCAGGCGGTCCTCACGCTTGGCGCGCAGGGCGGCGAGCAGATCGGCGATCGAGCCGAAGCCCTCCCGGCGGGCTACGGGGCCCAGCCGGCTTTCGATCAGATAACTCTTTTCGGGGTCGACCCTGAGCCCCGCGCGCGCCGCGCAGAGCTGAGCCACCAGGTCACGATCCTCGGGCCTCATGCCAGCCCCACCTCGGCGAACTTAGCGGCGATGATGTCACCGTCGAAGGGCTTCATGATGTATTCGTCCGCGCCGCAGTCCAGCGCCTCGCGGATGCGGGCCAGGTCGTTCTCGACGGTGCAGAACACCACCACGGGCTCCTTGCCGCCCGGCTCGAGCCGCAGATGGCGCAGGAAGTCGATGCCGGTCATCTGCGGCATGTTCCAGTCCAGCAGGACGGCGTCGGGCATGGCCGCGCGGCACCAGGCGAGCGCCTCCATCCCGTCGGCGGCCTCGGCGATCTCGAAGCCGATGTCCTCCAGGATGCGGCGGGCGACCTTGCGGATCACCCTGCTGTCGTCGACGACAAGACAAGTCTTCAACGGGATGCTCCTTCCCCTGCGTTTCTTGTGCTCCGCCGGTGGTTAAGGAGGGGTATGGCCGCGAGATTATTTCGCGGCGCGGCGCGCGGCCGCGCTCCGAGGTCCAAGACTTTGCGGACCCGTCTTTCAGTTTTTGTCGCCTTGAAGCCCGACGCCCCGCCGCTAGGGTCTCGAACCTGCCCCGCCAAGTCTCGAGAGGCCCCGCGATGATCGACGTCCACTACTGGCCGACCCCCAACGGCAAGAAGGTCACCATCCTGCTGGAGGAACTGGCGCTTCCCTACCAGATCGTCCCCGTCCGCATCGGCCAAGGCGACCAGTTCACCGACGATTTCCTGAGGATCAGCCCCAACAACCGGATGCCGGCCATCGTCGACCACGCGCCGGCGGATGGCGGCCCGCCTATCTCGATCTTTGAGTCCGGGGCTATCATGCTGTACCTGGCCGAGAGGGCGGGACGGTTCCTGGGCGCCGACCTGCGTGGGCGCTACGAGGTCACCCAATGGGTGATCTGGCAGATGGCCAACCAGGGCCCGAAGTTCGGCGAGCGCGGCCATTTCAGCCGCGTGCCCGAGAGCGCCGGCGACCAGTCCTATGCCCAGCGCCGGTTCAACGACGAGACCCATCGTCTCTACGGCGTGCTGAACAACCGCCTCTATGACCGCCCCTACATCGCCGGCGACGACTACTCCATCGCCGACATGATCAGCTATCCCTGGACTGCCAGCTGGCAGCTCCAGGGCATCGACATGGGCGAGTTCAAGTACTTCAAGCGCTGGTACGACGAGATAGCCGCCCGCCCCGCCGTCCAACGCGGCATGGCGGTCACCGCCGGGCCGGTCCCCGACCCCGCCACCATCTCGCCCGAGGATCAGGCGCGCATCCGCAAGCTGCTCTACAACCAGCGCGCCCGGCCCGCGCCCGTGGCCTAGGACGCGGGCGTCGGGGTCACCTGGACGAAGACCACCTGCCAGCGGCCGTCACGCCAGGCGAAGACGTCGGAATAGTGGAAGCGTTCGACGAACGGCTTGCCGTTCTCCGCGCCGCGCAGCTCCACCCGTCCGCCGACGATGGCCGCCTGCGGGCCCAGCGGCACGAAGACCGAATCGAAGATGGTCAGGGGCTCGAACGTCACGCCCGGCGTCAGCCAGCCGGCGATGAAATCCTCGCGGCCCACCTGCTTGCCCGATCCCCGGACGATGATGAAGTCCTGCGCCAGGAACCGTTCCAGCGCCGCCTTGTCGCCGCTGAGCTGGGCCTGGTCGAAGGCCTTGGCGGCGGACCTGACGTCAGTGTCGGGGGCGGGGGCGGCGGCGATCAGCAGCGGCGCGAAGAGCGCCGCGGTCAACAGGTGGCGCATGGAGAACCTCCGGGAAAGCGTCGGCCTTCCTAGCGATCCCACACGCGCCGCGCTGTCAGGTTTCTAGGTTCAGACCAGCTCGGACGGCTTGACGCCCAGCTCCTTCAGGAACGGCTCGGCGTATTCGACCCGGCCGGTCATGGTCTTGGGATCGCCCGAGGCCAGGCGGTAGACGGCTTCCGAGATGAATTCGATGGGCTGGACCCGGTCCTTGGTGGCCTCGTTGATCAGGCCGTGGACCGCCACGCCGGGGGTGTCGACCAGGCCCGGCGAGACCACATTGACGGCGATCCCGTCGTCATAGACCTCGGACGCCAGGCCGGTGGTGAAGCGCTCCAGCGCCGCCTTGCACATGCCGTAGACGGTGCCGCCGCGACCGCCGCGGTACGGCTGCTTGGGATGGATGCCGGCGGGCGAGGAAATGTTGACGATCCAGCCCTGCTTGCGCGCCCTCATGCCCGGCAGGACGAGCTGGGCCAGGTGGAAGGGCGCATAGACCTGCACCTCCATCATCAGCTTGAAGCGCTTCTCCGGGAACTCCTCGACCGGGATGAAATAGGTGATGGCGGCGTTGTTGATCAGGATGTCGATGGGCCCGAACGTGGCCTCGGCTTCCTCGACCAGGCGCTCGCGCTCGATGGCCTGGGCGAGGTCAGCCTTGACGAAGGCGGCCTTGCCGCCGGCCTTGTTGATGCGCTCGACCGTGTCGGCCAGGGTGCCGGGCAGCCGGCTCTCGCCGTCCGAGGCGGTGCGGGCCGAGACCACAACGCTGGCGCCCTCCATGGCCAGGCGCGCGGCGATGGATTCGCCGATGCCGCGGCTGGCGCCGGTGACCAGGGCGACCTTGCCCTTCAGGGTCCCGTTCGGACTAATGCGGGCTTCGCTCATTTGAAATTCTCCCTTATGAAAGTCTTTGTTTTTAATTGGAAATCGGAAACCGACGGGACTATTCAGCCGGCTCGGACAGCCTTGCTGAGGTTGTCTTGCCGACCGCCGCCGGCCAGGCGTCGACGGTCACCCGGCGCATATGGCGGCGCTCGCCGGGATAGTCGTTGAGGGCGAAATGCCAGACCGAGCGGTTGTCCCAGAAGGCCACCGATCCGGGCGCCCATGAAAACCGGCAGGTGAAGGCCTCGTAGCGGGAATGCTCGAACAGGAAGTCCAGCAGGGCCTTGCTCTCGCGCCGGGTCCAGCCCTCGATCCGCATCGTGAAGGCAGGATTGACATAGAGCGCCTTGCGGCCGGTCTCGGGGTGGACCTTGACCACGGGATGGACGAACTCGCCCACCGCCCCCTCGGCCTCCACCACCTTCATGGTCTTGCGCGACTGGGCCGAGTGGCCCTGGGCGGAATATTCCCGACCGGCGGAATGGACGGCGTTCAGTGTCTCGAGCGTCGCCTTCAGCCCCGGCGACAGGGCGTCATAGGCCGCCGCCTGGCTGGCGAACAAGGTGTCGCCGCCGAAGGACGGGAGTTCGACCGCGTAGAGGATCGAGCCGATTGAGGGATACTCCAGGAAGCTCATGTCGGAGTGCCAGCCACCGCCGAAATTGACCCGGTCCTCAGGCTCCTTGACGATCTCCATCACCTCCGGATGGGCGTCCATTCCGGCCACATAGGGATGGATGTTCAGCGGCCCGAAACGGCGGCCGAAGCTGAGCTGCTGTTCCGGCGTCAGCGTCTGGTCGCGGAAGAAGATCACCTGATAGGTGACGAAGGCCTTGCGGATCTGGGCGATCGTCGCGTCCGACAGGTCCTTCGACAGGTCGACGCCGGTGAGCTCGGCGCCCAGCGCGCCGGCGATTTTGCGGACTTTCAGCGCGGACATGGACGGTCTCCTTCACCTGGCGGCGAATGAAACATCGCAACGGCGCCCGAGGCCAGCGAGAAGCGCTCAGGTCGGCTGCAATAAATCCCATCGGGTGCCATAGAGATCCTGGAACACCGCCACGGTCCCATAGGGTTCGTAGCGTGGCGCCTCCAAGAAGACGACGCCCGCCGCGGTCATCGCGGCGTGATCGCGGGCGAAATCGTCGGTCTGCAGGAAGAACGCCACCCGGCCGCCGGTCTGGTCGCCGATCCGCGCGGCCTGGGCGTCCGTGACCGCCTTGGCCAGCAGCAGGCCGCAGGCCGAGCCCGGCGGCGTCACCACCACCCAGCGCTTGCCGTCCCCCTGGGGCGTGTCGGCGGTGAGCGTGAAGCCCAGCTTTTCCACATAGAAGGCGATGGCCTCGTCATAGTCGGCCACCACCAGGGCGGCGAGGCTGATCTGCTGGGGCACGGGCGGCGACTCCATGGCTGGACGACGGTCGCCCCCAGGCTAGAGTGCGCCGGCGTTTCGGGGGAGTTCTCATGCGTCGTCTGTCCGTGGGCCTTGCGGCCATCGTCCTTGGCTTGGCCTGCGCGGGGTCGGCCGGGGCGCAAGCCTTCAAGGTCACAGTCATCCACGCCGGCGCGCTCCTGGACCGGCCAGGCCAGGCGCCGCGCGGCGCCTCCACCGTCGTGATCCGGGGCGGCAAGATCGAGTCGGTGCGCGACGGCTTCGTCGCCCCTGAGGCCGGCGCCGCGCTGATCGACCTGAAGGACCAGTTCGTCCTGCCCGGACTGATCGACATGCACGTCCACATCTTCAGCGACGACGACAAGCTGCGCTCGCGGCTCGAGGCCAACGGCCGCGACGAAGAAGACGCCCTGGTGACCGCCGTGGACAATGCGCGGCGCACGCTGGAAGCGGGCTTCACCACCATCCGCGACCTGGGCTCGGACGCCCACGCCATCACCGCCCTGCGCGACGGGATCGCAGCCGGCTACCTGGCCGGGCCGACCATCGTGCCGGCCGGACGGATGATCTCGATCACGGGCGGCCATGGCGACGGCGCCAACAACGCCAATCGCGACATCGCCGAACTGGTCCGCGGCCGCTCCGACAACCTGTGCGACGGTCCGGAGTCGTGCCGCCGGGCGGTCCGCAACCAGGTCGGCCAGGGGGCCGAGGTGATCAAGTTCGCCGCCACCGGCGGGGTGCTGTCCAACGTGGCCGGCGGCCTGGGCCGCCAGATGTTCGACGACGAGATGAAGGCCATCGTCGACACCGGCCACAGCTTCGGTCGCAAGGTCACCGCCCACGCCCATGGCAAGGACGGCATCGAGGCGGCTCTGCGCGCCGGGGTCGATAGCATCGAGCACGCTACCTATACCGACGCCGAGACCCTCGCCCTGTTCAAGAAGACCGGCGCCTACCTGGTCCCGACCATGGTCGCGCCCGAGGCTGCGCTGGCCCAGGCCCGGGCCGGCGCCCGGCCGCGCAACGTACTGGCCAAGGCCGAGGAAGCCGCCAAGATCGCCTTTGAGAACCACATCGCCCAGTACAAGTCAGGCGTGAAGATCGCCTTCGGCACCGACACCGGCGTCTCCACCCACGGTCAGAACGCCAAGGAGTTCAAGATGATGGTTGACGCCGGCATGAGCCCGGCGGACGCCATCAAGTCCGCCACGGTCAGCGCCGCCGACCTGCTCGGCCGCACCGCGACGTTGGGCTCCCTGGAACCCGGCAAGGACGCCGACCTCGTCGCGGTCGCCAAGAGCCCGCTGGCCGACGTCACCGAACTGGAACGCCCGACCTTCGTGATGCGGCGCGGCGTGGTCCACAAGCAGTCCGGCCAGCGCCAGGCGTTTCCGCCGAACTAGCGACGCAGAGTCTTGGGAGGGGGCGGCGAAGCTGCTGTCCGCCACGGGTGGAAAGCAGCCGTGCCTCGCTAAGCGGCGGTGTAGCTAGTATGCATTGCGCATGCGGGTCTTTTTCATCATCGGCAGCCTCTTAGCTGCGGTGTTGGTCGCGGTCGCGACCGTAGGCTTCGTCCGCTATCGGCAGGCCTTTCCGACGCCGTCCTCGGAGGTTGTTCAACTAACGCCCGAAAGGCGCGTGGCGATAGGTCGATTGCGAGTTGAAGCGAAATTCGGGCCACACAACTTCCCACCGCTTGGATACACCGGGGCCGCGACACCCAGGGACCGAGCCATCGCGTCCGCGGCAGTGGACGAAATGCTCGAAGGCGTTTTGGCAAGGCCAGACGGGCCGTTAGAGGCGAAGACCGTCATCCAATTGGTGGCCGCCGCGATGCGCAAGGTTGATCGACTTGAGACCGAGGATCGCGATCGCACCGCCGACTATACGCTGGAGGTCTGGTACCTACTTGGGTTCAAGGGCGGGACGGGACGGTTCGCGCACGGCGCTGCATATTCTAGGCCGCCAGGGTACGTTGAGCCGCTGCCCGCCGGCTGGAAGAGCCCAGCAGAGCCGCGCACAATCGGCTGAGGTTAGTCCGCCAAGGGTCGAAAATGGGCGTCCGGATCCCAATCGCCTCAGTGCATGGTCCCCGCGACGATCTCCAGCTTGTTGCCGTCGGGATCGAGCAGGACGCAGCCGTAATAGTCCGGGCCGATGTCCGGGTGCAGGCCGGCCGCGCGGACCGAGGTCGCCCCGGCGGCGATCGCCGCGGCGTAGGCCTGGTCCACCGCCAGGCGGCTGTCGGCGGTGAAGGCGATATGGGTCCCGAGGCCGGCGACGCGTTCGCCCTCCACCGGATAGAGCCAGAAGTCGCGGGTCTCGCCGCCAGGTCCATAGGCCAACTCGTTGTCCGCCGCCCAGGCGTTGGCGCAGCCCAGCGGTGCGAAGAAGGCGTCGTAGAAGGCGCGCGCGGCGGCGAGGTCGCGGACCCCGACGGAGAGGTGATCGAACATGGGAGACGCCCTTCCTGCGGTGAAGCCGGCGCCATAGTTGGGCGCGGCGTCGGGGCGCCGCAAGGTCAGGCCGGGATGGTGGCGGCGAAGGTGACCTTCTCCTCGGTCACGTCGGCGAAGATCCGGCCGCCGACGTCGCCGACGAACAGGTGGACATAATAGGCCTGGACCCAGTGGCCGTGGAGGCCCTCGCCCGGTCCGTCGCCACGTAGCCCGGCCAGCACCTCGGGCCGCAGCCGCGCCTTGGGACCGGTGGCTTCCACGGCGATGGCCACGCCGCCGCCGGCGTCGGCGACCGCGCGGATGCGGGCGACTCCACCGATGGGCAGGGCCGCGCCGGCCATCTGGGCGAGGTTGAGCAGGGTGCGCGCGGCGGGCTTGTTCACACCGGCCGGCTCCACTTGCCAGTCGAGTTCGGCGCGCATGTGGGTGAAGAGCCCACCCGCGAGCTTGGCCAGTTCGCGCGCGTCGAAGGTCTCGGCCGAGGCCGATGCGCCGAAGGCCACGCGGCTGAAGGACAGCAGGTCGGCCAGCTTGCGCGCCGAGCCCTGGATGAGGCCCATGGCCTCCTCCTTCATGTCCTGGGCGCTGGGATCGTCCAGCAGGTCCAGTCCCGAGACGATGGCGCTGGCCGGACTTATGAAGTCATGACACATGCGCGCCGCCAGATAGGCGGCCACCTCCGCAGTCCTGGGGGCCTTGGGGGGCGGGGCCGTGGGTTCGGCGGGGGCGGGGGCGTCGGCATCCATCATCAGAACCCGAACTTGGGGTGATTTGGCCCTTTGGCAAACCGGGCGGGCGCTCTACAGAACGCGGCCATGAGCGGTCCCGATCCCTTCCTGGAGCCCGGCGTGCTGGTGAAGCACCCGACTCTGGACGACTGGGGCCTGGGCCAGGTGCAGTCGGTGGCGGGAGCCAAGGTGACAGTGAATTTCGAGAACATGGGCAAGCAGGTGATCGACACCACCGTCATCGCCCTGGTCTTCGTCGGCGACGACCCGCGCGAGGCCCGATGAGCAACGACCTCGGCGCGGCCCTGGCCGACATCTGCGAGGAAGCCGCCGCCCTCATCCTGCCGCTGTGGAAGTCTGGCCTGACCGTCTTCTCCAAGTCCGACGAGAGCCCGGTCACCGAGGCCGACCGCCAGGGCGAGGCCCTGATCGTCGCCCGGCTGACCGCGCTTTATCCCGACACGCCGGTGATCTCCGAGGAGGACGCCAGCGAGTTCGGAACCCCCGACGCCATCGGGCCGCGGTTCTTCCTGGTCGATCCGGTGGACGGCACCAAGGCCTTCGTGCGCGGGGATCCCAACTTCACCGTCAATATCGGCCTGATCGAGCATGGACGGCCGGTGGCAGGCGCGGTTTGCGCCCCGGCCACCGACGAGACCTGGTTCACCTCCGGCGGCAAGGCGCTGAAGCGCAAGGCCGGCGGGTTGGCGGAGCCCGTCAGCGTCCGGCCCTGGCCAGAAGGCGCGGCCGTGGCCCTGATCAGCCACACCATGAAGGAAGAGACCGCCGACAAGCTGGCCGCCCAGTACGGCTTTCACCTGCGCCAGCCGATGGACTCGTCCATCAAGTTCTGCCGGATCGCGGAGGGGGCGGCCGACATCTATCCCCGTCATGGCCCGACCATGGAGTGGGACGTGGCCGCGGGCCACGCGGTGCTGGAGGCGGCCGGCGGGATCATGACCACGCCGGAGGGCGAGACCTTCCACTACGGCAAGGCCGGCGAAGGCTTCCGCAACGGCTGGTTCGTCGCCAAGGGCGGCTAGATCTCCCGTGGCGGATCCTGGGCCGGCGACAGGGGTTCGGTCATGGCGGCCGGCTTCGCGTCAAGCCGTGCGCGGGTGAGGGCCTGGGCGCCGCCGCCCAGCAACAGGTAGCCGACGAAGCCCACGGCGAAGCCGATGGCGGCGAGCCACAGGAACGGCCGCGCGATGTCGGATGGGCTGGCGGCGAGCACGATCCTTCTCCGGCAGGATGGGTCTGGACGTGGAACCAGCGAACGCCGGCTTGGTTGCGCTCGCCGTGCGACGACCTCGGCGCCAGCTAGTTGCAATCAATTCTCATTGCCAAGACAGTCGCGCCTAACTAAGACCGCCTCTCAGTTTCATTCGCATTTGGGCTTGAGGGGTTGGCGGTGGCGTTTCGAGGCAAGACAAATAGGCGCGTCCAGGGGAAGCTGGTTCCCGTGCTGATGGCGGGCGTCGCGGCCTTGGCCGTCGCGCCCCAGGTCGCCCGCGCCGAGACCGACGAAGCCGTCATGTCCATGGCCGCCGTGGAGATTTCCGGGGTCACCGTGACCGGCCGCAAGGACGCCTACGACGCCAAGCAGACCTCCACCGCCACCAAGACCGACACCCCTCTGCGCGACGTGCCGCAGTCGGTGACCGTGATCACCCAGGAGTTGATGTCCGACCAGGCGGTGCAGAGCATGGCCGACATCGTCCGCTACGTGCCCGGCGTCACCATGGGCCAGGGCGAGGGCCACCGCGACGCCCCCACCATCCGCGGCAATTCCAGCACCGCCGACTTCTTCGTCGACGGGGTGCGCGACGACGTCCAGTACTATCGCGACGTCTACAACGCCCAGCGGGTCGAGTTCCTCAAGGGCCCCAACGCCATGATCTTCGGCCGCGGCGGCGGCGGCGGCGTGATCAACCGCGTGACCAAGCAGGCGGGCTGGGACCCGTTGCGCGAGGTGAAGCTGGAAGTGGGCTCCCATGACCACAAGCGCTTCACCGCGGACCTAAACCAGCCGCTGAGCGCCCGGCTCGCCGGCCGGCTGAACCTGCTCTACGAAGACTCCGAGAGCTTCCGCGACCACGTTTCGCTGGAGCGCTGGGGGATCGCGCCGACCTTCACCTACCTCCCCAACGACCGGCTCTCGCTGCGCGTGGCCTATGAGCATTTCGAGGATGACCGGGTTGTCGACCGGGGCATCCCGTCCTTCCAGGGCCGCCCGTCCCGCGCGCCCATCGAGACCTTCTTCGGCGCCCCGGCGCTCAGCTACGCCACGGCGCGGGTCGACGCGCTCAGCGCCGCGGTCGAGTACGAGATCGGCGAAGGCCTGACGGTCCGCAACAACACCGCCTACGCCAGCTACGACAAGTTCTATCAGAACGTCCTGCCCGGCGCGGTGAACGCCGCCGGGACCCAGGTCTCGATCACGGCTTACAACAACCCCACCGAGCGGGAGAACCTGTTCAACCAGACCGACCTGGTCTGGAAGGCTGAGACCGGGTCGATCAAGCACACTGTACTGGTGGGCGCCGAGTTCGGCGTCCAGGAGACCGACAACTTCCGCAACACCGGCTTCTTCAATGGGACGGCGACCTCGATCCTGGTTCCGTTCGCCAGCCCGACGATCTTCAGCCCCAATCTCACGTTCCGGCAGAGCGCCACCGACGCCGACAACCACGTCACCGCCAAGGTGGCTGCGGTCTATGTTCAGGACCAGATCGAGCTGACGCCGCAGTTCCAGATCATCGCCGGCCTGCGCTACGACAGCTTCGACTTGGAATTCGAGAACCACCGCAACGGCGACCGGCTGAGCCGCACCGACGACCTGGTCTCGCCGCGGGCCGGTGTGGTCTACAAGCCCATCGAGGCGGTCTCGATCTACGCCAGCTATTCGAAGTCCTTCCTGCCGAGCTCGGGCGACCAGTTCTCGTCGCTGACCGCGACCTCCAAGACCCTGGAGCCGGAGGAGTTCGAGAACTACGAGGCCGGTCTGAAGTGGGAGCTGCGCCCGGACCTGATCCTGACCGCGGCCGCCTATCAGCTCGATCGCGACAACACCACGGCGCGCGACCCGAACAATCCCGCCCTTACCGTGCAGACCGGCAGCCAGCGGACCAAGGGCTTCGAGCTCGGCGTCAGCGGCCGGCTCAACGAGGTCTGGGAGGTGGTCGGCGGCTTCGCCTGGCAGGACGCGGAGATCACCACCGCCACCACTGCAGCCAATCCCGGCCAGAAGGTCGCCCTGACTCCCAAGCACACGCTCTCGCTGTGGAACAAGTTCCAGGTGACGCAGGACTGGGCCCTCGGACTGGGCCTTATCCACCAGGACAAGATGTTCGCCGCCATCGACAACGCTGTAACCCTGCCGGGCTTCACCAGAGTCGACGCGGCGGTGTTCTACGACGTCACCGACAGCCTGAAGGTTCAGGTCAATGTCGAGAACCTGCTGGACGAGGCCTACTATCCGACCTCGCACGGGAACAACAACATCATGCCCGGTGCGCCGCGTACGGTGCGCGCCTCGCTGACCGCCAGGTTCTGATCCCCCCGGACCCGATCCCCCTCCCCCCTCGGATCGGCTCTCGTGACGCCCCGCCCGGCTGGCCCGGGCGGGGCGTTTTCGTTCAGGCTGCTTGCTTCCCGCGACCGTTGGGCGAGACTTGCCAAAACGGGAGGGACGCCGTGGCCTACGAGACCATCACCTACGAGACACGCGGCCAGGTTGGCGTGCTTACCCTCAACCGCCCCGACAAGCTGAACGCCATCTCCGCCGAGCTGCGGCGCGACGTGCACGCGGCCGTGGGCGAGGCCCGGGAGGACGACGGGGTGCGGGTGCTGGTGATGACCGGGGCCGGCCGGGGGTTCTGTTCGGGCGCCGACCTCACCGGAACCCTGCCGCCGCCGGACACCTCCCAGGAGGGGCGGCTGGACGAGATGGGTTGGGTCGGCCGCTGGGCGCGGCTGTTCCACGACTTCGACAAGCCGCTGATCGGGGCGATCAACGGCGTCTGCGCCGGGGCGGGCATGAGCGCGGCCCTGGCCTGCGACGTCCGCATCGGCGGACCCGGCGCGCGGTTCAAGACCACCTTCGCCGAGCGCAACCTGTCGCCGGACTCCGGGCTGTCCTGGTTCCTGCCGCGTATCGTCGGCTATGCGGCGGCCGCCGACCTGATCTTCACCAGCCGCATGGTCGAGGCGCGGGAAGCCCTGTCGCTGGGCCTGCTCAACCGGCTGGTCGAAGGTGACCTGGTCGAGGCCGCCGTGGCCTATGGCGAACAGATGGCCCAGTGGCCGCCGCTGGCGATCCGGTCCTCCAAGCGGGTGCTGCGGCACAGCCAGGAGGCCGACCTGGAACAGGCGCTCAAATACGAGTCCGTCGGCCTCGGCTTTTCGCGCCGATCGCCCAATGACGCCAAGGAGTCCCTGGCCTCATTCCGCGAGAAACGCAAAGGCGTCTACACGGGCACGTAAAATGGCGTCATAAGGCGCGCGAACTTCCTTCAATGGAGACGCGCCATGGCCCTGGACGCCGCAGACACCCAGAAGACCTTCGATTGGGAAGACCCGCTGGACCTCGCCTCGCGCCTCACCGAGGAGGAGCGGATGGTCTGGGACGCGGCCCGCTCCTACGCCCGCGAGAAGCTGCTGCCCCGGGTGGTCTCGGCCTATGCCGACGAGCGGTTCGACCGCGAGATCATGACCGAGATGGGCGCCAGGGGCTTCCTGGGCGCGACCCTGCCGGAGAAGTACGGCGGCGCCGGCGTCAGCCACGTAGCCTATGGCCTGATCGCCCGGGAGATCGAGGCGGTCGACAGCGGCTACCGCTCGGCTATGAGCGTCCAGTCCTCGCTGGTCATGTACCCGATCTACGCCTTCGGCTCGGAAGAGCAGAAGATGAAGTACCTGCCGGGCATGGCGCGCGGCGAGATCGTCGGCTGCTTCGGCCTGACGGAGGCCGACGGCGGGTCCGACCCGGCCTCCATGCGCACGGTGGCGAAGAAGACCGACGGCGGCTACGTGCTCAACGGCGCCAAGATGTGGATCACCAACGCCCCGATCGCCGATGTCTGCCTGGTCTGGGCCAAGCTGGACGGGGTGATCCGGGGCTTCCTGGTGGATCGCGGCTCCAAGGGCCTGGAGACGCCGAAGATCCTCAACAAGCTCTCCCTGCGCGCCTCGGTGACCGGCGAGATCTCGCTCAGCGACGTCTTCGTGCCCGAGGACATGATGATGCCGGGGGTCTCGGGCCTGCGCGGCCCGTTCTCCTGCCTCAACAAGGCCCGCTACGGGATTTCCTGGGGCGCCATGGGCGCGGCCGAGTTCTGCCTGCACGCCAGCCGCGATTACACCCTGACCCGCAAAGTATTCGGCAAGCCGCTGGCCGCCCGCCAGCTGGTGCAGAAGAAGCTGGCCGACATGCAGACCGAGATCGCGCTGGGCTTCGAGGGCGCCTTGGCGCTGGGCCGCCTGCTCGACCAGGGGGCTTGGGTCCCCGAAGCCATCAGCCTGATGAAGCGCAACAACTGCGGCAAGGCCCTGGCCATCGCCCGCGAGGCCCGCGACATCCATGGCGGCAACGGGATTTCAGGCGATTATCACGTGATGCGGCACGCCGCGAACCTGGAGACGGTCAACACCTACGAGGGCGCGCACGACGTCCACGCCCTGATCCTGGGCCGCGCCATCACCGGCGAGAACGCGTTCTAGACACAACCTGTACGTTTGCGGAAGACGCCCCAAACGATACGTTTACCGGGCCGCGCTAGGCTCCATCCGAACCTAGGGGATGGGGCATGCCCAGAGCGCGGCCGGAAGTCCGACCGGCCAACACCGGCGACATGTCGCAGTGGCTGTTCGACAACAGCCGCGAGGTGATGTTCGTCATCAGCGCGGACGGCGCGGTCGACCAGGTCAATCCGGCCTTCGAACGCGCCACCGGCTGGACCCAGGCGGAGATGTTGGGCCGCGGGGTGCGTGACATGGCCCATCCCGACGATGTTGGTGAGATGGACGCCCACTTCGAACGGCTGACCCGGACGGGCACAAGCGAGAGCCTGCTGCGGCTGCACACCAAGGACGACCGTTTCGTCTGGTTCGATGGGCGGGCCCAGATGCAGCCGGACGGCCGGATCGTCGGCGTGGCGCTGGACGTGACCGAGGCGAAACAGCGGGCGCTCGACCTCGAGGAGGCCCATCGCACCCAGGTCGTGTTGTCGATCACCGCCGGTATCGGCAGCTGGACCTACGAACCCGACACGGACGGCATTTCCTGGTCGGACGACATCCTGTCCGTCATCGGCTACGCGCCCGAGGAGATCGCCAACAGCGCCCAGTTCGAGGCCCTGCTGCACGCCGAGGAACGGGAGCGCGTGCAAGCCCTCTTCATCGCCGGAACGGTCAAGGGCGTCGGCGGCGCCTTCCAACATCGCCTGCGCGGTCGCAATGGCCGCTGGACGTCCTGGCGCGTCACCTTCCACACCGAGCCACGCCCCAGCGGCGCCTACGCCCTGAAGGGCCTATCGCAAAACATCACCGAACTCGCTGAGGCGCGTGACACGGCCCTGCGCGGCGAGCAGCAGATCCGGCAGCTGATCGAGAACGCCCCCTTCGCAGTGGCCATGTTCGACAAGCAGCTACGCTACATGGTGATCTCCAACAGTTGGCGGCAGGCCTTCAAGCTGGACAAGCGCGCCCACATCGGCCGCACGCTGAAGGACGTTTTCCCCGGCGCGCCGAAACGGCTGCTGTCAGCCCAGACCCGGGCGCTCACCGGCGAGGTGGTCAAGGCCAAGGAGGACAAGTTCACCGACGGCATGGGAGGCAAGCACTGGGTGCGCTGGGAGGCTCGCCCCTGGCATGACGCCCGCGGCAGGGTCCAGGGCGTGATCTGCTATGTCGACGACATCTCGGTCCAGGCCAAGGCGCGCGAGGACGCCCAGGTCAGCGCGCGGCGGCTGAAACTGGCTCTCAATGCGGCCGAGGCCGGGGTCTACGAGATCGACCACGTCCACAAGACCTTCTGGGCCAGCCCGGAGTTCAAGAAACTGGTCGGCGGCCGGGTGGCCGGCTACGAGGACGCCCTCAAGCTCAACTTTCCGCGCTTCCATTCGGACGATCAGGCGCAGCTCCGCGACGCCTTCAACGATATCCGCGACGGCAAGCGGGGATCCGGCGAGGCCTTCGAGGCCCGCGCGCTCAGCGACACCGGCGAGGAACGCTGGGTGCGGGTGTTCCACCACCTGAAGACCGACCGCAAAGGCAAGTGGCTGAAGGGCGTCGGCCTCGTCCAGGACTTCGATGTGCGCAAGCGCCAGGAGCTGGACCTGATCGAGGCCCAGCGCGCGGCTCAGGCGGCCACCGAGGCCAAGGCCGCCTTCCTGGCCAATATGAGCCACGAGATCCGGACGCCGATGAACGGCGTCATGGGCGTGCTGCACCTTCTGAAGTCCGAGACCCTTTCGGACGACGGCCGCAAGATGCTGGAGGAGGCCCTCTCCTGCGGCCAGATGCTGGCCGTGCTCCTGAACGACGTGATCGACTTCTCGAAGATCGAGGCCGGCCGGCTGGAGCTGGCCTGCGAGCCGATCGACCCGCGCGCCCTGATCGAGGGCGTCGCCCGGCTGCTGCGGCCCCAGGCCGAGGCCAAGGGCCTGACCCTCAATGTGGACATCGCCTCCGACCTGGGCTGGGTTCGGACCGACCCCGTTCGAGTGCGCCAGGCGCTGTTCAATCTGATCGGCAACGCGGTGAAGTTCACCCTCAAGGGTGGCGTCACGGTGCGTGCCGGCCTCAAGTCCGGACCGGCCGACCCCATGCTGCGCCTGGAGGTGGCCGACACCGGTGTCGGCATCCCCGAGGCCGTGCAGCCCAGAATCTTCCAGCGCTTCGACCAGGGCGACGCCTCGACCACGCGCAAGTTCGGCGGCTCGGGCCTGGGCCTGGCCATCACCCAACGCCTGGCCGGGATGCTTGGTGGCGGGGTGGGTTTCGCCTCGACGGAGGGCGTGGGATCGATCTTCTGGCTCGAGGTGGCCGCCCCGCCCGCCGAGGCCGTCGCCCCCGAACTCGAGACCGCCGAGCCCTATCTTGAAGGCCTGCGGGTACTGGTGGTCGAGGACAACGCCACCAACCGCATGATCGTCACCAAGCTGCTGGAAAACCTGGGCGCCGCGGTCGAGACCGCCGCCGACGGCCTGCTGGGCGTCGAGGCCGCCGCCCGCGGCGGCTTCGAACTGATCCTGATGGACGTACAGATGCCGGGCATCGACGGCCTGGAGGCCAGCCGCCGCATCCGCGCCCTGGGCGGCCCGGTCGCCAGCACGCCGATCGTGGCCCTCACCGCCAACGTCCTCTCCCACCAGCGCCAGGCCTATCTCGAGGCCGGTATGGACGGGGTGGTCGGCAAGCCCATCTCCCCCTCCGCCCTGCTGGCGGAGATCTCCCGGCTGAGCGGCGGCGTCGCAGCCGAGGACGAGGCGGCCGCCTAGGCCTTCCCCACATCCCGTCGTCGCGTTAGACGTCTCCCCCTGTGACGGGGGAGAGACGCATGGCGGAGATCGCCGCGGAGACGACGGATACGGCGGAGAAGAAGCCCGCATCGCTGAAGACGGTGGTGGCGGCGTCGTCGGCCGGCACGGCCTTCGAGTGGTACGACTTCTTCGTCTTCGGCAGCCTGACCCAGGTCATCTCCAAGACCTTCTTTTCCGGCCTGCCCGAGGCGGCGGGCTATATCGCGGCCCTGGCCCTGTTCGGCGCGGGCTTCCTGTTCCGTCCCCTGGGCGCCCTGGTCTTCGGCCGTATCGGCGACAAGGCCGGGCGCAAGGGCGCGTTCCTGGTCACCGTGGCCCTGATGGGCGGCGCGACCTTCGCGATCGGCCTGCTGCCGACCTACGCCCAGGTGGGCCTGCTGGCGCCGGCGCTGCTGGTGCTCATGCGCATCATCCAGGGCTTCGCCCTGGGCGGCGAGTACGGCGGGGCGGCGATCTACGTGGCCGAGCACGCACCCCCCGGCGGCCGCGGCCGGGCCACGAGCTGGGTCCAGACCTCCGCAGCCTTGGGCCTGTTCGGCGCCCTGATGGTGATCCTCGCGACCCGCCTCATCCTGGGCAAGTTCTTCGGCCCGGAGGCCTTCGACGCCTGGGGCTGGCGCATACCCTTCCTGTTCTCCGCGGGCCTGCTGGCGATCTCGATCTGGATGCGCCTTAAGCTCAGCGAGAGCCCGGCCTTCACCAAGATGAAGGCCGAGGGGACGTCGTCCAAGGCGCCCTTCACCGAAGCCTTCGGCCAATGGCCCAACCTGAAGATCGTCCTGCTGGCCCTGATCGCCATCATGTCGGCCCAGGGCGCGGTCTGGTACACCGCCTTCTTCTACACCCAGACCTTCATGGAGCGGTTCCTGAAGGTCGCGCCCGAGACCATCAACCTCCTGATGCTGTCGGCGACCGCGGTCAGCGCCATCGGCTATGTGGCCTTCGGTTGGATGTCGGACAGGTTCGGGCGCAAGCCCGTGATGCTGTTCGGCATGACCCTGATGCTCGCGGCCTATTTCCCGGGCTTCCACCTGCTGTCCCAGACCCTCAACCCCGCGCTCGCCGAGGCCGAGGTCCGCACGCCGGTCGTGGTCGTCGCCGACCCGGCCGACTGCTCGCTGCAGTTCGACCCCGTGGGCAAGGCGGCCTTCGTCTCTTCCTGCGACATCGCCAAGAGCTCATTGGCCAATGCGGGGGTCTCCTATCGGACCGAGGCCGGCCCGGCCGGCGCGCCCGCCGTCGTGCGGCTGGGCGAGGCCAGTGTCCCGTCCACCTCGGCCGCGGGCCTCCCGGCCGACGCCGCCAAGGCGGCGAAAGCCGCCGTGGAAACCCGGATCAAGGCTGCGCTGGTCGAGGCCGGCTACCCGGCCAAGGCCGATCCCGAGCGCATGAACCTGCTGGGCGCCTTCGGAGTGCTGCTGGTCTTCGTCATCGCCGCCACCGCGCTCTACGGCCCGATCGCCGCCTGCCTGGTGGAGTTGTTCCCGACCCGGATCCGCTACACGGCCATGTCGCTGCCCTATCATATCGGCACCGGCTGGATCGGCGGCTTCGTGCCCTTCACCGCCTTCGCCATCGTGGCGGCGACGGGGAACATCTATTCGGGCCTCTGGTATCCCTTCGCCTTCACGGCGGTCTCGGTGGTGACCTGCTTCTTCCTGCTACCCGAAACCAAGGGACGGTCGCTGGACGACTAGGTAGCCACTAGCTCCAACGCCTCCGGGAATCGAGCAGACCGCAGCCCGTCCAGGGCCGCGTTGAGACGCGCCTTGCCGTAGGCGAGGCGGCCACGCCAGGATTCCAACACGAACTCGCCGGTCCCCAGGGCCTGGTGGATCTCGGCGAGTTCCGGCGCCTCGAGGCTGGTCTCGCGCAGGCCGGGCTGCTCGGCGGCGACGCCATTCAGCATGATCACGCCGTAGAAGACGTGGTTGACCTGCCGCATCAGGAATAGCCGCGCCTGCCGCTCGGCGTCCGGCGTTTCGCCGAAATAGGTCCGCGCCAGCAGCGCCTCCTCCTCCGGCGTCTGGGCGAAGACATTGGCGAGCGTCGCCAGGTCCACATAACGGTCGGCCAGGAAGGACGACTCCCAGTCCACCAGCCACAGCCGCGCGCCGTCATAGAGGATGTTGCGCGGATTCAGGTCGTTGTGACTGGAGACCTGGTCGCGCTCCGGCGTCCGATAACCGGCGCGCAGGACGGCGTAGCGGGAAAACAGCTCCTCCGTCGCCGCCGGCGCAATCAGGCCGCTCGCCTGGAACGCCCCGATCAGCCCGTCCATGCCGTCCATGTAGTCGACCAGGGGCGGGAAGGCGGGCGCCTCGTGCAAGGCCCGGATCGCCTGAGCTACCTCCACGATCATGTCGGCGCGCGTCCCTCGATAGTCCAGCGACAGGGGACGTTCGTCGATGAAGTCCATAATCGCCACCCCGTCGTCGGGGTCGGCATGGCGCACCCGCGGGGCCAGGAAGGCGGCCGCCGCCGTGCGCATGCAGCCGTACCAGCGGCCGGGATCGCGGAAGGCGTCGCGGCTCCCCTCGACCCTCAGCAAGTAGGCGATGCCCCCGACCCGGACCTTGTAGATCGACGCGCCGGACAGGCCGCCGGTCAGCGGCTTGGCGGAGTCCAGTACGGTCGTCCCGAAGGCCGCGGTCAGGGCGCGGTCGACAGCGGGGCGCTGGGCGTCGGGAATGGACATGGGCGGCTCCAAGTGAACCCGCCTTTTACCCGGATATAATTCCGAGTCAATAATACCCGGATAGTATTATCGCGATCCGCGCGAGGTCCGCCCTGCCCAGCGGCCGACGGCGTCGGAGACCAGCACGGCGGCGACGGCGATGGCGGCGGCCACCAGGCACAGGGCCGCGGCGCGGGCCTCGCCGCCGGGCGACTGGGTGGCGCCGTAGATGGCCGCCGGCAGGGTCAGGGTCTCGCCGGGAATCGCGGCGACGAAGGTGATGGTCGCGCCGAACTCGCCCAGGGCCTTGGCGAAGCCGAGGATGGCGCCGGCCGCCACGCCGGGGGCGGCGAGCGGCAGGGTCACGCGGAAGAAGCGGGTCAGGGCGCCGGCGCCAAGTGTCAGGGCGACCTCGTCCACCTCACGGTCGATGGCCTCGATCGCCAGGCGCATGGGCCGCACCATCAGTGGGAAGGCCATGATCCCGGCTGCCAGCGCCGCGCCGGTCCAGTCGAAGGCGAAGACGATCCCGACCTTCTCCAGCAGGGCGCCGATGGGGCCGCGCCGGCCGAACAGCAGCAGCAGCACATAGCCGGTCGCCACCGGCGGCAGGACCAGCGGCAGGGTGACGGCGGCGTCCAGGGCGACGCGGAGGCCGAAGCGCCCGCGGGCCTGGGCGAAGGCCGCGGCCAGGGCCAGGGGCAGGCCGAACAGGGTGGCGGCCAGCGCCACCTTCAGCGACAGGGCGACCGCGGCGAAATCCTCCGGCGTGAAGGCGCTCACCGGTCGGGCGCCGCCGAAAGGACCTCAGTGGCCGCGCCGGCCGCGGCCAGGGCCTGGAGGTCGGCGTCCGACGGCGGGCCGCAGATCACCCGCACCACCCGCAGACCCGAGGCGGCCAGGGCGATCAGCCTGTCGGGCGTCGCCGCGTCCGGCGCCAGCCGCTCGGCGTCCCGGCGCGCCAGGCTCAGAATGTCGGGGTCGGCGTCGGTGTCGGCGACCAGCACGTCGGCCGCCGCCAGGGCGCGGCTGGCACGCAGGGTCAGGAGATCGGCGGGGCCGCGCCCGGCTACGAACTGCACCTTGCCCTGGGCCATGGGCCCCTTGGCCAGCCCCTCAAGGAACAGCCTAGTCGCCGCCTCCATGTCGCCGGCCTGGGCGGCCTGGGCGGCGGGTCCGGCCAAGGCCTCGCGCAGGAAGGCGCGGCGCGCGGGCAGGTCCGGCAGCGCCTTGCGCACCTCGTCCTGATGCTTGCGGAACAGGGCGGCCACGCGGCCCGCGCCCTCCGGGACGCGCTGTTCGATGTCGTTGCGCAGCATGGCCGCCAGCATCGGCGAGGCGCCGCCCGTGCCGATGGCCGCCACCACCTCGCCCCGGTCGATCACCGAGGGTGTGGTGAAGTCGCAGAGCGCGAGGCGGTCGACGACGTTGACCCAGGCCCCGGCGGCCCGCGCCGCCTGCGCCGCGGCCTGGGCGAAGATGTCGTCGTCGGTGGCGATGAAGGCCAGGGTCGCGCCGGCATAGGCGCCGGCGATGAGGGCGGCGGGGCCCTCGATGCGGACCACCGTCGCGGGCGAGCTCTCGAACAGCCGCGCCTTGGCTTCGGCGGCCTCGCCGGACCCGGCGATAACCACCGTGGCGCCGTGCAGCGGGATGAAGGCTGGGAAGGCGTCCACCTGGGCTCAGCCGGTCCGGCAGGCGCGGTAGGGACCGCCGGCCGCCCCGTCGAGCAGGGCCTCGACGCCCTTGGTGGAGAGCTCCACCCCGCCCTTGGCGTAGCGGGCGCCCGAGCCCGATCGGACATGGCGCAGGACATAGGATGTCCCGCCCGCGCTGACCCGCGCCTTGTCGCCCTTGAGGTCATAGGCGGCGGTGAATCGCTTGCCGCCTTCGCAGGCATAGGCCATCGGCGCGTCGGTGGCGTCCTGCGGCATGACGCTAGCGCAGCCGCCCAGCAACAGCAGGCCGGACAGGACGAGAAGCCTTCTCACTTCAGGGTCTTCAGATAGGCCGCCACGGCGGCCCGATCGGCCGGATTGGTCACCGAGATCATCATCTTGCCGCCGGGCGCGAACTTCAGCGGCGCCGCCAGATAGGTGTCGAGACTGGCGTCGGTCCAGGTCCCGCCCTTGGCGGTCAGGGCCGCCGAATACTTGAAGTCGGGCAAGCTCGCGACCTTGCGGCCGGCGACCCCCGTCAGGCTCGGCCCCATCGCCGTCGACTTGGCCGCGTGGCAGGTCTTGCACTGGAGCTGGAAGGTCTTGGCCCCATCGGCGGCCAGGGCGGGGCTGGCCGTCATCAGGGCGGCCACGGCGAACATCATTGCAGATCGAGTCATTTCCATCTCCGGCGGGCGTCGCCCGATACCTAACGCGTCGACGGACGAACCGCCACTTGGACCCACTTTACCGCGCCAGCTAAACACTGTTAAGATTGCGTCGTTGTCCGACATTCGGGAGGAACTCTCCATGGCCATTACGCTTGACGTGAACGGCAAACCCCTAGCTGTGAAGGCCGCGCCGGACACGCCCCTGCTATGGGTGCTGCGCGATGAACTAGGCCTGACCGGCACGAAGTACGGCTGTGGAATCGCCCAGTGCGGCGCCTGCACGGTGCTCGCCGACGGCCAGCCGATTCGCGCCTGCGCCATGCCGATCCAAGGCCTGGCGGGGGTGAAGATCACCACCATCGAGAGCCTTGGCGGCGCCCATCCCGTGCAGGCGGCCTGGGTCAAGCACGACGTGCCGCAATGCGGCTACTGCCAGTCGGGCCAGATCATGTCGGCCGTGGCCCTGCTGACCGCCACGCCCAAGCCCACCGACGCCGACATCGACGGCGCCATGGACGGGAACATCTGCCGCTGCGGGACTTATCAGCGGGTCCGCGCGGCCATCAAGGACGCCGCGGGCCTGACCCCCGCGGCGCCGGCGGCCGTCGTGGCCGCGCCGGCCGCCAAGCTCTGATCGGGACCCACGCCATGAACGCTCACGTGAAATCCCCCTTGAAGGCCACCCGTCGCGACGTGGTGATCGGCGCCGCCCTGGTCGGCGGCTCGCTGCTGGTCGGCGGCTGCTCGATGGGCGATGTGCTGTCGATCGGCGCCAAGACCGACTTCGGCGCCTTCGGCCCCTTCATCAAGATCGGCGCCGACGGCGCGGTCACCGTGATCTCCAAGCACATCGAGTTCGGCCAGGGCAATCATGCGGGCCTCGCGGCCATCGTCGCCGAGGAACTGGAGGCCGACTGGAGCAAGGTGAAGGTCGAGCAGGCCGCGGCCATCGCCAAGGTCTACGCCAACACCGGCATGGGCGTGCAGGGCACCGGCGGCTCGTCGGCCATTTCTAATTCCTGGGACCAGCTGCGCAAGGCCGGCGCCTCGGCCAAGGCGATGTTCGTCGAGGCCGCGGCCAACAGGTGGAGCGTCCCGGCCGGTGAGATCGTGGTCAAGGACAGCGTGGTCAGCCATGCGGCCTCGGCCAAGTCGGCCACCTTCGCCGAACTGCTGGCCGACGCCTCCAAGGTGACGCCGCCCCAGGCCCCGACCCTGAAGGACCCCAAGACCTTCACCCTGATCGGCAGCGACCGGGTCCGCCGCAAGGACTCCCAGTCCAAGGCGGACGGCACGGCCAAGTTCACCCAGGACGTCCAGATGCCGGACATGCTGGTCGCCATGGTGGCCCACGCTCCGCGCTACGGGGCCAAGGTCGCGTCCTTCGACGCCGCCGAGGCCAAAAAGGTCGCCGGCGTGGTCGAGGTGTATGAGGTCCCGACCGGCGTCGCCGTGGTGGCGGAGAACACCTGGGCCGCCCGCAAGGGCCGCGACGCGCTCAAGGTGACCTGGAACGAGGACGAGGCCGAAAAGCGGTCCTCGGACGCCATCCTCGCCAGCTACAAGGACCTGGCCTCGGGCAAGACCGCGGCTACCGACAAGATGAAGTGGAAGCCGTTCGGGTCGAAGGGCGACATCGCCACGGCGACCGGGCCGGCCTTCGAGACCAGCTTCGACTTCCCCTATCTCGCCCACGCGACCATGGAGCCGATGAACTGCGTGGCCCAGGTGGGCGGCGGCAAGGCCAAGCTGACCTTCGGCTCGCAGATCCCCACGGTCGACCAGCTCAACACCGCCAAGATCGTCGGCATGCTGCCGGGCGCGGTGGAGATCGAGACCCTGTTCGCCGGCGGCTCGTTCGGGCGCCGGGCCAACTTCCAGTCAGACTACGTCGCCGAGTGCGTCCATATCGCCAAGAAGGTCGGCAAGATGCGGCCGGTGAAACTGGTCTGGACCCGCGAGGACGACATGGCGGCGGGCTATTTCCGACCCATCGTCCATCACACGGTCAAGGTCACGGTGGACAAGGACGGCTATCCGGCCACCTGGCGCCACCGGGTGGTCACCCAGTCGATCATGAAGGGCTCGCCCACCGGCGAGCCGAAGCTGGACGAGACCGCCATCGAAGGCGCTCTCGGTTCGCCCTATCTGAAGGCCACGCCGGTGGTCGACGCCCAGCTCATCCAGCCCGACATCGGCGTGCCGGTCCTGTGGTGGCGTTCGGTGGGCGCGACCCACACCGCCTTCGTGATGGAGCACACCATCGACCAGCTGGCCAAGCGTGCCAACAAGGACCCGGTGGACTACCGCCGCGCCCTCTACACCAAGGCCGACGCCAAGCGGCACCTGGCGGTGCTGAACCTCGCCGCCGAGAAGGCGGGCTGGGGAACCCCCGCGCCCGCCGGCTGGACGCGCGGCGTGGCGGTGCACGAAAGCTTCGGCTCGGTGGTCGCCCAGGTCGCCGAGGTCAAGCTGGTGGACGGGGTCCCGAAGGTGGGCCGCGTGGTCACCGCCATCGACTGCGGAACGGCCATCGCCCCGGATCAGATCGCCTCCCAGATCGAGGGCGGGACCTGCTACGGCCTGTCGGCGGCGCTCTACGGGAACGTGACGGTGAAGGACGGGGTGGTCGAACAGACCAACTTCGACACCTACCGGGTGCTCCGCAACTCCGAGTCTCCCATCGTGGAGACCCACATCGTGCCGTCGGGCGCGGCGCCTAGCGGCGTCGGCGAACCCGGCACCCCGGTGATCGGTCCCGCCGTGGCCAACGCCCTGTTCGCCCTCACCGGCCAGGCCACCACCAGCCAGCCGTTCGTGAAGGCCTAGGCCGGAAGGTCGCCGCGCTCGTCGACGTCGAACAGCACGCCGTCGTCGGGCGCCTCGATCAGGGCCAGGCGGTCGCCCAGGCCCTTGAGGATCGCCCGCGCGCCGGCGTCGCCCTGGAGCGTCAGCAGCCTCGGCAGCAGCGCCGCGCCGATCAAGGCGGGGTGACCCCTCTGACTGTCGAACACCGGGGCCGCCGCCGGGGCGCCGGCGCGCACGGCCTCGATCAGGGGCGCGAACACGGCGTGCGGGATCCTAGGCATGTCGCCCAGCAGCACGAAGGCGCCGGCGCAGTCGGGGCCGAGTTCGGCGGCGGCGCGGCGCAGGGAGGCGCCCATGCCCTCGGCGTGGTCCTGCGCATGGACCAGCCGCAGCCGGCCGTCGACCGCGGGGCAGGCGCGCGCGGCGGCGGCCACCGCCTCGCCATCCGCACCCGTCACCACGATCACCGTGCGCACCGGGGCGGCGAAGGCCGCGGCCAGGGCTGAATCCAGCAGGACGCCGCCTGCATAGGGCGCGAGCAGTTTACCCCCGCCGAAGCGCGAGCCGGACCCGGCGGCCAAAACGATGGCTTCGAACGCGCCCACCCCTGTCACGACCCCGTGTTCCTCTCTATGTTAGCGGCGACATGACGCCCTATGACGCCCCATCGCCGCAAGAGCCCGCGCGCTCGACGCCAGTCCTGATCGACGGCTTCGGCCGTGCGGTGACCTATCTGCGGGTCTCGGTGACCGACCGCTGCGACCTGCGCTGCGTCTATTGCATGGCCGAGCACATGACCTTCCTGCCGAAGATCGAGGTGCTGACCCTGGAGGAGCTGGACCGCATCGCCTCGGCCTTCATCGGCCAGGGCGTGCGCAAGCTGCGGCTGACCGGCGGCGAGCCGCTGGTGCGCAAGGGCTTCATGGGGCTGGTCGAGAGCCTGTCGCGCCACCTGCGGTCCGGCGCGCTCGACGAACTGACCCTGACCACCAACGGCACCCGGCTTTCCGAGTTCGCCCAGGAGCTGGCCCTGCACGGCGTGCGGCGGATCAATGTGTCGATGGACACGCTGAAGCCCGACCTGTTCCGCAAGCTCACCCGCGGCGGCGACCTCGCCAAGGTGATCGCCGGGATCGACGCGGCGCTCGCCGCCGGGATCGCGGTCAAGATCAACGCCGTGGCGCTCAAGGACGACAACGCCGCCGAACTGCCCGACCTCATCGCCTGGGCCCACGCCCGCGGCTGCGACGCCACCCTGATCGAGGCCATGCCGCTCGGCGAGATCGAGATCGACCGCACCGACCAGTTCCTGTCGCTCAAGGACGTGCGCCGCGACCTGGAAAGCTTCTGGACGCTCACCGATATCGACCACCAGACGGGCGGCCCGGCCCGCTATGTCCGCATCGCCGAGACCGGCGGGCGGCTGGGCCTCATCACCCCGCTGAGTCACAATTTCTGCGAGGCCTGCAACCGCGTGCGGCTGACCTGCACCGGCACCCTGCACACCTGCCTGGGTCGCGAGGACGCCAGCGACCTGCGCGCGGTGATCCGCGCCGGCGCCGACGACGCGGCCCTGATCGACGCCGTGCGGCTGGCGGTGGACGCCAAGCCCAAGGGCCACGACTTCCAGATCTCGCGCGCCTCGGCGCCGGCGGTGGCCCGCCACATGTCGACCACGGGGGGCTAGGGCGATGGCCCGGGTCCTGCTGTTCGGACGCCTGAGCGACGTGGCCGGCTGGCGCACCCGGGAGATCGCCAGCGACACCCTGACGGCCCTGCGCGACCTGCTCTGCGGCGAGGACGCCCATCTGGCCGAGGCGCTTCGCGCGCCCGGGGTCCAGGTCGCCCTCGACCAGGCCATCGTGCGCGGCGACGCGGCGCTCACCGCCCGCTCGGAGGTCGCCTTCCTCCCGCCCATGAGCGGCGGATGATCGCGCTCACCGACCAGCCTTTCGATCCCGGCGCCCTGCTTTCGGAGTTCTGCCGGGACCGGACCGAGACCGGGGCGGTCGCCAGCTTCGTGGGCCTGGCCCGCGCCGAACTGGGCGCCGCCGCCATCCTGGAGCTCGAGGCCTATCCCGGCTTCACCGAGGGCGAGATCAACCGCATCGCCCAGGAGGCCGTCGACCGCTTCAGCCTGGACGACTTCGCCGTGGTCCACCGGGTGGGCCAGATCGCGCCGGGCCAGGCGATCGTCTTCGTGGCCACCGCCGCCACCCATCGCCGCGCCGCCTTCGAGGCCTGCGATTTCCTCATGGACTACTTGAAGAGCCGCGCCCCCTTCTGGAAGAAGGAGACCGGCCCGGCCGGCGCGCGCTGGATCGAACCGAAACCCCAGGACCACGCCGACATCGCCCGTTGGGAGACATGACCATGAACGCCCCTGCCTTCGGCCCCGGCGGCCACATCAACGAGAACCTCTCCATCAAGCCGGTGCGGATCGCGGTCCTGACCGTCTCCGACACCCGCGACGAAGAGAGCGACACCTCCGGCCACGTCCTGGCCGAGCGCATCACCGGCGCTGGCCACGAGCTGACCGCCAAGAGCATCGTCAAGGATGACGTCGCCCAGATCCGCGAGCAGATCAAAGCCTGGGTCGCCTCGGGAACCGTCGACGCCATCATCACCACCGGCGGCACCGGCATCACCGGCCGCGACGTCACGCCTGAGGCGGTCGAGCCGCTGTTCGACAAGAAGATCGACGGCTTTTCGGTGATCTTCCACCTGGTCTCCTACCAGTCAGTTGGCCTCTCCACCCTGCAGTCCAGAGCCACCGCCGGCCTGATCGGCGGGGTGTTCGTCTTCTGCCTGCCGGGCTCCAACGGGGCGGTGAAGGACGGTTGGGACAAGGTGATCTCCGCCCAGCTCGACAGCCGCCACGGCCCCTGCAACATGGTCGAGCTCATGCCGCGCTTGATGGAGCGGTGAGCAAGCTCACCCACATCGACGAGACCGGCCGCGCCAACATGGTCGACGTCTCGGCCAAGGCGGTCACCGCCCGCGAGGCCGTGGCCGAAGGCTTCGTGCGCATGTCCGCCGAGACCCTGGCGCTCGCCCTGTCCGGCGACGCCAAGAAGGGCGACGTCCGCGCCACGGCCGAGATCGCCGGGATCATGGCGGCCAAGAAGACCTCCGACCTGATCCCGCTCTGCCATCCCCTGGCGCTGTCCAAGGTCGAGGTGCGGGTCGAGCCCGGCGACGGCGGGCTTTCCGTCACCGCGAGGGTGCGCACCACCGGCCAGACCGGCGTGGAGATGGAAGCCCTGACCGCCGTGTCGGTCGCCTGCCTCACCGTCTACGACATGCTGAAGGCCGCCGATAAGGCCATGACCATCGAGGCCGTGCGGCTGATGAAGAAGTCCGGTGGCAAGTCGGGCGACTGGGTCCGGCCGTGAAGCTGATGAGCGTGGAGGCCGCCCGCGCCGCCATCCTGGCGGAGGCTTCCCCCCTGCCCGTCGAGACCATCGCTCTGGGCGCCGCCGTGGGCCGGGTGCTGGCGCGGGACGTCGCCGCGGTCCGCGACCAGCCGCCCTTCACCAACTCGGCCATGGACGGCTGGGCCGTTCGCTCGGCCGATGCGCCAGGGACCTTAAGGATCGTCGGCGAGAGCGCCGCGGGACACGGCTATGAGGGCCAGGTCCAACCGGGCGAGGCGGTGCGCATCTTCACCGGCGCGGCCCTGCCCGCCGGCGCCGACAGCGTGGTGATCCAGGAGAACGCCACGCGGGAGGGCGACCTGATTTCCGTCCCCGCCGCCAGGCCGGGCGACAATATCCGCGACGCCGGCAAGGATTTCCGCGTGGGCGACGTGCTGCTGCGCAAGGGGACACGCATCGATCCCTGGCGGCTGTCCCTGGCCGCCTCGGCCGGCCGGGCCGAGGTCGCTGTCCATCGCCGTCCGCGCGTGGCCATCCTCTCGACCGGCGAGGAGATCGTCGAGGCGCCGGCCAGGCCGGGCCCGTTCCAGATCTATGACTCCGGCTCGCCGGCCCTGAAGGTCATGGTCGAGGCCTGGGGCGGCCAGGCCACCAAACTCTCCGGCGTCCGCGACCAGCTCGAAGCTGTGATCGAGGCCATGCGGGGCGCGCAGGCCGAGCTGATCGTCACCGTCGGCGGCGCCTCGGTGGGCGACCACGACCTGGTGCGCGCCGCCGGCGAGGCCCTGGGGATGTCCTATCGGGTCGAGAGCGTGGCTGTGCGTCCGGGCAAGCCGACCTTCTTCGGGGTGCTGGCCGACGGCCGCCGCCTGCTGGGCCTGCCGGGCAATCCGGCCTCGGCCTTCGTCTGCGCTGAGCTGTTCCTCAAGCCCCTGATCGCCGCCTATTGCGGGACCACCGCCGAACCGGTCATGGCCACCGCCCGCCTCACAGGCCCCCTGGCCGCCAACGGCCCGCGCGAACACTGGATGCGCGCCAAGCTGAGCCACGGCGACGGATCGATCCTCGCCACACCCTATGGCGACCAGGACTCATCCCTGGTGGGCGTCTTCGCCGCCGCTGACGCCCTGCTGCGCCGCCGGCCCGACGCACCGGCCCTGGCGGCCGGCGACCTGGTGGACGTGCTGCCGCTCCCGCGGGCCTAGAGCCTCGAATCTCTTAAATTGGAGCGCGACAACCGCCGAGACCGGTGTCCACTTTCGGCTGTCGCGCTCCAGCCTACTCGTAAACGAAGGCGGGGTCGTCCAGGTCGATAGCCGGGATCTCGTCCTTCTCGGCCCAGTAGTCCTGGGTGTGGCGCCACTCGTCCTTGTCGCCGCTGCGAGGCAAGAGGTGCATGCCGCGCATCAGGTAACCGGGATTGAAGTTCTCCGGATCGATCCAGGGCAGCAGCGGCATGTCCTTGTCCTGCGGCCGCAGGGCCGGCGTCACCCGCTTGGCGCCCTTTTCGTCCATGTGCTTGAGCAGCCGCGCCACGAAGTCGCCGATCAGGTCGGCCCGCAGGGTCCAGCTCGCCCGGAAATAGCCGAACACCCAGATCAGGTTCGGCACGCCGGTGAACATCATGCCGCGATAGGTGACGGTCTTGGCGAAATCGAGCGGCTGGCCGTCGATGGCGAAGTCGATGTCGCCCAGGACGTTGAGATCGAAGCCGGTGGCGGTGACGACGATGTCGGCCTCCAGCGTCTCGCCGGACTTCAGCAGGACACCCTTCTCCGTGAACCGCTCGATCTCGTCGGTCACCACGGAGGCCTTTCCCGAGCGGATGCCCTGGAACAGGTCCCCGTCGGGGATGAAGGCGATGCGCTGGCGCCAGGGGCGATAGGTGGGCATGAAGTGCTTGACCACCTGGTCCTCGGGCAGGAAGGCGCGGACCCCGGCGAGCAGCTCTTCCTTGACGATCTCCGGCTCTTCCAGGGCGCGCTTGGTGAACGCCGCCTGGTCGAACAGGATCTTCCGCCGCACGATCTCGTGGATCCAGGTCTCGTCGATCTCCAGCTGGCGCAGGGTGTCGGCCAGCTCGTTGGCGTTGCGCCCCGGGATGAAATAGGTCGGTGAGCGCTGCAGGACGGTGACGTGCGCGCAGTCCCCGGCGATGGCCGGCGCCAGGGTCGCCGCCGTGGCGCCCGAGCCGATGACGATGACCTTTTTGCCTTTGTAATCCAGGTTCTCGGGCCAGGTCTGGGGGTGGACGATCTGGCCCTTATAGTCGGCCATGCCCTCCCACTCCGGGGTGTAGCCCTGGCCGTGGCGGTAGTAGCCCTGGCACATCCAGAGGAAGTTGGTGGTGAACCGCACGCTCTCGCCGGTGTCGGCGCGGGTGGCCTCGAGGGTCCAGAGGTTGTCGGCGTTCGACCAGTTGGCCTTGGTGATCGTGTGGCCGTAGCGGATGTGGCGGCCCAGATCGTTGTCGGCGATCACCTCGTTCATATAGGTGAGGATCTCCGCCGCCGTGGCGATCGGCGTCCCCGTCCACGGCTTGAACCGGTAGCCGAAGGTGTAGAGGTCGCTGTCCGACCGGATGCCCGGATACTTGTGGGTCAGCCAGGTGCCGCCGAAGCTCTCCTGCGTCTCCAGGACCACATAGCTCGCGCCCGGGCGCTGCTGGCTCATGTGATAGGCGCCGCCGATCCCGGAGATCCCCGCGCCCACGATGATGACGTCGAAGTGCTCGGTGGTCTGGGACGCCGTCCGGGTGAGTGTCGCGGTCGCGGTCATGTGGCTTCCTGTCCCTTGTGTCGTGGACGCGCCGCATCGCCGTGCGGTCGCGCGCCTGGTAGGCGCCAAACCTGAGTGATCACTGATAACTTTGCAACTGCTTCGTGCCGCGGCATTCGCGACAGCGGCGTTCAGCCGGCCGAAGGGAAGCGGCCGGCAGGCCTCAGCGCGTGCTGCGGCGGTCGTTGAGGAGGGCCTTGCGCGACTGCGGAGCCGGGAGCCCGGAGGAGCGACGATCGGTGAGGTCGCGCCGGACGGGCGTCGGGGGCACGGTCGCGTAGGTTTTCATGAGTTTGGCCTTTCCGGCCGCGCCGCGCGGAGGCTCCACGGATGGCGTGAGCCCAGGATAGCACGTCCCGCTGCGACCGGGTGGTCTTGGATAGTCCCCTATGACGCCGCGTCGGCCCGAAGTGTGGCGTAGAGATCGCGTTCCGCCTGATTGATCTGAGACGACGTGCGATCGATCTCGCGTTTCGTCGCCGGCAAGTGCTCTCGATTCTGGACGTAGTCGTAGAAGAGCGTCCCGTGGATGCCGTGTGCGTCCCGCTTGTGGATCGGACGGTCCCACAGGGGAATGAGGAGACCCGTCGCCTCCTTCTCGCCGAGGCGGTGGAAGAGATCCTCGACAATCTCGAGGTCTTGCCCTTCGCCGGGAAAGATCAACCTGAACTCGTCGTCCGTCGCCTGGAAGATGCTGTAGGTCGCGTTGTCCGCGCCATCGGTGATCTGAATATTCTTCAAGAACGATCCTGTCGCTTTGCGCTCACCCTATGACACCGAGACCTTGTCGCGCTTCGACGGCGCTTCGCGGGCGGGTTCCGGCGTCCGCGGATGGCGCAGGCTGATGATCTCGCCGATCACGGAGACGGCCACCTCCCAGGGCGCCTTGCCGCCGATGTCGAGACCGATGGGGGCGTGGACGCGCATCAGCACCTGCTCGGGCACGCCGGCGGCGCGCAGGGGCGCGAGCCGTTCCTGCAGCCGCTTGCGGGCGCCCAGCAGGCCGACATATCCGGCCGCCGACGGCAGGGCCGCGGCCAGGGCCTCGCGGTCGGTGTCGATATTGTGGGTGGCCACGGCGATGGATGTCCAGGCGTCACAGCCGATGGCGTCCAGCGCCGCCTGGGGCTCGTCGCGGCGATAGCGCAGGCCGGGGATCGGCGGCGGCGCCTCGGGCCCCTTCGAGCGCACGAAGGTGGTCTCCAACCCGTTCAGCACGCCGAGCTGGGCTATGGCGAGCGCCGTGGGGTCGGAGCCGAACACCACCAGGCGAGGCACGGGGTCATGGCGGCGGCTGACCGCGCCCTCCCAGGCCTGGGCGTCCGCGGCGCAGACCCGGCGGCGGCCGTCGCTGACCCAGGTGGTCGGACGCCGCGCCGCCATGGCCTCCAGCAGTTCAGCCAGGGCCGGGTCGCCGGCCTCCACCCGTTCCACGAAGATCTCGATGCGCGCGCCGCACAGCAGGGTGATGTCCGGCCAGGGGCTGCCCTCGCCATAGACCAGCCGCCGGGGCTCGCCGTCGTCCAGGCAGGCGAAGGCGTGATCGGCGACGTCGCTCTCCACGCAGCCGCCCGAAAAATAACCGGCGACGATCGCCTCGGCGAACACCATCTGGGTTCCCACCGGACGCGGGCCGCCGCCCTCGACGGCGACCAGGGTGGCGAGGGCGACGGAGATTTTCCGTTGCCGGGCTTGGGCTAGGGCGGGGCGCACATCGTCGGCCATGCCGAACAGGGGCCACTCGGGCAGGGGGTCACGCATGGCTCAAGCTTAACCCCCCATAAACGTCCTAGACACGGGTTCTTTAGGCCTTTCGACCTAGATGGGGACTCTTAGGGTTCGTATCCAGCTCACGGCTTCATGACCTCACCGCTTTCAAAGCTCGGCCTCGGCTCCGCACAGTTCGCCCTCGATCAGTCCGTGGGCGTGCGCGGCCGCTCGCCGCAGGCCGACGCCCGCGACATCCTGGACATCGCCGCGCGTTCGCAACTGGCCGTGTTCGACGTCACCGGCCATTCGGCCATGGCCGAGACCGCGCTGGGCGAGATCCTGCCGCGCCCCAATCCGTTCCGCGTCTCCATTTCGACCGTCCGCGCCGACCGCGGCCCCGACTTCGTCGAGCAGGAAGCCCGCGCCGCCCTGCGCCGCATGGGCGTGGAACAGGCCGACGCCATTCTGGTGCCCGCGGCCTCCGACCTGTTCGGACCGCATGGCATGGCCCTGTGGGACCGCCTGAAGGCGCTCAAGGACCAGGGCTTGACCCGCAAGATCGGCGTCTCGGTCTTCGCCTCCGACGATCCGCTGGGCGTCGCCCGCCGGTTCCGTCCCGACATCGTCCAGGCCCCGGCTTCGCTGCTGGACCAGCGCCTGCTGATCGACGGCACGCTCGCCGCCCTCACCGGCTACGGCATCGAGGTGCATCTGCGCTCGATCTTCCTGAATGGCCTGCTGTTCCTGCCGCCCGACCGCGCGCCCAACCATCTGAAGGCCGCCGCCAGCCGCATCAGCCGCGCCCGGCGCCTGATCGCCGAGGGCCGGTCCGATCCCTTGCAAGCCGCGCTGGGCTTCGCGCTGTCGCGTCCCGAGGCCGCCACGGTCCTGGTCGGCGTCTCGTCTCCGGCCGAGATGTCGGCGGTGATCGCCGCCGCCTCCAGCCCGCCGCCCGACCTCGATTGGGACGAGATGGCGCTGGACGATCCCATCGCGCTCGATCCCCGCGCCTGGGCGGCCGCCTAGAGGCTTCGAATGTCATGATCCTCGCCATCCTGCAGGTCCGGATGACCTCCCCTCGCCTTCCGGGCAAGGCGATGGCGCCGCTGCGGGGCGAGCCGATGATCTGGCGGCAGGTGGAGCGGATCCGCCTGGCTCGCTGCGTCTCCAAGCTGGTGGTCGCCACCAGCGCAGAACCCTCCGACGACCCCCTGGCGAGCTTCCTGGTCTCCCGCGGCCAGACCGTGTTCCGCGGCGCCTCCGAGAACCTCTCCGAACGCTTCATGCGCTGCGTCGAGGCCGCTGGTCCGGTGACCCATGTGGTGCGGATCAAGGGCGACTCGCCCTTCGTCGACCCCGGCGTGATCGATGAGACCGTGCGCCTGGCGCTCTCCACGCGCGCCGCCTACGCCTCCAACCGCGTCGAGCGCTCCTTTCCCAAGGGCCTGGAGGTCGAGGTGGTCACCGCCCAGGCCCTGGCCGACGCCGCGGCGCAGACCGACCCGCAGGTGGCGGCGGTCACCTCCCCCCTGGCCCAGATCCGCGACCTGGCCGGACGCTATCCCCAGGCTCATTGCCTGGCCCAGCGCGACTTCTCCAAGCTGGACTGGCGGGTGAAGACCGCCGCCGACTTCGCCTTCGCCCGCGCCGTCTATGACGCGCTCCATTCGGCCGATCCGGGCTTTTCCATGCAGGACGTGCTGGACATCACCCAGGGGCGCCAGGACCTGGCGCGCTGGGCCGCCTGACAGGCCTATCCTGTCCGTTGACAGGAACCGGCTGACCGTTAAGCCCTCCCGGACCTAGCCTCCGGGAGCGGCGATGAACCTCCAGACTGTGGTGGCCGACTGGCTGACGCGCCGCGTGCAGGAGCCGCGGCCCCTCGCCTCAATGCACGAACTGGAAAAGGTGCTGCGCCAGCTCGCCAAGTGGCGCTCGCAGGTCATCGCCAACACCCTGGTCGCCAAGCACGGCTCCACGATCCTGCAGGGTCCCTTCGCGGGCATGGCCTATGTGGACCGGGCGACCGAGGGGGCGCTGGCCCCCCGGCTCCTGGGCACCTACGAGTCCGAGCTGCACCCGCACATCGAGGCCTTCGCGGCGGAGGGCCTGGATTGCGTGATCGATATCGGCTGCGCGGAAGGCTACTACGCCGTGGGCCTGGCGCGGTTGATGCCGGCGAGCACGATCCACGCCCACGACATCGACCCCAAGGCCCGCGACGCCTGCGCCGCGTTGGCTCGCGCCAACGCGGTCGAAGCCCGCGTGCGGATCGGCGGGGAATTCACCCCCGGCGACTTCGAGGCCTTCGCGGGACGCAAGGTCCTGGTGTTCGTCGACGCCGAGGGCGCCGAGGACGACCTGCTCGACCCCGCGCTCAGCCCGGCGCTCAAGGGCATGAGCCTGATCGTCGAGACCCATGGCGGCGTGCGTCCGGGGGTGCTGGCGCGGCTGACCGAGCGGTTCGCCGCCAGCCATGAGGTCCTGCGGGTCGACCAGCAGGGGAAGACCGCGGTCCTGCCCGACTGGCTGGGCAATCTCAGCCACCTGGACCAGCTGCTGGCCGTCTGGGAATGGCGCGCCAAGCCCACGCCGTGGCTGGTGATGCGGCCGCGCTAACCCAGGACGCAGTCGGCCATGCCGGCGCGGTTCACGGTCCCGGCCGCCTTGCCGATCCTGCCGGACCGGCGCTTCACATAGGGGCCGGGCTTGGCGGCCTTCCATTTCAGCGGGCTTGGCAGGATGGCCGCCAGACGCGCGGCCTGGGCCGGCGTCAGCTTGTCGGCGCTGACCCCGAAGTTCTTGCGGGCCGCGGCCTCGGCCCCGTAGACGCCCGGGCCCCATTCGATGGAGTTCAGATAGACCTCCATGATCCGGCGCTTGCCCCACATGGTCTCGATCAGGACGGTGAAATAGGCCTCCAGCCCTTTGCGGACATACGAGCGGCCGGGCCACAGATAGACGTTCTTGGCGGTCTGCTGGCTGATGGTGGAGCCGCCGCGCAGCTTGCGGCCCTTGGCGTTGTTGGCAATGGCCTTTTCCAGGGCGTTGAAGTCGAAGCCGCGGTGTTCGCAGAACTTGGCGTCCTCGGCGGCGATCACCGCCCGGACCAGCCGGGGCGAGATGTCGTCGAGACCGCGCCAGCGCCGGTCGAAGCCCTTGCCCTCGAACACCCGCTGGATCATCAGCCAAGTGATCGGCGGCGGCACGAAGCGGTACGTCGCCGTCGTGAGGATCGGACCGATCAGGCCGAACACCACGAGCAGGACGAACAGCCCGCGGAAAAGCCGGCCGAAGAAGCCTCTCTGCGATGGCGCCTTGCTCAAGCTTGCTTGCCCTTACGCGACCTTGGGATGCTAGCGATGCTGTGAGCCGCCGACCTGGTCAAGCCGCCCGAAGGACGCACATCCGTGAACGTTTCCGACGCCGTCGAACGGCGTGTCTCCATCCGGGCCTTCAAGCCCGAGACGCCGCCGGAAGAGACCGTGCGCGAGATCCTGCAGGCCGCGGCCCGGGCGCCTTCGGGGGGCAACCTCCAGCCCTGGCGGGTCTATGGCCTGGCCGGCGCGCCGCTGGCCGAACTCAAGGCCCAGGTCGCCGCCAACCCGTTCGGCGAGACGCCGGAATACGAAGTCTATCCGCCCAATCTCTGGGACCCGTTCCGCACCCGGCGGTTCAAGAACGGCGAGGACCTCTACGCCACCATCGGCATTCCCCGGGAGGACAAGCCCGCCCGGCTGCGCCAACTGGCCAAGAACGGCGAGCTGTTCGGGGCGCCGGTCGGCCTGTTCTTCTGCCTGGACCGCAAGCTGGGCCCTCCCCAGTGGTCGGATGTCGGCATGTACATGCAGACCGTCATGCTGCTGGCGGTCGAGCGGGGGCTGGACACCTGTCCGCAGGAGTACTGGGCCCGCTATCCCCAGACGCTCGCCAGGCTGCTCGACCTGCCCGACGACCACATGGTGTTCTCCGGCATGGCGCTCGGCTGGCGCGACGAGACCGCGCCGATTAACACCCTGCGCTCGGACCGCGACCCCTTCGAGACCTGGGCCGAGCTGCGCGGGTTCAGCTAGCCGATCTCGGCGACCCCGGCGGCGCCGTCCTCGTCGCCCCAGGCCAGGCGCTTGCCGTCGGCGCTCATGGCCAGGGCCGTGATTGGCGGGCCCTTCTCGGCCTTGACGGGATTGATCCGCTGGCCGGCCAGGTCACACCACCAGACCCGTCCGTCGTCGAGGCCCGCGGCCACCACCTGGCCGTTCGGCGCGCCGGCCACCTTGGTCACCATGGCGCTCTCGTCGAAGCCGATCTCGGCGGCCTGCTTGCCCATGGGGCCGGTGGAGCCGGCGAAGGGCCAGATCACCGCCCCGGGCGCGCCTGAGGTGGCCAGGAGAGCGCCCTTGGCCAGGAAGGCGAGGCTCTTCACCTTGCCCGGGTAGCCGCCCATCTTCAGGTTCTTCTCATCGGCCACCCGCCAGCCGTGGAGCTGGTTCTCCTGCATCGAGGACATCAGGAACTTGCCGTCCGGGCTCCAGGCCAGCAGCACGTGGCTGCCGGCCCACTTCAGCACATAGGGCTTCTGCTCGGCGATGCGGCCGTACCAGAGCCAGGCGCCGTTGTAGGTGGCCGCAGCGATCCGCCGCCCCTTGGGATCGAAGGCGACGTCGGCCACCGACTTGTCATGGACGAAGACACGGGAGAAGGCCGGGTCGGCGGCGTCGCGGACGTGCAGCTCCCTTCCCGCGGCGAAGGCGATCAGTTTCGACTCGGCGCTGGCCGCCACCGCGTCGATCCAGCGGCCTGGGATCCTGGCGATCTCCTGCGGCCCCGTCGTGCGCGTCCAGACCAGCCGGCCGTCGTCGCCGCCGCTCAGCACCCCCTCGCCGGAGGGGTGCTGACAGGCGGCCAGGATCGCGCCGTCATGGGCCTCGACCTGCTCGCCGGTCTCGAATCGGATGCTGCCGTCCCCGAGGGCGAAGGCGGCCTTACCGGCCTTTCCGAACAGGGCGGCGGTGACATAGGCGTCGAAATCGAAAGTCATGCGCGCCTCTTAGCCGCCTAACGCGGGTCTTGGCGAGGCCCGCAAATCCAGGTGGGGGCGCGGTCGAAACGATCAGGCGGCAAACTTGACGCCCGGCTGGGGGCGGTTGGCTCTTTACAATCGGCTTTTGTTTGGCGAAGGGTTTCCGCGACCACGTGGCGGCCCCGGTTCCAGGGGCCCTAGGGAAGGAAATTCATATGGGTGCGAAGCTGGGCGGCGGGGGCGGCGGCGGTAAGTTCG
>NZ_JAUYNW010000019.1 GCF_030698145.1 Phenylobacterium sp. | reverse complement strand
CGGGCTGGTGCTGCTAGTGGCCATGATCGGCGCCATCGTGCTGACCCTGCGCCACAAGCCCGGCGTCCGCCGCCAGGTGATCGCCGACCAGGTGGCCCGCAGCCCCGAGAGCGGCATGCGCATCGTCCAGATCAAATCGGGGCAGGGGATCGACCAATGACCATCGGGCTGACCCACTACCTCTCGGTGGCCGCGATCCTGTTCACCATCGGGGTCTTCGGCATCTTCGTGAACCGCAAGAACGTCATCGTCATCCTGATGTCGATCGAGCTGATCCTGCTGGCCGTGAACATCAACCTGGTGGCCTTTTCTGTCTATCTGCACAACGTCACGGGGCAGATTTTCGCCATGTTCGTGCTGACCGTCGCTGCGGCCGAGGCCGCCGTCGGCCTGGCCATCCTCGTCACCTTCTTCCGCAACCGCGGCGACATCGCCGTGGACGACGTCTCGATGATGAAGGGCTGATCGACCTTTCCATGACCCCTTCGTCCCTCATCACCACCGTGGTCTTCGCCCCCCTGGTGGGCGCGATCATCGCGGGCCTGTTCGGCCGCCGGATCGGCGACGTCGCGTCGCAAGCCGTCACCACCGGCCTGCTGCTGCTGGCCGCCGTGCTCTCCTGGGTGATCTTCGCCCAATGGACCTGGGGCGGGCTCGAGCCCTTCACCCTGCAGTTCCTGCCCTTCATCAATATCGGCGACTTCCAGTCCAACTGGTCGATCCGACTGGACGGCCTGTCGGCCGTGATGCTGGTCGTGGTCACCAGCGTCGCATCCCTGGTCCACGTCTATTCGTGGGGCTACATGGCGATGGACGACAGCAAGCCCCGGTTCTTCGCCTATCTGTCGCTGTTCACCTTCGCCATGCTGGCCCTGGTGACCGCCGCCGACTTCATGCAGCTGTTCTTTGGTTGGGAAGGCGTGGGCCTGGCCAGCTACCTACTGATCGGATTCTGGTACAAGAAACCCACCGCCAACGCCGCGGCCATCAAGGCCTTCGTGGTCAACCGGGTCGGCGACTTTGGTTTCGCGCTGGGCATCATGACCGTCTACTGGATGTTCGGCTCGATTGAGTTCGCCGAGATCTTCCCGCGCGTGCCTGAGTTCGCCAACACCGGCTGGTGGTTCGCCGGCTCCTGGTGGCACGCGGTGGACCTGGCCTGCGCCCTGCTGTTCGTCGGCGCCATGGGCAAGTCGGCCCAGTTCTTCCTGCACACCTGGCTGCCCGACGCCATGGAGGGCCCGACCCCGGTCTCGGCCCTGATCCATGCCGCGACCATGGTTACGGCCGGCGTCTACATGGTCTGCCTGCTGTCGCCGATGTTCGAGTACGCGCCCTACGCCAAGCAGGTCGTCACCCTGATCGGCGCGGTCACGGCCCTGTTCGCCGCCACGGTCGGCCTGGCCCAGAACGACATCAAGCGGGTCATCGCCTATTCGACCTGTTCGCAGCTCGGCTACATGTTCTTCGCCGCCGGCGTCGGCGCCTATCAGGCGGCCATGTTCCATCTGTTCACCCACGCCTTCTTCAAGGCGCTGCTGTTTCTGGGCGCCGGCTCGGTGATCCACGGGATGCACCACGAGCAAGACATGCGGAAGATGGGCGGCCTGTGGAAACACCTGCCGATCACCTACGCGGTCATGACCATCGGGACCCTGGCCATCACCGGCTTCGGCATTCCCAGCCTGCACCTCGGGTTCGCCGGCTTCTATTCCAAGGACACCATCATCGAGGCGGCCTTCGCGGCCGGCCAGGAAATGGGCGGCGTCGCCTATTTCGCCTTCGTGGTGAGCGTGTTCGCCGCGGGCCTGACCGCCTTCTATTCCTGGCGCCTGGCCTTCATGACCTTCCACGGCACGGCCAAGTGGGAACACAACGGCCACGGCCACGCGGCCGACGACCACGCCAGCTCTGCCCAGATCGAGACCCACGACGAACCGCTGCCCGACGATCACGCGCACGGTCATGACCACAAGCCCCACGAGAGCCCGTGGTCGATGCTGGTTCCGATCATGCTGCTCGCCGTCGGCGCGCTCGCTGCGGGCTACTTCTTCGTCGACCACTTCGTTGGCGAGGGCTGGAAGGAATTCTGGCGGGGCGCGATCTTCAACGGCGCGGACAACCACGTGCTGGAGCACGCCCACCATTCGCCGACCTGGGTGAAATGGGCGCCGCTGTTCGTGTCGGCGCTCGGCTTCGCGGGCGCCTATTATGTCTACATCCTGCGCGAAGGCATGGGCGCGGCCATCGCCGCGCGGAAGGGCCCGCTCTGGACCTTCCTCTACAACAAGTGGTTCTTCGACGAGATCTATGAGGCGACCTTCGTGCGCGCCGCCAGGTTCCTGGGCGACCTGTTCTGGAAGGGCGGCGATCAGAAGGTCATCGACGGCTTCGGCCCCGACGGCGTCTCGGCGGTGTCCTACGCCGTTGGCCGCGCGGCTGGCCGGGCTCAGACGGGCTACGTCTACCACTATGCGTTCGTGATGCTGCTCGGCGTGGCGGGACTTCTGTCCTACGCGCTGTGGGCCTGGCAGGCTTGAGGGGGACGATCCAATGACCGGCATTCTCTCCCTCGTCACCTTCGCCCCGCTGCTGGGCGTCGCGGCCATCCTGCTGCTGCGCGCGGCGTCCAGGGACGAGGCGCGCGTGGTGTCCGCCTCCAAGTGGATCGCCTTCGTCACCACGCTCGCGACTCTGGCGCTCTCGGTGCTGCTCGTCGCCGAGTTCGACCCGGCCAATCCCGGCTTCCAGTTCCTGGAGGACGCGGTCTGGTTCGCGGGGCTCCACTACCGCATGGGCGTGGACGGGATCTCGATCCTGTTCGTCCTGCTGACCGCCTTCCTCATGCCGATCTGCATCGCCGCCTCCTGGACGACGATCGAGAAGCGCGTGCCGGAATACATGGTCGCGTTCCTGGTGCTGGAGACCCTGGTGATCGGGGTGTTCTGCGCCCTGGACCTGGTGCTGTTCTACGCCTTCTTCGAGTTCGGCCTGGTGCCGATGTTCCTGATCATCGGCATCTGGGGCGGCAAGAACCGGGTCTACGCGGCCTACAAGTTCTTC
>NZ_JAUYNW010000017.1 GCF_030698145.1 Phenylobacterium sp. | reverse complement strand
CTGAAGAAGGGGGTGCTCGAGCTCTGCGTGCTCGCGCTGCTCTCCCGACAGGACAGCTACGCCTATGAGATCGCGAGCCGTTTGGCCGAGGGGATCGATATGGGGGAAGGCACCATCTATCCGTTGATGCGAAGGATGCAGACCGACGGGCTGGTCGACACCTATCTGGTGGAGAGTTCTTCCGGTCCGCCGCGCAAGTATTACAAGCTGACTGAGGCCGGGAAGCTGAGCTTCACGACGCAGAAGGCGGAATGGGCGGCGTTTTCCCGCGCCGTCGAGGCCATCCTGGGAGAGACGAAATGACCCGGCAGGCCTTTATCGATCGATTGCGGCTGGGCCTCTCGGGCATGCCGCCGCAAGCCATCGCCGAAACCATCGCCGACTACGAGACCCACTTCGCCGAGGGCCTGGCCGCAGGCCGGACCGAGGAGGAGATCGGTGAGGCCCTGGGCGATCCCGCCCGGCTGGCCCGCGAGCTGCGCGCCGAGATCGGCCTGAAGAAGTGGGAAGAGCAGCGCAATCCCTCGGCCGCGGCCGGGGCGATCTTCGCGGTGCTGGGCCTTGGCGCCATCGACGTGCTGATCCTGCTGCCGATCCTGATGACGGTGGCCGGCACCCTGTTCGGACTGATCATCGGCGCGGTGGCGGTGTTCTTCGCCGGCGGTTTCGTCTTCGCGGTGGGTCCGTTCCTCGAACCCCCCGGCGGAACGGCCGCGGCCCTGCTGGCCGGCATTGGGCTCATGGCGCTGGCCAGCTCGGTCGGCGCGGTGCTGACCCTGGTGGTGATCGGCTTCGTCAATGCGCTCGTCTGGTACGGGCGGCTGCACTACCGGCTGCTGAAGCCGGCCATCGAACCGCAGGCTTAAGAGGTGGGCAATTCCATGATCCGCGTCCTCATCCTCATCGCCGTCACCGGCTTCTTCGTCGGCGTCGTGGCGCTCTCCAGCGCCGCGGCCATCGGCGGCCCCGATATCGCCGCCCACAACTGGAAGTGGGTCGAGAAGTGGAGCAACCGCGAATGGCGCGACCACGCGCGCCATGACGCCGACTACGACTTCGACATCGACATGGACGGTCCCGGCGGCGTCACCGTCACCCGCGAGATCGCCTGGAACGGCGGCGACAAGCTCGACGTCGAGATCGTGGCCGAGGTCGAGTTCACCCAGGCCGAAGGGCCGGGCAAGGTCGTGATCACCGGCCCCAAGCGCCTGGTGGAGCGCGTGACCCTCAACGACGGCCGTCTGGGCATGAGCGGCCCGAACTTCGCCGGCCGCCGGATGAAGGTGACGATCACCGCGCCCGGCGTCAGCGCCTTCGACATCGGCGGCGACAGCAGCCTGGCGGTCGCGGGCTACAAGCAGGACACCCTGTCGCTCGACGCCTCCGGCTCGTCGGAGGTGTCCGTCAAGGGCGCGGCGCGGATCCTCAACGCCGACGTCTCGGGGGATTCGGACGTCGATCTGATGGGGCTCACCTTGGACGAGGCCTCGGTCGACAGTTCGGGCTCCTCGGAGATTTCGCTGGCGCCGAAGACCACGGCGAACCTGGACATCTCCGGCGGCTCGGAAGTGACCCTGCTCACCAAGCCGACACGCCTGGCCACCGACATCTCCGGCGGCGGCGAGCTGCACGAGGCCGCGAACTAGCGCGGGGCGAGATGCGCCCCCTCTGGGGGAGCTCCCGGCCGCATGGCCGGGTGAGGCGGACTTTGACTCTCGTGTGTGGGCTGCAACCCCCACCGTCACGTCGCCAAAGAGGGCGACGCGCCACCTCCCCCAAACCGCGCTGCGCGCTGGGGGAGGATCTGTGTGCGCCTAGCTCCGCCCCGCCAGCGCGCGGGCCACGACCGGGGCGAGGCCGCGGGCGATGATCTGGACGCCCTGGGCGTTGGGGTGGAAGCCGTCCTTCTGGTTCAGGCCCGGCGTCTGGGCCACGCCCGCCAGCAGGTTGGGATAGAGCACGGCCCCGTGCGCCCGGGCGACGGCGGCGAACACCGCCTCGAACTCCCGGGCGTAGGCGCGGCCGATCACCGAGGGCGGCTTCAGGCCCGCCACCACCACGGCGATCTTGCGCGCCTTCAGGCGGGCGACGATGCGGTCGAGATTGGCCTTGGTCCGCTTGGGGTCCTGGCCCTGCAGCAGGTCGTTGCCGCCGAGCGCCACCACGCAGACGGTAGTGTCCTTCTGGACGCTGAAATCCAGGCGCGCGAGGCCGCCGGCGGTGGTGTCGCCCGAGACGCCCGCGCCCCGGACCAGGGCCGATGTCCGCAGCCGGCTGAGCTCGGCCTGCAGGCGGGCGGGCAGGGCGGCGGCGGCCGGCAGGCCGTAGCCCGCGGTGATGGAATCGCCCAGCAGGGTGACCACGGGCCTGGGCGCGGCCAGCGCCACGCCCGGCAGGGCCAGGGCGGCGGCGAGCAGCACGCGGCGGGTCGTCAGACTTGAGGGTGTGTCGGCCATTCTCCTGCCCTATCTAAGGCTTCGCTTGCGAAGCTCAACATCCAACCCGAGGTCCCTTTGTCCGACGCTGGTCCGCCGCTCGTCCTGTCGAACGTCTCGCTCACCCTGCCGTCGGCCGCCGGTCCCGTGGATATCCTGCGCGACCTGAGCTTTTCCGTGGCCGAGCGCGAACGGGTGGCGATCACCGGGCCGTCCGGCTCGGGCAAGTCGTCGCTGATCGCGGTGGCCGCGGGGCTGGAGCGGCCGACCTCCGGCTGGGTCACCCTGTTCGGCCGCGAGCTGTCGAAGCTGGACGAGGACGGCCGCGCCCGGCTGCGCCGAGGCCGGGTCAGCCTGGTGTTCCAGGCCTTCCACCTGCTGCCCAACATGACGGCCCTGGAAAATGTCGCCGCGCCCATGGAGATCGCCGGCGCGGCCGACGCGGAGACGATCGCCAAGAGCTGGCTGGACCGCGTCGGGCTCTCGGCCCGGCTGCGCCACTATCCCCACCAGCTTTCCGGCGGTGAGCAGCAGCGCGTGGCCCTGGCCCGTGCGCTCGCGCCGCGGCCCGCCCTGTTGTTCGCCGACGAACCCACCGGCAATCTCGACGGCGTCAACGCCGCCCACGTCACCGACCTGCTGTTCGGCCTGGTGGCGGAGGAGGGCGCGGCCCTGGTCCTGGTCACCCACGACGAGGCCCTGGCCGCCCGCGCCGATCGCCGGGTGCGGCTGGCGGACGGACGCGCGGCGTGAGGTTCCTGGCCCTGAGGTTCGCGACCCGCGAGCTCCGCTCGGGGGTGAAGGGGTTCCGCATCTTCCTGGCCTGCCTGGCGCTGGGCGTGGCGGCTATCGCCGCGGCTGGATCGACGGCGGAGGCCTTCCGCACGGGCCTGGCCAGCCAGGCGCGGGAGATCCTGGGCGGCGACATGTCCGTCTCCCTCGAGCAGCGCCGGTTCACCCAGGCCGAACGCGCGGCGATCCAGGCGGCGGGCCGGACGTCCTGGGCGGTCGGGACCCGCGCCATGGCCCAGACGGCGTCCGGCGAGCGGCGCCTGGTGGAGCTGCGCGGGGTCAGCGAGGCCTATCCGCTGTCGGGCAAGGTGACCCTGGAGACCGGCCAGCCGCTGGCCCAGGCGCTGGCCGTGCGCGACGGCGTCGCCGGGGCGGCGGTGGAGCGGGCGCTGCTGCAGCGCCTGCGGCTGAAGATCGGCGACCAGATCCTGGTTGGCGAGATGCCCGTGGTGGTCCGCGACGTGCTGCTGGCCGAGCCCGACCGCCTGTCGCGGGGCTTCGCCCTGGGGCCTCGGGTGCTGGTGCGCCGCGAGGCCGTGGCGGGCGCCGGGTTCCTGGAGCCGGGCCTCACCTTCGCCGAGACCGCCCGCGTCGCCCTGCCGCCGGGCGCCGACCTGAAGGCCGCGCGCAGGGACCTGCGCAAGGCGCTGAAGGACAAGTCGATCCGCATCCGCGACCGCGACGACGCCGCCCCAGGCATCCGCTGGCTGATCGATCAGCTGGAATACTTTCTCGGCTTCATCGGCCTGGCCTCGCTGGTGGCCGGCGGGCTTGGGGTGTTCGGCGCCGTCACCGCCTTCCTGGAGGCGCGCAAGCCGTCCATCGCGGTGCTGAAGTCGCTGGGCGCGGAAGGCCCGTTCATCCGCGACCTATATCTCATCCAGATCGGGGTCCTGGCCCTGCTGGGGGTCGGGATCGGCCTGGCGGCCGGCGCCGCGGCGCCCTTCGTGCTGGGCGGCCTGGTCCCCGACGACATCCCGGTCCCGGCCCTGTTCGACATCTATCCGATCCCGCTGATCAAGGCGGCCGCCTTCGGCCTGCTGTCGGCCGCGGCCTTCTCACTGGCGCCCCTGGCCCGGGCCAGGGCCACGCCGCCGGCCAGCCTGTTCCGGCGCGACGTGGCCGGACGGCTGAAGCTGGGCGTGGAGACCATCGGCGCGGGCCTGGCGGCTATCGCGCTCGCGGCCCTGTCGGTGATCACCGCGCCCACGCCCCTGGCGGCGGCCGGCATGATCGGCGGGGTGGCCGTGTCCTTCGGGCTGCTCTGGGCCCTGGGCCTGGGCGCGGCCTGGCTCGCCGGGCGGCTGCGGGGACGCGCCAGAGGCGCGGTGCGGATGGGCCTGGCCAATCTGGCCGGACCCCGCTCGGCCGCGCGCACGGCCGCGCCGGCCATCGGACTGGGTGTGGCCCTGCTGTCGGCGGTGGTGCTGATTCAGTCCAGCCTGCTGCGCCAGGTGGCCGAGGTCGCGCCGCGCACCGCGCCCGCCCTGGTGTTCACCGAGATCCCTGGGGCGCGGGCCGCCGAGTTCGACGCCGCGGTGGTCGCCGCCTTCGGCGCGAAGCTGACGCCGGAGACCTATCTGCGCGTCCCCTTCCTCACCGGCCGCATCGTGGCGCTGAACGGCGTGGCGGTGAACCGCAAGTCGATCAAGGAGGGCGAGCGCTGGGCCTATGACAACGACATCTCCATGTCGGCCATCGGTCCCGAGCCGGCCGACGCCAAGATCGTCGAGGGCGCCTGGTGGCAGGTCGACCACGCCGGACAGCCGCAACTGGCCATGGAGGTCGACGCCGCGCGCGGCGGGGGGCTGAAGGTCGGCGACACGGTGACGATCTCCATCCTCGGCCGCGAGATCGACGCGAGGTTGGCGGTGATCCGCGAGGTGGACGTCGGCGGCTTCGGGGCGAGCTTCCCCCTGGTGCTGAACCCCGCGGCCCTGGAGGGCGCGGACCTGCGCCATGTGGCCATCGCCAAGGCCAGCCGCGCACAGGAGGCCCGCGCCAGCCGCCAGCTCGGCGCCGCCTTCCCGGAGGTGAACGTGATCTCGGTGCGCGAGCAGCTCGAGGCGGCCACCGACCTGTTCGACCGCCTGGCGCTGGCGATCCGGGGCGCGGCCGGGGTGGCGGCCCTGGCGGGCCTGCTGGTGCTGACCGGGGCCATCGCCGCCCGCGCCCAGGCTAGGGCCCGCGAAGCCACAATCCTCAAGGTGCTGGGCGCCTCGCGGCTGCAGATCCTGTCGGCCTATGTGCTGGAATACGGCGCGGTGGGGCTGATCGCCGGGGTGACCGGCGTGGGCCTCGGGGCGATCGCCGCCTGGCCGGTGGTGACCCTGGTGTTCAAGGCCGACTGGGCCATCGATTGGGGCGGGGTGGCGGCCCTTGTCGGGGGCGCGGCGCTGCTGGCCGGCCTGGGCGGGCTGCTGGCCTCGCTGCAGGCGCTGGCCAAGCGGCCCGCCGATGCTCTGCGCGCCGAATGAGCATTTTCGTTCGAAAATGCTTCAATTCTTGAAATTGGAGCGCGATGGTCGCCGAAACCGGCGGCCACTTTCGGCTATCGCGCTCCAGCTCATTAAGTTTCTGGTGACCGAAGCACCCCGGTATTCGGCGGATGCGATTCGCTCAGTCCGCCGTTCCGAGTTTCGACCATGGGGCCGCCCTGCGCGTGCCGCCGCCGCATGACGTGAAGAACTGGCGGACCCTGTGGATGTGGCTGGGCGACCAGGCCCAGGCCATGACCGAGGCCGGCGCGGTCCAGGTCCAGACCCCCGAGGGCTGGACCGTGGCCCAGCCGGGCGACTGGATCGTGCTGTCGGTGAGCGGGGAATACCACGTGGCCCATGCCGGGCGCCGGGCGTTTCATTCGTAGGGCGAACAGCTCACCTACCGCTCATCCCGGCGGGTCCGCCCACCCTACCGCAGCGAGGCGTTCAGTTTGGCGAGGACGTCGAGGCTGGGCGTGAGCTCGGCTTCGTTCAGGCTGTTGAGCGGAACCTCGACGGTGTCGAGGTTCTCGTGGAGGTCGCGGGCCTCGGGGTCGATGAACAGCAGGCCGGTGACGATCTCACCGAGCGCCTGGCGGGCCTGGAGATAGGCCAGGGCGCCGACCCGGTCGCTGGGGTCGTAGTGCTGGGCCAGCTTGTGGAGCTGCAGGACCGAGCCGTCGTGCTGGGTCACGGCGACTGTCGCGCCCGGCGCGTAGTCGACCTCGATGGTCTCGCGGGCCGGCACGACGTCCATGCGGTTCACCGCCTCATTGTGCTCGCGGACATAGTCGTAGCTCTTGGTCGAGCCGACGTGGTTGTTGAACTGCACGCACGGGCTGATGCAGTCGATGAAGGCCGCGCCCTTGTGGGCCAGCGCCGCCTTGATCAGCGGCACGAGCTGGGCTTTGTCGCCGGAGAAGGAGCGGGCGACGAAGGTGGCGCCCATCTGCAGGGCCAGCATGACCAGGTCGATGCCGGCGTCGTGGTTGACCACGCCCTTCTTGGACTTCGAGCCCTTGTCGGAGGTGGCGGAGAACTGGCCCTTGGTCAGGCCGTACACCCCGTTGTTCTCCACGATGTAGAGCATGTTCACGCCGCGGCGGATGGAGTGGGCGAACTGGCCCAGGCCGATCGAGGCCGAGTCGCCGTCGCCGGAGACACCCAGATAGATCAGGTCGCGGTTGGCGAGGTTGGCGCCGGTCAGCACCGAGGGCATGCGGCCGTGGACGGTGTTGAAGCCGTGGGAATTGCCCAGGAAATAGTCCGGGGTCTTGGACGAGCAGCCGATGCCCGACAGCTTGGCGATCCGGTGCGGCGGCAGGTCCAGCTCGTAGCAGGCCTGGATGATGGCCGCGGAGATCGAGTCATGACCGCAGCCGGCGCAGAGGGTCGAGACCGAGCCCTCATAGTCGCGGCGCGTGTAGCCCAGGCTGTTGGTGGCGAGCTTCGGGTGATGAAGCTGGGGCTTGGTGATGTAGGTCATTCGGCGGCCTCCGCGCTTCGGGCGGTCATCAGATCGCCGATGGCGCCGGCGATGAAGCGGGCGGTGATCGGGGAGCCGTCATAGTTCAGCACAGCGATCAGCTTGGACGGGGCGACGTCGCCCTCGTTGACCAGCAGGGTGCGTAGCTGGGCGTCGCGGTTCTGCTCGACCACGAACACCCGGTCGTGGGCGGCGATGAAATCGAACACCTCGTCGGCGAACGGGAAGCCGCGCACGCGCAGGGCGTCGAGGTGCAGACCTTGGGTCTCCAGGGTCTCCAGCGCCTCGTGCATGGAGGGCGCGGTGGAGCCGTAATAGATCACGCCCTCGCGGGTCGCGCGCCGGGACGGCCTTGCGACCGGGGCGGGGACCAGGGCCTTGGCGGTCTCGAACTTGCGCAGCAGGCGCTGCATGTTGTCGACATAGACCGCGCCCTCCTCGCTGTAGCGGGCATAGGGATTGCGCGAGGTGCCGCGGGTGAAATAGCCGCCCTTGGTCGGGTGGACGCCGGGATAGGTGCGGTAGGGGACGCCGTCGCCGTCGACGTCGAGGTAGCGGCCGAACTCCTTGCCGGCCTCCAGGTCCTCGTAGGTCATCACCTTGCCCCGGTCGAGCTTGCGCTCGGGGTCCCAGGCGAAGGGCTTGGTCAGCCACTCGTTCATGCCGATGTCGAGGTCCAGCATGACGAAGATGGTGGTCTGCAGCCGGTCGGCGAGGTCGAAGGCCAGCGCCCCCATCTCGAAGCACTCGCCCGGATCGGCGGGCAGCAGCATGGGGTGCTTGGTGTCGCCGTGGCCGGCATAGGCGCCGGCCAGCAGGTCGGCCTGCTGGGTGCGCGTGGGCATGCCGGTGGAGGGCCCGCCGCGCTGGACGTCGAAGATCACCGCGGGGATCTCGGCGAAATAGGACAGGCCGATGAACTCGGTCATCAGCGAGACGCCAGGCCCCGAGGTGGCGGTGAAGGCCCGCGCCCCGTTCCAGCCCGCGCCCACCACCACGCCGATGGAGGCGATCTCGTCCTCGGCCTGGACGATGGCGTAGCGCGCCTTGCCCGTTTCCGGATCAGTCCGGTAGTCCTCGCAGAAGCCGGTGAAGGCCTCGGCCAGCGAGGTCGAGGGGGTGATCGGATACCAGGCGCAGACCGTGGCCCCGCCATAGACCGCGCCGAGCGCCGCGGCCATGTTGCCCTCGACGAAGATCCGCTCGCCCACAGCGTCGGCGCGGGCGACCTTGAGGCCGAGGGGCGCCAGGGACTGGGCCACGTAGTCCGAGCCCATCTTCAGCGCCGCGACGTTGGCCGAGATCAGCCGGTCCTTGCCCTTGAACTGCTCGGCGAGCAGGGTCTCAAGCACTTCGAGCTCGATGCCAAGAAGAGCGGCCAAGGCCCCGACATAGATGATGTTCTTGAACAGCTGCCGCTCGCGCGGGAGCTGGTAGGCGGCGTTGCAGATCGCCGTCAGGGGCACGCCGACCACATTGATGTCGTTGCGGAATTTCTCGCGGGGCAGGGGCTTGGTGGAGTCGTAGAAAAGGTAGCCGCCGGGCTCGATCTCAGCGAGGTCGCGGTCCCAGGTCTGCGGGTTCATGGCGACCATCAGGTCCACCCCGCCGCGCCGGCCCAGGTGGCCCGCCCCGGTCACCCGCACCTCGAACCAGGTCGGCAGGCCCTGGATGTTGGACGGGAAGATGTTGCGCGCCGCCACGGGCACGCCCATCCGCAGGATCGACTTGGCGAACATGCCGTTGGCGCTCGCCGATCCCGATCCGTTGACGTTGGCGAACTTGACGACGAAGTCGTTGACGGCCTCTAGCGGCATGTCTCCCCCGCATGGGTCATATCCAGGAGGAACTTCTGCATGTCCCAGGCTCCGGTCGGGCAGCGCTCGGCGCAGAGGCCGCAGTGCAGGCAGACGTCCTCGTCCTTGACCATCACGCGGCCGGTCTTGAGGTCGCCTGAGACCAGGATCGCCTGTTCGGTGTTGAGCGCCGGGGCGTTGAGGCGACCGCGCAGGTCGTCCTCATCGCCGTTGTCGGTGAAGGTGATGCAGTCCACCGGGCAGATGTCGGCGCAGGCGTCGCACTCGATGCAGGCGGGCTCTGAGAACACCGTCTGGATGTCGCAGTTGAGGCAGCGCTGGGCCTCGCGATAGGCCATCTCGCGGTCGAAGCCGAGCTCGACCTCGACCTTCACGTCCTTGAGCGCGACGGCCTTGTCGCGCAGCGGCACCCGGTAGCGCAGGTCGTTGGCGATGTCGTTGTCGTAGCTCCACTCATGGATGCCCATCTTCTGGCTGGCCATGGAGAAGCCGGGCGGCGGCCGGTCGGTGAGGCTCTCGCCCTTGCAGAACTTGTCGATGGAGATGGCCGCGTCGTGGCCGTGGGCCACGGCCCAGATGATGTTCTTCGGCCCGAAGGCCGCGTCGCCGCCGAAGAACACCTTCGGATGGGTGGATTGGAAGGTCACCGGGTCGACCTTGGGCATGCCGTTGGCTTCGTCGAAGGCGAGGCCGATGTCGCGCTCCATCCAGGGGAAGGCGTTCTCCTGACCCACGGCGATCAGCACGTCGTCGCATTCGAAGTGCTGGTCGGGTTCGCCGGTGGGGACCAGGCTGCGGCGGCCGCGCTCGTCGAACCTCGGTTCGACCTTTTCGAAGGTGACGCCCGTCAGGCGGCCATCCTCGTGGGTGAAGGCCTTGGGCACCAGGAAGTTGAGGATCGGGATGTCCTCGTGGATGGCGTCTTCCTTCTCCCAGGGGGAGGCCTTCATCTCCTCGAAGCCGGAGCGGACGATCACCTTGACGTCCTCGCCGCCCAGTCGGCGCGACGTGCGGCAGCAGTCCATGGCGGTGTTGCCGCCGCCCAACACGATCACCCGGCGGCCGATCTTATCGATATGGCCGAAGGAGACGCTGGAGAGCCAGTCGATGCCGATGTGGATGTGGCCGGCGACCTCCCGCCGACCCGGCAGGTCCAGGTCGCGGCCGCGCGGCGCGCCCGAGCCCACGAAGACCGCGTCGTAGCCCTCGTCGAGCACGGCTTTCAGGCTGTCGACATACTGGCCCAGCCGCATCTCCATCCCCAGGCCGGTGATGTAGCCGACCTCCTCGTCGATCACCGACTCGGGCAGGCGAAAGCGGGGGATCTGGCTGCGGATCATGCCGCCCGCCTTGGCGTCCCCGTCATAGAGCACCAGCTCATAGCCGAGCGGCGCCAGGTCGCGCGCCACCGTCAGGGCGGCGGGGCCCGCGCCGATCAGCGCGATTCGCTTGCCGTTCGACACCGCCGAGGGGGACGGCAGGCGGCCGGTGATGTCGTCCTTGTTGTCAGCCGCCACCCGTTTGAGCCGGCAGATGGCGACGGGCTCGTCCTCGACCCGGCCGCGGCGGCAGGCCGGCTCGCAGGGGCGGTCGCAGGTGCGGCCCAGGATTCCCGGGAAGACATTGGACTTCCAGTTGACCATGTAGGCGTCGGAATAACGGCCTTCGGCGATCAAACGGATATATTCGGGGACCGGCGTATGGGCAGGACAGGCCCACTGACAATCAACAACCTTATGAAAGTAGTCGGGACCTTCGGTACTGGTGCGCTGCACAAACCACTCCCTCTCCCCGACGCCGTTCTTTCGCAGGCGCGAAGACGAGCTCCAATGAAGCAAATCCCGCAAACGCGACGCGACGTTCGTTATCGATGGTAAGTCCTATCTTGGGTGTCAGCCAATACGTTTCTAGGGGCGCGAGAACCAAAAGCCGACGCTCCAGCGTCTGAAAACGTCGAATCGGACGCTCAAGCGGCGCCCGACCCATCGTCGCCGCTCAGGGCCCGTTGGCCCCAATCGCCGCTCAACAGCCTGTGATCTTGGGCCAAATCGCAACCTTGACACTTTCGCCGTCGCGCGATTGTCGTAACACTTGATTAACCCCCAGGGGCGCCCTCAGCGTCAGGAGCCATAGATGCCGAATCCGATGATCGAGGTCAGTTCGGCGCTTGGAGCGCCGGTTCCCGAGGACTTCGTCTCCTATCTGGTCGACCTGGGCGACGACGGCGAGGCCGAGCGGGTCGCCGCGGCCACCGAGATCAACGAGCGTCGCGCCCAGGTGGAAGACCCGGAAGGCCTGCGCCGCGCCCGCGCGCTCTGAGCCGACGCCAAGCCCGCCAGAAAACGCGACAGGACAATAGCCTGGAGCGCGGCCGGGTCCCTGCGTTCAAGCGCCGGGTTCAGAGCATCGGCAGCGCCGACATGGGCGGCGGAGCATTGCTCGACATCCAAAGACCGATCAGCACCGCCATCGCCACGATGGCGGCCAGCAGCAGCGCCCAGGCGTTGCCCAACGCGAGCGGGGCGCGGGTCTTGGCATGCTCACCAGCCTTGCGGTGTGGCATCGAGAAATGCGGGCGTCCGACACGTGGAAGGTGCAGGTGCGGCAGGTGTAGATTTATCGCCCTCATGGCGACCTCCATACGACGACCGGCGGAGGGCGCGCATAGACGCGGCCGCGCCTGGCTCTTGTTCAACGGTTTCGCTTGGACTCAGTTCCGGGATCTGTTGTCCGCCAGCAACCTCCCGCTCGCGCCGGATCGGATATTTCTCGACGCAGCCTTCATGCACGTCGCGGCGTTTCCCATCTGAAGGATAGCCGGCCGCCAGGACTTGAACCGGGGTAGGTCGGCGGGAGTCGTCGGCATGCCGTCCTCCACCGTGCTTGCGCACGCCACCCATGGCCTCGACATCGGGTTTGGCCGCGTCCTGCGGCGGGCTCTGGTCCACCCGCCGCGCGACCCGCCCCAACCGCGGACGAGGCGACGGGGTCACGGGGCGCTGTTGGCCATCCTGGCGTCGTTGTCGGTCCACGCCATCATCGGTGTCTATCTGTGGAGGGCGAAGTTCGAGCCGAACTACAGGGAATACGCCGACGACGTGACCAGCGTGGAATTGATCAAACCCGTACCGCCACCACCACCTCCTCCTCCTCCTCCTCCGCCCCCGAACACGCCGCCGCCGCCGCCGCCGAAGCTGCAGCCCCGGCCACCGGCCGCGGTGGTCGACCTGCCGCCCACGGTGCCCCCGCTGCCGGTCCCGCCGGTCGAACGCCGCGTGGAGGCGGTCCGCCCGCCACGAATCGTCGAACCGCCGCCCCCGGCGCCGTCGGCGCCCGAGCCGCCCCGGCCGTCGGTGATCCAGAACCCCGACTGGCTGCGCAGGCCGAGCGGCGAGGACTTCGCCCGTTACTATCCGAGCCGGGCGCTGCGTATGGACGTGGAGGGCCGCGTCGTCCTCAGTTGTACGGTGACCGCCGGCGGCGGGCTGGATGGCTGTGCGGTGGCCTCCGAGGTCCCCGACGACCAGGAGTTCGGCGGGGCGGCGCTGCGAATGACCCGGCTCTTCAAGATGCGGCCGATGACGCGCGACGGCGCGCCGGTGTCCGGCGGGACGGTGCGTATCCCGATCCGGTTCGCACTGCCCAAGGACTGAACGCCACGCGAGCAGTCCCGGCCAGGGCGCCGGCGGATCAGCGGGCGGCCTAGGCGCGTTCGGTCAGCCCGTACTGGCCCATCCGCCAGAGCAGGGTCTCGATGCGGTCCTGGCCGAAGAACGGCTCGTCCTGGAAGACCATGGTCGGCACCCCCCAGTGGCCGACTTCCTCAAGGCGCGCATGGCTGGCCTGGATGGCGGCTTCCAGGCGCGCGGCCTCCCCCGAAGCGGTCGCGTCCAGGGCGGCGAGGTCCAGGCCCGCGCGCGCGGTGGCCCGGGCCAGATGGTCGCCCTGGTCCCAGCCGGGCGTCTGGCCGCCCCAGATCAGCTTGCTGACCTCGACGATAAAGGGGAGGCCGCGACCGGCCTCGACGGCGGCTTGGCCGAGGTGGGTCAGGCGCTGGATATGGGGCTGGTCCTTGGCCACGTCGCCAGTCGTCAGGTCCATGACGATGGGATCGGGTCGCGGCGGCCCGAAGGTCATGCCCAGCATCTGGGCGGTGCGGAAACAGTCGCGCCCCACATAGAACGGCCACCGCCTGTCCTGGCGCTTGAAGAAGCCGTCGACGCGCACCGCCAGCGGATAGACCGGGCGTACGTCGAGCTGGACCTCGTAGCGCGCCGCGATCTCCGCCAGGCGGGGCGTCGCGAGGTACGAATAGGGGCTCCGGAATGACCAGAAAACGTCGACCTGAAGGGTCATCAAAAACCTCCCGCTTGCAATAATGACTAGTTAGTCCAATAATGACCAGACAGTCAAATTGGAGTTGGCGATGATCGCGGGAGCGGGGGAACGGATCGATCGGCGGCGGGAGCGGACCCGGGCGGCGCTCTTGCGGGCAGGCCAGGTCCTGTTCGCCACCCGTTCGGTGGACGCGGTCACCATCGACGACATCGTCGCCGCCGCAGAGGTCGCCAAGGGCAGCTTCTACAACCACTTCCCGGACAAGGACGGCCTGGCGCGGGAGATCGCCCAGCAGGCGCGCGCCGCCATCGAGTTGACCGTGGCTGACATCAACATCGGCGTGGTCGACCCGGCCGAGCGGGTGGCGCGGGCGCTGGCGATGTTCGCGCGCGGCGCCGAGGCCTTCCCCATTCGCGCCCAGGCCATGATGCGGCTATTCCCCTTCGCCTCGGTCCCCGACGCGCCCATGAACCGTGGCGTGCGCGCCGACATCCAGGCGGGCCTCGCGGCCGGGCGGTTCGGGGGTCTTGCGCCGGAGGCCGCGGTCATGATGGCGGTCGGAACCGCGCAGATCGCCGTGTCGCGGGTGCTGGAACGCCAGGCCGCCGACGCGATCGCGACCCTGGCCGAGGACCTGATCTTCGCCCTGTTGCGGGGGCTGGGATTGGAAGCGGCCGCCGCGCGCGCCGTCGCCGCCAAGGCCTGCGCCGACATCTTCGCCGCCACCCTGCCCAACAGCCTTTGAGGATCTAGGACATGCGGGTCACCGGATTTTTCGTGATCGTCTTCGCGCTGCTGTTCGCGTTCCTGGGCTTCGGGCTATGGGCGGCGCCTGAGGAACTGGCGGGCGGGCTGCAGGTCGCGGCCCTGGCCCCGGAAGGCCTCTCGACCCTGCGCGGGGACCTGGGCGGGCTGTTCGTCGCGCTGGCGGCGCTTTGCTTCGCCGGCGTCTGGACCCGCCGTGGGACGCTGCTGCAGGCCGCCGCCCTGGTCCTGGCCATGATCGTCGTGGGACGGCTGACCGGGGTGATCGATGATGGCTTGCCGGGCGGCGCGACCCGCGCCCTGGCCATCGAGGTCGCCGCCATCCTGGCCCTGGTGCTGCACGCCCGCGGTCTGTCGCGGTCCGACGCGCCCGAGCGCGGCGGCCTGACCCGGACGATCCTGCTGATTGCGGGCCTGGGCGTCGCCGCCAAGTTCGGCCTTTCCGCGGCCCTCGGCGACCCGACGGCCCAGCAGAAGATCTTCGAGCGGGCGGTCGCCCAACGGATGGGTGAAGACAACGCCTCACTGCTGGCCGACGACGCCCTGCGCGTGGCGGTCTGCGGGACCTCGGCCCCGCTGCCCAGCAAGGCGCGCGCGAAGGCCTGCGTGGCGGTGATCGCCGGCGGCAAGATCTACATCGTCGATGTGGGGCCGGAGTCGGTGGAGAACCTGATGCAGTGGGGCGTTCCGCTGGACCGGATCGGCGGGGTGCTGATCACCCACTTCCACTCCGACCATATCGGCGACCTGGGAGAGCTGAACCTGCAGACCTGGGCCCAGGGGCGGCCCGCGCCGCTCAATGTCTACGGCGGACCGGGGGTCGATCAGGTGGTCGACGGTTTCAACCAGGCCTACCGGATCGACCAGGGCTATCGGACCGTCCACCACACGGCCAAGATCATGCCCCCGGAGACGTGGCCGCTGGTGGCGCGCACCGTCGAGATGGCTGGGGCGACGACGCCGTCCAAGGCGCGGACCGGCCTGGTCCTCGACGACGGCCAACTCAAGATCACCGCCATCGAGGTCGACCATGGGCCGATCGAGCCGGCCTACGCCTATCGCTTCGACTACAAGGGCCGTTCGGTGGTGATCAGCGGCGACATGAAGAACCATCCGCCGCTGGCCCGCGCCGCCATGGGGGCCGACGTGATGGTCTCCGAGGCGATCGCGCGGCCGATGATCCAGACGATGGAGGCCGGCGCCAAGGGCCTGGGACGCGGCCGGGTGGAGCGCATCATGCACGACATCCAAGACTATCATGTCTCGCCCCAGGAGGCGGCGGGCCTGGCCAACCAGGCCAAGGTGAAGCTGCTGGTGTTCTATCACCTGCTGCCGGCGCCCGACGGGATGATCGCGCGCCGGACCTTCGAGAGCGGGATCGACGCGGCGCGGGACGGGGACTGGACCCTGGCCGACGACGGCAGCCTCTACACCCTGCCGCTCGGCTCGAAGGAGGTCGAGATCGGGCGCGTCAATCGCTAGAGGCGGCCGAGATCGGCCTCGGCGCTAGTCCCGCAGCTCCAGGATCTCGATCTTCCGGAACTCGACGGGACTGCCTTCGCTCTGGAGCGAGATGTAACCGCGCCCCAGCGGCGCCTCGCCCCGCGCCGCCAGCGCGGCGTCCGGGCTTGCGAGGGCTGGGTATTCGGCGGGGGCGAGCCGCAGGTCGGTGTATTCCATCACCACCTTTCCCTCGACGATGTGGCGCACGCTCTTGGCGCCGCGCACCTCCACCTCGAAGCGGACCCATTGGCCGTCCTGGAAGGTCGGCCCGGTGGATTCGGTGCAGTGCGCCTTGGTGGGCGCGCCGCCTATCGAGACGGTGACGCCGGGCGTGCAGACGGACCCCGTCGGCCGGGTCTGGCCTGGCTTGCCGCCCAGGAGCTGCGCCTCGACGGAGACCGGGAAGGTCTGGTCGAGCCCCATCGTCGCCGGCGCCTGGCCGTGCAGCATCACGCCCGAGTTGCGCGCCGCCCAGGTCGGCGCCCCGGCGACCGGATCGCCGGTGAAACGGTATTCGAAGCGCAGGCGGTAGGATGAGAACGGCGTCTGGTGGATCAGGTGACCGAAGTCGTCCTTGAACCCGTCGTACTTCGCATACGAGACCCGCAGCACCCCGTCCTTCGCCGAGAAGGTGTCCCGCCAGTTTTCGCCCAGGGGGTGGTGATTGATCTTGGGGACCCAACCGTCGAGGTTCGCGCCATTGAAGATCGGCCGCCAGGCCTCCGCGGCGCCGGCCGGGGCGGCCAGGGTCAGGGCGGCGAGCAGCCCGGGGAGGGCGCGCCTCATGTCGCCCAGGCCCGCCCGATTTCCGACAGCGGCACGCAGCCCTTGTAGGCGCCGGGGACCGCGTCATAGCGGACCGCCTGGGTCGCCCCGAGTTCGGAGGTGAAATAGCCCACGGTGACCAGGTCCCTCAGCATCGGGAAGAAGGGCGGGCCCTTCGGGGCCTCGACGGCGGGACTGGGCTGGTTCGACAGGCCTGTCTCGGTCTCGCCGCGACCCACCGCCGCCACGGGCGTCCGCGGAGCCTTGCCCTCGGCGTCGTAGCGCCGCAGCAGGGCGGTCTGCTGGTCGGGTTGCAGGGCCGCGAAGGCCGCGCCGTGCGCCGCGCGGGCGTCGGCGTCGATGCGGTCGAGGCCTGTGCGGATCGTCTGGGCGTCCGCCGGCGAGCAGAAGTCCGACACCGCCCGGTCGACGAACTGCGGGACCCCCGCCTCGCGGGCGCCGGGCGTGTCGGTGGCCGGCACGATCAGTTCGGCGACCACCTCGAGCACCCGCGCCTGGCCGGGGCTCAGCGCCTTGGGCGTCCAGGTCAGGGTCGTGGCGATCTGGGCCACGACCTCCGCTGGGATCACCAGGGCGGTCCACAGGGCGCCGAAGGTCAGCGCCGCTTCGCGCCGGGTCATCCGCACGCGCTTGTCCTCTCCCATCACAGTTCTCCCCGCTTGCGCGCTTCAACCGCGTGGGCGGCCGCCCGCGCCGTCAGCGCCATGTAGGTCAGCGATGGGTTCACGCAGGACGACGAGGTCATGGCCGCCCCGTCGGTCACATAGACGTTCTTGCAGGCATGGACCTGGTTGTGGGCGTTCAGCACCGAGGTCCTGGGGTCGCGGCCCATACGGGCGGTACCCATCTCGTGGATGCCGAGGCCAGGCCCATAGTCCCCCTCCAACTCACGGACGTTCTTGAACCCCGCGCCGTCCAGCATCTCGGCCGCCGCCGACTTCATGTCCTTGCGCATGGCGAGCTCGTTGTCGCGCAGGCTGACGTCGAAGGTGATCGTCGGCAGGCCGTCATGGTCCTTGACGGCGTGGTTCAGGGTCATGCGGTTGTCTGCATGGGGTAGCATCTCGCCGAACCCGCCCAGCCGCACCAGCCAGGGTCCGGGCTGGCTCAGCGCCGCCTTGCGCTCCGCGCCGAAGCCCTCGGCCGGACGGTCCCAGTTGGGCCGTCCCGCCCCGCCCTGATAGCCGAAGCCGCGCACATAGTCGGAGCGCTTGGTCGCCGCGTCGCCGAGGTTGCGGAAACGGGGAATGTAGAGGCCGTTGGGCCGTCGGCCGGAATAGTACATGGCCTCATATCCCGGGGCGTCGGCGGCGGCGCCGACGCCGAGATGGTGGTCCATGATGTTGCGGCCCACCTGGTCGCTGTCGTTGCCAAAGCCGTTCGGGAACCGGTGGCTGGCGGAGTTCAGCATGATCCAGGCGGTGTTCATCGCCGAGGCGCACAGGAAGATCACGTCGGCGTAGTACTCGATCTCCTGGCCGGTCTTGCCGTCCAGCACGCGCACGCCCGTCGCCTTGCCGGCCTTCTCGTCGAAGATCAGCGAGGTGACCGTGGAATCGGGCCGGATCGTCATGTTCTTGGTGTTCTCGGCGGCCACCAGGGTCACGGCGTTCGACGAGAAGAAGGCGCCGAACGGGCAGCCGCGGCTGCACATGTTGCGGTGCTGGCACGGCCCGCGCCCCAGCGCGGTCTGCTCTTCGGTCGGCTCGGTGAGGTTGGCGACGCGGCCGATGGTGATGCGCCGGTCGGGGAAGCGCGCCTCCGACCTCGCCTTCAGGTCCTTCTCGACGCAGTTCATCTCCATCGGCGGCTGGAAGACGCCGTCCGGCAGGTGCGCCAGGCCCTCCTTCTGGCCGCTCACCCCGATGTAGCGCTCCACATGGTCGTACCAGGGCGCCAGGTCCTCGTAGCGGATCGGCCAGTCTACGCCGATCCCCTCGCGGCCGTTGGCCTCGAAGTCGATGGGGCTGTGGCGATAGGTCTGGCGCGCCCACATCAGCGAGCGGCCGCCCACGTGGTAGCCGCGGATCCAGTCGAACCGCTGCGTCTCGGAGTAGGGGTGTTCCTGGTCCTTGACGAAGAAGTGCTGGGTGTACTCGCTGACCGCGTAGCCGGTGCGCTGCTGCTTGGGATACTCGGCCTTCAGGGTCGCGTCCGGCAGCTTGCCGCGCGGATAGCGGGTCTCCCAAGGCGCCATGACCGCGGTGGGATAGTCCTCCAGGTGGCGGACCATGCGACCGCGCTCCAGCACCAGGGTCTTCAGGCCCTTTTCAGTGAGCTCCTTGGCCGCCCAGCCGCCGCTCATGCCGCTGCCGACGACGATCGCGTCGTAGGTGTGCTCGGCCTTCGCGCGATTGTTGAGATTGGCCATGCTCAGAGCCCCAGCAGCTTACGGTTGGCGGTCGCGTCGGTCCCGGCTCCGGCGAAGTCGTCGAAGGCGTGGGGGGTGACGCGGATAATGTGATCGCGGATGAACGGCGCGCCCTCACGGGCTCCGTCCTCGGGATGCTTCAAGGCGCACTCCCACTCCATCACCGCCCAGCCGGGATAGTCGTACTGGGCGAGCTTGGCGAAGATGGCGCCGAAGTCGATCTGGCCGTCGCCCAGCGAGCGGAACCGGCCTGGGCGCTCGACCCAGCCCTGGTAGCCGCCATAGACGCCGGAGCGGCCGTTCGGCCGGAACTCGGCGTCCTTCACGTGAAAGGCGCGGATGCGGTCGTGGTAGTGGTCGATGAAGGCCAGATAGTCGAGCTGCTGCAGCAGGAAGTGGCTGGGATCGTAGAGGATGTTGGCCCGTGGGTGGCCGCCGACCGCCTCCAGGAACCGCTCGAAGGTCACGCCGTCGTGCAGGTCTTCGCCGGGGTGCAGCTCGAAGCAGACGTCGACGCCCGCCTCATCGAAGGCGTCGAGGATCGGGCGCCAACGGCGGCCAAGCTCGGCGAAAGCCTCCTCCACAAGACCGGCCGGCCGCTGGGGCCAGGGGTAGAAATAGGGCCAGGCGAGCGCGCCGGAGAAGGTGGCGTGGGCGGTGAGGCCGAGGCGCTGGCTGGCCTTCGCCGCCAGCGTCACCTGCCGCGTCGCCCAGGCCTGCCGCTCGGCCGGCTTGCCGCGCACCTGCTCGGGCGCGAAGCCGTCGAAGAGGGCGTCGTAGGCCGGGTGCACGGCGACGAGCTGGCCCTGCAGGTGCGTCGAAAGCTCGGTGATCTGCAGGCCGTGCTCGGCCAGCCGGCCGGCGATGTCGTCGCAATAGGCCTGGCTCTGCGCGCCCTGTTCCAGATCGAAGAAGGCGTCGGCGCCGCCGGTCGGCACCTGCACCCCGACATAGCCGAGGCCCGCCGCCCATCGGGCGATGCTGTCCAGCCGGTTGAACGGCGGTTCGGGTCCGATGAACTGGGCGAGGAATATGCCCGGGCCCTTCAGCGTCCTCATGCGGCTTCCTCCAGGGGGACCCAGCCAAGGCCGGCCCGGCTGGCGGCGACGGCGGTCTCTACGAACGCCATGCCGCGCAAACCTTCGGCGACGCCGGGGACGAGGCCGGTATCGGACCGGCCCGCGACGATGGCGTCGGCGAAGTCGCGGTAGAGGTTGGCGAAGGCCTCGATGAAGCCTTCCGGATGGCCGGTGGGGATGCGCGAGGCCGTGCGCGCCGTCGCGCTGAGATAGGCCGAGCCGGCGTGCAGCACCTGGGTGGGCGCGTCGAGCCAGTCGACGACGAGTTCGCTGTGGCGCTCATGGCTCCAGGTGAGGCCGCCCTTCTCGCCATAGACCTTGATGTTGAGGCCGTTGCGGGCGCCGGCGGAAATCTGCGAGGCGATCAGCACCCCGCGCGCGCCGCCCGCGAAGCGCAGCAGCATGTTGCAGTCGTCGTCCAGAACCCGGCCCGGCACGACGGCGGCCAGGTCAGCGCAAAGCGCGGTCACGCGCGCCCCTCCGACGAATTCGACGAGGTTGAAGGCGTGGGTTCCGATGTCGCCGATGCAGCCGCCGACGCCGGCCTGGGCGGGGTCGGCGCGCCAGCCGGCCTGTCTGTCGCCGTCCTGTTCGATGGGCCGCGAGAGCCAGCCCTGGGCGTACTCGACGACGATTTTGCGCACAGCGCCCAGGTCGCCGCGCCGGACGATTTCGCGCGCCTCGCGGACCATTGGATAGCCGGTATAGACGTGGGTCAGGCCGTAGAGCCGGCCTGAGCTCGCCACGACGCCGGCCAGTTCGCGGGCCTCGGCGAGGTCCAGCGTCGCGGGCTTGTCGCTCATGACGTGCAGCCCGGCCTTCAGCGCCGCGGCGGACACCTCGAAGTGCAGGTGATTGGGCGTGACCACCGCCGCCAGTTCGGCGCCGTCCGTCCGCGCCGGCTCGGCGGCGAGCATCTGGCGGTAGTCCCCATAGGTCCGATCCGCCGCCACGCCCCAGGCGCGCGCGGCCTGCGCGTTCCGGCCGCCATCGCGGCTGAAGGCGCCGGCCACGAGCCGGATGCGTCCGTCGAGCTCGGCGGCCATGCGATGGACCGGCCCGATGAACGAGCCCGGCCCGCCGCCGACCATGGCGAGGCGGAGAGGGGCGTTTGCGGTCACCCGTTCACTCGCGCCAGGTAGTCGTGGCTGATCTTCGCCGCCTCGATCCGCGGGCGGGTGAACGGCGGCTCCTGTTCGACATAGAATCCGCGCACGCCCGATGCGTAGGCGGCAGGCAGCAGCTTGGCCCAGTCGAGGGACCCGGAACCGATCTCCGTCGGGTCCATTGTCAGGGCGTAGTTCGGCTTGGTCGTCGCCTTGATGTCCTTCACGTGCATCAGGGTGAAGCGGCCTTTGTGCTTGCGGAGCAGGGCCAGGGGATCGGCGCCCGCTGCCGCCACCCAGCCGACGTCGATCTCGAAGGTGACCAGCTTCGGGTCGGTGTTCTTCAGCAGGATCTCCAGCCCGTTGGTGTCGCCCAGCGGCGCGAACTCGAAGTTGTGGTTGTGGTAGCCGACCCCGATCCCCGAGCTTTTGAGGGCCGCGCCCTTCGCATTGAGGAAATCGGCGTTCATCTTCCAGTCGTCGGCGGTGAGCGACGCCGTGACTTTCCGATAGAACTCGGCGCCGGTCAGGCCTTGGGCCGCCTGGACCGCGTGGTCGGGCGCGTAGGGGCTCGGCGCGACGGCGTATGTGACGCCGATGGTCGCGAGCGCATCGGCAAGGCGGGCGAGGTCGCCCTCGAAACCCGCTTCGCCGCGCGCCTGGATGTGGGCGCTGGTGCAGACCAGGCCGGCGCGGTCCAGGGCGGCGCGGATGTCGGCCGGAGCGCGGCCGGTGAGGCCGGGGAGTTCGACGGCCTTGTAGCCGATGGCGGCGATGGACTTCAGCGTGCCGTCCAGGTCCTTCGCGGCGTCGGGGCCGAGCGTATAGAGCTGGATGCCGAGCGGCAGGCCGTGGCGCTTGAAGAACGGCTGGGGCGCCGCGGCGACGGCGGTGGCGGCCATCGAGGCCAGGCCCGCGCCGAGGAAGCCGCGCCGGTGGAATTGGGGCGATATCGGACGCAAGGGCGTCTCCTTCTCTCGGGCGGCGTCAGGCCGCGGGTGCGGTTTGGGGCGCCCGGGTGGGCGGGCGGAAGAACAGGGCGAGCAGCAGGACGGCGACAAGCGCCATGCCGGTGGGAACCAGGAACAGGGACTGGTAGTCGACCGCGCCGGTCGCCGGGTCCTTCAGCCGTCCCATCAGGGTCGGGAACAGGAAGGCCGCCGCCACATTGCCCACGCCCAGGATCAGGAAGTTGAACAGGCCCTGGGCGCTGGAGCGGACGTCCTTGGGGAAGGCGGCGTCCACGAAGATGTACACGGTCGCGAAGAAGAAGGCGTAGCAGACGCCGTGCAGGAGCTGCACCGCCACGATCATCGGCACGCTGTCGGCGGCGAAGGCGAAGACGGCGAACCGCGCGGCGTGGCCCAGGACGCCGACGATCATGGTGACCTTCCACCCTAGCCGGATCAGCACTCCGCCCAGCACGAACATGGTCACGATCTCGGCGATCTGCCCGAGGCTGAGGACCACCATCGAGAGGTTCCCGGCGATGCCCACGCGGTCGGTCAGGAAGGCGTCGGCCATCACGAAATAGCCGTTGTGGATGACGCTATCGATGAAGGTCACCAGGAACAGCACCGCCACGAAGGGCAGGCGCAGCAGCTTCAGGGTCTCGCGCCAGGCCAGCGGGTCGGCGCCGGCGGCGTCGCGCTTGGGCGGGGTGTGGGGCAGGGTGAGGCTGTAGGCCGCGAGCGCGAAGGAGACGATGGCCGCCACCAGGAAGATCCAGCGCACCTGGTCGGCGCTAGCCTGGGCTCCGAGCAGGAAGATGAAGGGCCAGCTCACCAGGATCCAGCCCACGGTGCCGCCCATCCGCACGGCGCCGAAGTCCCGGGCGGGCTCCTTGAGGTTGGCGAAGGCGATCGAGTTGGAGACCGACAGGGTCGGCACATAAAGCAGGCTGAAGACTAGGTAGCAGGCGAAGAATGGCCAGAAGCTGGTCGTGAAGGCGCAACCGACCAGCGCCAGTCCGCCGAGCAGGTGGCTCACGGACATGAACCGCTCGGCGGCGAAGTTGCGGTCGGCGAACTGGTTGGAGAAGAAGATGCCGGCCAGGGCCGCGACGCCCCAGCAACTGCCGACCAGCGACTGCTGCCACGGCGCGAAGCCCAGCATGCTCATGTAGGGGAACAGCTTCGGCGCCCAGGCGCCCCAGACGGCGAGCTGCAGCACCATCATCAGAAAGAGCCGCGCCTGAACCGTCATGCCCCTAGCCCTCCCAGGCCGTTCGGCGGCGGAACTCCTTGGACGGCTCCGCTCACACGATGTAATGGATTACATCGTTAGCAATCGACTCGGCGGGAGGCAACAGGAATGGCTACGATCCAGGACGTCGCCCGTGACGCCGGGGTGTCCACCGCCACCGTATCCCGCGTGTTGAGCGCGCCGCAGGTGGTGTCCCAGGCCACTCGCGAGCGGGTCCTGGCGGTCGTCGAGCGCCTCGGCTACGCGCCCAACACCGCGGCCAAGAGCCTGCGCACCCTGCGGACCCAGAAGATCCTGGTGACGGTGCCGGACATCTCCAATCCCTTCTTCAGCCAGGTTATCCGGGGCGTCGAAGCCGCCGCCCAGGCCGCGGGCTATTCGGTGCTGCTGGGCGACACCCGCCACGAGCCCGAGCGGGAGGAGCAGTACGGTCAGATGCTCCGCCGCAAGGAGGCCGATGGGCTGGTGTTCCTCGGCCATCGGCTGCCCGACAGCCTGGCCGAGATGGTCGAGGCGATGGGCGCCCGCGCGCCCATCGTCAACGGCTGCGAGTTCAGCCCGGACCTCGCCGTCTCCAGCGCCCATATCGACAACGCCCGCGCCGCCGGCGAGGCGATGGAGCACCTTTACGGCCTGGGTCACAGCCGCGTGGGTGTGATCAGCGGCCCGCTGGCCAGTCCCATCAGCCGTGACCGCCTGGACGGCGCGCGCGACGCGGCCGCCCGTCATGGCCAGGCGCAGGGTCTGGCGGTGGCCGTCGGCGATTTTTCCATCGAGTCCGGCCTCGAACAGACGCTGGCGCTGCTGCGGGCCGACGCTCGCCCGACAGCGATCTTCTGCTTCAGCGACGAGATGGCCATGGGCGCGCTCGAGGCTTTCCGGAGATCGGGGCTGTCCTGCCCGGGCGACATCTCGCTCATCGGGTTCGACGACATTCGCTACGCCCAGTACCTCGATCCGCCGCTGACCACCGTCAGCCAGCCCATGGACCGCATCGGCCAGGAGGCGGTGCGTCTCCTGCTCGGCATCCTCTCGGGCGAGGCGCCGGAGGTGCAGCACGTGACATTGGCGCACCGGCTGGTGATACGGGCGAGCTGCGGGCCGGTCAGGACCAGGGTCTCCGCCTAGGCGCTAGCGCGCGGCAAGTCCGATCGAGAATCGACACGGATGTGATGTTTCGCCGCTCCGATCCCTGATCGCCCGACGCGCCCGCGCGCCCTGCTAGCACCGGGCATCGGCACCATCGGACAGGGATGAAGGACAGATGAGCGACGGGAACCTGATGTGGCCCACCGGCAAGGCCGGACGCACGACGCGAGTGGACGCCCTGGTGATCGGCGCCGGCTTTGGGGGCATGTGCATGGTCCATCGCTTGCGCGGCATGGGCCTGTCTGTGCAGGGGATCGAAGCCGGCGGCGGTGTGGGCGGCGTCTGGTACTGGAACCGCTATCCGGGCGCCCGCTGCGACCTGATGAGCATCGACTACAGCTATTCGTTCTCCGAGGAGATCCAGCAGGAATGGACGTGGTCTGAGCAGTTCGCGGCCCAGCCGGAAATCCTCGCCTACGCCAATTTCGCCGCCGACCGGCTCGACCTCCGAAAGGCGTTCCAGTTCAACACCCGGGTCGAGAGCGCCGAGTTCGACGACGTCCGTCGCCTTTGGGTCGCCAGGACCGATCGCGGCGAGGTGATCGAGGCGACCTACTGCATCATGGCCACCGGTCCGCTCTCCATCCCCAAGGAGGTCGGCTTCGAGGGGGTGAACGACTTCAAGGGCGAGATTTACTACGCCGCCAGGTGGCCGCACGCGCCGGTGAGCTTCGCCGGCAAGCGGGTCGGCGTCGTGGGCACCGGCTCGACGGGCATCCAGATCGTCCCGGTCGTCGCCGAAGAGGCCGATGAGCTCTTCGTGTTCCAGCGCACGCCCAGTTTCACCATGCCCATGAGGAACAAGCCGCTGGACGCCGAGTACGTCGCCCAGGTGAAACGGCACTACCCCGCTCTTCGAGCCTCGGCCCGGAACACAGCGATCGGCGGGGTCCGTCCCATTTCCAGCCGTCCGCTGTTCAGCGTGACGCCACAGGAGCGCCTGGAGCTCATGGAGGATTCCTGGGCGCGCGGCGGACTGGCGTTCCTGGGCACCTTCTCCGACCTGCTGACCAATGCGGAAGCGAATGAGATCGTCGCCGAGTTCGTCCGCGGCAAGATCGGCGAGGTGGTCAAGGATCCGGACACCGCCGAGCGGCTGAAGCCGCGCGGCTATCCGATCTTCGCCCGCCGTCCCTGCCTGGACACCAATTATTATGAGGCTTTCAATCAGCCCAACGTCCACCTTGTTGACCTGCTCGAGGACCCCATCCTGCGCCTCACGGAGCGGGGCGTGCAGACACAGGCTCGCGAGGTCGAGCTCGACGTGCTCATCATGGCCACCGGTTATGACGGACTGACGGGCGCCATGCTGGCCGTCGACATCAAGGGCCGGGGCGGACGCAGCCTGAAGGACAAATGGCGCGACGGGGCGCGGTCCTATCTGGGCCTGGCCATGGAAGGCTTCCCGAACCTGTTCATGATCTGCGGCGCCAATGGTCCGGCGGCTCTCGCCAATATCGTCACCCTGGACGAGCAGAACACCGACTGGATCGCCGAGTGCATCGAGCACATGCGTGGCCAACAGTTCGCCACGATCGAGGCCGGCGCCGAGGCCGAGGCGCAGTGGCTGGATGCGATCTCCGCGCTGGCGGAAAAGTCCCTGATGCCGAAAGCCAACACCTGGTACGTCGGCGCCAATGTCGCGGGGAAGCCGAGGGTGTTCAGCCTCTATTCCGGCGGCTTCAACAAGTATCGCGAGATCTGTGAATCCGTGACCGCGGACGGCTATCGCGGGTTCTCGTTCGAGCGGTCGCAGAGTCCCGTCGAGGCCTGATCGTCGGATGACGCCGCACATCGAGATCATCGGACGCGAGCGCTGCCGGCTCGGCGAGTCCCCGGTCTGGGATCCGGTGCTGAAGCGCCTTTTCTGGGTGGATGGGCGCGCGCCGACGATCTGGTCCTTCGATCCGGAGACGGGCGACCAGGCTTCGCTGTCGGCGCCGGACATGGTCGGCAGCATCGTACTTGGCGAACCCGGCCGTCTGGTGGCCGGACTACGCCATGAAGTGTGCCGTGTAGATTTCGCCGCGGGGGTGTTCACCCCCCTGGCCAAGCCGGACCCGATCCTTGCCGCCGAGCGACTGAACGACGGCAAGACCGACAGGGCAGGCCGCTTCGTGACGGGTTCGCAGCACCATGCGGACGGGCGGCCGCCGGAGGGCAGGCTCTACCGCTTCGATCGGGGCGGGACCTGCGAGGTGCTGGAGACCGGCGTCGAGATTTCGAACTCGATCTGCTTCAGCCCCTCAGGCGACCGGCTCTATTTCGCCGACAGTCTCCGCCAGGCCATCTGGACCTATGCCTACGATCTCGAGACCGGCCAGATCGGGCCGCGCGAGACGCTGATCGACACCGCGCCGCTCAACTCCGCGCCCGACGGCGCGACCGTCGACGCCGAGGGCCGGCTGTGGGTGGCGCTCGTCCAGTCGGGGCAGATCGCCTGCATCACGCCGGATGGGAAGGTGGAGCGGCTGGTCGACTGTCCGATCCCATTCCCCTCGTGCCCGGCTTTCGGCGGCGAGCGCCTTGATGTGCTCTACGTCACGGCGATTTCCGATTCCGGCGGGCGGCTCAAGACGGACCACCCGGACGGCGGGCGGCTCTTCGCCATCGAGGGTCTGGGCGCGCAGGGGATCGCCGAGACACGCTGCCGGCTCTGACGGAGCGCCGAGATTTCATATGCGATCTTGGCGCGCGCCGGCGACGCCGCGGCGACACCGACGCCGCTGCGCCTAGAACCTGGACACAGTCATATGCTGTTCGACAGGACGCTCATGGATCTCGACCTCGACCCCGCCGACCGGGCCTTTCGCGACGAGGTTCGCGCATTCTTCACTGAGAACACGCCGGAGTCCTTCAAGGCCCGGGTGCGCGCCGGCATGCGCCTGGAGCCGCACGAATTCGTCGCCTGGCAGAAGCTCCTGCACGCGCGGGGCTGGGGCGCGCCGTCCTGGCCAAAGGAGTACGGCGGCACGGGCTGGACGCCGACCCAGCTTTACATTTTCGAGACCGAGGCGTCGTTGGCCGACGCGCCGGTGCAGTACCACCAGGGCCTCGAACTGATCGGCCCGATCATCTTCACCTTCGGAAACGCCGAGCAGAAGGCGCGTTACCTGCCGCGCATCCTCTCCAGCGAAGACTGGTGGTGCCAGGGATATTCCGAGCCGAACGCGGGTTCGGACCTGGCCTCGCTGAGCACGCGGGCCGTGCGCGACGGCGACTGCTATGTGGTCGACGGCCAAAAGATGTGGACCAGCTACGCCCAGGTCGCCAACCGCATGTTCTGCCTGGTCCGGACCGATCCGGAGGGGCGCAAGCAGGCGGGGATCTCGCTGTTGCTGCTCGACATGGACATGCCCGGGGTCAGCATCCGGCCGATCATCACCATGGACGAGATCCATCATACCAACGAGGTGTTCCTGGACAGCGTTCGGGTCCCAGTGGCCAACCTCATCGGCGAGGAAGGGCAGGGCTGGGGCTACGGAAAGGTCCTGCTGGACCGCGAGCGCGGGGTGACCGCGGCCACCACCCTGCGGCTTCGCCAGCAGCTGCGCGGCGCGCGGGCGGCCGCGGCCCAGGCCCGGACCAGCCAAGGCGCCCTGCTCGACGACCCGGTGACCGCCGACCGTCTGGCCCAGCTCGAAATCGAGGTGATCGCCCTGGAGGGGATGGTCATGCGGACCATGGCCGAGGCGGCGTCGGGCAAGGACTCCGGCCCGCGCGCCTCGATGATCAAGGTGCGCTGGTCGGAGCTGCTGCAGGAGGTCACCGAGTTCTGGGTGGAGACCATGGGCTACGACGCCGCGGCCTTCGGAACGATCGGAAACGGGGCGCCGACCGAGCCCTGGCCGATGATGGGCATGCTCTATTCCCGCGTCACCAGCATCTACGGCGGCGCCAACGAAATCCAACGCAACATCATCGCCCGCCGGGCGCTGGGCCTCTAGGCAGGAGCCGTCGACCGATGAATTTCGAGCTCACCGACGAACAGCGCCTGCTGCAGGACAGCGTCCTGCGCTTCGCCCGCGACCACTACGACTTCTCCGCCTGGCGCGCCCGCATCGGCCGCGGCGAGGGCTTCGACCGGGGCCTGTGGAAGCAGATGGCCGACCTCGGCTGGCTGTCCCTCACGGCGCCGGAGGAAGACGGCGGCCTGGGCGGCTCGCCGGTCGACACCATGGTGATCATGGAGGGCGTGGGCCGGGCCTTGATGCTGGAGCCCTTCGTCGCCAGCGCGGTGTTCGCGCCCACGCTGCTGCCGCACCTGGCCGGGCCGGAACGCACCGAACTGATCGCCGCGGCGATGGCGGGAACCGCGGTGGTCACCCTGGCCGACGCCGAACCCGATGGGCGCTTCGACCTGGCGGCGGTCTCCACGCGCGCCGAGCGCACGGCGGCGGGCTTCCGCCTGACGGGCGAGAAGAGCCATGCCCTGGACGGCGCCGAGGCCGACTGGTTCGTCGTGCCGGCGCGGACGTCCGGCGAAGGGGCCGAGGAAGCGGGGATCACCCTGTTCCTCGTGGCCAGGGACGCGCCGGGGCTGGCCGTCCATGCGGTCCGGGCCATGGACCATCGCCGCAATGCGAGCCTGTCGCTGGACGGTGTCGAGGTGTCCGACGGCGCGGTGATCGGCGAGGTCGGCCAAGGCTTCGGCCTGGCGCGCCATGCGGTGGATCTGGCGATCGTCGCGCGCCTGGCCGAGGCGGTCGGCGCGATGGAGGCGGCCTATGAGCAGACCCTGCAGCACCTCAGGACCCGCAAGCAGTTCGGCCAGGCCATCGGATCGTTCCAGGCCTTGCAGCACCGCGCTGTGGACATGGCGATCGCCTGCGAGGAGGCGCGATCGATGACCTATCTGGCGACGATCGCGGTGAGTTCGTCCGATCCCGCGCGCCGCCAGACGATCGCGGCGGCCAAGGCGCGGGTGGGACAGACGAGCCTCTATGTCGCCCGTCAGGCGGTTCAGCTGCACGGCGGCATGGGCTTCAGCGACGAGCTGGCCATCGGCCACTATCTCAAGCGCCTGGTGATGATCGACCTGGCTTTCGGCAACGCGGCCGAGCATCGCCGGCAGTTCGCCGCCGCCCGCGCGGCCTGAGCGCGAGGCGGCGAACGGCCGTGACGTCTCAGGAGAACGAGGTCGCCAGTCCGCCGTCGACGGTCAGCACCTGGCCGGTCACGAAGCTTGAATCCTCGCAGGCCAGGTAGCGCACGGCGCGCGCGATGTCGTCGGGCGTGCCCAGCCGGCGCATCGGGGTCTGATCGATGCGGGACTGCATCTTCTCGGCGGAGACGACGGCGCGCACGCCTTCGGTGTCCACGGTTGAGGGCGCGATGGCGTTGACCCGCACGCCCACGGCGCCGAGCTCGGCCGCCGCCGAGCGGGTCAGGCCCGCCACCGCCGCCTTCACGCCGCAATAGAGCAGGGCGTTGGGAATCCCCAGGAGGGCGGAGACCGAGGCGATGTTGACGATCGACCCGCCGCCCGTGCGCTGCATGATCGGGGCGGCGGCCTGGATCCCCCAGACCACCGCCTTGAAGCCGACCCCCAGCATCCGCTCCATGGTCTCCTCGGTGATCGCGGCGATGGGCTCGTAGCGGTTCCACATGGCGTTGTTCACCAGGACGTCCAGCCGCCCGAATTGCGCAGCGGTCGCCTCGAGGGCGCCGCCCAGCGCCGCCCTGTCGGAGACGTCGGCGCCGATGGCCACGGCCTGGCCGCCGGCGGCCTTGATCGCCTCGACCGTGGCCTCGGCCCAATGGGCCTTGAGGTCCACCACCGCCACGGCGCAGCCCTCGGCGGCCAGCAGTTCGGCGGTGGCGCGCCCCAGACCGCGCGATGCGCCGGTCACCAGGGCCGAACGCCCGCTCAGTCGTCCGCTCATGGTCTTCCCCTCCGCGAATGTCGTCACGGTTATGAGCCGCGTGGACGCCGAGGGCGGATCGCCGCGAGGCGATCGGAACTTTATCGCCCATGTGAATTTCAGGACGTCGGCGTGAGGCGCTCGCCCGTCGCGAAGAAAAAGGCGCCGGCGGCCATGCGGACGCCGGCGCTTCGCGTACATCGAGCCAGCGCCGTGGGGCGTGGGCTCCCGCTCAGGCTTCCGGGGAGGAAGATGGGTAAGTCTAGCGACCCGGGGAGCTTCGGCGGTTACAGCCGCCCGGCGCGCGCGGAATAATCCATGCGGGATATTCGGCGACTGGGCGTCAGCCCAGCCCTTCGCCCCGGGCCGCGCATCGCAGGATGATCTCGCAGGGAGCGCCGGCGGTGTTGCGCTTGGCCTGAAGCTTCCGGAGCCCCTCGACGACCTGGTCGAGGCCAGTGCGGTCGGCCTGCAGCAGGGGCCCGCCCTTCCAGGCCGGAAAGCCCAGCATGACGGTCCAGATGGCGTCCAGCAGGGGGGCGGTGAGGTTGTCCTCGACCTGCAGCAATTCGGCCGCGCCATTGACCGCCGCCAGCAGGCACCGCTCGGCGATCACCTCGTCCGACATTGGCTGGCGGCAGATTCGCTGGAACGTGGCCGACGCCTGGATGATGCGGGCGACCTCGGGATCGAAGGTGAGGTGGCTGGAAGCTTCCGCGCGCCGGTACCAGCCCGGCGAGGATCCGCCATGACGGTGGGCGTCGGACATGAGGTCCAGGGTCGGGGAGTAGCAGAGCCAGGGATCGGCGGGGATCGCCCCATCCGCGGCGACCCCGAACAGGGCGGCCATGCCCAACCGGTCGGAGAGCGCGAACGGTCCCTCACTGAAGCCGAACGCCATGAGGCAGCGGTCGAGCTGGGACGGCGTCGCCCCCTCGTCGAGCATGTGGACGGCTTCGCGCAGCAGCGGCCAGCGCAGCCGGCGGGCCAGGACCTCGCGCGCGGCCTCCGCCCCCCAGCGCTCCAGGGTGGCCTTGCCCGCCGCGGCGTAGGCCAAGGCCTGGGCCTGATCGGTCTTGGCGAGGGCGGCCGCGGCCCTGGCCGTGTCGGCCATGGCCCGGCGGACCGGCAGGCGGGCGGCGGCCTCCAGGGCCTGCAGGGCGACGGACGGCGCGGTCTGGTCCGGCGCCTCGCGCCGTACGCGCAGCCGGACGCCGAAGAGGTCGGCCTTGTCGCTGTCGAGGACGATCGTGTCGGACCGGCAGGCACGCGCGTTGCCGACCCCGGAATGCGCCAGGTCGATCGCCGCGGCGACCACGTCGCGCCCGGCGATGGCGTCGATCAGTCCGGCTTCGAGCGCCGCGTCGGCGTCCAGGGTCGCGTTGAAGATCAGAAGGTCGCTCGCGCGCGTCATGCCAATCAGCCGCGGAAGGCGTTCGATCGCGCCGTGCGTGGGCAGGCGTCCCGCCCGCAGGTCCGGGAAGCTGAAGCGCCCGCCGCGCGCCGCGACCCGACCGGCGCAGGCGAGCGCGAGTTCGAGCCCGACGCCTATGGCGTCGCCGGCGATGGCCGCGATCACCGGCAGGGGCGAACCCGCCACGGCCTCGACCACGGCGCGGAAGTCCGGCGTCGCCAGGCCTGGCTTTTCGGCGAACAGGGCCGCGCCCTGAACGACAATCGCGGTCAGATCACCGCGCGCGGCCAGGTCGGTGAGGGAGGTGATGAAGAGTTGCTGCTCCTGCGCATCCCAAAGGCCAGGCGAGGGCAGCTCAAGGCGGATCACGGCGACGCTCGCGCGGATCTCGATGGTCGCGAACGGCAGGGCCTCGGGCGCCTGTGTCCGGCGGTGGAACGGCGCGCGGGCTTGGGCCAGGGCGTTCATCTGTCCACCGAGCGCGCGACCGGCCGGAAAATGCGCGCGGACGCCGGTGTCTTGGCCGTTCCCATCTCGTACCTCCCCATCCGGCTGTCTTGCTGCAGCACCACGTGATCCGCGGCGTTCGGATTCTGGATCGTTCAGGGCCGCCGAAGGCCGCCCTGCCTCTTGATCATCCTAGATTTTCGCCAGTCCAACCTGTGCCGCCGGAACGGCAACGACAACCCCGCGCGAGCCGGGGTGCGCCATTATCAGCTATGTGAATTCCGAGCCCCCGCCCGGCGGCCTGCCGCAACTGACGCCCGGCCCCGATAGCCTTCCCGAATTCGATCGACCTCCCGGGGGAAGCATGTTGGGCCTAATGCAGGACACGCCGCTGTTGCTGTCCTCGGTGATTGACTACGCGGCGCGCTATCACGGGGGCGTCGAGGTGGTGTCGAAGACCGAGGCGGGCCGGATCGAACGCTCGACCTATGCGGCGGTCGCGCGGCGGGCGCGGCGGTTGGCGGCGGCTCTGCGCGCGCTCGGCGTGCAGCCCGGCGAGCGGGTGGCCAGCCTGGCGGTCAATTCCGCCCGCCACCTGGAACTCTACTACGGCGCGACCGGGGCAGGGGCGATCCTCAACACCGTCAATCCGCGGCTGTTTCCAGAACAGATCGCCTACATCCTGGAGCATGCCGAGAACCGCTATGTGTTCCTCGACCCGGCCTTCATCGCTCTGATCGAGCCGTTCGCCGGCCAGATCCCGTCAATCCGGGGGTTCGTGCTGCTCTGCGAGCGCGAGGCCATGCCGGAGAGCAGCCTGGCCAACCTCATGTGCTTCGAGGACCTGATCGACGCCCAGCCCGACGACGCGCCTTGGACGCCGGTCGGCGAGCACGACGGCGCGATCCTCTGCTACACATCCGGCACCACCGGGTCGCCCAAGGGCGTGCTCTACAGCCATCGTTCGCTCGTGCTTCACGCCTTCTGCGCCACGGCGGCGGACGGCATGGGCCTGTCGAGCCGCGATAGCGTGCTGCTGGTGACGCCGCTGTTCCACGTCAACGCCTGGGGCGTACCGTTCTCGGCGGCGATGTGCGGCGCCAAGCTGGTGCTGCCGGGCGCCGCCCTGGACGGAGAGAGCCTCTACAACCTGCTGCGCGACGAGGCGTGCACCTTCTCACTGGGGGTGCCGACGGTCTGGCTCGGCTTCCTGGATTTCATTTCCGCGCATGGCGAGCGCCTGAACCTGTCGAGCCTGGCGCTGGAGCGCGTGCTCGTGGGCGGCTCGGCCGCGCCCCGCGCGCTGATCGAGAAGTTCGACTGGCTACTCGGGGTCTATGTCATCCATGCTTGGGGCATGACCGAGACCAGCCCCCTGGCAACGATCGGCACGCCGCTTCCCGAGCACGCCAAGCTGGAGCGCCAAGCCCGCTATGACATCCAAAGCCGCCAGGGGCGGGCGATCTACGGTGTCGAGCTCAGGATCATCGACGAGGCCGGGCAGGAACTGCCCGCCGACGGCGTCGCGACGGGTGAGTTGCAGGTGCGCGGGCCCTGGGTGTTGCGCCAGTACTACAAGGCCGACGAGCCCGCCGTGGACGCCGACGGCTGGTTCACGACAGGCGACGTGGCCCGCATGCTGCCGGACGGCTTCCTGCAGATCACCGACCGGTCGAAGGATGTGATCAAGTCAGGCGGGGAGTGGATATCGTCCATCGACCTGGAGAACGCCGCCATCGCCCATCCCGAGGTCCGCGAGGCCGCCGTGATCGGCGTGCCCCATCCCAAATGGCAGGAGCGGCCGCTGCTGTTGGTCGTGCCGCGGCCCGGAGCCGCGCCGGCCAAGGCGGACATCCTGCAGTTCTTGGCCAACCGGGTGGCGCGCTGGTGGCTGCCGGACGATGTGATCTTCGTGCCCGACCTGCCGCACACGGCGACAGGCAAGCTGCTCAAGACGGCGCTGCGTGAGACCTATCGCGACCACCTGTCGCGCGCCGACGTCAAGGTGAGCTGAGATGGCGTCGAGGGCGGTCATCGTCACGGGCGGCGCGGACGGCATCGGCTGGGCGATCGCGCGCAGGTTCGCCGCGGCCGGGGACAGGGTGCTGATCGCCGACCGCAACGGCGAGGCGGCCCTGGCCCGCGCCGCGAGCCTGGGGGAGGCGCATCTGGGGCTGGCGGTGGACGTCTCCGTGGAGGCCGACGTCAAGGCGATGGTCGCCGCCTGCCTGTCGGCCTTCGGCCGCGTCGACGTGCTGATCAACAACGCCGGCGTGATCGACGCTCAGGCCAAACCCGTGGTGGACCAGCCGCTGGACGAGTTCCGGGCGCTGATCGGCGTCAATGTGACCGGCGTCTTCATGGCGGCGCGGGAGGCGGGCCGGGTGATGCTGGCCCAGGGGCAGGGCGCGATCGTTAACCTGGCCTCGGGCGCCGGGGTGGCGGCGGTGCCGTTCCGCAACGGCTACGGGGCGAGCAAGGCCGCGGTGGCGTCGCTGACGCGGACCCTGGCCTGCGAGTGGGCCGGTCGCGGGGTTCGCGTCAACGCCGTCGCCCCCGGTTACACCCGCACCGACATGGTCGAGCGGCTGATCGCCAACGGCAAGGTCGATCCGGCCCTGGTCGAACGGCGGATCCCGCTCGGCCGGATGGGCGCGCCGGACGAGATCGCCGAGGCCGTCTTCTACCTGGCGTCGGACGAGGCGTCCTATGTCACCGGCGCCCTGTTGGTGGCCGACGGCGGCTTTCTGGCGTTCGGCGGCACGGGACAGGCCTCGACCCGTCCGGCGCCTCGGGTCCCGCCGCCGGGACCGCGCACCGTGGTGGTGACGGGCGGCGCCAGCGGCATAGGCCGGGCCATCGTCGAGCGGTTCGTCCGCGATGGGGACCGGTTGCTGGTAATCGACCGGGACGCGGCGGCGCTCGAGACGCTGGCCGCCGAGCTCGGCCCGCAGCATCTCGTCCGCCTGTGCGACGTCATGGACGAGGCCGGGATCGAGGCGGCCATGGATGAAGCCATGGTTCGTTGGGGGCGGATCGACGTGCTGGTCAACAACGCCGGGGTCGCCGACGTCTTCAAGCCGACGGTCGACCAGAGCGCGGCCGAGTTCCAGGCTGTGTTCGATGTCAACCTGACCGGCGCCTTCATCGCGGCCCGCGCGGCGGGGCGGCGCATGACGGATCGCGGCGGCGCGGCGATCGTCAATCTCGGCTCGATCGCCGGTCTGGCCGCCCTGCCGCAGCGCAATGCCTACTGCGCGGCCAAGGCGGGCGTGGGCATGTTGACCAAGAGCCTCGCCTGCGAGTGGGCCGAACGCGGAATCCGGGTCAACGCCGTGGCGCCGGGCTATATCGAGACCCCGGGTCTCCTGGCCTTGAGAGACAGCGGGGCACGGCGCTTCGCGGATGTGTTGAAGCGCACGCCGATGGGACGCCTGGGCCTGCCGCGCGAGGTGGCCGACCTGGTCGCCTTCCTGGCCGGCGACGCGGCCAGCTATGTCACGGGATCAGTGGTCAGCATCGACGGCGGGTGGCACGCGTTCGGTGACGCCGGCGACGCCAGCGACGGCTAGGGCAGGGCGTCCTGGGCCTGGTCTTCGTCGACCTCGGCTTCGGGGTCCGTCAGCTCCGATTCAGCCGCCGCCGAGGCCAGGTTTAGCTTGCGCTCGTACTCGGCGATGGCTTCACGCATGGTCGCGATGATCTCGCTGCGCTTGCGGGCGATCCGGCTGTTGAGGCCGCCTACCCCGAGCGTCAGCGGCATGCCGTGCGGGCTCTTGGGCAAGGGCATGGCCAGGCCCGCCGCGTCGGGGAAAGGGAAGGCCGCCAGCAGGCTGTAGCCCTCGCGCCGGATCCAGGCGAGCTGCTCGCTCAACTCGTCGATGTCGATCTTCTTCGAGCGACCCTGCTCGTAGGCGTTGATGTGGCGGATCAGCTTGTCGACCGCCTTGGGCGCCATGCCGCTCAGCAGCACCAGGCCGGCGGCCGAGTGCGTCAGCACCCTCATGCTGCCTTCCGAGGGGGGGACCTTGTAGGGGTGCGAAGGCTGCAGCACCCGGATGTGCTGGATGAAGATGTCGTTCTGCGACGAGAGCACCACGGTCTCGTTGGTCTTCTCGAAGACCGTCTGCATCAGGCCCAGAACGTCGCCGGCGCCGTAGAGATAGTGGTTGATCCAGTCGCCCAGCGCCGCCACGCGGGGGGTTGGGAAATAGGTGCGGGTCGGCCGGTCGTAGTTGAGGTAGCCCAGGACCACCATGCTCTTGAGCAGGGAAGTGGTGCTGGATTGTGGGTAGGACAGGCGCTCGAAGATGAACTTCAGCCGTAGGGGCGTGCGCTGTTCATGGAAAAGCTCCAGGACCTCGAGGGTCCGGGCGGCTGACTTGATCGGGTCCCGACGCATTTCCAACCCCAGTGCGACGACGTCCTCGTGGCGCGGCCTTCAGGCTCCGCATGTCCCAGGGAACTTGTCTGAAGGCTAGCGGTCCCCGGGGCGCGACGCGAGCCTGCTTCGAGCGCGCGAAATTCATATGGGATTTTTGAACGCCGCACGGCCGCGACCGTGTTCGCCCCCGGACGCGCGGATAGCTTCCCTCCCAAGCGCCGGACCTGGGCGCAGGCGCAGGAGAGGATGAGTTCATGGCATTGGTTCGTCTCGAGGTCGAAGATGGCGTCGCGGTCGTCACCCTCGACAATCCCCCCGTGAATTCCATGCCCATCGAGGCGGTCGAGGAAATGACCGCCATCTTCGACACCTTCAACGACCGCGATGATGTGCTCGCCGTGGTGCTGACCGGCGCGGGCAAGCAGTTCTGCGCGGGGGCTGATCTGAAGCCCGCGACCACCGGCGAGCCCGAGCAGGGCTACGAGTGGCGGCGCATGCGCAAGGTGCGCGAGATCAGCTACAGCATCATCGAGTGCAAGAAGCCGGTGATCGCCGCCGTGAACGGCGCCGCGCTCGGCGCCGGCCTTGGCCTCGTGGCCAGCTGCGACATCCTGGTGGCCTCTGAAAAGGCCGTGTTCGGCCTGCCCGAGATCGATGTCGGACTGATGGGCGGGGGCCGCCACGCCATGCGGATTCTGCCCCACTCGCTGGTCCGCCGGATGGTGCTCACCGGCTATCGCGCGCCGGCGCGTGAACTCTTCGATCGCGGGGTGCTCGAGGCCTGCCTGCCGCCTGAGGAGCTGATGCCCTACGCCATGGGCATCGCCCGGCAGATCGCCGCCAAGAGCCCGCTGGCCGTGGCCTACGCCAAGGACAGCCTGGCGGCCATCGAGAACATGACCCTGCGCGACGGCTATCGCTACGAGCAGGGCAACACCAATCGCCTGAAGAAGAGCGACGACGCCAAGGAGGCGGTGCGCGCCTTCGTGGAGAAGCGTCCCCCGGTGTTCACCGGGCGCTGAGCGCACCACCCACCGACTTGGGGGACCTGCCCATGGGCTGGAACTACGGCGATATTCTCGATGCGGTCGCGCGGGTTGTTCCGGCCGATCGCCCGGCCCTGATCTGGGGCGACGACGTCGTGACGTGGGCGGCCTTCGATCACCGGACCAACAACCTGGCCCGGACGATGATCGAGCATGGGCTGGCGCCGGACGACCGGGTGGCCATCCTGTGCCGCAATCACCCCGCTTATATCGAGGCGACGGTGGCGGCGCTGAAGTCGCGGACGGTCAGCGTCAACGTCAACTACCGCTATACCGCCGACGAGATCGTCTACGTCCTGGAGGATTGCGGCGCCTCGGCGCTGTTCTACCAGGACGGCCTGGACGCCACGATCGCCGAGCTGAAGGCCCGGCTGCCTGGCGTGCGTCTGTGGATCCGCATCGAGTCGGACCGCCAGGTCCGCGCCGCGGCGGAGGGCGAGCAATCCTTCGAGGCCTGGGCCCAGGCCGGCGACGGCGCGCCGCTCGACATCCGGCGCTCGCCCGACGACAGCTACCTGCTCTACACCGGCGGCACGACCGGGCGGCCCAAGGGCGTCCTGTGGCGTACGGGCGACGCGCGAAAGGTCCAACTCGAATCGCCGCTGATCGCCAAGCGGCCCGCCGACCTGGCCGAGCACTCGGCCATTGTGCGGGACAATCTCGCCCCCAGCCGCACCATCCCGGCCTGTCCGCTGATGCACGGCGCCGGCAGCAACGCGGTCATCGGCGAGCTGATGGCCGGCGGCGGAGCGGTCCTGCTGCCCTCGGACCGGTTTGACGCCGACGAGTTGTGGCGCGAGGTCGAGCGCACCGGGGTGACGCGGATCGCCATCGTCGGCGATGTCTTCGCCCGTCCCATGCTGCGCGCCCTGGAGGCGGCGCCGGGGCGCTACGAGCTGTCCAGCCTGAAGGTCATCTCATCGGCGGGCCTGATCTGGAGCGGTGAGGTCAAGGCGGGCCTGCTGGCGCACCTGCCGAAAGTGACCCTCGTCGACATCCTGGGCGCCTCGGAAGCGTCGGGCTTCGGCTACTCGGTGGCGACGGCCGACAATGTGCCGGCGACGGGCGTGTTCGCCCCGGGCGCAAAGACCGTGCTGATCGACGCCGATACGGGCGCCGTCCTTCCCAAGGGCGTCCCTGGCGAGGGCCTGCTGGCCCGCACCGAGCCCGTGGCGGCCGGCTATTATCGAGATCCGCAGAAAACCGCCGAGACCTATCGCATGATCGACGGGGTCCGGTACGCCGTGCCCGGTGACTTCGCGCGGCTCGACGCGGAAGGCCAGCTGGTCCTGATCGGTCGCGGAAACCTGTCCATCAACACCGGCGGCGAAAAGGTTTTCCCCGAGGAGGTGGAGGAGGCGCTCAAACTTCAGCCGGGCGTCGAGGACGCGCTGGTGGTGGGTGAGCCCGACCCCACCTGGGGCAAGTCGATCGTCGCGATCGTCAAGTCCACCTCGGCGTTCGACGAAGCGGCGGTTCGCGCCGGGCTGCAGAAGACCCTGGCGAACTACAAGCTGCCGCGGCGGTTCCTGCATGTCGAGGTCGTGCCCCGGCATGAGAGCGGCAAGGCCGACTACCGAACCGCGCAGGCGCTGATCGCGACGCCGACGCCGGTCGAAAACCTGTAGGTGCAGGGCGATGCGGGACCATGAATGCGCGCATCTTTCGAATATCGCGAATGAAATATCGGGCCGTCTCCAGGGGAAGGCGGCGGGGTTCGGAAGGCGATCGCCGATAGTTTTATTATCGAATGCGACGTCCTGAGGACGTCTGGTCAACGACAACATCGAGCTGCCTAAGGCGCTGCTCAAACTTGGGGGAAACAAGCATGCAAATATCTAACAATCGGGCGCGTGTGCTTTCGGCTGGCGTGTCGCTGCTGGCCGTCCTCGTGGCCATGCCGGCGCTCGGCCAGGAAGCTGCGCCGCAGGACGGCGACACCCTGATGAGCGAGCTGGTGGTGACCGCGCAGCGGCGCGAAGAGGCCCTGCAGGACGTGCCGATCGCGGTGTCGGCCTTCTCGCAGACCATGCTCGAGGCGCAGAAGATCGACGGCGGCGCCAACCTCCAGCGCGCCGTGCCGAACGTCACCTTCTCCAAGGGCTTCTATAGCGGTTACAACTTCCAGATCCGCGGCATCGGCACCAAGCAGACGGCGGTGACCGGCGACACCTCCACCGGCGTCCACCTGAACGGCGCTCCGCTCACCGAAAACCGCCTGTTCGAGGCCGAGTTCTTCGACGTCGAGCGCGTCGAGGTCCTGCGCGGCCCGCAGGGAACGCTCTACGGGCGCAACGCCACGGGCGGCGTGGTCAACGTCATCACCGCCAAGCCGACGAACAGCTTCGAGGCCGCCATCCGCGGGGAGATCGGCAATTTCGACACCCGCAAGGTGCGTGCGATGGTCAACATCCCGCTCATCGACGACACCCTGGCCCTGCGGGTCGCCGGCTCCTATCTCAGCCGTTCGGGGTTCGCGACCAACCTGACCACGGGCCACGACATCGACGGCCGCGACCTCTATTCGGTCCGCGCGAGCCTGGCGTTCACGCCGGTCGAGACCTTCAAGGCCAATCTTGTCTGGCAGCACTTCGAGGAGGATGACGATCGCCTGCGCACTGGCAAGGGCCTGTGCACTCGCGACAACGGCCCCTCGTCAGTCGGCGGCGTGGCGGTCACCAACAATGTGGTGCGCGGCTTCCTCAGCCAGGGCTGCACCAACGGCTCGATCTATGCCGACGCCGCCAACGGAACGCCCAACTCGTTGTCCACCCTGTTCGGCCTGCTGGCCTATCGGGGCGGTCTGGCCAGCGGGGATCTCAGCGCCAACAGGCGCCAGGTCGCCGACCTGAGCACGGTCGAGTCGGCCGTCGATCCGAGCTACTACGCCAAGGAGGACGTGCTTGAGCTCAGCGCCGCCTGGGACATCACGCCGACCCTGCAGTTCAACCTGCTGACCTCGTACTACAAGGGCGAGTACAACTCCGAACAGGACATGTACCGCTTCGGCTTCCCGACGGCGTTCAACGCCACGGCGACGGCGCCGGGCGGGGTGGTGAACGATCCGCAGCTCGGGCCAGCGAACACGCTGCAGGTCTACGATTCCAACCAGCATCCGTCCGAGCAGTGGACCCAGGAGGTGCGGCTGTCGTCGTCGTTCGAGGGGCCGTTGAACTTCAGCATCGGCGCCAACTACGTCGACTACGAGACGATCCAGTCCTTCTACATCCTGTCGAACGCCCTCACGAACTTCGCGCGGGTGGCGAACGGAGGGGCGACCTGCGCGCTGGGCGCCACCAACTGCATCTACATCAACCCGAACCCGGAGCCGAACCCCAGCGGGCACGGCAACTATCTGAGCTATCAGCCCTACACACTGGATTCCAAGGCGGCCTTCGGCGAGATCTACTGGGAGGCGACCGACGCCCTGAAGGTCACCGGCGGCCTGCGCTACACCAAGGACACCAAGACCCTCTACAGCTATCCGGTGAAGCTCCTGACGCCCGGCTCGGGTCTGACCCCCGGAGCGCCGGCATCGTACACGGCCGAGTTCAGCGAGATGACCGGCCGGGTCGGGGTGGACTGGAAGCCGGACCTGTCGTTCACCGACAGCACCCTGCTCTACGCCTTCTATTCGCGTGGCTATAAAGGCGGCGGTCCCAACAATATCGGCGCCGGCGGGATCGGGGCTCCGCGGCCGATCTACGACCCGGAGTTCGTCAACGCCTACGAAGTCGGCATGAAGAACACGCTGCTGGACGGGACCCTGATCCTCAACCTCACGGGCTTCTACTACGACTACAAGGGCTATCAGATCTCGAAATTCGTGAACCGGATCTCGGTCACCGAGAACATCGACGCCATCGTCACCGGCTTCGAGGTCGAGGGCATTTGGGAGCCGGTGAACAATCTGCGGTTCAACGTCAATGCGGGCTTCCTCAACACCGAGGTCCAGAACGGCTCGTCCATCGACCCGGTCAACCGCACGCAGGGCAATCCGAGCCTGACCCTGGTCAAGGCCTCGAGCATGGCCGGGTGCGTCGCCCCGACCGCGGCCCTGGGCAATCTCCTGGCGATCATCCAGCAGCAGCCCGGCGCTGCGACCGTGGCGGGCGTCTCGGGCAATCCGCTGGCTCTGCTCGGCGTCTGCTCGGGGACCTTCGCCTCGCTCGGCGTCGTCCCGGCCGAGGGCGTCGCGGCCAAGCTGTCGGGCAAGGAACTGCCCAATGCGCCGCCCTGGACGGTGTCGCTGGGCGCCCAGTACACGTGGAACCTGCCCTCCGGTTGGGACGCCACCCTGCGCGCCGACTACTACCGCCAGGGGGAGTCCTTCTCCCGGGTCTACAACACCACGGTCGACCGCCTCGAAGGCTGGGAGAACGGGAACATCTCAATCCAGGCGAAGAACGAGGCCATGGGCCTGGAGATCGAGGCCTATGTGAAGAACGTCTTCAACGACCGGCCGATCACCGACACCTTCTTCGTCGATGAAGCCATGGGTCTGCTGCAGAACGCCTTCATCCTCGACCCCCGGACCTACGGCGTCTCGATCAGCAAGCGGTTCTGATCAGACGGGGTTCGCCTCCCCGGCGGCGGCCTTCCGGCCGCCGCCGCCCGGCCTGAGATCCTGAACGCCGATCGTCCGCCGCATGGCTGCTCGCCTCCGAGTTCGCCCAGCGCCGATGTTCCTTGGGACAGAGACCATGCACCAACGCGTCGCAGCCGCCGGCGGGATCGCTCGGGACGTCACGCCGGGCTACCGGCGCTATGTCCTCATCGTGCTGATGCTCGCCTATGCGTTCAACATGCTCGACCGGCAGATCGTCACCATCCTGGCCGAGCCGATCAAGCACGACCTCAAGCTCGCCGACTGGCAGGTCGGCGCGGTCACGGGCCTGGCCTTCGCACTGTTCTACACCGTGCTCGGGATTCCCGTGGCGAGGCTGGCCGATCGCGCCAATCGGGTGGCCATCATCGCCGGCTCGCTCGCCATCTGGAGCGGCTTCACCATTGCGTGCGGCTTCGCCCGCGGCTTTCCGGAGCTTCTCCTGATGCGGATGGGCGTGGCCACTGGGGAGGCGGGCTGCACGCCGCCGGCCCATTCGCTGATCACCGAGTACGCCCCAAAGGAAAAGCGGGCCTCCGCGCTCGCCTTCTATTCCCTAGGCATTCCGCTGGGATCGCTCCTGGGCCTGACCATGGGCGGACTTCTGGCCGACAGCCTGGGTTGGCGGACGGCTTTCGTGCTGGCCGGCGCGCCGGGGCTGCTGCTGGCGGCCGTCATCGCACTGACCCTGAAGGAGCCGCGTCGCGGCGCGGCCAAGGCCAGCGCCCCGACGCCTTCCTTGAGCCTGCGCGATGCGATGGCGGAGCTACGCGCCAAGCGTTCCTTCTGGCTGGTGGCGGTGGCGGGCGGCTTCTCCTCGTTCGTCTTCTACGGACACTCGGCCTTCTACGGCTCCTTCTTCCTGCGCACGCATGGCGAGGCGCTCGGCCGGCTCGGCGAGCAGAGCGGGCTCGGTCCGATCGGCTTCCTGGGTGTCGCCCTCGGTCTCCTAGTCGGCGCGGGGTCGGGCGCCGGGACCTATCTAGGCGGCGTGCTGGCCGATCGCGCGGCGAGGAGGGATATCAGCGGCTATGCCCGGCTGCCGGCCCTGGCGACCCTCTTCGGCGCGCCGGCCTTCGCCCTCGTCATGGCGCCGGCCTCCCTTGAGCTGTCACTGGCCCTCGTGCTGCCGGCGGTGCTCGCCAACGGCCTGACCTTCGGGCCGGCCTTCGCCGCCGTGCAGAGCGTCGTGCGCCCCGAGGTGCGCGCGACGGCGGCCGCAGTGCTTCTGTTCCTCGTCAACATCATTGGCCTCGGCCTGGGGCCCCTGACGATCGGCGTCCTGAGCGATCTCCTGGCGCAGCACCTCGGCGCCGAGGCCGGCCTTCGGTGGTCCATGGCGCTGATGGCTTCGATGATGCTGGTCGCCGCCTGCCTGTTCGGCCTGGCCGCGCGGACCATCCGCCAGGACGAGGTCGGCTAGCCCGTCCAAACGCCGCAATTCAGTGGAGGCCCGATGCCGGCCGCGGACACCCTCTTCCGAACTTACGATGTCGCGGGCCTGCGGTTGCCCAACCGCGTGGTCATGGCGCCGATGACCCGGTCGCGATCGCCAGGCGGCGTGCCGGGCCCGGACGTCGCGGCCTATTACGCGCGCCGCGCGCGCGCCGGCGTCGGGCTGATCATCACGGAAGGCACGGTGGTGGAGCGCCCTGGATCGGGGGATGATCCCAACGTGCCCAGGTTCTGGGGCGAGGCGGCGATGACCGGTTGGGCCGAGGTCGTTTCGGCCGTGCACGCGGAGGGCGGACGGATCATGCCGCAGCTGTGGCATGTGGGCGCCACCCAGGGCCGTCGGTCGCAATGGGCGCCCGACGCGCAGGTGGAGAGCCCGTCGGGCCTGATGTCGCCAGACGCGCCGTTCGGACGGGCCATGAGCGAGGGCGACATCGCCGACACCATCGGGGCCTTCGCTGCGGCGGCGCGCCGGGCCGCCGACCTGGGTTTCGACGGTGTCGAGATCCATGCCGCCCACGGTTATCTCATCGACCAGTTCTTCTGGGCCGGGACGAACCGGCGGACGGACCGCTATGGGGGCGCCACGCTCGCGGAGCGCACTCGGTTCGCCACCGAGATCGTCCAGGCGATCCGCCGCGAGGTGGGTCAGGCCCTGCCAATCTCCCTGCGCGTCTCACAATGGAAACAGCAGGACTACGCCGCCCGCTTGGCCGACGGGCCGCGCGAATTCGCCGCCATGCTGGAGCCGCTGTGCGACGCGGGTGTGGACATCATTCACTGCTCGCAAAGGCGCTTCTGGGAGCCGGCCTTCGAGGGTTCGGATCTGAACCTGGCGGGGTGGGCGCGCCGCCTGACCGGCCGGACCGCCATGACGGTGGGATCGGTCGGCCTGTCCGGCGACTTCATCACCGGCTTTGGAGGCGGGACATCGGCGCCGACCTCCATCGACCAGCTCCTCGAACGGCTGGCGCGCGACGAGTTCGACCTGGTGGCCGTCGGGCGCGCCCTGCTTAGCGATCCGCATTGGCTGGAGAACATCGCAGAAGGGCGCGGCGACCGACTGCGGGCGTTCGATATCAGCAAGCTCGACGAGCTCCATTGATGGACGACTTGGCGAGATTGATCATCGAGCGGGCGTGCGAGCGCCTTTTGGCGGACTATTTCCGCCTGTTGACGTCTCGCGACGGGGAGGCGGTGGCGTCGCTGTTCGCCGTGGATGCCGAGGTCGTGCGGAGCGGATCGCTTCCCTTCAAGCTGAGGGGCCGGTCGGAGATTGTCGACTTCGTAAAGTCGATCCCGGAGCAGGGCCTCAGGCTCTATGTGGCGCTCGACGCCCATCGACGCCGATACGGCGCAGGGCGGCTGCCTGGGCGTGGTGATCGCGAGCGAGGAGGGACCAGGAACGGCGACGCCGGTCGGCCGCGCCACTGGAGTCGTCAGATACAACGACTTATTTCGCCGCGGCTCGGGCGGCTGGTGTTTCAAACGGCGTGCAATCACGCCTCTGATGGCGTTGCCATAGACCCTGCGGCCCACACGATCATGCAGACCTATCCAGAACCGGGGGAGACCCATGACCAACACCGACAAGCTGCAGGAACTCTGGGATCGAGAGATGATCCGAGACTGCATCTATCGCTACTGCCGCGGGATCGACCGCAAGGACGAGGCGGCCCTGCGCTCAGCCTACTGGCCGGACGCCACCGACAATCACGGCGCCTACCAGGGCAGCGCTGAGGGCTTCATCGCCTGGGCCCTGAAGACCCTGCCGACGATCGAGAGGGGCATCCATCAGATCCACAACATCCTTATCGAATGCAAGCCGGGCGGCGCGGCCGTCGAGTCCTATTTCACCGCCCTGCAGCGTCAGACCGAGAACGGGGCCCTCGTGCAGTGGGACATGGCCGGCCGCTATGTCGACTGGTTCGAAAAGCGCGGCGACGAGTGGCGGGTGGCCCGCCGTCTGGTGGTGTTCGACTGGGTCGAGCAGATGCCCCTGCCGCCGGGAACGGAAGCCGAGCGCTTCGGCCGACGCCAACCGATCGGCGGCTCATGGCCGGACGATCCGATCTATGCGCTGATCGGCCGACCCAATACACCCTAGACTTGACCTATCCCGGCGACGGGGGCTGGGTCATTGGCGACGAAGCCACGTGGTCGGGCGGCGATAAAGATGACAAAAGCGCGTCGCGCTCCGCCCCACTCTCGTCGATCCAAGATGCGACTGGAGGCTCTTCCGCCATCTAAGGTTCGTCATGACTCAGGTGCTCGACATCGCCGGCGCCAGCGGCGCCACTTACCGGTTCCGGCGTCATCAGGAGCGCGAGGAGCTCCCGGCCACGGCGGGGAACGTGATCTACGTCCGGCGAGATGACGCTAGCTGGGCTCTGATCTGCTGCGCTGAGATCGACAGCCTCCGCGAGGCATTTCGCGGCTGGAAGGTAGCGCAGACTGTCCACCGCGCCACGGACGTCTTCATTCGTCTGAATGTCAGCCGAGCGAAGCGTCACGAGGAGTGCCTCGATATCGCCGAGAAACACGAACCCCCGATGCGGACGCTCGAGACGAATCTCTAGGGGGCGAAGCGCCGGCTTGCGCACTGCGTCTCGGCCTCGATGTGGCGGTGTCTCCGGCCGCTTTCGCCTCAACACGCCGCGAGGGCTCTGATGTCAGTGGTCGCGAGTTTGCCGTTCCAAACGCCGTTCTAATGTCGACGCTTGACTATCTCCCGAAAGGGTCGGCCTTAATTCTCGGAATTCTAAGAGAATTTTTGTGGGTGCGGTAGGATTTGAACCTGCGACCCGCTGATTGAGAGCGGGTCCTCCCGGCAGTTCGGACCGCGCCGCCAGGCCCCATGCTTGAGGCCCAGGAAGGTCGTCTGGGCTGTCGATCGGCGCGGGACTATGTCGCCGCGGCGCCGCGAACGGTCACCAGAATCCGGTTGCCGGCGCCGTGCTCATCACTCAGCGCCACCGCGTCGAAGCCGCCCAGGCCGAGGGCGCCTTGAAACGTCCGCCAGTCGGGTCCGCCATGAAGCCACGGGGTCACGTTGACGACGGCCATGCCTCTGGGACGAAGCACCCTCGCCACCGCCCGCCAGAAGGACTGGGACAAATAGGCCTTGGGCGTCTCGATAGAGTCCTGGAAATCGATGAGGACGCCGTCGAAGGAGGTCGCCGCGGCCCACTCGACGTAGGCCGCGGCGTCGCTGACAACCACATCGAGGCAGGGCGGGGCCCGAAAGAAGAGCTGCGCCAGCGGCTTGGCGCAGGGATCGCAGTCCACAGCGAACACATCCACGCCAGCTCGGTGCAGCATGGTCGAGGCCGCGCCGCCGCCATAGCCCAGCACGAGCGCCTGGCGAACCTTCTCCTGCAGCAGGACATCCACCGCAGCGTTCACATGCGGCGCGAGGTTGTGGCCGCGGGCGTCGATCAGCGTCTGCAGCACCCCGTCTTTCACATAGCCGACGGCGCGATCGGACCGGCGCAGGATGACCGCCACTTCGCCGCCAGCCGTCTGGACGCTTCGAAGCGGGATCATGCGACCGCCGTCGTGGCGGCGCGGGCCGTGGCGAAGTCCGGTGCGAACCCGACCTTCTCCAGGACGTGGGCCTCCACCGTGCGCAGGAGATTGGTCCGCACGCTGTCACGGGCGCCGCAGACGACGATCTCGGCGCCGTCCTGGATGGCGCGGCGAAGGAACGACGAAAGGGCGGCGGCTCCGGTCGGATCGATCAGCGGAACCTCCTCGAACCTCAGGATGTAGCGCCGGCTGCGGCCGCCGATCTGGTCAAGGGCGTCCTTCAGCACGCTGGTGCTGCCGAAGAACAAGGGACCCCTGAAGGTGATCACCGCGGTATCGTGGGGCAAACCCTCATGGGGTTCGTAGGCCGGCTCGTCCGCGCGGTTGAAGTCGTCCCGGTCGCCGTCGATGAGGGCCGGGCCGCCGCCCTCCACGGTGGAGAGCTGGCTCATGCGATGCATGAACACGAAGGCGGCCAGCACCATGCCGACCTCGATGGCCAGCGTCAGATCCACGACGACCGTCAGCCCGAAGGTCAGCAGCAAGACGGCCCGGTCGCCGTTGGATGTGCCGAGCAGCAGCCGGAAGCGTTGCAGCTCGGCCATATTGATCGCGACCACCACCAGGATGGCCGCCAGGGCCGCCAGCGGCACATACTTGGCCAGGGGCGAGAGCAGCAGCATGAAGAGCAGCAGGAAGGCCGCGTGCAGCATGCCGGCCACCGGAGAGTGGGCGCCGGAGCGGATATTGGTCGCGGTGCGCGCGATGGCGCCGGTCGCCGGCAGGCCGCCGAAAGCGGCCGAAGCGATGTTGGCGATCCCCTGGGCCACCAGCTCGATATTGGAGCGATGCCGCCGACCCGTCATCTGATCGGCGACGACGGCCGACAGCAGCGACTCGACACCGGCGAGCAACGCGATGGTGAGGGCGCTCGGTAGGACATCGCGCGCCTTCGTCCATGACCAGAACGTGAGGTTCGGCGGGGGCAGGGTGGAGGATACGCCCCCGAACCGCGTGCCGATCGTCTCGACCGGTAAGGCCAGCAGGGTGACCGCCACCGCCGCGGCGACCGTCACCACGAGGAAGCCCGGAATCTTCGGCGCCAAGCGCCGCAACGTCATGATCGCGACGAAACAGATGACCGCAAGGGTCAGGGTGGGAAGGCTCAGGCTGGCGCGCGCACCCCAGAGCGCCTGCAGCTTGGGAATGATGTCGGCGGGGACGCGCTCGATCGAGAGGCCGAAGATGTCCTTCAGCTGGCTGACCAGGATGATGGTGGCGATGCCGGTCGTGAACCCGGTCGTGACCGGATCGGGAATGTACTTGATCAGGGTCCCGATGCGAAGGAGCCCCGCGGCGATCAGGATGAGGCCCGCCATCGTCGTGGCGATCAGCAGACCATCGTATCCGTGCTTGGCGATCACGCCATAGACCACGACGACAAAGGCTCCGGTCGGTCCGCCAATCTGGAATCGGCTGCCGCCGAGGAATGAGATCAGGAAGCCGGCGACCACCGCGGTGATCAGGCCGCGCTCCGGCGTGGTTCCCGACGCGATGGCCAGCGCCATGGCCAGCGGCATGGCGATGATCGCCACCGTCAGGCCGGCGACGACATCGCCGCGGAACGGCGCCAGGCCGTAGCCCTGGCGCAGGACCGTCACGGTCTTGGGAATGAACAGGCGCCAGTCATGCGACATCAGCCGGACGCCTCTTTTCGGACCGGGCGATCATTCGCACGCCTCGCCAGGCGACGGCGCTTGCGGACCTGCTGGGCGACGAGGGCCGCCTCGAAAGACCGCAGCACCGCCAGCGTATGAAGTCCCATGGGCGCCACATTTAATGGGCGAGGGGCGTCAACGCCGGCCGCGCTGACCGCGCCTGCCGGTAGACCGCGCGCAGCGCGCCGCGCAGGGCGGGCTTGGCGGCCACGAAGCGGATGTATCGCGAGAGCCGGCTTGGCTCGAAGGGTTTGACGAGCACATGGGCCTCCGACGGAAGGTCGTGCGTCTCCTGAGGCGCGGGCGTGACCACGATCTGGATCTGGGGCGCCAGCGCCCTGGCCTGCCGGGCCATATCGTAGGTCACCACGCCGCCGCCTTGGGGGGAAATGACGAGAATGTCCGCCGACAGGCCCTGTTCGATCGCTGCGAGGGCGGGGCCGCCGTCCTCGTACTCAACGACACGCATGCCGTCGTGCCGAAGTCCGGCGGCGAGCCGGCCGCGAAGTTCGCCGTCGCTCTCCACCAGAACGATGGTCGGTCGGTCGCAGACGACGTTCAGCGGCATGGCGGACTCTCGGATGAGGGGCGCGAACAGGATGACCTTGAGTCCGCAATTTCACCACAGCAAACTGATGTGTCAAGCATCATGAAGAACGTATTTTGGATCAACATATTGTCTTGAAATTACCCTCAAGGCGTTCGGAATATCATTCCGGTCCATCTGGCGTGCTTCCGCAGAACGGCCTACGGAAAATCGTGAATCTTGGCCATTCACATATCGCGAACGATATGTAAGACATCATGGGAGACATGGAGGCGGTGCGGATGGCGACGCTCGACCTCCCAGCAATGGTGGTTGCCGGTTGGACTGCGCGACGGATCTCGCCCGCCTGAGGCGATCGCTCACCCTGTTCGAAGGGGAGTCGCTGCTGGAGGGATGGGCGGCTGAGCGCGTGACGTCGGGAGTTGGTCGCCTTGGACTGGTGATGTTGACCAGCTGGCGGCTGATCTTCATCGATGACGCGGAGCAACTCTCAGCGATCCCGATCGGGAAGATCGACGAGGTGGTCACGGTGTCCGCGACGCGCTTGGCGATACGCGCCTGGTACGACCGCATGGATCTGGTCTTTGATGGTCCGGCCGCGGCGGGCGCGGTGCTCAATCTCCTGCGTCAGGATCCGAAATTTGCCGCACGCGAAGTCGGGCGCATGTGCGACTTGATGATGCATTGCGCATCATTATAGATACGAAAATGATCACGGGCTCACAGATGAAGGCGGCGCGCGCGCTGCTCGGTATTGACCAGAAGGAGCTGGCGCGGCTGGCGAACGTGTCGCTGCCCACCATCCAACGGATGGAGGCAAGCGACGGAATTGTGCGCGCGGTCGTCGACAGCCTCGAGAAAGTGGTCAACGCCATCAATGCGGCCGGCGTGGAGCTGATCGCCAGCGGCGCGCGGAGCGAAGGCGAGGGGCGGGGCGTGCGGCTCCTGGAACGCAAGTAGTTCGACGAGGCGACCCGCGCGGGCCCCCGGCTCAACGACCGGGCTTTGCGTGGCAGACCACTAGGGTGTTGCCGACATCTTCCGCCAACACGGGGACCAGCCGGGGCGTCAGGCCCGCCAATCGCAGCGCCCTGGCGATCCATTGGGCCGGCCATGACGCCGTGCAGTCAGCCACGTTCCAGACGATCAGGCCGCCGGGCGAGAGCACGTTAGCGAGCAACTGCCCGATGTCGGTGGTCAGCATGGCGTCCGGAATCTCCGTGCCGCTGAAGACGTCGATCGCGACGGCGTCCCACCGCCGTTCCGTCGAGCGCAGGAAGGTCAGGGCGTCGGCGTGGATGCACTCGACCTCGGTCGGGAGATGGAACCAGCGGCGCGCGATTTCGAAAGCCGTCGGCCAGTTGTCGACAGCGGTGACCTTCGCGCCCCGTCGGCTGAGCTGGGTCGCCAGGGCCCCGCCCGCCGTCCCCAGCAGGAGGAGATTTTCGCGACCCTTGAGCGCGGCCTCCATGGCCGAAACATATTCCAGGAGATTGACGCCCTCAGCGTCCACGTGGGTGTAGAGCGCGCCGTCCTCGAAATAGAAGCGAGATCCGTCATGGATCGCCTCGAAGACGCGCACCTTCCTGTCCGCATCATCGCATTGGACAAGCACCCTCATAGCGCCGGCTTCCCTGAGACCGCAGGCTACGTTCGCCGGGGCGACGAGAAGGTGAACCTAGGAATCGTCGGAAAGCATATCACCGATGATGGCATGAACATCAATCATGATGTGAAACGCCCCTCGCTCGGCCTTGGACGCAAACGCGCGCTCGCCACCGTCGAGATCGCCGTGCGGGGCTCCCTTGCTTCAGGCGGCGGCCTCGAAGGCATGCAGCCGCGCGGTCTTGACGATGGTCAAAACCGGGCGGCTGGCGGGCGCGTAGAGTTAACCATTCTCGCCGACACCGCCGGTTAGCGGACGGGGACATGATCATGCCCGATGCAGTCGCCGACGCGGGCGCCACCGACGCCCGCCAAGGCCCAACACCCCCCACCGGCCGCAGCAGCCTCTGCGACGACTGCCGCCTCATCGAGGAGGCCAATCATCGGATCGCCAACCACCTGTCCATGCTGGCCGCCTTCGCGCGCCTGAAAGCCATCGAGATGGCCCGCCAGTCCCCCGCCGAGCCCACAGGTGAATCCGTCCAGCTGTTCCTTGAGAGCATCCGGACTCAGATCGAGGCGATCGCCCGGCTGCATCGGTCGCTGGCCGCGAACGGACGGCGCACATCCGCCGACCTCAGCGAACATCTGCACGAGGTTTGCGCGCCGCTGGCGTCTCTCCTGACCGGCAGGATCGAACTGGTCGAGGACTTCGCACCCGGATGCCGGGCGCCGACCGACCAGATCCTTCCGCTCACCCAGATTGTTTCCGAGGCGATCACCAATGCCGTCAAGCATGCCTATGCCCCAGGGCAGGCGGGCAAGATCCTGGTTCGGAGCCGCCAACCGCGGCTCGGTGCGCTGGTCATCGAAATCGCCGATAATGGACCGGGTCTGCCAGTCGCGGTTGATGCGGCCTCGGGCGGCGGGCTGGGCCTGCGGCTGATGCGCGCGCTCGGCAAGCAGCTTGGCGCGCGCATCGAGTTCAGGTCCCAGGACGCCGGTCTGACCGTTCGGGTCACGCTCCCGCCGGCGGCCAACCTGGCTTGATCGCGGCCCGCGGCCCAGGCGCGGCGGTCCGGGTGCGCGCTTGGCCGTCCTTGTGATTTCGATCAAGGGCGTCGGGCCGTGCGGGTGAGAGGAAGGACGCCCAAGGAGCCCTCCAATGTCTCTCCACGACAAGCCGGCCGCCGCCCCGGGCCTGGGCGCCGACGCTGTGCGCCACCTTGGCGCGCGCGACCTCCCGGCCTCGCGGGTCGAGTTGGACGTGGCCAGCCTTCTCGTTGTGGCCGCCGAGCCGCTTCGAGGACTGAGCGAAGAGCAGGCCGCGCAGCGGCTGCTCCAGGACGGCGCCAATGAGCTTCCGCGCGCCGCCGGGCGAGGGCTCCTGCGGATCGCCGTCGAAACCATGCGCGAGCCCATGTTCATCCTGCTCATGGTCGCCGCCGTCCTCTACCTGGCTTTGGGCGACCTCGGCGAGGGCCTGTTCATCCTGGCCGGGGCGCTGGCCACGATCGGCCTGGTTATCTTGCAGGAGGCGCGCAGCGAACGGGCGATGGCGGCCCTGCGCGACCTGGCGCAACCCTTCGCGCGGGTGATCCGCGGCGGCGCCGAGCGACGGATTCCGGCCCGCGAACTGGTGGTTGGCGACATCATTCTGGTGGGAGAGGGCGAGCGGCTGCCGGCCGACGGCCTCTTGGTGGCGGGGGACATGCTTGGGGTCGATGAATCGGCGCTGACCGGTGAGTCCGCGCCGGTGTCGAAGCGATGGATGGAGGCCGGCGAGGCGTTCACCGGCGATGCGGCGCCCGGCGCGGAGCTAGGCCCGCACCTGTTCGCCGGCGCGCTAGTGGTGCGAGGGCAGGGCGTGGCGCAGGTCACCCGGACAGGCGGAGATACGGAGTTGGGCCGCATCGGCGCCTCGCTCGCCGCTATCGGCCAGGAACCCACGCCCCTGCAGCGCAAGGCCGGCCGGCTCGTCGGTCTGCTCGGTTTGCTGGCGCTCGGCTACTGCGTTCTGGTGGCGGTCGCCTACGGGCTGATCCGCGAGGATTGGGCGGGCGGCGTGCTGGCCGGCGTTACCGCGGCCATCGCGCTGGTCCCGGAAGAGTTCCCGATGGTGCTGGCCGTCTTCCTTGCTCTGGGCGCCTGGAGGTTAGCGACCCACAGAGTGCTGGTCCGCCGAAGCGCGGTGATCGAGACACTGGGTGGGGCCACCGTGCTCTGCGTGGACAAGACCGGCACGCTCACCGAGAACCGGATGGAGGTCGCGCGCCTCTGGACCGAGGCTGGCGACGTCGCGATCCAGGACTCTGGGGCCCTGGCGGACGAAACGGCTCAACTGCTGCAGCTGGCCGGCCTGGCCTCGGCCGTCCGCCCGGTCGATCCCATGGACCGGGCGATCCGCGAACGCCTGCGCGGGGCCTCCACCGAGCCTGGACTTGAAGCCTTCGAACCCGAACGTTGCTGGCCGCTCCGGCCCGACCGGATGGCGGTCATCCAGGCTTGGCGGAAAGACGGCGCGATGCGGCTTGCCGCGGCCAAGGGCGCGCCGGAAGCGATCTTCCGCCTCTGCAGGCTGTCCGACCGCGAGGTGAGGCGTCTCCATGATGTGGTCGACGACTTCGCCCGCCAGGGCTTGCGGGTGCTGGGCGTCGCCTCCTCGCAGGCCGAGGGCGCCTTTCCCGACGATCCCCAATCGGCTGAATTCCAGTTCGCCGGCCTGGTCGGCTTCCTCGACCCGGTCCGCGCCGACGTACCCGGCGCCTTGCGCGAGGCGCACGCCGCCGGGATTGCGGTGGTGATGATCACCGGCGACCATCCGGCCACCGCTCGGGCGATCGCCGAGACCGCCGGGATCGACACCTCCGCGGGCGTGATCACGGGCCCCGAGGTCGCTGCGATGTCGACGCCCATGCTCCGCGAGCGGCTTCGGACCGCGCGGGTCTTCGCCCGTATGATTCCGGAGCAGAAGCTCCGGCTCGTGGAGGCGCTCAAGGCCAACGGCGAGGTCGTCGCCATGACCGGCGACGGGGTCAACGACGCCCCGGCGCTGGAGGCGGCCCATATCGGCGTCGCCATGGGGAAAAGGGGGACCGACGTCGCCCGCGAGGCCGCCGATCTCGTGCTGCTGGACGACAGCTTCGCTGCGATCGTCGGCGGGGTGCGCCTCGGCCGGCGCATCTTCATCAACCTGCGCAAGGCGCTGACCTATGTCACCGCCATCCATGTGCCAATCGCCGGCCTGGCTCTGGGGCCGATCGTCCTGGGCATGCCGCCGCTGCTGTTCCCAATGCACGTGGTGTTGCTGGAGCTGGTCATCGATCCGGTGTGCGCCCTGGTCTTCGAAGGCGAGCCCAGCGAGGCCGACGCCATGACTCGTCCGCCGCGACGCCCGGACGAGGCGCTGTTTGGGCCCGCTCAACTCGCCCTGGCTCTGGTCCAGGGCGGCGGGGTCCTCTTGGGCGTGTTCGGCGTCTACGCCTGGGCTCTGGAAGCCTATTCCGAACCGCAAGCTCGAGGGGCGGCTTTCATCGCCCTTGTCGGCGGCAACCTCGTGCTCGCGCTCGCCGATGCGGTGCCGGTCGGCGGGCGGCTCCTGGCGACGCATCGCTGGGCCTACTGGTCGATCGCCGCGGCCGCCTCAAGCGTCCTTGCCCTCGTCCTGGCCGTCCCGGCCCTGGCCAAGGTGTTCGGCATGGCGCTTCCGGATGCTCGGCTGCTGGCGATGGCCCTGCTGGTCGCCGTGGTGAGCGGCGGCTGGCTGGCCCTTATGCTTCGTTTGCGAACCCTCAGCCCGTCGGGTCAGGGGGAGACGCGTTCGACGCGCCACTCGTCGACGACCCGCACCAAGACCCGGCGACCGGGCGGGGTGGCGTAGTCGATCACCGAGACGATCTGCGGCCGGGCCTCCAGCACCGCCACATTCGCCGAGCTGGGGTGGGGAGTGAATGCGGCCTCGGCGGGACGGCTCCAGATCAGCTTGTTGAGCTGTTCAATCCGATCGGGCTCGAGGACCTCGCTGACGCGCGCGGCCATGGAAAGGCCGCGAACCGGAGCCTCTCGGCCGGCCCCGCCGCCGATGGCGATGGACACCCGCGAGTCGCGGCTGATGTTGGCGAACTTCTGGCTGTCGCGGGCCACCACGAAATAGAGGGCCCGACCCTGCCGCAGGTAGTTCACCACCGTGACCTGAGGCCAGCCATCGGGGCGATTGACGCCGATGCTCATCAGCCGGTTCTCGTCCAGGATCTCGATGATCAGGCGTTGAATTTCGTGTTCGTCGGCGCCGTCGATCTCGACGGGTGGGTGGGCGTCTTTCGCGGTCATGTTCGCCTCCCTGTGGGACGCCGGGGTGATTTGACCTTGGGCTCCTGCGGCCGACCCGGCTTTGACGCCGCTCAAGGCCAGTTGGTCGGTCGCCAGACTCACCCGCGCCGACGCCGCGGTGCTGCGGCTGTAGATGGCAGGCGTTTAGTAGGCGTGGTCCTTTTTCGCCCGACGGACCGCGACCTGCATGGTGTCGAGCGCCTTGGCCGCGGCGTCGGCGGACGCTTTGGCGGCGTCGCGCGCCGCCCGAAGGGTCTCCTGGGTCGTGGCCTGATCGGCGGCCTGGGCGGTCTGCGCCGCCCTGGCCGTTTCCTCGGCGGCGCTCCGGGCGGCCTTCACGGATCGGTCGGCGGCGATTCGCGTGTCGGCCGATCCCCGGGCGAAGGCTTCCTTGGCCCGTGCGGCGGCCGCCACAGCGGCGGCCTCCGCCTCCTGCGAGGCGGTTCGCGACGCGTCGGCGCTCTCGCGGGTCACCTCGCGCAGCGCCGTCTCGGCCGTGTCCAGCGCCTTGATCGCCGACTGCGCCGCCGAACTCGCCGCATCGATGGCGCGGTCGGCCGCCGAGTGAGCGTGGGCGTCCATGGCGCGCAAGGTCTGTTCGGCCTGGCTGCGAGGTTTGGCGGGCTGGGCCTGGGTCGCATAGGCCGGGAGGCTCAACAGGATCGCCGAGACGATCAACAGGGGGCGCTGGTTCACAGGTGTTCTCCGGAGACGCGGGTCTTGGCGGTGGCGGGAATCCGGCGCCGGGCAAGGCGAGGCGTTCCAGCGCCCAGGGCGACCCCGAAGAGACCCAGGATCAGGGCCGAGGCGCACCAACCGCAGTGCGGCTCCAACGGCGCGCCGCAGATGATTCCCATCTGGTCGATCGCGCGCATGTGGGCCCATGCCAGGGCGGCGCTGCCGGCCGACGCCAGCAAGCACAGCGCCCCGGCGACGGCTCCCGCATCCAATGGCTCGTTCGCGTGCATGGGTGTTCCTCCACTCCCCGACAGGATCGCGAGGCGCGAACGCGTCGGCCTTGACTGAAATCAAAGCCATCCGGCCGCCGATTGTGAGACTGGCGGCCGGGCATCGCAGCGACTCGCGGAGAACATGACCACTCAATCGGCACAAACCGACACGGCGCCCCTGAACGCCGTCCTGCTCTATGCGCTGACGGGCCTACTGGCCTTCGGCGCCCTCATGGCGACGGCGTTCTCCGACGACCGCCTGTTCCGGTTCCATGGCTGGATATTCATCGCCGCCTTCGTTACGGCGCTCAGCGCCATGACGGTGGGGCTGTCGTCGGGCCGGTTCCGCTCTCCCCAGAACCAGTACGCCGACGGCGTGGTCCGCGCCGGTGTCATCGCCACCATGTTCTGGGCCATCGCTGGCCTGCTGGCGGGGGTGGTGCTCGCCGCCCAGCTGTCCTGGCCGACCATCTTCTACTTCCCTGAGGCGGGCTGGCTGAACTTCGGGCGCCTTAGGCCCCTGCACACCTCGGGCGTGATCTTCGCCTTCGGCGGCAACGCCCTGATCGCAACCTCGTTCTATGTCGTGCAACGCACCTGCAGGGCGCGCCTGGCCGGCGGCGCCTGGCCCTGGTTCGTCTTCTGGGGCTACCAACTATTCATCGTTCTGGCGGCCACCGGCTACCTGGCCGGCATCACCCAGTCGCGGGAATACGCCGAGCCCGAGTGGTACGTCGATCTGTGGCTGACCGTGGTCTGGGTCGCCTATCTGCTGGTCTTCCTGGGCACGATCTGGAAGCGCAAAGAACCGCATATCTATGTGGCCAACTGGTTTTACCTGGCCTTCATCGTCACCATCGCCCTGCTGCACGTGGTCAATAACCTGGCCATGCCGGTCAGCTTCCTAGGCCATCATAGCTATTCGCTGTTCGCCGGCGTCCAGGACGCCCTGATCCAGTGGTGGTACGGCCACAACGCGGTCGGTTTCTTCCTCACCGCCGGCTTCCTGGCGATGATGTATTACTTCGTGCCGAAGCGCGCGGAGAGGCCGGTCTATTCGTACCGCCTGTCCATCGTCCACTTCTGGTCGCTGATCTTCATCTACATCTGGGCGGGTCCGCACCACCTCCACTACACGGCCTTGCCGCAGTGGGCCCAGACGCTGGGCATGACCTTCTCGATCATGCTGTGGATGCCGTCCTGGGGCGGGATGATCAACGGCCTGATGACGCTCTCGGGCGCCTGGGACAAACTTCGCACCGATCCGGTCCTACGGATGATGGCGGTCTCCATCGCCTTCTACGGCATGTCGACCTTCGAAGGCCCGCTGATGTCGATCCGCGAGGTCAACGCGCTCAGCCACTACACCGACTGGACGATCGGGCACGTGCATTCCGGCGCCCTGGGCTGGGTCGGCTTCATCTCGTTCGGGGCGGTCTACTGCCTGGTGCCTTGGCTGTGGAAGAAGGACCGGCTCTACTCCAACGCCCTGGCCGAGTGGCACTTCTGGATCGCGACCCTGGGGATCGTCCTCTACATCTGCGCGATGTGGGTCTCCGGCATCATGGAAGGCCTGATGTGGCGCGAGTACACGCCGCAGGGTTTCCTCGCCAACTCGTTCGTCGAGACCGTCTCGGCCAAGCACATCGAGAACGTCATCCGCACCCTCGGAGGTCTCATGTACCTCTCCGGCGCGCTGATCATGTCTTACAACCTGTGGCGTACGATCCGCATGCCGAGCCGGGCGCCCGACGCCCAGGCCGCCGGTCCCGCCCCCGCGCTCGTCGCGGCCGAGTAGGGGACCCGACCATGTGGAAACATCACAGCAAGCTTGAGCGGAATTCGCTGCCGCTCGTCCTCGGCATCCTGATCGTCGTCTCCATCGGCGGCATGGTCGAGATCGCGCCGCTCTTCTACCTGGAGAGCACGATCGAGAAGGTGGAAGGCGTACGCCCCTACACACCGCTCGAGCTCGAAGGCCGCGACATCTATGTCCGCGAGGGCTGCTACCTCTGCCACTCGCAGATGATCCGCCCCCTGCGCGACGAGGTGGAGCGCTACGGCCACTACAGCCTCGCCGCCGAGAGCATGTACGACCACCCTTTCCAGTGGGGCTCCAAGCGCACCGGGCCAGACTTGGCGCGGGTGGGCGGAAAATACTCCGACGCCTGGCACCGCGACCACCTGATCGACCCGCGCTCGGTGGTGCCGGAATCGGTGATGCCGCCTTACGCCTTCCTGGCGGACAAGCCGCTCGATTACCGCGACATCCAGGCGAAGATCCGGGCCATGAACAAGGTCGGCGTCCCCTACACCCAGGAGATGATCGACAGCGCCAAGGAAGACCTGGAGACCCAGGCCGACCCCTTCGCCGGCTCCGCCAAATTCCTGGCCCGCTACGGCGCCAAGGCCCAGCAGCGCGACTTCGACGGGAATCCCGACCAGGTCAGCGAGATGGACGCCCTGGTGGCCTACCTCCAGATGCTGGGCACCCTGGTCGACTTCAAGACCTACCAGGCCGAGGCCCCGGAGAACCGGCGATGAGCGGTCTCACCTACGAAACCGTGGCGCGGTTCGCCCAGCAGGGCGGGCTGATCTACTTCGGCGCCGTCTTCGCCGCGGGGGTTCTCTACGCGCTGTGGCCCAAGAACCGCGAGGCGTTCCGACGCCTGGCCCACCTTCCCCTGCAAAACCATGAGGATCCCGATGTCGAAGCGTGAGTCCGACGAGGTCGCGGGCGTCGAGACCACGGGCCACGAGTGGGACGGCATCCGCGAACTGGACAATCCCCTGCCGCGCTGGTGGCTCTGGGTGTTCTACGCCAGCATCGCCGTGGCCGTGGTCTACTGGGTGCTGATGCCGTCCTGGCCGGGCCTGACCGGCTATTCCAAGGGGATCCTGGGACAGTCCGACCGCCAGGCGGTCGTCGGCGAACTCCAGGCCCTGACAGCCGTGCGCGGCGCCCAGGCGGCCCGCCTGCGCACCGCCTCGCTCGACGAGATCGAGCGCGATCCAGAACTGCAGGCCTACGCCCAGGCGGTCGGCCAGTCGGTGTTCGGCGACAACTGCGCCACCTGCCATGGCACGGGCGGGGTCGGCGCCAAGGGCTACGCCAACCTGCGCGACGACGTCTGGCTCTGGGGCGGCGAGCTCGCGGACATCCACCGGACCATCCAGGTCGGCGTCCGATCGGGCGGCCCCGATGCGAGGTTCTCCCAGATGCCGGCCTTCGGGCGCGACCAGATGCTGACCTCGGCCCAGGTGGACGACCTGACGGAGTTCGTGGTGGCGCTGTCGCATCGCCCGGCCGATGTCGCCGCCGTCCGGCGCGCCGCGCCGGTCTATGTGGCCCAGTGCGTCTCGTGCCACGGGGTGAAGGGGCTGGGCGACCAGAAGCAGGGCGCGCCCAATTTGACCGACCAGGAGTGGCTGTACGGCTCCGGCCGCCAGGCCATCCACGACCAGATCTGGAATGGGCAGGGCGGCGTCATGCCGGCCTGGAAGGACCGCTTCGACCCCGAAACCCTCAAGGCGCTCGCCGTCTACATCCACGCCAACGCCGGAGGGCGATAGTCCGGCGATGACCGTGGTGATCGACCGGTCGGGCCCTACCGCCGCCAGGACCTCGCCGGTCTCGGCGGCGGCCAAGGCGCGCGGTCCGGCCTATGTGACCGGGCTCTACAAGCCGCGCCAACCAATCTATCCCAAGCTGGTCCACGGCCGCTGGCGCGCCATCAAGTGGGCGCTGCTGATCGCCACGCTGACCATCTACTACGTCACGCCCTGGATCCGCTGGGAGCGGCCGGGAACCCTGCCCGACCAGGCGGTGCTGGTCGATTTCGCGGGCCGGCGGTTCTATTTCTTCTGGATCCAGCTCTGGCCGCAAGAGGTCTATTTCCTGACCGGACTGCTGGTGCTCGCCGCCCTGGTCCTGTTCCTCAGCAACGCGCTCTTCGGGCGGCTGTGGTGCGGCTACTCCTGTCCCCAGACGGTCTGGACCGACCTGTTCATCCATGTGGAGCGATTGTTCGAGGGCGACCGCAACGCGCGCATGCGGCTGGACGCGGCGCCCTGGTCGCTGAACAAGGCCTGGCGAAAGATCGGCAAGCATGCGGTCTGGCTGGGGATCGCTTTCGGCACCGGCGGCGCCTGGATCTTCTACTTCCACGACGCGCCGACCCTGATCCGCACCTTCTGGATCGGGCAAGGGCCGCTCACCGGCTACATCTTCTGCGCCCTGTTGACCTTCACGACTTACGTCTTCGCCGGGTTCATGCGCGAGCAGGTCTGCACCTACATGTGCCCCTGGCCCCGCATCCAGGGGGCGATGCTCGACGAGCATTCGCTGCAGGTCACCTATCGCTACGACCGGGGCGAACCGCGCGGGGCGCACAAGAAGGGCGCCGACTGGGCCGGGCGGGGCGACTGCGTGGACTGCACCCAGTGCGTCACCGCCTGCCCGATGGGGATCGATATTCGCGACGGGCCGCAGCTCGAGTGCATCAATTGCGGGCTCTGCATCGACGCCTGCGATGAGATCATGGTCCGGGTCGGACGTCCCACCGGTCTGATCGCCTTCGACACCGACGCCGCGGTCGAGGCGCGCGACCAGGGCCGGCCCGCCGTCTACAAGCTGGTGCGTCCCCGGACCGTGTTCTATGGCGTCGCCCTGGCCGCGGTGTCGGGCGCCATGGCCTGGGGGTTCAGCGTCCGGACAACCCTCGACCTCCACGTGCTGCGCGACCGCAACCCGGTGTTCGTGCGCCTGCACGATGGGGCGGTGCGCAACGGCTACACGCTCAAGATCGTCAATCGCGGCTTCGAGGATGAGACCGTGACCGTCGGCTTCGACGGCCCCGCGGGCGCCATGATCAAGACCCCGGCCGCGGCTTCAAGCGGCGCCAGCCTGAGCGTCGTGGCGCCTGCCAACGAGGTCCGGGCGCTGCGGGTGTTCGTCACCCTGCCGCCCCAGGCCCTCAGGGCGCCCAACCTGCCCGCGAGCTTTGTCGTCCGCACCCCAACGGCCGAGGCGCGCGCCCAAACCACCTTCCTGTCGGGAGCCGCGAACACGCCATGAATCCAGCCCCGCCCGCCGCCGGCTTTCGTGTGACCGGCTGGCATGTCCTCATCGCCGTCGTCGCGTTTTTCGGCATCGTGATCGCCGTCGACATGGTCTTCGTCGTCACCGCCTATCGCACCTTCCCGGGCCAGGTCTCGGCGACCCCCTACGAAGACGGTCTACGGCACAACCGTTCCGTTGCGCGGCTGAAAGCCCAGTCCGCGCTTGGCTGGCGCGCCCTGGCCGCGCCCGCCCAGGGTCGGGTCGAGGTCGAGATCGTTGACCAGACCGGCCGGCCGATCCGAGGCCTGACGCTGTCGGGCGACCTGCAGCGGCCGGCCACCGAGGCCGGGCGCATCGTCCTCGACTTCACCGAGGTTTCGCCCGGGCGCTACGCCGCGCCCGCCTCCCCGGCGCCCGGCGCTTGGGACCTGCGGTTCACGGCCGCCGGTCCGCAGGCCGCGCCCTTTGAAGCCGAGCGTCGTCTGACATGGCCCTGATTTCCGAATTCACGCCGCACCAGGACTATTCCGCCTTCCTGCGTCCGGATGGCGGCGGCCAGCGCCTTGAGCTCCTGGTGCGAGGCGCCCGTTGCGCCGGCTGCATCTCCAAGATCGAACGCGAGGTGGGGACGCTGTCCAACGTCGCCTCGGCGCGCATGAATCTGACCACCGGCAAGTTGTCGGTGGTGTTCGACGATGGGGCGAGCGACGTGTCCGAGGTTCTCGATACCCTCGGCCGCCTCGGCTATCCCGCCACGCCCTTCGATCCGGCCGGGGCCGCCGCGGCGCACGACGCCGAGGGGCGTCGCCTGGCCATGGCGCTCGGCGTGGCCGCCTTTGGGGCCGGCAACGCCATGATGTTCTCCGTGCCGATCTGGGCGGGGCTGTTCGGCCAGGAACTGGGTCCGGCGATGCGGACCATGATGCAGTGGATGAGCGCGGCGGTCGGCGCGCCCTGCGCGGTCTATGCCGGCATGCCGTTCTTCACCTCGGCCTGGCGCTCGCTCAAGGCCGGCCGGGCCAATATGGATGTGCCGATCTCCATAGGCGTCCTGCTGACTCTCGCCATCAGCTTCGTCGAGACCGTGCTGGGCGGCGCCGACACATATTTCGACGCGGCGGTCTCGCTGCTCTTCCTGCTGCTCATCGGCCGGTGGCTGGATCATCGCCTGCGCGCCCGGGCCCGCAGCGCGGCCGGCGACATCCTGGCGCTCCAGGCGCCGGTCGCCGCCGTCATCGGCCCCGACGGGCAGGAACATCGTCGACCGATCGGCGACATCGTTCCTGGCGATCACCTTCTGGTCCGGCCGGGCGACCGCATTCCGGTGGACGGTCGGATCGAGGCGGGCCAGTCGTCCCTCGACAACGCCCTGCTCACAGGCGAGACGGCGCCTGTCCTGGCCCGCGTCGGCGACACGTGCCGGGCCGGCGCGCTCAATCTAACGGGGACCTTGCGCCTGCTGGCTACGGCCACCTCAGAGGATTCCGCCATCGCCGACATCGCCCGGCTGGTGGAGGCCGGCGCGCAGTCGCGCTCCCGCTACGTCCAACTCGCAGACCAGGCCGCGGCCCTCTATGTGCCGGTGGTGCACAGCGCCGCGGCGATGACCTTCGCCGGCTGCATGGTCCTGGGGATGGGGCCACGGGAGGCGCTGCTGCGGGCCGTGGCCGTCCTGATCATCACCTGTCCCTGCGCGCTCGGCCTCGCGGTCCCCGCGGTGCAGGTCAGCGCCTCGGCGCGGCTCTTCCGCTGCGGCGTGTTGGTGAAGTCCGGCGCCGCCCTGGAGCGGCTGGCCGAGATCGACCATGTCATCCTCGACAAGACCGGTGTCCTGACCCTGGGCCGTCCACGCCTGGTCGATCCCGTCCCCGCGGCCGTGGCCATGGCCGCGCCCCTGGCGCGGGCCTCGGCCCATCCGTTGGCTCGCGCGCTCGCCCTAGAAGCCGGCCCCACGATTTTGGCCGACAAGGTGATCGAGACGCCGGGCCAGGGCGTCGAGGGCTTCATCCGCGGACGCCGGGCCCGCCTGGGCCGGGCCGCGTTCGTGGGCGTGACCGGCGCGCAGCCCAGCGAGACGGAGCTGTGGCTGGTGATCGAGGGCGAGCCCAAGATCCGCTACGTCTTCCAGGATCAGCTCAGGGCGGACGCCGTCGCCACGGTCCAGGCCCTGCTGGCGCGCGGACTGAGCGTCGAGATTCTGTCCGGCGACGGCTTGGATCCGGTTCGACGTGTCGCGAAGGCCGTCGGGGTGACCGCCTGGCGCGCCGGTCTCACCCCGGCCGAGAAGTCGCAGGTCGTCGCGCAGCGGACGGCCGAGGGCCGGCGCGTGCTGATGATCGGCGACGGGCTCAACGACACCGCCGCGCTCGCCAACGCCCATGCCGCCATGGCGCCTGGCACGGCCCTGGACGCCAGTCAGAATGCGGCGGACCTGGTGTTCTCGGGCGAGGGGCTCGACGCTGTGGTGACGGCCATCGACACGGCGCGGACGGCGCGGCGGCGGGCGCTGCAGAACTTCGGCTTCGCGGCGGCCTACAACCTGATCGCCGCCCCGGCGGCCATGGCAGGCCTGATCAACCCCTTCGTCGCGGCCCTGGCGATGTCGGGCTCCTCGCTGGCCGTGACGCTCAACGCCCTGCGCATGGGCGGCGGAGGCGGTCGGCGATGGACATCCTGATCTTCCTGGCGCCGGCCTCGGTCTTCCTGGCCCTCCTCGGCCTCGCCGCCTTCAGGTGGACGCTCGGGAGCGGCCAGTACGACGATCCGATTGGGGACGCCGAGCGCATCCTGGCCAAGGACCCCGAGGACGCGCCCCTGGCCGGCGATTGACCGATGTCACGGCGCCGGATGGCCAGATCGCCAAGCTGGCGGCCAGACACAGGAGCCGCCCTTGACCGCCGTCCAGTCGACCTATTCGCCCGCGCCCTCCATGGCCGACCTGGTCGCCCAGTACGATGGGCGCGCGCCGCGCTACACCAGCTACCCGACCGCCGTTCAGTTCACGCCCGCCGTCGACGCCGCCCTCTATCGGACCTGGCTGCGTGATCTGCCGACGGCCGATCCGGTCTCGATCTACGTCCACATCCCCTTCTGCTCGCGCCTGTGCTGGTACTGCGGCTGCAACACCCGCGCGGTGCGGCGCCACGGTCCGGTGGCCGACTATGTGGGCTATCTGATGGACGAGCTGGCGCTGCTGAAACGGGCGCTGCCTGGGAAGCTCGACGCCGGAGCGATCCATCTCGGCGGCGGCACGCCCAACATGCTGACGGTCGACGAACTGGCCATGCTGTTCGGCGGGCTCGGGCGGGTGTTTCGCCTTCAGCCGGGACTCGAAGTCGCCGCTGAGATCGATCCGCCGGGCCTGACCCCCGAATGGGTGCGGGCCGCGGCCGGTTACGGCCTGAGCCGGGCGAGCCTTGGCGTGCAGAACCTGTCGCCGCGGGTGCAGGACGCCGTGAACCGTCAGGGCAGCCTCGAGGAGGTGGCTCGTTGCATGGGCTGGCTGCGCGAAGCCGGCGTGGCCTCGATCAATCTCGACCTCATGTACGGCCTGCCGCATCAGACGGTGGCCAACACCCTCTCCACCCTCGACCAGGTGCTGCCCCTGCGTCCCGAACGCCTGGCGCTGTTCGGTTACGCCCACGTGCCCTGGATGAAGACCCATCAACAGCTCATCCACGAGGCGGCGCTGCCCGGTCCCGCCGAACGGCTCGACCAGAGCGAGGCCGCCGCCGAGCGGCTCGTCGCCGAAGGCTATGTCCGGATCGGCCTCGACCACTTCGCCCTGCCGAGCGACGACCTGGCGCGGGCCCAGGCCGAAGGCCGGTTGCGCCGTAACTTCCAGGGCTACACCGCCGACGGGGCGGGGACCCTGCTGGGCCTCGGGGCCTCGGCGATCGGCAGCCTGCCGCAAGGCTTCGTCCAGAACGTCACGCCGGAGCTCGGCTGGCGCGAACTGGTCGCCAAGGGCGAGCTGCCGGTCGCGCGCGGCGTGGCCGTGACCCGCGAGGATCGCTTCCGCGGCGAAATCATCGAACGTCTGATGTGCGAGTTCCAGGTGGACCTCTTCGACATCTGCGAGCGGCACAACCGGGAGCTCGGTGAATTGAGCCGCGAGCTCGCGCGGCTGCGGGCCTTCGAGCGCGACGGGCTCGTCATCTGCGACGGCGGCCGGGTGAGCGTCACCGAAATTGGGCGGCTTGTGGTTCGCACGATCTGCACGGTGTTCGACCAGCATTTCGCGGCGGCTGAGGGCCGCCATTCGAAGGCGCTCTAATGGCCAAGAACATTCTGGTTCTCAACGGCCATCCCGATCCGCGCGGCGAACGGCTCTGCGCGGCGCTGGCCAACGCCTATGGCCGCGGGGCGAGCAGCGCAGGCCATCAGGTCCGGCGCATCGACGTCGGGGCTCTGGACTTTCCCCTGGTGCGCACGACGGATGAGTTCATGTCCGAGGCCGCGCACCCGGCCATCCTCGAGGCGCAGCAAGCGCTCCGCTGGGCGGACCACCTAGTGATCGTGCATCCGCTGTGGCTGGGCGGGCCGCCGGCCCTCTTCAAGGGTTTTCTGGAGCAGGTGTTTCGCTACGGCGTAGCCTTGAGCCCACCGGGGGCGCCGCCATCCGGACTGCTCAAGGGCAAATCCGCGCGCGTGGTGGTGACGATGGGCATGCCGGCGATGATTTTCCGGGTGGTCTTCGGCGCGAACGGTCTGAAAAGCCTGGAGAAGGGCGTTCTTTGGATCTCCGGCTTCAAGCCGATCCGGCATGCAATCATCGGTGAGGTGGAGACGGCCGGGCCCCGCACGCGGCGGCGCTGGCTGGCGGCGATGGAACGTCACGGGGCGGCGGGGACCTAGCGGGCCAGCGCTTCGCGGATGCCGCTCACCAGGCCGTCGCCCAGCAGCGGCTTCTCGATGAGGCCGGCCCCGGCCGCCCTGATCCTCTCGCGCACATTCGGGGACGGGGTGCTGGTGATAATCAGCGCCGGGATATCCACCTGCCGGTGACGAAGTTGGACCAGCGCCTCCAGGCCGGTGATGCCGGGAAGATTGTAGTCGAGCACCATGCAGGCAGGACCGGCCGGAAGGTTGCGCAGCAGCAGGGCTTCGCCGCTCTCGCAGGTCTCGACGTCGAACCCCTCGATCTCGAGATTGAACTTCAGGGCCGCGCGCAAGGCCGCATCGTCATCGACCAGCAGGATCGTCGGTCTGGAATGAAGGCGGTTTAACATGGCCTGTCGGCGGAAGAGGACGTTGAGAGGTCAGATTACCTGCTCCGCCCCGCGCCGCCTTGACGAGCCTCAAAGTCCGCCGGCCAGAAGGGCCATGCGCACCAGTTCAGAGAGGCTGCCTGCGGACGTCTTGGTCATGACGTTGGCGCGATAGACCTCGACGGTGCGCGCGCTGATGCCGAGTTCGAAGGCGATGACCTTGTTCTGCTTGCCGGCGAGCACGCCCTTCAGCACTTCGGTCTCACGTGGGGAGAGTGCGGCGAGCATGGCTTCGAACTTGCGGCGCTCCTCGCTCGCCTGGGTCGCCTGACCGCCGATCGTCAGCGCCGTCCGGATCGAACCGAGCAGGGCCTCGTCGTCGAAGGGTTTCTCCAGGAAGTCGACCACACCTGCCTTCATGGCCTCGACGGCGAGCGGAACATCGCCGTGGCCGGTGATCACGATGATCGGATGGCTCGCGCCGCGGTCCTTCAGCCGGCGGACGAGCTCGAGGCCGTTCATATCCGGCATGCGGATGTCGGTGACCACGCAGCCGGGGGCCGCGCCCGCCAGCTGGTCGAGGAAGGTCACGGCCGACTCATAGGTCCGGGAAGCGATTCCGGCTGTCGTAAGCAGGAAGGACAGCGAGTCACGCACCGCCTCGTCGTCGTCGATCAGATGCACCACGGCTTCAGTCACCGTCGACAAGCTCCCCCTCGGTCACCGCGCGCAGCGTGAATCGGAACACCGATCCGGCGTCGGGACCGGGCTCGACCCAGATTCGGCCGCCATGCGCTTCTATAATTGTACGCGAAATCGACAGCCCGACCCCCATGCCCTGCGCCTTGGTGGTGAAGAAGGGCTGGAAGAGCTGTACGGCGACCTCGGGACTGATGCCGGAACCGGTGTCGGCGACCGCGATCTCGACCGCGCCGTCCGGGGCGGGGAGGGTGGAGACCGTGAGCTCCCGCCGCGGCGCGTCTTCCATGGCCTCGATGGCGTTGCGCATCAGGTTCAGAACGACCTGTTGGATTTGAACCTTGTCGGCCAGGACCAGCGCCACCTGCGGATGGATGCGGTACTGCAGCCGCACGCCGCGCTCCTTTGCCCCGATCATGGCCAGGGCGCCAGCTTCCTCGAGCAGCTTGGGCAAGCTCTCGATGCGAGGTTCCGCCTCGCCCTTGGAGACGAAGTCCCGGAGGCGTCGGATGATCTGGCCGGCTCGCAGCGTCTGGTCGCCGGCGCTGGCCAGCGCATCGCGGATCATGCCGCGATCGGGATTTTCCGCCTCGAGCAGACGCACCGAGCCCTTCACATAGTTGGCGATGGCCGACAGAGGCTGGTTCAGCTCATGCGCCAGGGCCGAGGCCATCTCGCCCATGGCGGTGAGACGCGAGACATGGAGGAGCTCCGACTGCACGTCCTGGAGCCGCCGCTCCGTCGCCTGCCGTTCGCTGAGATCGCGGACAAACCCAGTGAAGAACCGGGGCGTCGTGGCCATCTCACCCACGGAGAGCTCCATGGGAAAGGTCGATCCGTCACGCCGCTCGCCCACCACGACGCGGCCGATACCGATAATCCGCCGCTCGCCGGTCGTGAGGTACCGGGCGATATATCCATCGTGGCCCTCGCGGTAGGGCGATGGCATCAGCATGGAGACATTCCGCCCGATCGCCTCGCCCGGGGTCCAGCCGAACAGCCGCTCGGCGGTGGCGCTGAAGGACTGCATGATCCCGTGCTCATCAATGACCACCATGGCGTCGGGCACCGTGGCGAGGATCGAGCGCAGGTGCGCCTCACGGTCCTCGAGATGGGCCAAGGCCTCGGCGTTCTCGCGCCGGCCGCGATGGTACCGCCAGCCGCCAAAACCGATCGCCGCACCGATCGCTAGGAACAGGCCGGCGTTGGTGAAGCTGGCGGCGTCTCCCAGGACTTCGCCCCAGCGAAACACCAGCAGTCCGCCAAGCCCGACCCCTGTGGCGACCAGGGCCGGCCCGGCGCCGCCGAACGCGGCGCTGACGATCACGGCCGGCACAAAGACCAGGAAGACGACCTGGTCCCCGAAAATTGGCTCCAGGGCCAGGTGCAGGACCAAAGACGCGATGCTCGCGGCGGCCGCGAAGGCATATCCCGTCCACCGCGGCGCGTGGCGCGTGGCGGCGGGGGGTGCTGCTTTGGCGGAACCGTTCATAGCCTCAACTGGTAGGCGCCAAGACCGGCCGCGGCAAGGCGCGTCGCCGAGAACGGCCTTTCAGCCGCCGCACTTGGCGGTCTGACGCTTGGCGTCCGGATCCTCGGACTCGGGACGGAAGAACAGCCCCAGGCGCGCGTCGGCGCGCACCTTCCCATAGAACCGGAGCACTGGCGCCCCGAGCGCCGCCTCGCTGAGCTCACCAGTCACGGTCGCGCCGCCAGGGGCAGAGAACGGGGCGCCGGCGCCGGCGCCCCCGCGCCCAGTGTCTTGACCAAGCGAACGCGGCTGAAGTCGCCCTCGGCGGCGTGGCGTTCGAAGCCAAACGCTGCGGCCATGGTCAGCATGCGGGCGTTATCGCGGGCGACGTCGCCCCAGACCTCCCGAAGACCTCGCGACTGCGCATGCTCCAGCAGGGCGGCGAGCAGCAAGCGACCCAGGCCGCGGTCATGATGGTCGCTGCGCACCATGAGCGCGAATTCCGCTGTGTCGCCTTCGGGATCGCCCACCAGGCGCGCGACGCCGAGGATCGAGCCGTCGGGCGCCTCGGCCACCAGCGCCATCTCCCGGTCATAGTCGATCTGCGAGAGCCGTTCGGGCCAGCCCTGCGGCAGGGTGCGGAGACCGGAGCGGAAGCGCAGCCGGACGTCCTCGGGCGCGCTCTTCTCCACCATCTGCGCCAGGCCCGGTCCGTCCTGGGGTCGCACCGGTCTCACGATGAGGGCCTCGACGCCAACGGTCAGTTCACGGCGGAGGTAGTCGGGGTAGGGAAGGATCGCGGTCCGCACCGGTTGGGCGCCGATCGGCCGCAGCGCCATGCGCGCGTCGAGGGCGAGCACGCCCTCGGCGTCGGCGAGCAGGGGGTTGATGTCGAGCTCGGCGATCTCCGGTAGCTCGACCACCAGCCGCGACAGCCGCGCCAGCACGTCGGCGATGGCGCCTATGTTCGCCGGCGGGCGATCACGATAGCCCGCGAGAAGGCGTGAAATCCGCGTGCGCGCGATCATGTCCTTGGCCAACACCTCGTCGAGGGGCGGCAGGCCGATTATACGGTCGGCGACCACCTCCACCGCCACCCCGCCCGCCCCGAAGACGATTACCGGCCCGAAGGTGGCGTCCTGGGCCACGCCGGCGAGCAGCTCGAGCGCCTGCGGGCGGCGCACCATCGGCTCCACGACGAAGCCCTGGATGCGCGCGTCCGGTCGGGCCGTTGCTACGCGCGCCAGCATGCCCCGGGCCTCGGCCTCGGTCGCGGCGGCGCCTTGCAGGCCGAGGGTGACGCCGCCAACGTCGGACTTGTGGCTGATGTCGGGCGACAGGATCTTTAGGGCCACGGGTCCAGCGAAGGTCGCCGCGGCGGCGGCGGCGGCGGCAGGGTCATCGGCTTGCAGGCTCTGCAGGACCGGCACGCCGTAGGCCTGCAGGATCGCCCGGGCTTCGGGGTCGGTGAGCGCGGTGCGACCCTCGGCGGCGGCCTGGTCGATGACCGCGCAGGCTGTGGCGTGATCGCACGCGGGCCCAGCCGGCGCGGCGGGGGTGCGCAGCAGGGCCTGCTGGTTCTTGCGATGCTCCACCAACTGCATGAAGGTTCGCACGGCTTCGTCGGGGGTCTCGTGGGCCGGCACGCCGGCCGCAGAGAGGCGCCGGCGACCTTCCGCCACGGCGGTCTGACCAAGCCAGGCGCTGAGCACCGGTCGATGCGAACGGTCGGCGCGCAGGGTCTCGATCACGACGTCGGCGGCCTCGGTGCTGTCGCTCACGGCGGTGGGGCAGTTCATGACCAGGATGGCGTCGGCGGCGGGTTCAGCCAACAAGGCCTCGAGGGCGCGGCCGTAGGCGGGCGCTCGAGCGTCTCCCAGGATGTCCACCGGATTGGCGTGCGACCAGTTGGCCGGCGCGGCGGCGTTCAACCGTTCGAGGGTGGCGGCCGACAGCTCGGCCAGCCGGCCGCCGCGGGCCTCGAGGGCGTCGGCGGCCATGACGCCCGCGCCGCCGCCATTGGTCAGGATCGCCAGCCGGTCCCCGGTCACCTTCAAGCCCGCGCCCAATGCCGCGACCGCGTCGAAGAGTTCACGCAGGTCGTCAACCCGAAGCATCCCCGCTCGCCGGAAGGCCGCGTCATAGACCATGTCGGACCCCGCCAGCGCGCCGGTATGGGAAAACGCGGCCTTGGCGCCCGAGGCGCTGCGGCCGGCCTTCACGACCACCACCGGCTTGGCGCGCGCGGCGATGCGCCCTGCTGTCATGAACTTCCGCGCATCGGCCAGGCTCTCGACGTAGAGCAGGATCGCCTTGGTCTCGGGATCGAGCGCCAGATAGTCGAGGAGATCGCCGACATCGACATCGGCGGCGTCGCCGATGCTCAGGACATGGGAGAAGCCGATGCCGCGGCCATGGGCCCAGTCGAGGGCCGCGGCGGCGACCGCGCCGGACTGCGAGACCAAGGCCAGCCCGCCGGCCGCCGGGGTCAGGTGGGCGAAGCTCGCATTGATTCCGACCCTCGGCGAGATGAAGCCGAGGCAGTTGGGCCCTACGATGCGCATCAGATGCGGTCTGGCGGCGTCGAGCATCGCCTGACGAAGGCCTGCGTCGACCCCTGCGCTGATCACCACGGCGGCTCGGCACCCTCGTGCGCCCAGCTCGGCGATCAGGCCCGGAACCGTGGGCGCCGGGGTGGCGATGACCGCCAGGTCGGGTGTCAGCGGCAGGTCGGCGACGGACCGATAGGCGACGGCGGATCGGATCGCGGTTGCGTTCAGGGCGACCGGCAGCACGGGCCCGGCGAAGCCGCTTTCCAGCAGGTTTCGCGACAGCACCTGGCCCACCGAGGCCGGCGAATTGCTGGCTCCGATCAGGGCGATGACCCCGGGATGAAAAAGGGCGTCGAGGTTTCGCGTGGTCATGGGGTCGCCGGCACGGGAATGGGCTAGTGGCTCAGGAGCACGAACCGCTCCGGGGCGTGGATCAGACCTTGGCTCACGCCGCCCATCACCCATTCGCGCATCCGGCTGTGGCCGTAGCAACCGGCCACGATCAAGTCGGCTGCCATCGACCGGGCCTGGATATTGATCTCGGCGCAGGCGCGTTCATCGGCTTCGACCTCGACCCTGGCGCTGGCCTCCACGCCATGACGCTTGAGGTGGGCGACCACCTCGGAGGTGTGGAATTCGGCGGCCTCAACTCGGTCCTCCGCGCAGACCTCCATGACCACAACCGCCTCGGCGCGCTTCAGGAACGGCATGGCGTCGGCGAGCGCGCGCCGTGCTTCGCGGGTGTCTTTCCACGCCACGAGGATGCGGTCCCCGTGGAATGTTCGTTGAGTCGGAGGCGCCACGAGGACCGGGCGGCCGGCACGGATGGCGAGTTCGGCCGTATCGGCCTGGCGCCAATAGTCGGCGCCCGTCAGGGGCGCGCCGCCCGCCACGATCAGGTCCGCGCCCCGCGCGATATGGCACAGGGCCTCCGTTGGAGGCTGATAGAGCGTGCGCCAATCGGTTCGCAGATCTCTGGCGTGCTGGCGAAAGGCCTGTTCGGCGGTCTTCAGGTTGTCTTCCAGCTGCTGGCGCATCACGCCCTGCCATTCCATGGCGAGCATGCCGAACGGGTCGGCGACGGCGGTCGATTGCAGCAGTTCGGCGCCGACGCCCATCAGCAGGGCGTCGAAGCTTTCAGCGACAGCGGCCGCGCAGGCCAGGCGCGGCGAGGCCGCGGCGTCGGGTTCGGCATGGACGAGAACGCTCGCAATGGTCACGAATGCCTCCCTGGAAGGCTGGCCGGTGCGCAGGCGGCGTGGGTCGCGCCTCAGGCGCCGATCTTGATGTGGTCGTCGACGGCGGTGACACCGGGGGCGGCCCATACGGCGGCCTTGGCGATGTCGCGTTGATAGGGGGCGCGGACGCTGCCCTCCAGCCGGACCTTGCCGTCCTGGACCAGGACCACGATCCTGCCGGCGTCCAGGTGGGCCTGCCGGTCCAGCGCCTCTTCGATCCGATGCTTCAGGTCCGGCGCCATTCCCCGGGGCCTGACGGTTACGTGGTTGGTCAGCCGTACGACGCCGCGCAGGCCCAGCAGGCATTCCTCGGCGGCCTTGCGCTGGTAGTCGTAGTCCACCTCGCCGGCAAGGATGATGTGGCCGTCATCGACGCGGACCTGGACCGCATTCTTGGGCACCGAGACGTTCCAATCGAGGCTCCGGAGTGCGCTGGCCGCGACTTCGTCGTCGGGCGCGCCCATCCCATCGGGAGGACGAACCTCGAGGTCCTGGGCCAGGCCGCGGAAGCCCTTGACGCGCTTCACCGCCCGCTCGGCGACGATGCGCTGCACATAGTTCGGGACATGTCCGCTCAGGGTGACGATGCCGTCCTTGACGGTCACACCCACCCGGCTGGCGTCGATGGCCGGATCCCACTCGAGCTCGCGCTCGACGCGTTCCTTGAGCTTGCGGTCTTCCATGGTCTTGGCCCTTTTAGTCGGCCCGCAGCCTGCGGACAGTCCATGCTCATCCGCCCCGCCAAGGGCGGCCTTGACGGCGGTCAACCCGCGGCCATCTCCTGCAGGGCCTCGGCGTCGCAGATCCGGAACAGCCGGCTGCCCTTGAATTCCACGACCTTGGCGGCCTGGAGCTGGGTGATCATCCGCGAGACGGTCTCGATGGTCAGGCCCAGGTAGTCGGCCGTGTCCTGCCGCCCCATGGCGAGTTCCACGTGGCCCCCCCGGCGGCGATTGGCCAGGCCCAGCAGGAAGCTCGCGACCCGCTCGCAGGCGGTCTTGCGGACCAGCAGGGTCAGGTGCTGGCGGGCGCTGTCCAGGTCACGAACGGTCGCTTCCCAGACCAGACGCTTGAGTTCGTCCTCTCCGCCCGCGGCGCGCAGGGCCTGCCGGTTGGCCACCAGGATCGTGCAGTCGCTGAGCGCCTCGGCGCCCATGGCGTGCTCGTCGCCGGTCTCCAGGCCGAACAGGTCGCCCGCATAGTAGAAGTCGCCGATCGGCCGGCGTCCGTCGGCCATGAAGCGCGAGGTGCGCACGGTCCCGCTGATCACGCGGTAGATCAGGTCGGCGTTCTCGCCCTGGCCGTAGATCTCCTCGTCCTTGGCGAAGGTCATCCGCACGCCGATGCGTGACATCAGATCGTCGGGACCGACCTCGGCGGGGCCGAGTGCGGCGCGGGTGTCGTCGAAGGATTGGATATAGGACATGTCGAGCCTCCTGTTGACCTATGGCTAGGCCCATGGCGGTCGGCTCGAAATTCGGGAACGCCCCCTAAGCAGCGCCCCCTAGGTAGTCATACGGAGGCAGGGACGCCGACTGGTGGAAACGCCCGGGCGGCGGCGGCGCGCACCTCGGCCAGCATGTCTTCGACCGACTCTTGGGTGATGTCTGGGACCACGCCACCGAGGTGGACGTGGTCGACAAGCTGCAGGCCGCAGACCGCGGCCAGGTGGCAATCGAAGACGGCGATCAGGCTGCTCAGGGCTCCAGTCTGGCGCACCCAGCTGTCCGGTGCGCCGGAGGAACTGAAGCTGATCAGCTTGCGGCCGGTGAGCATGGGTTCGGTCCCGCCAAAACCGGGTCGATAGCCGAAGCCGGTGCAGAAGATCCGGTCCACATAGCCCTTCAGGATCGCCGGCGGGGCGTTGAACCACCACGGATAGAAGAAGGCGAAGACATCGACAGCGGCGAGCCGGGCGCGTTCAGCCGCCGCGTCGGGGCTGGTTTGGTAGCCCTCTCCGGTTGGGACTTCCTCGCGCTTCAGGCACGGGTCGAAGCCCATGGCGTAGAGGTCGCGCTCGACCACCTCATGGCCCTGGGCGGCGATGGCGGTGCTGTAGGCGCGCGCGACGCTGTGGGTGAAGCTCTTCGGATTGGGGTGGGCGATGATGAGCGCGTGCCTCATGGGGGTCTCCTGCAGCCGACGGCGCGCCGATAGGAACCCAGACTCTCGCGCCTGGGTTTGATCGTCGTCACAGCGTGCCCGATGGCGGGTCTCCATCGTCGCCTCAAGGATGGAGGTTCCCATGATGGAAGACGTCACGACCTGGGTCGTCACCGCCGACGGGCGCCAGGCGCGGGTGTTCGAGGAACGCGTGCGCGGCGGCCCGCTGCATCCCTTGCCGCAATACAGCATCGAGGCCGACAATCAGGACCGCCCGACGGCGCACGCCCATCGGGCCACGGTGCACGACCGCGCGGGCTTCGGCCGGCAGGGCAGCGGGGACAAGCCGCTGACTCAAATCCAGGAGCGCCGTTTCCTCACGCGCGTCGCCCACGCCCTGGACGCCGCGGCCTCGGCCGGACTGTTTGAGCGCCTTGTGCTGCTGGCGCCGGCCCGCGTGCTGGGGGTTCTGCGCGCCGAGCTCGATCCCAAGACCGCGCGCCGCATCGAGGTCGACGCGCCGCGCGACAGGTCAAGCCTGGCCGAGGAAGTGCTGCGCGAAGCCCTGCAGGCGGCGCGGATCGCCCACTGATGCGGACCGATGGCCACCGCCGCGCTCAACACGGAAACCCCACCATGCCCCTGAAGCTCACATTTCACGGCGCCGCCGGATGCGTGACCGGGTTCTGTGCCCGGCTCGAGACCGGGCGCGCCACCGTGCTCGTCGATTGCGGCATGTTCCAGGGGTCGAAGACCCTCAAGGCGCTCAACTACGAGCCGTTTCCCTTCGAGGCGTCAAAGATCGACGCCGTGCTGCTGACCCACGCCCATATCGATCACTCGGGTTTGCTGCCCAAGCTGATGAAGGCGGGTTTCGAGGGGCCGATCTTCGCGACGGCGGCGACCCGCGACCTGTGCGGTGTGATGTTGCCCGACGCCGGCAGCATCCAGGAAAGCGAGGTCCGCCAGCTCAACCGCCGCAATCAGCGGCGCGGCCGGGACCAGGTCGAGCCGATCTACACCGTGCGCGACGCCGTACAGACCACCGAACTCTTCGAGCGGGTGAAGCTGGGCGAGAGAGCCGCCGTCGCTCCCGGCGTAACCGCGACCTATTGGGAAGCGGGCCACATCCTCGGCGCGGCCTCCATCCAGGTATGCGTCGAGACCGAGGAGGGGCCCGTCACCATCCTGTTCTCCGGCGACATCGGGCCCGGCGGCCGGGACTATTCCCCCGACCCTGAAGGGCCGGCCGGGGTCGACCACCTGGTGCTGGAATCGACCTACGGTGATCGGCCTCGCCTGCTCGTCGACCCGACCACGCGCCGCAAAATGCTGGCGCAAGAACTCAACGCCGCCCACGCCGCGGGCGGGCCGCTGCTGATCCCGGCCTTCGCCGTGGAACGCTCGCAGGAGCTGCTGGCCGACATCCTGGCGATCATGGCCGACGGTCAGGCGCCGGAGGCCGACATCTTCTTGGACTCCCCGCTCGCTATCGAAGCCACCGAGGTATTCCGCCGGCGCGGGTGGAACCGGGCGACGGGCGTCAATCCGTTCCAGGGGCTCTACGCCAACGATCGGCTGAAGTTCATGCGCGAGCCCTGGGAGAGCGACCGTCTCGACCGCCTGAAGGGCTGGCACATCATCCTGGCGGCCAGCGGCATGTGCGACGCCGGTCGGGTCCGAAAGCACCTGAAACGCCTCCTGTGGCAGCGCCAAGCCACCGTACTTCTGCCCGGCTATCAGGCCGTCGGCACGCTGGGTCGGATTCTTGAGGAGGGCGCCGAAAGGGTGCGCATCCAGGGCGAGGACGTTCGCGTGCTGGCGCGGATCCGATCCCTGGATGTCTATTCCGGCCATGCCGACGCCGACGCTCTCGTCACCTGGGCGAAGGCTCGGGCGCCGGTGGGCGGCAGCGTGTTCCTCGCGCACGGCGAACCTCCGGCGCTTGAGGGCCTCAGGAGCCGGCTGGCTGCAGCGGGCTTCGCCGAGGACCGGCTGGCGATCCCATCGCTCGACGAGCGCTACGTCCTCCTCAAGGGCCAGGCCACGGTCGACGCCCAAGGCAAGCCGCGGCTCGCGGCCGCCGCCGTCTCGCGCCCGGATTGGCACAACCTGCGGGCCGCCTTCCTGCTCGACCTCGATGGGCGCATCGAGCTCGCGAGGTCGGACGAGGCCCGCAGCGCCCTGATCCGCAACCTGCGCGCGGCCCTGGAGATCCCTGTTGACAGCGATCAAGGCGCCGACGCGCCGGCCCCGGTCTCCTGAAGGCGTACAGCAACAAGGAGCCGCACCATGAGCAAATCCGTCGCCAAGAGGATCGCCAACGACCTCGATGACGCCCTCGACGACATCGGTCACGAACTGAAGAAGGCCGGCGAAGCCATCAGCGAGGAGGCGCGGGACGACTTCACCCGCGTTTCCACCAAGCTCCAACGCGCGGCCCGGGATTTCACGGTGGAGGCCCGCGAGCAGTCCCGCGACCTGACCGACCGAGCCGTGGCCCAGGCCAGACAGCATCCGGCGACCGCCGTCGCCATTGCCGTCGCGGCCATCGCCCTGATCGGGCTGGCCTTCTGGCGCGCCCAGCCGTCCGACTGAGGCCGTCCTGGACGCGCTCTTCGAGTCCGGCCGCATCGTCCCGTTCCTGGTGGCGGTCGGCCTTGTCGAGCTGCCGCCTGGGCCGAACATGGCTTATCTCGGCCTGGTGGCGGCGCGGCACGGTCGCGCCGCCGGCCTGGCCACCGTGGTCGGGGTGACCCTGGGCCTCGCGCTCTACCTGCTCGCGACCGTCGTCGGCCTGGCTGGGATCGCCGCGCGGGCGCCGTGGCTGTTCCAGGCCGTTCGCCTTGCCGGCGTCGGCTACCTGCTGTGGCTTGCGCTGGGCGCCTGGCGCGGCTCGCCGGACATCGCGCCGACCCCAGCCGACGAGCGGCGGTCCTACGGCGGGTTCGCGGCCCAGGGGTTCCTGGCCAATGTGCTCAATCCCAAGGCCGCGGTCTTCTACCTCGCCCTGTTGCCAAGCTTCACGACGCCGGCCGCCGGTGGAACGACGCCCCAGGTCCTGGTCCTCGGCGCTATCCATCTGGGCGTGAGCCTGGTCGTCCACCTCGGCATCGTCGCCCTGGCCGGTTCGGCCGCCCTGGCCCCGCCCAAGGGCGGCGCCTATGAGAAGCTGATGAGGGCGGTGTTCGCCGGCGCCTGATCGGCGCTAGCCGTGAACCGGGCGGGCGGCGACCGGCCCGTCGACCGTCGCGGGCGGCTCAGGGTCCGGGGGGCAAGAAACTTCGGCTGTGGAGAAGCTCGGTAGGCGTCCTGAGAATAGCTCAAGGATCGCCGAAAAGGCGGCGCCGAAGAACGCCGCGACCTCGAAGACTGGGCGCATCTTGCGGCAGATCCGCACGCGCAGGCGACGGAGTTTCGAGCGGACCGTCCGGCCGGGACGGGCCGGACCTCGAATCGCCAGCGGCGCGGTTTGGTTCACGGACACTAGGAATCTCCTCCTCTGCCATGTCCGCCGTGGAGCAGGTGGAGAAAAGGACACACCGCCAGGATCAGGTAAGGCAGGTACCCCACGGCGTGCCCGCGATGCTCGCGGAGCAGATAGAACATCAGGATGAGCGCGGCCGAACCGGCGGCGATAAGGGCGGGACGCTTCCAGTCGTACTTGGTCATTTCCGACCTCTCCCCAGGCGATGGACCGAGGGTCGCTCGGCCTATGTCGTTCGCGATCAGCGCCGATCGAAACGGCAGCAGGTTGTAGAACGCAGCGATGAGCGCGCCGGCGAGCGCGCCGAACACGAGCGACCAGCAAAGGCCTTCAACCAGCGCAGCCGTCGAGGCGACGGGCTGGGTCGTGAACAGCGCAATGAACATATGTGACTGGCTCTCGACGGCGACGGCCCCGACCCAGCAGAGGGCGAACAGGACAGTCACACTCAGCGCGGCCGACGCGGCGCAGCGGATGACGCCCAGCGGCCTCGGGGAACGGATAGGCGAAGGTGTGGCGGTCATCGTATGACCCTCGGCGACGGCTGGCGAAGGGGCCAGCCTGACGATACCCTATCGCCCCGCGCGCCGCCGGCTTTGACGGACATCAAGAGCCTTGCGGCAGATGGGACAGGCGCCGGCCCGGTCCTCGAGACCTGCGACGGTTCCTGGCGCCGTCGATGCCGGCGCGGCCAAAACTCCGGCTGTCTGGTCGGTGTTCGGAGTCCTTCCGATGGCTCGCTTGGAACGACTTGACGCATCGCAAGGCTCAAAGCGCGGAACGCGCCACATTGGGCCACCTTGCACACAGGAGATCTGCAATGCGCGCCCTACTCATATCTGTCGCCAGCTTCGCGGCGTTCGCCGCCGGGCCGACCCTCGCCCAACAGGACCATGCGGGTCATCATCCCACGACCGCGGGAACGCCGCCGGTGGCCTCGACGCCGGCCGGCGCAGCCGAAGCCACGCACGAAAATTGCAAGGCCGTGATGGCCTCCAAGATGGCGGCGAAGCAGCCGCACGATCACGGTCGCGACAAGACCGGCGCTCCGACCTGGCCGCAGGGCAAGAAGCTGTCGCCCGAGGAGATGGAGAAGCTCCACAAGCAGTGCGAGACGATGATGTCGAAAGACGCGGCGCCGGCCCCGAAGTAGGCGCTTCGACCACCATGGGCGGCCCGGGCTTCGCCGGGCCGCGGTCGCCGGCGAGGCTTAGCGCAGGCGCGGCGCCGGGCTCGAACGGACTTGCCGCGGCGGACCCCGACCGTCCGCGCCATGCCAGATCTGGGTCCGGATCTCCTCGCGCGCACCGCCGTTGATCCACACGCCGTCGGTCAGGTCTGGGACGCCTGTCATCGCCTCGCCTTCGCCGGCCAGGCCATGGCACGCGGCGCAGTTTCGTTCGTAGAGGGGGAGGGCGCGCAACACCGCGGCGTTGTCCGTCGATCGCATGGAGAGCGCCAGGACAAACTCGGTCAGGTCCTCAATCTCTGAAGGGCCAAGCAGCTGATCGCGGCCGAAACCGGGCATCTCGACTGTGCGCGGCGACAGGTGGAGCGAGGTGTGGCTGATGGGCGGCGGCCGCGAAGCCAGACCCAGCGTCGTCGCCGCCGCCGCCAGGACGACCGCCCCTGTGAAGGCCCAGGCATGGGCGGGCTTGACCATGCAAGGCTCCTCGAAACGCAGGCGCAGCTTGGCGTTCTGACCGAGGAGCGGCCTTGACGCCGATCAAGGCGCTGGCCCCGGCTCGGAGGTCCGATGGTGATCGCAATTCCGGAGGGTCCCATGGCCGCCATGATGAAAGCCGCCGTCTTCGTCGAGCCGGGACGCATCGTGCTCGACGACAAGCCGCTCCCCGACGTGGGTCCGCTGGACGCCTTGGTCCGCATCACCACGACAACGATCTGCGGCACCGACGTCCACATCCTGAAGGGCGAATACCCGGTGGCCCGGGGCCTCACCGTCGGGCACGAGCCGGTGGGGGTGATCGAGAAATTGGGAAGCCTCGTCCAAGGTTATAGCGAGGGCCAGCGGGTAATCGCCGGGGCCATCACCCCCAGCGGCCACAGCAACGCCTGCCAGTGCGGTCGGTGGGCCCAGGACGGGGCGGGGACAGCGCACGGCTGGAAGCCCATGGGCGGCTGGCGCTTCGGCAACACCATCGACGGGTGCCAAGCTGAGTACGTCCTAGTTCCCGACGCCATGGTCAACCTTGCCCCTGTGCCTGACGATCTGACCGACGAACAGGTGCTGATGTGTCCCGACATCATGTCCACGGGCTTCGGCGGCGCCGAGAGCGGCAAGATTCGCATCGGCGACAGTGTCGCAATCTTCGCCCAGGGCCCGATCGGCCTTTGCGCCACAGCCGGTGCAAAGCTCTGCGGCGCGACCATGATCATCGGCGTAGACCGCCTACCGGACCGCCTGGCCATGGCCCGCCGCATGGGCGCCGATCACGTGGTCGACGCCAGCCGCGTCGATCCCGTGGCGGAGATCCTGCGGCTGACCGATGGGCGCGGCGTCGATGTCGCCATCGAGGCCCTGGGGACCCAGGCCACCTTCGAGGCGGCGTTGCGCGTGCTGCGACCCGGCGGGACCCTTTCCAGCCTCGGCGTCTATTCCGGTGACCTGACGATCCCGCTGGGGCCGTTCGCCGCCGGCCTGGGCGACCACGCCCTGGTCACGACGCTCTGCCCGGGCGGCAAGGAGCGCATGCGCCGCCTGATCGAGGTGGTGCGGTCCGGCCGCATCGACCTCTCGCCCCTCGTGACCCACCGTTTCAAGCTCGACGAGATCGAAGCGGCCTACGAGCTCTTCGGCCACCAGCGTGACGGCGTGCTGAAGGTGGCGATCACGCCGTGACCCCACCGGGTGCGGGGCCGCTGACGCGCTTGAGCACGATCAAGGCTGTCCTGCCGGAACGCTCCCATCCTCGCGCTGCACGGAGATGGTTCAATGACCTATCGCGACATTCTGGTTGAGGTGGACGCCGATCCGGCGGCCCAAGGCCGCTGCAACCAGGTCGTACGCCTGGCCAAGAGCATCGGCGCCCATCTATCGGGGGTCTTTCTCGAGCCGGCCTTCGCCATGCCGGTCACCGCGACGGGAGGGGCGTGGATCCCGCCGGCGCTGCTGACCTCAGCGCTCGAGGCGCACGAGGCGGCGGTCAACCGGGCGGAGCAACAGGCTCGCGCCTGGCTTGGCGCCGCCACCCAGGCCGTCCAGGTCGATTGCGACTGGGTCAGGCTCAAGCAGGACTTGGCCCGACGCTTCATCGATTGCGCTCGGGGTGCGGACCTAGTCGTGGTCGCGCCGGGGCGGACACCTGCGCAAGGCGAATTCCATGTCTCGCCCACGGAGCTGGCGTTCGGATGCGGAGGCCCGGTGCTAGTCCTGCCCGACGCGCCGGAGCCGGCGAGCGTTGGGCGCCGCGTCCTGGTCGCCTGGAACGGAAGCCGTGAGGCCGCCCGCGCCGTGCGTGACGCCTGGCCGATGATCTCGGGCGCCGACCATGTGGCTGTGGCCATGGTGTCGCCGCGGTTCGACCGGGCGGACGTCTCGATCCTGCATCAACGCTTCGAACGGCGCGGCTGCAAGGTTGAGGTCTTCGTGGAGACGTCGGAGGAGGCCTCGGTCAGCGACACGCTGCGCGGCCAGGTCGAGGATTGGAAGGCCGACCTGCTGGTCATGGGGCTCTACGGCCGCACGCGGCTGGCCGAGCGGATCCTCGGCGGCGTCAGCCGCGATTTCATGGACGATCCGCCGACCGCCCTCCTGGTCTCGCACTAGGAGGCTTCGATGCGCGCGGAATCATCGGGCAACGCGGCGCAGATGACGTCGCCTTCCTATGAACTGGCCGCCCTCGACCAGCCCTTCCTGTTGGGGGATTCCATGCGCGGCGTCCGGTTCCTGCTGGAGTTCGCCAAGGCCGACCAAGCCCTCCGCGCCTGGGGCGTGAGGTCGACGATCGTGGTCTTCGGCAGCGCGCGCCTCGGCGAGGCGGGAAGCGCCGACCAACGCCGCTGGTACCAACAGGCGCGCCTGTTCGGCAAGCTGGCGTCGGAGCGGGGCGGGGCGCTCCAGCCCGAGGGCGGGCAGCGAGACAACGTCATCGCAACCGGCGGCGGCCCGGGCGCCATGGAGGCGGCCAATCGCGGCGCGGACGACGCCGGCGCGCCCTCGATCGGCTTCAACATCACCCTGCCCAGAGAGCAGGCCCCCAACCCCTACAGCACGCCGGCCCTGACGTTCCGTTTCCACTATTTCGCCATGCGCAAGATGCACCTGGCGATGCGGGCCAACGCCCTCGTGGTGTTTCCGGGCGGCTTCGGGACGCTCGACGAGCTCTTCGAAATCCTGACTCTGCGGCAGACGGGAAAGAGCCCGCCCATCCCCGTGGTCCTTGTCGACCGCGCCTACTGGACCTCGGTGATCAACTTCGAGGGCCTGCTGGCCCACGGCATGATCGGCGCGCAGGACCTCGAACTCTTCCATTTCGCCGAGACCGCCGAGGATATCTGGGCGCGCTTGCTGGCGGAGGGCGTGCGGCCGGGCCGGCGCGTGGCGGAGTGAACTGGCTGGTCGTGCTCGCCACCGCCATCGTCGCCACCGCGCCGGTCGCCGACCTGCGCGGCTTCCTCGACGGCCAGCAACTCCACGAACACTGTCGGCCACATCCGGCGGACGATATGGCGGATCTGCGGTCGGCCCTTTGTCTCGGTTACATCGTCGGGTCGGCGGACCAGATCCTGGCGGCGGAGGCCGAAACACCGCCACAGCTCAAGAGCTTCTGTCCGCTGCGGACCGTAATCGCCGAGGATCTGCGGGGCGCGGCGATGGACTTTCTCGACCGTCACCCCAAGGCCCGAAGTGCGGCGGCGGCAACCTTGGTCGCCGCGGCGCTTACCGCGCGCTATCCATGCGCCGTCGCCGAGCTGAATGATCGGTAGACGCCCCACTGCACCCGCGACGGTGTCAAGGCTGCGGTCTGGTGGCCCGACGATGGAGCGTACATATTAGATAATAAAATCAAATTGTTATAGCGTGTCGCGTGCAATTTCGGTGCACTGATGTTCGCGTATTCTTTCGTTGTTTTTTCGATGATCCGGTACGCTCGATTGCGCCAGAGGCACCCAAACCCAGGCTGCTTACGCCGTCAGTTTGAGCCTTTACCCGATGCCGGTCCTAAGGTCCGATTTGGCCTGCCATGTCAGGGCCCGCGGTCCCTCAACCTCGGGAGCGCCCGGACCCGGCGCTGGATCCGGGGCAGTGTCGTGCTGGTCGAGCCCGCGGTTGTGGTCTTGCACCTAGCCGGAACCTGATCCCCGGAACCGCGTGAGCCGAACCGCGCCGCATGCGCTATGGTGGCTGGCCCGCGCGGCGTCGGCCCGTCGATCTGCGCCGCTCAGAGGGCCTCGAGCGCGAGGGCGATACCCTGGCCCCCGCCGATGCAGAGGGTGACGACGCCCTTCGAGATCCCATCTCGCTTCATCGCGTGGAGCAGCCGCGTCACCAGGACCGCCCCGGTCGCCCCGATGGGGTGGCCATGGGCGACGGCCCCGCCTTCGACGTTGACGATGTCTTCTGGCAAGCCGAGCTCGCGGGCGACGGCGATGGGCACCGCGGCGAAGGCTTCGTTGATCTCGATCCGCTCGATGTCGGAGAGCGCCCAGCCGGCGCGATCCAGCGCCCTGCGCACGGCCGGGACCGGGCCCAGCCCGAACATCCCCGGCTCGACGGCGGCGACGCCGTAGCCCGCCAGCCTGGCCATGGGTTGGAGACCTTTCGCCTCGGCGAAGGCGCGGCCGGCGACGATCATCGCCGCTGCGGCGCTGTTCAGCCCCGGCGCGTTCCCCGCGGTGATCGTGCCGTCGGCGCGGAAGGCCGGCTTCAGTCGGGCGAGGGTCTCCACCGTGGTGTCCGGGCGCGGCGCCTCGTCGACCGCGAAGCTCTCCGTTCCCTTCTTGCCCTTCACCTCGATGGCGACGAGCTCCGAGGCGAAGCGGCCCGCCGCCTGGGCGGCGGCGAACCGCTGCTGGGAGCGGGCGGCGAAGGCATCCTGGTCGGCGCGCGTGATCTGCATCTGGGCGACCAGGTCTTCGGTGTGCCACCCGGAATGCTGGCCGGAAAAGGCGTCGTTGAGACCGTCCGTCAGCAGGCTGTCGAGGATCTGGGCGGGTCCCATGCGGTAGCCCCACCGACCGCCGTCCATCAGGTAGGGCGCCCGGTCCATGTTCTCCATGCCGCCAGCGACGGCCGCGTCCGCGTCGCCGTTGGCGATCTCCTGCGCGACCGTCAGGATCGCTTGCGCCCCGGATCCGCAGACGCGGTTGACGGTCATGGCCGGGACCGAGACCGGCAGGCCGCCGCCAATGGCGGCCTGCCGCGCCGGGTTCATGCCGTTGCCGGCCTGGATGACGTTACCCATCACCACCGTACCGATTTCATCAACGTGGAGGCCGGCGCGGCGCAGCGTCTCGCGCACGACGATCGCGCCGAGCTCGGTGGCAGGCAGGGCCTTCAGGGACCCGTTGAAGCCCCCGATCGCGGTGCGGACGGGGTGGCACAGAACAATGTCACGGGTGCTCATGGGGATTTTCCTTGCTCGACGGCCGACAGGCTCATGTGGATAGATGGTTCAGCAGGGTGCCTAGCCGCCCCTCGGATCGGGGCCCGCCGCGCACCTCGCGGGCCACGGCGGCAAAGTCCGCTGGCCGCCGCTCGACATAGGCGCGGATCGCCTCACGGGTCTCCGCCGACCCGCTGTGCCGCACCATGCGCGCCGCCTCGGCGTCGAGGGCTGGCAGGAAGTCGAGCCGCATGGCGTCGTCGAGGTTGTCCTTGATGAGGCCGATCGTGTGGCGGGGTCCGGCGGCCAGGCGCGCGGCGAGGTCGAACGCCGCGACGAACAGCTCGTCGTCGGGAAGGACGCGGTTTACCAGGCCCAGCTGCCGGCAGCGTTCAGCGTCCAGATCCTCGGACAGCAGCATGAGCTCGCGGGCCCGGCCGGGCCCCACCGCCCGCGTCAGCAACCAGTTGACGCCATAGTCGCCAGGCAAGCCGATGCGGATATAGGCGGTGCGAACGAACGCGCTGGCGGCGGCTAGCCGGAGATCGCAGGCGAGCGCCAGCGAAAGGCCGGCGCCCGCGGCCGGACCGGGGAGGGCGGCGATACTCGGCTTCCGGCTCCGGACCAGCGCCCCGGTCAGCATCCGCTGGCGTCGGATCAGCTCGGCCGTCCGGGCCTCGAGGGACACGTTGGTGCGAGGCGGCGAGGCCCCCATGTCCTTCACATCGCCTCCGGCGCAGAACGCGCCGCCGGCGCCGGTGATCAGGAAGGCGCCGACCTCCGGGTCGCCGTCGCAGGCGGCGATGCCGGCCCGCAGCGCCGGCGTCAGCCGGTCGGACAGGGCGTTGCGCGCCTGGGGACGGTTCAGCGTGAAGATGGCGACCCCGTCGCGCACTTCGCCAAGGAGTTCGTCGGTGCCGGTGTCCAGCTGACGGCGGCTCATCGCGCGCTCCTGCCTGGCGTGTTTCGTTTCAAGGCCACGCCGGACCTCAACTCGAGCTCAAGGCATATAGGTCCTAAAACGGAACCCGGTCAATCTGCATGTAAATCATCATCCAGATGCAATGGGCCGGATGGCCAGGGCGGGCCCACGCGATCAGCTGGGCGCAATCGGGCCGCGGAACCACCGGCGGCAGGCCCGGCTGAAGCTGGACGGATCGGTGTAGCCTAGCTGCTCGGCGATCTGCGCGTGGGACAGGTCGCCGTCGCGCAGCAGCCGCTCGGCGCGGCCTCGCAGTTCGGCGTCCACGAGCTCGCGGTAACCGGCGCCGGCCTCCGAGAGCCGCCGGACCAAGGTTCGTCGCGATACGCCGGTCAGGCGGGCAACCTCGTCCGCGGTGAGGCGGCCGGCGGGCAGTGACTTCAGCAGCCGCTCGACCCGGCCCCGCAAGCCGACGGGCGCGGTGAGCCGCGCCCTGGCGGCCTGCAGCTCGTGGAGCGCGACGGCGTACAGGGTGGCGTCGGCGAAGGGGGACTGCAGGGCAAGCCACGCCGTGGGAAAACGGATCGCGTTGCGCTGCGCGCCGTAGGCCACGTGGTCGCCGAGGATGGCGCGGACCTGTGGCGCGTGCTCCGGCTCGGCGCAGGCGAAGGAGAAACGCGCCTCCGCAGGCGGCGCGGCCAGCATCGAGGCGATCCCGGCCCGGATTCCCATGAAGGAGATTTCCATCATCGGTCGCCAAAGGCGCTCGTCGAGATCGACGGTCAGCTCGTAGTCCACCTGGCTCCAGTCCGCGCCGCGCCGCAGCGACGTCCTGTAGAAGGGCGCGCGGACAAAGCCGAACTGAGTGATCACATCCATCATCGTGGCCATGTCGGGCGCGGCGATGCCGGCGACCCCTAGGGGGCCATGCGACGAGGCGTTCCACATCTCGGGGGCGCGCAGCGCCCAGCCGTCCCCGAACAGGCCGGTGACGTTCTCGATTTGTCGGACCTGCTGGAAGAGGCTGATGTCGGCGGACGGATCGCGCAGCATCTCGTCGGTCACGCCGGTGCCGGCCAGGATGGCGGCCTGACGCTCTGGGGTGTCGCCGAAGCATCGCAGGACCAGCCGGAAATAGCCCAGGGACATCGGCAGTTGTTCTAGGGCCTCGGCCATCTGGCGCAAAATGCCATGAAGTAGGCGCAAGGCGCCATCCCCCATCATGAGCCGGCCACCTAACCTCACGCATCAGACCCGCCTGAAGGCGGGCGGCAGGGAGTGAAGACCATGGCCGACGGAGCCGTTGCCCAGACCGCGACTGATCGCGTCCGATCCACTCCTCTGGCGGAGATCGACGTCAGTCAGCCGGAGCTGTGGCGCACCGATAGCCACTGGCCCTACTTCGAGCGGCTGCGGCGCGAGGATCCGGTGCACTACTGTCGCGAGAGCCAGTACGGTCCCTATTGGTCGATCACCAAGTACAACGACATCATGGCGGTCGACACCAATCACCAGGTGTTCTCGTCGGAAGCCGCGCTCGGCGGGATCGTCATCGTCGATCCGGCCACGCCGCTGCGCCTGCCGATGTTCATCGCCATGGACCCGCCCAAGCACGACGCGCAGCGCAAGGTCGTCAGTCCGGCCGTGTCGCCCTTCAACCTGCAGCGGATGGAGCCGATCATCCGCGAGCGGGCCGCCAAAATTCTCGATGAGCTGCCGAGGGGCGAGACTTTCGACTGGGTCGATCGTGTGTCCATCGAGCTGACCACCCAGATGCTGGCCACCCTGTTCGACTTCCCCTTCGAGCAGCGCCGCAAGCTGACCTATTGGTCGGACATGGCCACCATGGAGCCGGGGCCCGACATGCCGCTGAAGAACGACGAGGAGAAGCTCGCCGTTCTCATGGAGTGCCTGGGGGCGTTCACCGAACTCTGGAACGAGCGCGTCAACGCCCCGCCGACCGGCGACCTCGTCTCCTTGCTGGCCCACAACGAGGCCACCCGGAACATGAGCCCCGAGGAATACCTCGGAAACCTCATCCTCCTGATCGTGGGCGGCAACGACACCACTCGCAACAGCATCTCGGGCTCGCTGTACGCCCTGAGCAAGAACCCCGACCAGTACCAGAAACTGCGGGACAACCCCGCGCTCATCCCCTCGATGGTCTCCGAGGCGATCCGCTGGCAGACGCCGCTCGCCCACATGCGCCGCACGGCGCTGGAGGACATCGAGTTCGGTGGCAAGCTGATCAAGAAGGGGGACAAGGTCGTCATGTGGTACGTCTCGGGCAACCGCGACGACGAGGTGATCGACAACCCGAACGCCTTCATCATCGACCGCGAGCGGCCGCGCCAGCACATGTCGTTCGGCTACGGCATCCACCGCTGCGTCGGCAACCGGCTGGCGGAACTCCAGCTGAAGATCATCTGGGAAGAGATCCTCAAGCGGTTCCCCGTCATCGAGGTTGTCGGCGAGCCGGAGCGCACCCCGGCCTCCTTCGTGAAGGGCTACCTCAACCTTCCGGTCCGCATTCCGGTCTGACGCCGCGCCGCCACGCCCAAGCCTAGCGCCGGCCTCGGCCGCGACGCGTATGAGAAGCCGACATGCCCGTCATCACCTATGTCGAACACAGCGGGCAAGAGCACCGCATCATCCTCCAGCCCGGGGTCAGCCTGATGCAAGGCGCGGTCGCCCACGGCATCTCCGGCATCGACGGCGACTGCGGCGGCGCTTGCGCCTGCGCCACCTGCCACGTCTACGTGCATCCCGACTGGATCGCGCGCCTGGGCGACCGCAACGAGATGGAAGCGTCCATGCTGGAGTTCGCCGAGGGGGTGCTCGAAACGTCCCGTCTGGCCTGCCAGATCAAGGTCCACGCGGACCTCGACGGCCTCGTCGTCCACCTGCCGGCAGCACAGCATTGACCGCCGAGGGCCGGCCGGGGTGGGCCAGATCGAAGACAGGGGAACGTGAATGTCTGTCGAGCCGCTCGACGCGCCGTCCAGGACCTATCGCATAGGCCATCTATGCCGGGAGTTCGGAGTCTCCGCCCGCACGCTGCGCTACTATGAAGAGTTGGGCCTGCTGACGCCGGATCGTCAGGGCACGACAAGGCTGTATTCCAGGAAGGACCGGGCTCGGCTCACCCTCATCCTGCAGGGCCGTGCGGTGGGCATGCCCCTGGCCGAGGTTGGACACCTCCTCGATCTCCATGAGCGTGAGGGCAGGGCCGCCCTGCATGCGGACGCGCTGTCGATTTTCCGGCGGCAGCTCCGGCTCCTCGAGGCGCGCCGTGAGGCGGCCGAGAAGGGGATCACGGTGCTTCAGTCCGCGATCGCACGGCTATCTGATCAGGACGAAGCCCGAGTTCCGAGACGCCCTGAGGCCGGGCCCGCGGCTAGCGGCGAGCGGCTCTTGGCGCGCGGCCCGGAGTGGTGGGGACAGGGACGCGCGCCGCAGGCCGATCTCGTTCAGCGGCGCGGCGGCCCGTCGCACGACGCCGAGGTCCCGCCTGCCGCCCAACTCATCTGCGACTTGGAAAACGACGTCGTCCGCGACTGAGCGGCGCCGGGATCACTCGCCGTCGCGGACAGCCGCATCCAGGTCGAGGATGGATTGCCGGACCGTGCGTAGAATCTCATCGGAACGACCCGTGCCGCGGAACACCCGCGATAGGCTCATGGCGCCGACCATGGCGCACCACGCCGTGACCGCGGCGGCCTCCGCCTTCGGGTCGCCGCCCATCGCCTTGGCCATGTCCTCGAAACTCTGCTCAAGGCGACGCGCCATCTGCGTGCGGACTTCGTCGTCCTCGGCGCGCCCGACATCGCCCGACAGGGCCGCGATCGCGCAGCCGTCGCGGGTGTCGTCGCGATGCGCCGGGCTCAGATATCTGTTCACGATCGACTTGACCGTTCCGGGCGCGTTGGGGGTCCTGGCGGCCACGAAGGAGGCCTCGCCGCGGTCCATCGCCCGCTCGAGGGCCGCGGCGATCAGCGCCGTGCGGGACGGGAAATGGCCGTAGAAGCCGCCATGAGTCAGGTTCGCCGCCTTCATGATCTCGGCGATGCTCAGGCTATCAAGCCCGCCTTGCCGAATCTGTCGCGCCGCGACGTCGAGGATACGCTCGCGGCTCTCGGCCTTTTCCGCCCGTGAATGGCCCACCCGATCAACTCCAACTCATGCTTGACGACCTGCATGACGGTCATCATGCGAATGCACATGCATGAGGCATAACATGCAGAATAGCCTCAGGACAATCCGTCGATCCCGAGCGCGAGACGCGGATGCGCCACGCCCTGGGCCGTCTCGGGCGCGCCAGCTTGACCGGACTCAGGCCGGCACGGGTTCCAGAGTGCGCGCGAGGCGTTGGCGGATCAGGCTCTCGGCCTCATCCATGATGCGGTCGAGCAGCTCCTTGACCGTCGGAACGTCGTGGATCAGGCCGGCGACCATGCCGCAGCTCCAGCCGCCGGCGTCCATCTCGCCGCCGAGCATGATCCGCGGGTAGACCCCGGCCACCTCCGGCGCGATGTCGGCGAAGGTGATCGCCGGGCCCAGGGTCCGTTCCTTCTCTAGAAGCCGGTCGACGCCTGCGTTGACGAGCACGCGCTCGGTGTTGCGCAGCGGGCGCATGATCAGGCGAGTATCGAGCTCGCTGGCCGCCACCAGGGCCTGCTTCACGTTCTCATGCACCGGCGCTTCCTGGGTGGCGATGAAGCGTGTGCCCATGTTCATGCCCTCGGCGCCCATCGCTATCGCCGCCACCAGCGAGCGGCCGTCAGCCATGCCGCCGGAGGCCACGAACGGGATCTTCAGCTCGTCGGCCGCCCGCGGCAGCAGGATGAAGTTGGGCACGTCGTCCTCGCCCGGGTGACCGCCGCATTCGAAGCCGTCGATGCTGAGGGCGTCCACGCCGATCGCCTCGGCCTTCAGCGCGTGGCGTACGGAGGTGCATTTGTGGATCACCTTGATCCCGTTGTCCTTCAGGACAGGCATCCACTTCTGCGGGTTGTTCCCGGCCGTCTCGACGATCTTCACGCCCCCGTCGATGATCGCCTGGATGTAGCCGGGATAGTCCGGCGGCGTCACGGAGGGGAGGAAGGTGAGATTCACGCCGAACGGCTTGTCCGTCAGGCCCCGGCATTTACGGATCTCGGCGGCCAGATGCTGCGGCGAGGGCTGGGTGAGCGAGGTGATCAGGCCTAGCCCACCGGCGTTCGCGACCGCCGCGGCCAGCTCCGCGAAGCCGACATAGTGCATGCCGCCCTGGATGATCGGCCGTTCGATGCCGAGGAGCTCGGTGATGCGGGTCTTCATGTGATTCCTGCCGTTCGGTGTTGGGACGGGGGTCAGGCGAAACGTGTGAGGCCAAGCGACTCGGCGACGAGCGCCGGCTTTTCGGCTCCCTCAATCTCGACCGTAACCTGGCTCTTGATCAAGATCTCGCCCGGCCCGCGATCCACCACTTCGTTGAGCACGAAGCGGCCGCGGACGCGGCTCCCAGCCCGCACCGGCGACATCATCCGCACGCGGTCGAAGCCATAGTTCACCGCCATCAAGGTACCCGCGAGTCGGGGCTGACCGTCGAACATCATCGGCGCCAGGAGCGACAAGGTCAGGAAACCGTGGGCGACCGTGCCGCCGAACGGGGTCGCCTTGGCGCGCTCGGGATCCACATGGATGAATTGATGATCCTCGGTGACGTCGGCGAACTTGTCGATGCGGTCCTGGCCGACTTCGAACCAGCGCGAGACGCCCACCTCCTGGCCGATCATCGCCTTGTAGGCGTCAAGGGTGATTTCAGACATGGGTAACGTCCTTTGCGACGGGAAAACGGGACGCGATCGGGCCGAGACGAGAAGGCCCGGCCGGCGCCTTGCGACCTCGGAGGCTTCGCCCGACCACGCGCCTGAGCACTGGCTGCTAATCAGCATGTCAATCGACATGCTGAAAGTCAATCGCGTGCCGGCCGGTTGGTCGGTTAGCCCCCTTCGAGCTGGCCCTGCTAAATCCCGATCTTGAGGAAGCCGATGATCTCTTCGGCGACGCGCTGGGGCTGCTCCAGTTGCAGGAAGTGACCCGCATCCTCCATTACGACCTTGCGAAGTCCCGCAGGAAACTGGTCCTCCATTCCGTCGAGCAATCCGACGCCCATGCAGCCGTCGTTGCGGCCATGCAGGTACAGGGCCGGCATGGAGATCGGGCCGCCAAGCTTGGCCGCTGTCTCCGCCCACTCTGGCTTCACCTCAGGGCCGCCGAAGAGCTGCCGATAGTACCCCAGCGTCTCTTCCAGGACGCCCGGGTGGGCGAACATGGCCTTGAGTGCGACGCGATCAGCGTCCGGCAAAACGTAGCCCGGTGACCATTCCGCCCAGAGACGATCGATGAAGGCGAAGTCGTTCGCGCCGGCCGCCATGACGGCCATCGGCGTCTGAAAGAAGAACATGTACCAGCTGCGTCGCTGCTGATCGCCGTCGAGCATGAACGCTGCCCGGATCTGAGGTCCGTAAGGCACCGCCATGGTGATGAGCTTGTTGATCCGCTCCGGGGCCAGGTTGGCGGCGGCGTAGGCGGCCGCAGCGCCCCAGTCATGGCCGATCACGACTGCAGTCTCTGAGCCCAACGCCTCAATCAAGGCGACGGCGTCGCCGCCCGTGGCCCACGACTGGTAGCAGCCGTCTGGAGCCCTGCCGTCTGGCCAGTAGCCGCGCATCGCCGGCGCCACTGCACGATACCCCTCCTTCGCCAGGCGCTCGATCAGATCCGTCCAACTGCGGGCATGGTCGGGAAAACCATGCAGGCAAAGAACCAAGGGTCCATCGCCCGCCTCAAGGACCGGAAAGTCCAGGCCATTGGCGCGGACGGTGTGTTGCTTGAGGGTCACATGGCGCTCCGGGGTTGGCCTAGATTAGGTCGGACTTGATTGTCTGAATGCTAACCGTCATGCTGTTTTGGATATGAGATCAAGCGCAAAGTCTCTGGACGACGGGCGCTTGTCATCGGCTCCGATCAGTAGGCGAAGGGCGTCGCCCAGGCTGGAGCGAGGCGCAAGGCGAGGGAGGCCACCCTGTCGGGGCGACCTGCTTGATCACCCACAACGAAGGAGCGCGTAACATGACCGAAGCCGTCGCCACGGACAGCCAGACTTCGTCACGCGACGTCGCGCTTATCGTTGGGGGCGGCCCCGGCATCAGCGCAAGCTGCGCCCGGCTGTTTGCCCAGAACCACATGCGTGTCGCGATCGCGGCTAGGAATCCGGACAAGCCTGTGCTGGAGGCCTTGGAGGCGTCTCATGGGGTGCGCCGATACGGGTGCGACGCCGCCGACCCAGCCGCCGTGGCGCTCCTGTTCCAGGACGTTGTTCGAGACCTTGGGGCTCCGACGCTGGTCGTGCACAACATAGATGGCCGCGTCGCCGGAATCTTCCGCAAGGGAATCACCGAAGCCGACCCGGGCATGGCGCTGGAGACCCTGCGAAACGCGGCCTTCAGCGCCTTTTTGGTCGGCCAGCAGGCCGCGAGCGTGATGCGCGACAATCCCGTGAACGCGAACGGCGCGAAGGGCACGATCGTCTTCACCAACGCAAGCGCGGCGCTCAAAGGCTTCCCGACCAGCGCGGCCTTCGCCATGGCGTGCCAGGCTAAATCCGGGCTCGCCCAGAGCATGGCGCGGGAGCTGATGCCCCAGGGCATCCACGTCGCAAACGTGCCGATCGACGCGGCGATTGGCTGGACGCAGGAAGATGGCAGCCGCGCCCACCGGCTGGCGGGCACGACGGTCGATGACAACATGGCCGACCCGGATCGCATCGCGGAGACCTATCTGCAGCTCCATCGCCAACATCGGTCGACCTGGACGTTCGAGGTCGTGCTGCGGCCTTGGACGGAGAAGTGGTGATCGAGCTCAAGTCGCGGCGGTGAAGGCCTGATCGGCCGCTAGATCCCGTCCAGCCGACAGCCGCGCGCCACGAGAATGGGCCGCAGCGCGCGGAACGCCGCCGGATGCCGCATCAGCGGCATGCGCGGATAGAGGTGGTGGATGATGTGGTACTGCATTCCCATCGTCAGGATGTTGCCGAGCCGGCTCCGGAAGCCGCGCGTGTCGCGGTAGCGGCCCAGGTCCGTGGCCGGATGGTGCGGCGCCCAGCTCAGGAAGAATCGGATGTAGACCCCGCCGATGATGCGGGGCAGCCATACGAGCGCCGCCACCTCCAGCGCGTAGCCGGCCCAGGCGAACCCGAAGAGCAGGGCGTTGGTGGCGAGCGCATACATCAGGGCTGTGGCGCCAGCGCGCCGGGCGTCGTCCGTCCCGAGCCGCTCCAGGGCCTTGGCATAGGAGGTGTTC
>NZ_JAUYNW010000009.1 GCF_030698145.1 Phenylobacterium sp. | reverse complement strand
AAAGTCCGGCTCGGCAAGACCCTCAGCAAGCAGGACGCCGAGGGCTGGCGGGCGGTCCTGAACGAATACGGATGGCTCGCGCCGGAGTGGCCGAAAGAATATGGCGGCCAAGACTGGTCTGTCAGCCAGTGCTTCATCTGGGACTATGAATGCGGCCTCGCCAATGCGCCCCAGGACGTCTCCGTAGGTCTGAAGCTGCTCGCCCCCGTTCTGCTCAAATTCGGAACTGAGGCGCAGAAGCGATACTGGCTGCCCAGGATGCTCAACTGCAGCGACTGGTGGTGCCAGGGGTATTCGGAGCCCGGCGCCGGATCGGATCTGGCGGGACTCAAGACGACGGCCGTGCGCGATGGGGCCGACTATGTGATCAACGGCCAGAAGATCTGGACCACCCACGCTCAGCACGCGAACATGATCTTCTGCCTCGTGCGCACGAGTGGCGACGGCAAGAAGCAGGACGGCATCTCATTCATCCTTGTGGACATGAACCAAGCGGGCGTCGAGGTCCGCCCGATCATCACGCTCGACGGCGAGCACGAGGTGAACGAAGTCTTCTTCACGAACGCCCGCGCGCCGGCCTCCAATCTGATCGGCGAGGAGAACAAGGGCTGGACCTACGCCAAGTACCTGCTCACCCACGAACGCACGACGCAGGCGTTGGTCGGGCCATCAGCCGCGTCCCTCGAGCTCGTCAAGGAGATTGCTCGGACCGAGACTGAGCGGGGCCGGCCGCTGGCCGAAACCTCCTCGTTCGCCAGCAGAATGGCCAAGGCGGAGATCGACCTCCTGAATCTCACCACGACGACTCTGCGCGTGGTCGCCGCCGCTGGGGCCGGCGCGGCTCCCGGCGCGGAGAGCTCGATGCTGAAGGTGAAGGGAACGGAGATCCGCCAAGAGATCCTGAGTCTGGCCCGACGGGGCGTGGGGCGCTACGCCCTGCCCTACCAGCGCGAGGTGCTGGAGCCGGGCTCAAACGCCACGCCCATCGGACCTGAATATGCCCCTGGCGTCACCCCGATATATCTCAACGGCCGCAAACTGACGATCTACAGCGGCTCGAACGAGGTACAGCGGAACATCATCGCCAAATCCATTCTCAAGCTTTGAGAGGAGAACTCCTCATGGACCGATTGCGGAAAGGAGGCGCGCCGCCACCAGAGTCGCAGAGGCGGTAGACCCGATCCGGCTTACAGCGAGAATGGTATTCCAAGGGAGGCCGCGGTTCGCCTCGGCGGCTGGATCGGCCCTATGAGTGTAAAAATAACTGAAAATTACGGAGGAAGAAAATGCGCCTTAGGCAGATCGCGCTGGTCGGGCAGGACCTGGCGGCGGCCCGGGCTGACATCGTGGCCGTGCTTAGGTTGGGCGACGACTATGCCGATCCTGACGTCGATGTGTTCGGACTGCACAACGCCGTCTGGCCGGTGGGCCACACCTTCCTCGAGGTGGTGTCACCGAAGCAGGAAGGCACCACAGCCGGCCGGCTGCTGAAGAGGCGCGGCGGCGACGGCGGCTACATGGTCATCCTTCAGATCGACCACGACATGGCGGCGGCCCGGCGCCGCATGGCGGACCTGGGCGTGCGCATCGTTCACCAGATCGACCGCGACGGGGGAAAGGTGAGCTATAGCCACCTGCATCCCACCGACGTCGGGGGCGCGATCCTCTCGCTGGACGTCATGGTCCCGAAGGAGCGCTGGGAGTGGGGCGGGCCTCGTTGGCGCGAGAACGTCAAGACGGACATGTCGCTCGCAATCGTGGGCGCCGAGCTTCAGGCCGACGATCCCGACGCTATGTCGGCGCGATGGTCGCAAGTCCTGGATCGGCCGCGGCGGGAAACCGCCGAAGGATTCCGGATCGGCCTCGAGGAAGGCGGTGAGATCCGCTTCGCGGCGGTCCGCGACGGGCGCGGTGAGGGGCTCGGCGCCTTCGACGTCAGCGTGCGAAACGCGGCGACCGTACGTGCGGCCGCGAAGACCAGGGGCGCGCTCGACGCCAAGGGCGGCGTGGTGCTGTGCGGAACGCGCGTCAATCTCGTGGAGGCGCGCGAGAGCGGCCCGACAACGGCAGTTGCGTGACCCGGCCGAGGCCGAGGGGTCATCGTCCGGTTGTCATCGAAGGAGTTCGATCGTTTCCCTCGCCGAAGCCCCCCTCCGCGAAGCAGTTCCTGAGCCGACGCGCTCGGCGTTTGGGAACGCGCTGGCCGGACGTCGATGCAGGACAGGCTGTGTCCGCGGGCGTCCCGGACAACGATTGAAGCCATCCAGCAGCTTCAGGCCGATGGACCCTAGGTTTGCGCAGGACTCGATCCCTGGCCTTCGCCAACGCCAGGCCGCCTGAGACGCGCGTCGGAGGCAGTCCGCCGCGCACCGCACGGGTTCCCTTCTCCGTCAGTCTTCCCGCGCGCTATTTCCGTCGGGCTCGGTCAGGCATGGACAGTCGTCAGCTGCGATAGGACTCCGGCCGCCAGGAATCCGTCCAAACGTTTGCGGATGATCATTTCGGCTTCGGCCATGATCCTATCCATCAGTTCCTGAACCGTGGGGATGTCGTCGATCAACCCCACAACCATGCCGCAGCTCCAGGCGCCGGCGTCCATGTCGCCATCGACCATCACGCGCGGATAGATCCCGGCGACCTCGGGAGCGATCTGCTCGAAGGTCAAGGCGGCGCCCAGGGTGCGTTCCTTCTCGAGGAGCCGTTCGACGCCGGCGTTGATCAGCACGCGCTCGGTGTTCCGCAAGGGGCGCATCACCAGGCGCGTGTCGAGCTCGTTCGCCGCCAGGATGGCCTGTTTCACGTTCTCATGGACCGGTGCTTCCTTCGTGGCGACGAACCGGGTGCCCATGTTGACGCCCTCGGCGCCCATGGCCAGCGCGGCCACCAGCGACCGCCCGTCCGCCATCCCGCCCGACGCCACGAAGGGGATTTTCAGCTCGTCGGCAGCTCGGGGTAACAGGATGAAATTCGGCACGTCGTCTTCGCCCGGGTGCCCGCCGCACTCGAACCCGTCAACGCTGACCGCGTCGCAGCCGATCGCCTCGGCCTTCAGCGCGTGGCGCACCGAAGTGCACTTGTGGATCACCTTGACACCCGCCTCCGCCAGCGCAGGCAGCCACTTCTGCGGGTTGTTGCCGGCGGTCTCGACCGCCTTCACGCCACTCTCGATGATCACCTTCACGAAGCCCGGATAGTCTGGCGGCGTCACCGCCGGCAGGAAGGTCAGGTTCACGCCGAACGGCTTGTCGGTCATCTCCCGGCAGCGGGCGATCTCCTTCGCCAGCTTCTCCGGCGTGCCCTGCGTCAGACCCGTGATAATCCCTAGGCCCCCGGCGTTCGACACCGCGGCCGCCATCTCGGCGAAGCCGACCATGTGCATCCCACCCTGGATGATCGGGCGTTCGATGCCGAACAGTTCGGTGATCCTGGTCTTCATGGTCGCTCCAAGGCTCGGCCACCTCACGGACTGAGGTTATCGGTTCTTTTATAGGACTCATACATTCAGCGCAATCCATCGCGCCCGACGGCGGCGAGAGCTTGTCTCGAATCAGCGGGGTGCGCGAGGCGGCGACGTCGAGCCAACGTGCAGCGGCTGCGGATTGCGCAAGTCAGTCCCCGGCCTCAGAGCCCCTTGAGGATACCCTCGACCATCTTCTTGGCGTCACCGAACAGCATCATGGTGTTGTCGCGGAAGAACAGTTCGTTCTCGACGCCGGCGTAGCCGCTGCTCATCCCGCGCTTCACGAACAGCACGGTGCGGGCCTTTTCCACGTCCAGGATCGGCATGCCATAGATGGCGCTGGTCTTGTCGGTCTTGGCGGCGGGATTGGTGACGTCGTTGGCCCCGATCACGAAGGCCACGTCGGCCACCGGGAACTCGGCGTTGATGTCCTCCAGCTCGAAGACCTCGTCATAGGGGACGTTGGCCTCG
>NZ_JAUYNW010000112.1 GCF_030698145.1 Phenylobacterium sp. | reverse complement strand
GAGCTTAGATGCTCCCCCTCTGGGGGAGCTGGCCCGAAGGGCCTGAGGGGGACTTTGACTCCTGCTCAGACCGGTCGAACCTCCGTTGAAGGGCATTTTAGTCCCCCTCACCCGGCCATGCGGCCGGGAGCTCCCCCCGAGGGGGAGCATCTGGCCCCCGTCCCACATGGATCTACGGCCATATGCGATAGCCCTGCCCCGGAGGTGGAGCATCTTAGGTCCGCCGTACATGCGAAAGCTCCGACCCTAGCGCTCCGCCAGGGTCAGGCGCACCGGGTCGAGCGCCGTCCTCAGCGGATAGTGGTCGCCGAGCAGTTGGATCCCGTCCATCGACAGCGCCGCCGGCAGCACGATCTCGCCGGCGTCCCCAGTGGTCATCGCGCTCAGGTCGAGCCGTGCGATCTCCACGCGCCGCGTGCGCGCGCTGCTGTCGGCGACGGTGAGGACTGCGCCGGCCTCGCTGATCTCCAGGCTCGGGTCGGCGAGGAACACCGAAAGCATGCCGCCATGGGCCTCGAACCGCACCTCGCCCAGGAATGTCCCATGCCCTTCCAGCTTGCCGTCGGCGTCCAGCCTCAGGCCATCGCCCGGCGCGGCGGCGAAGATGAACTCGCCGTCCGGCGCGCGCTCGGCGCCGCCGCCGGCCTCGGTGACGCCGCCCGTGGCCTCCACATAGTTCCGGAAGCTCTGCTTCACGCCCCAATTGAGCGTGGCCTGCTGGGGCTCGGTCATTCGTGCTCTCCTCAACTCGCCCCAGCTTCTACATGTCCGCGACGCTTTGCCAGCGCAGGATCTGGGGCGAAGTAGGTGAGCTCGATCTCCCGTCAGGCGTCCATGAAGCCACGCGCGGCCTGGAGCGCGCTCGGACGGCAGCGGATCTCGCAGACGACGCCCTCGGGCGCAAAGGCGACCACGACCTCGCCGTGCAGGTCGCGGGCGAGGCTCCGCTGCAGGAGACGGGAGCCGAAGCCCGAGCGGACCGGCGCCCGGACGGGCGGACCACCGTCCTCGCGCCAGGTGATCGTCAGCATATCCCCCTCCAGGTTCCAGCCGATCGTGACGCGCCCCTCGGGCGTGGACAGCGCGCCGTATTTCACCGCGTTGGTGGCGAGTTCGTGCAGCGCCAGGCTCAGCGCCAAGGCGGGCTGAGCGGCCAGCCAGACGGGCGGGCCGGAACGACTGATCTGCGGCCGCTGCACGGTCTCGAAGGGGCCCATGGCCGCGGCGATCACGTCGATCAGGCGCGCGCCGTGCCAGCTCTCGGCCGTGAGGATATCGTGCGCGGCCGCGAGCGCCACCAGGCGCGCCTCCAGCGCGACGCGCGCGCTCAACACGTCGTGGGCGGAGCGCAACGTCTGGGCGGCGATCGATTGCACCGTGGCCAGGCTGTTCTTCACCCGGTGGTTCAACTCGTTGATCAGCATCCGCTGCCGCTGCTCGGCGGCGCGCGTTTCGGTGACGTCCCTGAAGAGGCCGACCGCCCGCGTGTTCGGGCCGTTAGGGCCCGGCGACAGGACGCTGACGCTGACGATGTCGCGCACGACGCCGTCGGGCAGGTGGATCCGGAACTCGCGCTCCTGCCGCGGACTCTCCGACCAATCGGGCGTCGTCCCGATGCCGATGCGCGTGAGGTCCTTGGGAGCGATCCGAAGGATCACGTCGTCGATGGTCACGATCGAGTCGGGTCCGAAACCGAAAATCTCGCGCGTCCGCTCGTCAAGCGTGGCTTCGCGGGTCTTGCGATCCCAGCTGATGATGCCCAGGCGCGCGATCGCGACGGCTGCGCTCAGCCGCTGACCGCTCTCCTCGGCCGCCGCCTGCGCGCGCGCCTGCTCGGTGACGTCGAAGCCCTCGACGAAGATGCCGGAGACCTTGCCCAGCTCGTTGCTCACGGGCTGCAGGACGAAATCGAGAAGGTGCTGCTCCAAGGGTCCGTCCGGCCGGTCTCTCAGGTTCACCGGCCGGGCCCGGGCGACATGGCGCTTTCCGGTCGCGTAGACCCGGTCCAACAGCTCGATGAACCCCGGATCCGGGAGGTCGGCGAAGACTTCGGCGTGGGATCTTGCAATCTCGTCCCGCTCCCCGAACAGGCGCTTGTGGGCGTCATTTCGAAACTCGAAGACGTGGTCCGGGCCGCTCAGGAGGCAGATGAACCCCGGCGCCTGCTCCAACATCTTCCGCTGCCGCTCCGCGTTGGCCGCGTCCCTCCGCTCGGCGAGCACCCGCTGGGTGGCCTCCACCACGACGGCCAGCACGCCGGCGGGCCGCCCCGCTTCGTCTGGAACGGGAGAGTAGTCGAGGTCGAACCAGAGCGTTTCCAGCACGCCGGAACGGCGCAGCTTCAGCGGCTGGTCGCGGTACTTCAGGGTCGCTCCCGCAAGCACGGTCCTAAGCACCTGCTCGTTGAACTCGATCACCTCGGGCCAGGCTTCGCCCACCTTGCTGCCGAGCAGATCCGGGTGACGCGACCCGGCGATTTCGGCATAGGCGTCATTGTAGATCATCACGCCTTCTTCGCCCCACAGCAGCGCCATGGGCGTCGGCGAGCGCAGCACGATCGCCGTGGCGGTCTTCAGATACTGCGGCCAGCCGCTTAGCGGGCCGAGAGAGGTCGAGGCCCATGCGAACTTCGCGAGCAGGGCGCCTGTCGCGCCGCCGTCGCGGAGGAAGGCCGCATCATCGCCTGTATGGCCTGACTTGCCCACGTTTCACCGATCTTCTGCACGAAAATGAAGCACATGATCCAGGGTTGGCCGCAACCAACCAGCGCGGGAGCCCAGAACGCCTGGGAAGGCTTGGGCGCCCCCAGGCCGAGGCCCGATTTCTGCGAGCCGCCGGGGTCGCCCTCGACTGCGAGAAGGGCGACCCACTCAAGGTCAAGCCGTAGCTACTTCATGAACTTCAGTTCGCGGGCCAGGTAGCCGCCGCGGGTGGTCCGCATCGCCTCGCGGGTGATCGCCGCCTGGTTGGCCTTCACCGGGCTGCCGAACACAGCCGAGGTCTGCTTGTCGCTTTCTTCGTCCGACTGGTCGAAGACGGCCATGTTCTTATACTCGATCATCAGGATCAGGTCGGGCTCGTTGTCGCGAACGTCCTGCAGGGCCAGGATCCTGTAGCTGACCACGTCGCCGCGCTTCTTGGCGGCCTCCTGGACGGCCCGCCAGGGACCGTTCAGATAGGCCATGTATTCGTCGAACATGCCGGGCTTCGTCTCGATGTGGCCAACCGACCAGACCGTGCCCTGCGTGTAGACGCGCTCGGCCGTCTGGGCCTGGGCCAGGCCTGCGCCACCAAGCGCGATGGTTGCGGCGAGCGCCGCCGCGCGAACAAGAGTCTTCATGATGTCCTCCCGCTGTCCGGGCGAAACAGTTGAGCGCCCTGAGCGCCCCGTTCGTTGACCGTCGCCCTGCCGACACCTGACGCCCAGTGCGAAAGCTTGGCAACAACTCATATAACACTGTTATGATACATTAAGGGCAAAGGTGACGTCTTGCGCTGGCGGCGCTTGTCCTAGACGCTCCCTCCCCAGGGGGAGACACCGTGACATCGCCGACCAGCCAGGCCGCCGCCGCGTCGGCCGACGACGTCCCGACGGGATTTGCGCCCTACCTGTTCGCCCACGGCGCCTGGTTCCTGGCCTTCGGGGTGCAGGTGGTGCTGTTCCCCTATCTGGTGCGGGTGGTGCTGCAGGAGAGCGAGGTCCGCTTCGGCCTGGCCCAGATGGCGCTGCAGCTTCCCACCACCCTGTTCATCCTGCTGGGCGGGGCGCTCGCCGACCGGGTCCCGGTCAAGTCCATCGTCGTCGTCGCCTGCGCCTTCGCCGTGCTCACCTTCGCAGGCCTGGGCGCCATGGTCAGCGCCGGCGTGCTCACCTACGGCCTGATCATCGTCTATGCGCTCACCGTCGGAACCGCCCAGGCCTTCTCCACCCCGGCCCGCGACAGCCTGCTCAGCCTGGTCGCCCCGGCCCGGGGGGGCGTGCAGGGCGCCGTCGCCTACGCCTCGCTCGCCCAGTTCGGCGGCCAGATCCTCGGCATGGGCTGCGCCGCGGCCGCGCCCCTGCTGGGGGTCGGCCCGCTGCTGCTGGGTCAGGCCGTCCTGATGGTCGCCGCGACGCTCGCGGCCCTGCGCATCCGCCCGCGTCCCGCGCCCGTGCGCCCGCCGCGCGACGCGCCCCTGCTGCTCAGCATCGGCCGCGACATCCGCGAGGGCTTCGCCGCGGTCCTGGCCTCGCCGGTCATCGCCCCGGTCATGCTCTGCGGCGTGGCCATGGGCGTCTGCTTCATGGGCAGCTTCTTCGTCCTGCTGCCGCTGATCGTGGAGAGCTATTTCGACGGCCAGGCGCTCAGCCCCGGCAAGACGGAGATCGCCTCGGCGCTGGGCCTCTACAGCATGTGCTTCTGGGTCGGCAGCATGGTCTCGGCGCTCGCCCTGGTGCGCATCGGACCCCTGCGCCGCAAGGGTCTGATCTATCTCAGCGCGCTCGGCTCAGGCGGGGTGATCCTGCTGCTCTGCGGTCTACAGCTGCCGTTCTGGCTGTTCTGCGGCCTCAACTTCGCCTGGGGCCTGGGCGGCGGCGTGGCCATGACGCTCGGCCGCAGCTTCGTCCAGCAGCACGCCCCCGAAACCGTCCGCGCCCGGGTGCTGTCGATCTTCACCCTGGGCCTCATGGGCGGCGGCCCCCTGGGCGCCGTGGTCGACGGCTTCCTGGCCCAGGCCTTCGGCCCCCACGTCGCCGTCATCTTCCCCGGCGCCCTGATGCTGCTGATCGTGGCTGGCCTGTTCGCCTTCTCCAAGGTCCCGAAACTCAGCGACTTTCCCGCGACTTGACGCCCCCGCGCCCAGCGCCGACCCTTGGGGCAGGGGAGTGACGCACGCGTGGACAAGGCCTACCTCATTCAACTGGCCGGCTCGGCCGCCGCGGTGATGGTGCTGGTCGCCATCGCCGCCTGGGCCAAGATCGCCAAGCCCATGACCCCGCTGGACGAGGCGCGGGCCCGCAGGCTGCTCTCTGACGAGTTCCCCGGCCGCAACCTGGAGCGCATCTGGGTGGCGACCGACGGGCGCGGCGCGCTGGCCCGCTCCGGCGCCTCGGCGCTCATCCTGTTCGAGCTGGGCGACGGCTATGTGGCCCGCCAGATCCCCTGGGCCCAGGCCGTCTCGTCCTCGTTCCGCGACGGGGTGGTCAAGCTCGACCTCTCCGACGTCGCCGCGCCCCAGGCGCGCCTGGCCCTGGAAAGCTGGCCCCCCAGCCCCCGCGAGGCCGCCTGATGGACCCGCTCAAGGCGCCCTTCGACCCCGTCACCCTGGCGGTGCCGTTCTTCGTCCTGGCGGTGATCCTCGAGATCGCGCTCGGCCGCTTCAAACTGGCCAAGGCCAATTACGAGACCCGAGACACCCTGGCCTCGCTGGCCATGGGCCTGGGCAGCACGCTGTCGGGCCTGCTGACCTTCGGCGTCCCCTTCGCCGCCAGCCTCTGGATCTACCAGCACCGGCTGTTCGACATCCCCATGACCGCCATCTGGGCCTGGGCGGCGGTCTTCCTCCTGGAGGACATGACCTATTACGGGTTCCACCGGCTCAGCCACGAGCGCCGGTTCTGGTGGGCGGCCCACGTCAACCACCACTCCTCCCAGCACTACAACCTCTCCACCGCCCTGCGGCAGACCTGGACGGGCGGCGTCGCCGGCACCTGGGCGCTCTGGCTGCCCCTGGCCTTCCTGGGCTTCCCCCCGGCCATGATCGCCATCCAGAAGGGGATCAGCCTCGTCTACCAGTTCTGGATCCACACCGAGGCCATCGGGCGCATGCCCCGCTGGTTCGAGGCGGTGTTCAACACCCCCTCCCATCACCGCGTCCACCACGCCCGCAACCCGCGCTATCTCGACCGCAACTACGCCGGCGTCCTGATCGTCTGGGACAAGCTGTTTCGCACCTTCCAGCCCGAGCTGGACGAGGAGAAATGCCGCTACGGCATCGTGCGGAACCTCGGCGATTTCAACATCCTGCGCGTCGCCTTCCACGAGTGGGCCGGCATCGCTCGCGACATCGCCCGCGACCCCCGCCACACCGTGGGCTACCTCTTCGGCCCCCCGGGCTGGAGCCCCGACGGAACCCGAGACACCTCCGCCAAGCTCCGCGCCGAATGGGAAGCCGGCCGAGCCGCCGAGACCCCGGCGGAGTAGGGCGCGGCGTCGCTTGCCGGCGCGCTGCAACCCCCTCCGTCACTCTCCGCTTCGCTCCGAGCGCCACCTCCCCCAAACCGCGCTGCGCGCTGGGGGAGGATCTGAGGTCGGCGCAACCCAGATGCTCCCCCACTGGGGGAGCTCCCGGCCGCATGGCCGGGTGAGGGGGACTTTGACTCTTGTTTGGAGCCGCCTCCCTACCGCTCCCCAACCCCAGGCCCGCTGATCACCTCTCCATCCCCGAAATTCTGCACGAAGATGTTCAGCCGCGGCGCCGCGGGCTTGCCGGTCTCGCCCCAGGTCTTGGGCGCCAGCCGCGCGGCCCGCCAGCGGATCACGTCGAACTGCAGCCGCGCCACCGGCACGGTCGCGGGCGCGGCGGCCTTGGCGATCACCCAGGCCTCGTCGGCCAGCAGCTCGGCCTGGATGTCGCGGGCCTGCACGTACATGTCGCTGAAGTCGGGATGCGCCCGCAGCCACTCATAGACCGTGCCCGTCACCGGCATGTCGGGCTCGGCGCAGATCTCCACCATGCTCCGCCCCGCCGCGATCGCCTGGCAGATCTTCTCGCCGATCTCCACGGCGTAGAGGTCCGATCGCCCCCAATCGTGCTTGCGCCGCGCCTTGCGCGCCTCGATCATCTCGGCGTGCGCGCTCGCCGCCGCCCGCCGCGCCGCGCTCCGGGCCACCCGCCGCTGCTCGGCGAACTCGGGGATCTGGCCCAGCCACCTATGGATGGTCGCCGCCGCCGGCATGGCGCGATCGGCCCCGATCGAACGGATGCTCTCCCCAGCCTCCACCCGCCGCGCGATCTCCGCCCCCAGGTCAGACGTATAACCGGCGATCCGAGCGGGCAGGGCGGTCATGGGCGTCTCCGAAGACCCGCCCAAGCGGCGGCAGGATAGTATGCGGGAGAACGGTGAAATGTAAAGAACAAAAAGGGAACAAATGTACACCTCGTCTCAGCAGGTCGCGGTTGAAATGTCCACAATATCCCTTATCATGTGGACAAAATGAGAGCGGAGCCCCCATGTCCAAGACGATGACGCTCAATGTGCGGGTCAGCGGCTTGCTCGGTGACTTCGTCGCCACCAATGTCGGCGATGACGGCGTCTATGAGAATGTCAGCGAATATGTCCGCGACCTGATCCGGCGCGACATGGCGCGCGCCGAGGGCGAGACCTTCCAGCGTCTGAAGGCCGAACTGCAGCACGCCTTCGCCGCGCCGGACGACAGCTACCAGGCGCTCGACGCCGACACGGTGATCACGCGCGGCAGGCGCCGCTCAGCGCCGTGAGCGGCGTCCGCATCCAGGCCGGCGCGGCCCACCGGCTGGACGAGATCTACCGCTATACCGAGGAGACCTGGGGCGAGGCCCAGGCCGAGCGCTACATCCGCGGCCTGTTCGCCCGCTTCGAGGCCATAGCGGCGCGCAGCTTCCCCTGGCGACCGGTCCCGGCCGAGTTCGGCGTCGACGGCTATGTCTGCCGCTACGAGAAACACCTGATCTACTGGAAGCTCCTCGTGGGCGGCGACGTCGGCGTCGTCACCGTCCTGCACGAACGGATGCACCAGATCGAACGCTTCCGCGACGACTTCGCGGGTTGACGATCTGGAACGGCGTCGAGGTTCGGGAACTTCCTCAGCGTCTCTCAGCGCAGATGTCGGCCAACCCCCCGCGATAATACGAGACTCCCCACCCCCAACACCGTCACCATGGGCTGCCCACCGACGACACCGAGCTCCATGTCCCTCCGCGCCCGCATCTACGAGCAACTGGACCCCAGGGCCCGCCGCGCGCGCGGCCTCTCCCTGGCCAACTGGATCCTGGTGATCCTGATCCTCATCGCCACCGCCCTCGCCATCATCGAGACCGAGCAGACCATCACCGACGTCTACGGCCACATCTTCGTCGCCGCCGAGCTGGCGCTCGGCCTGATGTTCAGCCTCGAATACGCCCTGCGCCTCTGGACCGCGCCGGAGCGGAATCCCTCCGCCCATCCCTGGCGCGAGCGGCTGCGGTTCGTGGTCTCCCCCGCGGCGATCACCGACCTGATCGCCATCGTCGCCTCCCTCGCCGTGGTCGGCGGGACCAGCGCCCTGCTGCTGCGCCTGGTCCGGGTCGGCCGCATCCTGCGCCTGGCCAAGCTCGGCCGGATGTCGCGGGCCTTCGACTACATGGTCGAGGCCATCACCCTGCGCCGCGACGAGCTGCTGCTCAGCCTGGCCGCCGGCTTCTTCCTGATGATCGCCGCGGCCACCGCCCTCTATCTCGCCGAGGGCGCCATCCAGCCCGACAAGTTCGGCAGCATCCCGCGCGCGCTCTGGTGGTCGGTCGCCACCATGACCACCATCGGCTACGGCGACGTCTTCCCCGTCACCACCCTGGGCAAGGTGCTGGCTTCGGTCACCGCCATCTTCAGCATCGGCTTCATCGCCATGCCCACCGGCATCCTGGCCGCCTCCTTCAGCGACGCCATGCAGCGCCACCGCCGCGCGCTCGAAGACCCCGAGGACGCGCCTCCGTCCGCCCCCTAGGGCCGCTCCTCCAAACCGCTCATCCCGGCGATTAGGGTCCATACCCCATGTCCGAACGCAATCCCTGTTGGAGCCGCCGCCGCGTGCGTCCATGCTCACGTCTTTGATCATTTCATCGACAGGAGATTGCAATGGGCGCGCTGGTGGAAGTTTCCGACGTTGGACATGTGCGGACCATCCGCCTCAACCGTCCGGAGAAGAAGAACGCGCTCAGCCAGCAATTGGCCTGGAGCGTGATCGCCGCGGTCGACGAGGCCGCTCGCGATGACGACGTCTGGGTCGTGGCCCTCACCGGCTCGGGTGACGCCTTCTGCGCCGGCCTCGACCTCTCGGGCCCCGAACCCTATTCGCCCTATCCCGCCCAGACCGCCCAGCTCGACGACATCGGCTGGGTGGGCCAGTTCCTGCTGTCGATCCGCAAGCGTTGCGACAAGCCGGTGGTCGGCGGCGTCAACGGCGTGGCGGTCGGGGCGGGCCTGGGCCTGGCCATGGCCACCGACGTGCGGCTGGTCGCCGCCAGCGCGCGGCTGATGGCCGGCTACACCCGCATCGGCGGCTCTCCCGACGCGGGCCTGACCATCACCTTGCCCCAGGTGATGGGCTATGAGCGCGCGATGCGCTTCATGATGGAGAACCGCACCGTCACCGGCGCCGAGGCCCTGACCTGGGGCATGGCCGGCGAGGTGGTCGACGACGACAAGTTCGCCGCCCGGCTGGCCGCCTATTGCCAGGAGCTGTGCGAGTGGTCGCCCATCACCCTGCGTCTGCTCAAGCGCGGCGTCGTCAAATCCTACGAGTCCGCCGACATGGAGCAGCAGCTCCGCTACGAGGTCTCCAACATCGGCCGCGCCTTCCGCAGCGAAGACGGCCAGGAAGCCCGCCGCGCCTTCCTGGAGAAGCGCAAGCCGGTCTTCACCGGCCGCTAGACGAGGGCAGAGCTTCACATTTCTTCTCCCCTTGCGGGAGAAGGTGGCCCTGCGGAGCAGGGTCGGATGAGGGGTCTCTCAGAACCCTCCGGCTGGCGACAGTGCGAACTTCAGCTCAGACGGATAAGGCTTTTGATCCCTCATCCGTCGTGCCTTCGCCCGACACCTTCTCCCGCAAGGGGAGAAGGACACCGGCGCCGCGCCGCTCAAAAGGAAACGGCCCCGCCCAGGAGAGCGAGGCCGTCTCCGCGGTTCGCAGGACTTGGCTTAGGCGATTTGCGTGGCCACGCGACGGCGCATCGCGCCGCCGACCAGGCCGAAGCCCGTGATCATCATCGCCCAAGTCGCGGGTTCCGGGACTGCACTCAGTCCATACGTGAAGTTATCAGCATAGACGCTCGACCCTATGCCGGCGGGAGGGAGCGCGCCGAAGATTGCAAAGCGGATGCCGCTCGCTGTGATCGAGAGCGTTTCCATGCCTTCGAAGCTCTCATCTGTAAGCAGAGTGGTCGAGCCGAGCGAAACGCCCGAAAAGTCGAAGACCTCCAGATAGAGCAGGTCGGCGTCGTCGGCGTAGTCACCGAGCTCAACGCTGACCAACCCGACGTCGAGAGCGAAGTCGGCGCGTAGCAGCGGAATGTAGCCCGCCTCATATTCGCCAATCAGATTGTTCGTGAAGTTTGGGCCTTCAACTGCGTAGACGAGGCTGCCTGTGACGGACGTGAACGTTACAGGGCCCTCGCTGTAGGACGTGAAGCTTGTTGGAGCGAGCGAGAAATCGATCGTGGTCAGCGCGCTGGCCGATCCGGCCCAGCCAAGCATACAGGCGGCGAAAATCGCCGGTACCAGTCGTTTCATTCGCGTTCTCCTTTGGGTGGCGGGAGAGTTCTTCGACCTACCCAAGATAGTCAAGGCGACTCGCCGCGCAGGCGATTGACGCCCTGCGAGAAGCCCCTCGTCGACCCTGATCCGCCGCCGCTAGGCCGGCCTCCTCCAGGGCCCAGCGGATCCGCAGGTCGCGGACATAGCCCTGGGCGAAGGGCGGAACCCAGCGGAAGGCGGTGAGCTGGATGGTCATGGGGAGATTTCCAGGCTGGGGCGAATGCGCCCCGTCTGGTCGCACGGCGTCGCCCCAAATCGACATGCCGGCCTCACGTCTAGGCAGGAAGGTCTCCCCCGGGCGCGGCGTCCTCGCTGGTGAAGACGATGGTCACCCGCACCCCTTCGCCGGGCGTCGACTCCACGTCGAGGCGCGCCTTGGCGTTCTGCAGCAGCGAACGGACGATCAATGCCGAGAGCTTGCCGGGCTTGGGCCATGAGGCGCCCTGCGGCAGGCCCACGCCATCGTCGGCGATGAACACGCGACAGCCATCCGCTTGGTTGTTGCAGCGCAGGGTGATGGTCCCGCCCTCGCGGCCGACGAAGGCGTGCTTCAGCGCATTGGTCAGCAGCTCGTTGACCACCAGCCCCGCCGGCATGGCCACGTCCAGGGAGACCGGCCAGGTGTCCACCTGCATGTCCAGGCGGATCCCTTCCACCGCGTGGGCGCGCATCACCGCCGAGGCGATCTCGCTCAGATAGACCCCCAGATCGACGGCCTCCTCCGGACCGGCCTCGCCCAGCGATCGGTAAAGCAGGCCCAGCGCCTCCACCCGTCCGGCCAACCGGTCGAAGCCCTCGCCGGTCGAGCGGTCGGCGACGCCCTTGGCCTCCACCCGGATCAGGGCGGTGATCATCTGCAGATTGTTCTTCACCCGATGCTGCAGTTCGCGAAGCTGGGTGTCCTTCTCCCGCACTCTTTCGTGCAGTTCGTCGAGGACCGACGTCGCCGAGGCGACCGTCTCCACGAGCGCCACGAGCCGGAACACCGGCTCGCCCTCGTCGTCTTCGATGATGTTGGACCAGGCGTCCACGGTCAGGGGATCGCCATCGCGGGGGAGGGCGTAGGAGCCGATGTAGTCGCGTTCAGCCGCCACCGCTTCGCCCAGGGCCCGGGCCTCGCCGGTGGACGCTTCCCCCGGCAGGTCGGTCCAAAGGCCGCCGACGATCCTGTCGCCGTCCCGACCGGTCAACCGTTCGAACTCCAGATTGGCGTAGACGATGCGTTCGTTCGGCGTCAGCTCCGAGACCGCCACGGCCACGGGAACCTGGTCTAGGAATTGTTTGAAACGGTCGCTCTCCAGCGCCACGGCGAGGTCGGGGCTGTCCAGCAACTGCTCGACACGCTGGGAACTCTTGTTATCCGTCATGTGGTTCCCGCCTGCCGCCAGAACCCCCGCTCCATCTTGACCCTTATCGGCTTTGTGTTCCTCACGCCATTCGGTAAGCGATGTCGGCCTGGCCGCGTGGGAAAGAGAAGGCCGCCGTCAAGCCGGCTCGTTCTCCCGGAACGCCGACATCTGCCCCTCCATCGCCCTGCCGAACGCCGGGCGGGCCTCGCATCGCACGCGATAGGCCTCGAGGTTCGGGAACCGCAGCAAGGCGCCGCAGTCGACCAGCTCGCGCAGCACCGTGGTCATGACCAGGTCGCCGGCCGTGAAGCGTCCCTCCAGATAGTCCTTGTCGCCTAGCCAGGCGCTGAGCGAGGCCAGCCGCAGGTCCAGGCTCGCCTGGGCCTGGGGGCGGCGTTCCGTGGTCCAGGCCTGGCCGGCATAGAAGCTGTCGAGCTGCACCAGGGTCTGCGCCTGGGGCTCGATGGAGTTCAGCGCCGCGATCACCCAGGTGCTCACTCGCGCGGCGCCCGCCGCGTCGCGCGGCGAGAGCGCCTCGGATTTGGCGGCGATGTGCAGCACGACGGCGCCGGACTCGAACATCTCGACGGCCTCATCTCTGTAGGCCGGGACCTGGCCGAACGGCTGCCACTGGCGATAGCGATCCGAGGCCAGGGCTTCACCGTCGACCAGCACCACCTCATAGGGTAGGCCGGCCTCCTCCAGGGCCCAGCGGATCCGCAGGTCGCGCACATAGCCCTGTGCGAACGGCGGAACCCATCGGAAGGCGGTCAGCTGGATCGTCATGGGGTCGTCTCCGGACTGGGGGAGGGGAAGGCGGAAAGCGAGAGGAGATCGCGCCGCAGTCGCTCGGAGTCCTCGAGCTCGGCCTCCAGCGCCGCGTGGGTCGCGACCCAGAGCGGCAGGGCGCCGGCGAGGCGTGCGCGCCCGTCCGCCGTCAGCGCTACCCGGCGGATGCGGCTGTCCTCGGGATCGGAGCTGATCTCGGCCAGCGCCTGGCGCACCAGCGGCTTCAGGGCGGCGGTGAGCGTGGTGCGGTCTGCGCCCAGCAGGGCGGCGATCCGGCCCATCGGCATCGGCTGCGGACCGTTCAGCGCCATCAGCAGCGAGAATTGCCCGTTGGTCAGGCCGCTCGGCCGAAGCGCCTCGTCGAACCGCCGCGCCAGCGCCCGCGCCGCCCGCTGCGCGTGCAGGCACAGGCAGGTGTCGCGCACCTGCAAGGTGGTCTCGAACGGAACCGTGGGGGTGGCGGTCATGACTCATTATGTTGATATCAACCTATTGAGTCAAGTCGCGTCGGACCCCACGCGCCGCGCCCCCCAAAAAGAAACGGCCCCGCCCATGGGGCGAGGCCGTCTCCACAGGTCATAGACTTGGCTTAGGCGACTTGCGCCGTGGCCACGCGACGGCGCATCGCGCCGCCGACCAGGCCGAAGCCCGTGATCATCATCGCCCAGGTGGCGGGCTCGGGCACCGCGGAGGTGTCGAGGCGCACGCCGAAGCCGGCGGGCACGCCGCCGGCGCCGTCGCCGGTGATCGTGAACGAGTAGCTGCCGGGGCCGACCAGATAGCTCAGGCGGCTGTAGCTCGTGTCGCTCCAGGCGGTGCCGCCGAAGGAGTCGATCGGCTCGGCGGTGGTGGTGAAGGTGGTCTTGGCCAGCAGGGTCGCGCCGTCATAGAGCGAGAACACGTCGCCGGTGACGAAGGCGTCGGTGATGCGGAACAGCGCCGTGCCGGAGACCGTGAAGGTCCAGGCCGATTGCTCGCTAGGGGTGTCGATGCCGTCGATCTGGTCCGACTGCCAGCCGGTGTCGGCGATGAGCACGGCGGCCGAGGCGGGGGCGGCGAAGGCGATGGAGGCGGCGGCGGCCAGAAGGGCGCCGAGAAGCTTGATCTTCAAGGGGTAACTCCGAATCGAAAATTTGGGACACTCAGTTCGGCGAACCGTGTGCCTGTTGCGACGGATGGTTGCAATTCCGCTCGCCCGGCAGGGGAGAAAAATCATCGCCACCTCCCGTGGGTTTAAGGGCTGAGCGCCGATTTCGCCGCCCGGACGGAATATCCGGGGCCCGGCTCATGTTCCTGAAACACCGTCGCTTGCAAGCTAGAGACATATACGTCTTGCTATGAGATGATAATCTCATTAAGAGCCTGTGGTATCAGATCAAGCCATGGGAGACTGGGCGGTGACAATCAACCGAGCGCAGATGGACGCGAAGATGGACGAGCATTTCGGGTTCGAGGCCCGCGACGACGTGGAAGGCGTGCTGGCCACCCTCACCCACGACGTGGAGCACGACATCGTCGGCTGGCCCACGGGGCCGACCCAGGGCCGGGAGGGTGCGCGGCCGTTCTACGAGGTCCTGTTCGGCGACCTGGCCGACGGCAGGATCGAGACGAGGAAGCGGCTCTATGGCGACGGCTTCATGGTCGACGATTCCTTCTGGCGGGGCAGGGCGACCGGAATGCCCTTCGGCCTGGAGGGGCGCGACCGTCCCCTGGAGTTCCGGTTGCTGCACGTGGTCGAGTTCGCGCAGGACGGCGACATCAGCAGAGAGAACGTCTGGCTCGACCTGGCGGCCATCATGCGCCAGTTGCCGCAGGACTAGAGATGCCGCACGCCGAGAAGCCCGGCCGCCCGAACCAGAAGCAGCGCACCCGCAAGGACCTGCTGGACGCCGCCGCCCGGCTGATGAAGCAGGGCCGCAAGGCGGGCCTGGAGGAAATCGCCGAGGAGGCCCTGGTCTCGCGGGCCACGGCCTATCGCTACTTTCCGAGCGTGGAGGCGCTGCTGCTGGAGGCGGCGCTGCACGTGGCCCTGCCCGAGGCCGCCGAGCTGTTCGCCGACGGGCCGCCCGCCGATCCCGTGGCGCGGCTCGACCGCGTCGAGGCCGCCATGCACGAGATGATGGCGGCCAACGAGGCGCCGCTGCGGATGATGCTGGCCAACACCCTGCAGGCCGGCCTCAAGGGCGACGCGGATTCAGATCTGCCGGCCCGCCAGAACCGCCGCACCCCGCTGATCGATGCGGCGCTGGCGCCCGCGCGCGACACGTTCGACCCCAAGGCCCTGGAGATGCTCGGTCCGGCCCTCGCGCTGATCATCGGCACCGAGGCCATGGTGGTGTTCAAGGACGTCCTGCGCCTGGATGACCGCCAGTCGCGCAAGATCACCCGCTGGGCCATCCGCGCCCTGGTGCAGGCGGCCAGGACGCCGGCCGCTACTCCCGTAGCAGCGGCAGGCTGAGCCCCGAGACCGGCCGGGCGCCCAGGACCTCGCGGCGGAAGCGGAACAACTCCGCGGGCCGGCCGCCGGTCTCGGAATCGACCCGGCCCAGGCCCTCGACCAGGTCGGCGCGCTCCAGGGCGCGGCGGAAGTTCTGCTTGTGCAGGGGCACGCCGGCTATGGCCTCCACGGCCCGCTGCAGGGCCGAGAGGGTGAAGGCCTCGGGCATCAGCTCGAACACCACCGGGCGGTATTTCAGCTTGCCTCTCAGGCGTGACAGCGCCGTGGCCAGGATGCGGCGGTGGTCGCTGATCATCGGTTCGCCGAGCGCCGCGGCCAGGTCGGGGGCGGGGTGTGTCGCGGCCTCGCCGCGGTCGCGGGCGGCCTCGGGGGCAAGGCCCGCCTCGTAGAGCAGCTCGTAGCGCTCCATCACCCGCTCCTCGTTCCAGGGCGCGCCGTCCAGCGCGAACAGCAGCCGCGCCCGGGCCAGGCGCTCGGCGCTGGCCTGGGCCCAGTGGCGCAGGGCCGGCTCCAGCCGGGCCAGCGCCTCGGGGCGTCCGTCGCGCCAGTCCTCATAGGGGAAGAACCGCGACCAGCTGGCCCAGGCCGTGTCGGGCGCGGTGGTGTCCACGGCCTTGGGGGTGAGCGCCAGATAGCCCACAGACAGCACCCGGGCGGCGCCGGCGTCCTTGCCGTCGCCCATATCGGCGAGCGGCGCGTCGCGGCCGCGGTCGCCGAAGGTGTAGAGCTGCTCAACATAGCCCAGGTCGAACCGGGTCTGGGCGGTCACGAAGGCGCGCAGGGCCAGCTCGAAGGTGCGGTGGCCGTTGGGATCGAAGGGGCCGAAGGGCAGGCCGGGAAGCTGGCCTCTGGGGCGCACGGTCAGGACCACGGCGTCGCCGTCGGCGATCGCCACCACCACCGCCGAGAGCCCGATGACCACCACTAGAAGCGGGCCGGGAAGTCGAACGGCGTGCCGACGCCCGAATATTCGTAGTCGCCCATGGCCTCGACCGCGTCGACCATCCGGCCCTTGCGCGACAGCATGTCGTCGGCCAGGGCGACGATACGGCGGTTGGGATAGGCGTGCCGGGCGGCCTTGCGCATGGCGAGCGCGATGGTTTTCTCGGCCACGTCGGGGTTGCGCTCGCAGGCCAGGACGAAGGCGCTGGCGCTGGAGCGGCTGATCCCCGCCCAGCAGTGGACGATCATCGGCGCGCGTTCGTCCCAGGTGGCGCCGAATTTCAGCAGGTCGGCGACCAGGCCCTCATGCGGCAGGACCATGCCGTCCATGGGCTCGGCGATGTCGTTGACGCCCAGCTTCAGGTGGCGGTCGGCGAAGCCCTCCGGGGTCTCGATCATGCTGGCCGGGTCGAGCAGGGTGATCATGTGCGACGGACGGCGCGCGGCGATGATCGCGGCAACCTCGGCCAGTCCGCATACGATGAGGATCACGCTGGTCTCACTCCGTGTCGAACGCGGCGGCGACGGTGGCGAATCCCGCCGCCTGCGACAGCACATTGTAACGCTGAATGTAACGGCTTTGCGCCATCGCCGGGCTCAGCGGCTCGATATGCAGCGTGTAGCCGTCGGGCGGGGCGTCGAAGAACTCCAGCGCCTCGGACGAGGTGAACCCGGCCAGTTGCACAGCCTCGAAGAACGCACAGGCGCGGTCGGCCTTCTTGATCAATTTCTTGATTTGAATCGGGGTCTTAGCGGGAATTCCGAACCGCACGTGGATCGCCGTCTCCAGCCGCTCCTCGAAGGTCCTGTAGTCCACCCCCAGCGCCGCCTTGAACGGAGAGATCATGTCCCCGATCACATATTCCGAAGCATCGTGCAGCAAGGCCGCCAGCCGCCACCTCGGTTCCAAGTCCGGTTGGATGTGGGCGCAGATCTCCTCGACCACCACCGAATGCTGGGCCACGGAGAAGGCGTGTTCCCCGACCGTCTGGCCGTTCCAGCGCGCGACCCGGGCTAGGCCGTGGGCGATGTCCTCGATTTCGATATCCATCGGCGAGGGGTCCAGCAGGTCCAGCCGCCGGCCCGACAGCATCCGCTGCCAGGCGCGCGGTTGGCGCTCGGTTTTACGCAGCCCTTTCCTCACCGACGCGTTCCTCTCACAGTCAAGGTCGTGAACTGACCCAGGACTTGGCGAATATCAAGGCGCGGAACCGCCGCCAGGTCCAGGCAGGGTTTGGAACGAGGGAAAGAACATGAGCTGGGCAAGGATCATGGCGCCGCTTTCGGGCGGTGAGGGCGACAAGGCGGCCATCGCCGCGGCCGCCAAGCTGGCGGAGCCGTTCGGCGCCGAACTGGCCTGCGTCTACACCCCGGCCGACGTCGCCGACGTCATGCCCTGGATGGGCGAGGGATTCCTGGGCGGGGTCCAGACCACGGCCCTGGAATCCCTGAAGGAGGCCGCGGCGGCCGGCGAGCGTAGCGCCCGGGCGGCCATGGACACGATCAGCTACGACAAGCGCCGGTTCATCTCGCTGCAGACCCCGGTCTGGGCGGGGCTATCGGCCGAGAGCCGGCTGTCGGACGTGGTGGTGTTCAACAACGATCCGGCCCGCGGGCGAGGGCCGCTGGCCGAGGCGTTCCAGCAAATGGTGGCCGATGAGCAGAGGCCGGTGCTGATCGCCCGCGAAGGCTTCGCCGTGGGCGGACCAGTGGCGGTGGCCTGGGACGGCGGCAAGGAGGCCTCGCGCGCGGCGCGCCTGGCCCTGCCGCTGCTGGAGAAGGCGCGGAGCGTCGTCATCCTGGCCGCCCCGAAGGCGACCTCGCGCAGCTTCGACCCCACGCGGCTACAGGCCTATTACGCCGCGCGCGGGGTGAAGGCCGACCTCGACATCCTGCCCGACAGCGGCGACGCCGCCCCACTGTTGCTCTACGCAGCGCGCAAGGCCGAGGCCCAGATCCTGGTGGCTGGGGCATTTGGCCACCCGCGGTTGCAGGAGTTCATCTTCGGCGGAACGACGCGTACTCTGCTGGCGTCCGACCAACCGTCGCTCTTCCTGTCGCACTAAGTACGAGGTCCGATCATGCCCCTGTCGCGCATTGTCATGCGTCTTGCCCGCAATCCCGGCACCGAATTCGCCGGTGGAGATGACCATCGGGGCTACGCCCTGACGGCCCCGCTGACCGCGGACGGGCTGCTGGACTCGGCGGCCTACGCGAAGACCAAGGCCAATTGCGTGGTGCGCCGATTCGCGCCGGACGAGGACGCGATCGACGGGCGGCTGGCGCGCAAGGGTTCGCGCTGGTTCTTCGACTATGACGAGGACGACGCGGCCGACGACGAACCGGTCCATCGCCTGGGCGAGCACCGTTTCGCGGTGGGCGAGTACGTGACCGTCACCGACGAGGACGGCCGACCCCTGACCTACAAGGTGGTCGAGGTCCAGGCGGCGGGCTAGGCGGTAGTGACGATTTAGGATTCCCTGACTGGCGCTGTTCTGATTCAACGCTTCTCTTTGGAGGGTGTGTTGGAAGGCGAGGTTCTTCGGGACGATCAGTGGGCGCGGATCGAGCCGTTCGTGCCGGGCGGTCGC
>NZ_JAUYNW010000109.1 GCF_030698145.1 Phenylobacterium sp. | reverse complement strand
GCGACCGCCCGGCACGAACGGCTCGATCCGCGCCCACTGATCGTCCCGAAGAACCTCGCCTTCCAACACACCCTCCAAAGAGAAGCGTTGAATCAGAACAGCGCCAGTCAGGGAATCCTAAATCGTCACTACCGCCTAGCTAGAAGTTCACTGGAGGCGTTGGCGGTTTGCGATCCGCGAGCCGTCGGGCGATGAAGTCTACGCTGGAACGCTGCAGGTTCCGCTCTGAGTATCTCTTCAGTTGCAGCTGGCCGTCTGCAAAGCACCATGCCCTGGTTGTCTGGTCGAAAGTTGCTCCAAATTTGTTCTGGAGTGTGCTGTTTTCGGCAGTGCACGGCGCGCCATACTTCGCCTCGAAGGCCGCTCCGATAGTCGCCAATCCTGACGGTAGGAATGCCGTCTTATATGTCACCAAACCAACGTCGTCGAACGACACGAACTCGCCGTACATCTCATAGCCGGCGATGCCACTGCGAGCGATCTTCGCCGTTGTGGAGCAGGTCTGTATTGGTATGCCGTTGAAATTCGACGGGTAACAGCGCTCCACCAGCTTCGCCTGCAGAGCTTCCTGAAGTGTCAGCTTTGTATTGAGCTGCTTGAACTCGAACGGCTGCAACGACTCCTGCGCGATCGCGCCCGACGTCCAACCCAATGCCGCCACCGCCACAGCTGCCGCCAATGAAACCCGCATACGTTACATCTCCGACTGCGCGCCAAGGTAGCGTTTCGGAGGGCGGTGTCTATCCCCGCGCGTCCTGCCTCGCCAACTGCGCGTCGACGAACGCCGCGTCGATGGCCAGGATCGCTCGGCGTTCCCAGCGGTCCAGCGATACGCCTTCGTCCTCCTCCCACGCCCGGATGTCGCCGCGGGTGAGGCGGCAGATCGACATGCCGTTATTGGCGCGGGTTTGGTGGAGGTCCCGGAAGTAGCCCCACAGGTGGGCCGCGAGCGGCGGCGGCTGTGGGGCGTTTTCCAGGCGGTAGGTCGACTCGACGTCGCCTTGGGCGGCCAGGCTCTCCAGGTGGACCCGGAGCGGATGGCCGTCGTCTTGCTGCGCGTCGAGTTCGAACGTCTCGGCGGCGAACCCTATGAGATCGACGACGAGGGCTTCATAAAATTCGCCATATCGTTGGACCGTTCCAGGACCTGACTGGCGATGTCCTGGTTGGAGCGGCAGAGCGCCAGGGCGAGCTCGGGGGAAAAGGTCTCCTTGATCCCGCGCCAGCCGACCACGCGTACGGCGGCCAGGCGCTGGCCGAACTCGACATCGTTCTCGACCGAGGTGTAGGTCTCGGTGTTGCGGCTGGTCTTGGCCTGGGCGGCCTGCACGGCCTCCTTGCGGCGCCGCTCGTTGATCAGGCGGTTGGCCTCGTCTTGCACGATCTTGGACTGGCCGCCCAGGACCGAGAAGAAGACGCCCGACGTCTCACCGTCCGGCTGGAGATATTCGAACTCGAACGCTCCTTCGCTGGCCTTGCGGGCGTCGAGGTCGGCGAGGGAGAGGTTTGCGATCTTGGTCATGATCATTTGCTTTCGGAAAAAGCAGCCCGGCGCGACCGGGCGGTAAAGTTGGGTGACGAAGACAGGACTCAGCGGCCCCCACGCGGCGGATTAGGCGGCGCTGTCTTGGATCGAGATGATTGTCTGGTCATTGGCCAGGGCCGTCCCGCCGGCGCCGTTGATGGCGGCGGTGAACGAGTAGGTCCGGATGATTTCTTTCTCGCCGTCATCGGCGCCATCGCTGAGAATCTTGACGTTGCTTAGCGAGAACGCGACGAAATCCGACGCCGGCATGCTGTTGGCGGCTGCGACCAGGATCAAGTGAGCCGGCGCTTGGCTGTTGAACAAGTCCTGGAGGGTGGTGGAGCTGAACTTGGCGGTGAAGGAGCCTGTGACCGCAACGCGACCGCGCTGGTGATCGGAAATGGCGTTGGAGCCCATTTCGGCCTCACCGGCCTGGATGTTGCCGGTAATCTGGAGCTGCGCTCCCGTGACGCTGGTGACGGCGCCCCCGATGATCACCTTGCCCGCTACCGCCGAGAGGATCGACGTACCCGTCTCAGGCGTCGGCGAGGTCATCACCTCGGCTGCACCGGTGGTCCGGCCAAGGCCCGGCATGTCGAAATTGACCGTGGCGATGCCGGTGGCGGGCAGCGCGACGTCGGCCATCGCCACCTTCACGTCAGTATAGAGCTCCGACTTGACGAGATCGGCGAACCATTGTTCGACCGAGAAATAGTCGTTGGTGTGGCCCGAGGTGGGAACTCGGGTTTTCTTGCCGACCACGGTGACCGTGCAACCCGTGATCGGGCCTTCACTCATCAGAGCCACACCGTTGAGCGGGACGACGGTCATGGCCGTGCCGGAACTGATGGCCGTGACAATGAGGTTCTTGGAAATGTTGGCGCCGTTCAGCGCACCAACCGACAAGCGGACTACATCGCCCGCCTTGACGCCATCGGTGAGCCAGGAGCCGGCGGAGCGTTGAACGGTCCAGGCAGGAGCCCCGCCGCTGATCGTGATGCCGACGGCGGTCATCGCCGCGGTGGCGGCCATGTCCTTGCGAAGCAGGGCGGCCCAGAAGTTGGCGTAGGTGCCAGGGGATATCTCGCAGTTCAGCTTGCCCGAAGTCTTGCCGATCCCGGCGGTGGCGCCGGTCGATTGCTGGTGGCTGGCGATTTCGTTGGACGAATAGGTGTCACGGTCGAGGTTGAATGTGGCGGTGAGCCGGCGGACCAGCGCGCTCCCGGTCGAGCCCGGAGCACCCAGCGCCGTCTGCTTGACGGCCTTGAGCTGCTTGGCGATACCTTGTGCGACAGGCATGGGAAGTCTCTCCGATCAATTGATGGGTTGGAATCGTTGAAATGACGGACCGGAGGTTCGGCCGTCGTCGGACAGGCGCTGAATGCGCCGTCAGATCAGGTCGTTGGCGTAGAAGCGGACCCGCACGATGCGAACCATCCGGTCGCCTTCGGTGGGTGCGGTGACGATCGCCGGCGTCGTCTCGACGATCGTTTGGACCTCGCCATAGGTCAGCGTGCTGCCGCGCGGGAAAGCAGCTCGGATAGCGATAGCGCGCTCTTCAGCGGCGGCCGGACCGACGCCTGTGGGGTAACGCAGCGTCACTTGCATGACTCCGCCCTGGCGGTAGGCGGCGCTGCTGTCGTTGTTCTCAGGGTCGGCGAAGGCAATGCTCATGCTCTGGTAGGGCATGCCGCTCGCTGGCGTGAACGCGACATCTTCCCAGGCGGTGGCGATGGGCGGCATGATCGCGTCGAGCGCAATCTGCAGCGAGGCGCGGATAGCGTCGATGCTCATAGTACCGGCTCCACGGTGACTTCATTGGACGCGGTGATCCGCATATTTCCGTAGTGCGCCTCGGTCTGAAGGGCGTTGGTCCCCCGCGCCCAAGCTGCGGGACTCTGTTCGCCGACCTGAAAGAAAGGCCCAAAGGGACGCGAGGCGGTCGCCGGCGCACGTTCGTCGTTGCGGGTCACGATTTACCGCTCGGCGCAGACGATGCGAAAGCTGCGATCCTCGACCCGGCCGCCGGCGGTCATGATCCGGCAGGAAACGACATAGGTTTGACCCGCCGTTCCACCGGAAAGCCAGATCCGGGTGGTGGTGGTGGTGCGGTCGTCGCTGTCCTTGGTGATGCCGGCGGCCACGGTCCAGGTCGCGGCGGAAATGGTATCGCCGTTCAACCAGCTGTCGCCGATGGCGTCCCAGTTGAGCTGATAATCGAGAACCGCGTTCGGATCCTTGGCGATCCATGGGCCGGCGGCGTCGTATTTGAATGTTGTCGCCATTAGATTGTCACCAGGGTTCGGGTTTCACCCCGCACTGCGAGGCTTCGGTCTTCAGCAGCGATCGAGTGCGTGCGCAGCTCGTCGCTGATCGAGAACGTGCGTTGCTCACTCATGATGGGCAGGATCCGCGGCTCCCGCAGGATCGGAAGGATGCGGGCGTCAGGCGTGGCGACGGGCGTCGAATGGCCGGACGCGACGCCAACCGCGGCGGCCACGCCCTGCGCCGCGCCAACGGAACCCGATCCGGCGAGAGCGCTCTGCCCGTAAGCCGCAGCTGTGCCATCGGCCGCGCCGAGCGCCGAGGCGACCGCTGAGGCTAGGCCGACGCCAGATGCTAGGCTTCCCGAGCTTGCCGTCGATGACGCGGTGGCGAAGCCATTCGCTCCGACCGCGGCCACGCCGGCGGACGCCCCGACCGCGCTGACGACCCCCGAAGAGGCGGGCGTCAGGCCGTAGAAGTCGGTGATCGGAAGACCGAGCTCTCCCCCGGCCGCCCAAAGCTTGTTGTTGACTGACCACGTGGACGTGACCCGCGAATAGGCGTCGCGGTAGAACAACGTGGACTTGAAGGGGGCCCTGCCGCGTCCGGTGACTGCCATACCCTCAACCGTGGGTTTCGATCAGGTGGCCGGAGATCGTGCTATTGGACGTGGCCTCGGGGATCATGATGAAGGACAGAACGCTGTTGTCGTAGATCTGCGGCAGCCCGAGTGAAATCGCATCGGCCGCGTTCGGCGTGTTACTCGTCGTGATGTCCAGTAAGGCGATCGGGCGGTATGCAACGAGCGCGATGGTCCCCGAAATCCAGGAAACCGAGAGCGTGAGCGACTGCACCGAGCGCACGCCCACATCGCCGTCCTGAAGCTCAATGGGATAGAATGCACCGACGGGTGGGGAGTTGGCGGTCGGATAGATGTTGGCGCCGATACGGTCCGAGACTCCTGCCGAGTTGGTGTATTCGACGGTGATGAGCGGCGCGGCCGCGCCGCAGGCGGTTATCACCTCCAAGCCCAGCAGCACGCCCTCGCCGAGGGTCGCTGCGTTCTTGTCGCGCATGGGCCACGCCGGGCTGACGATGGCTTGAGCGGTTGTGGCGGTGATGGCGTAACCGCCATTGTGCCAGAGGCGGTCGATCAGCATGAGGGCGCAAGGCTGGATTACCTGCGCCTCGAACCGGGCCAGGTAGGCGTTACCCGACGCCGGGTTGTGGCGATCCAACTGCCCGACGACCGGCGCAATCAGGGTGTCGCCATTCAGCGTGGCGGACGTAGCCCCGGCGATGGGCAGGCCGGCGGCTCGCCACGAACTGTGCGGTCGCCCGCTGACCATTGTTCCGGTCGTTCCCTTAGCGAATGGCTCGGGCTTCTGCATGCCCGAGATCGCAAGGTCGAGGGTCGTGATGGCCATTACCCGTGCGCCTCAATGATCTGCCCGAAGACGTTCACACCGCTGTTCGCGAGCGGGATGGTGGTCAGGAAATAGACGGTCCCGTCATAGATGCGCGGAAGGCCCAGGCGCATCGCGTCGTAGGTCACCGGCTGATGGCTTCCGGTGATCGCGGCGTGGACCAGCGGGCGATAGGCCACGAGGCTCAGGGCGCCGCTCGTCCAAGAACCCGAGAGTTGGATGCTCTGGACGGAGCGCACGCCCGCGTCGCCGTCTTGAAGCTCGACTACATAGAAGGTGCCCGCTGGGGATGAGCCGCTAGCCGAGACCTTGTTGGTCCCGGTTCGCCCCGCGACCCCAGCTGAGTTCGTGTAACTGACCGTGATGGTTGGACCGCCAGCGCCCATGACGGACTGGATTTCCACCGCCAGCATGAAGCCTTTGCCCAGCGTCGCGCCGTCCTCGTCACGAGCGGGCCAGGTCGGACTAGCGATGGATTGCACGGCGGTGGACGTGACCGATAGGCCTGAGTTCTGCCAGATACGATCGGCGAGCGTCACCTGACCAACCTGCCCAGCGTGGCAAACGAACCGCGCCAGATAGGCATTTCCCGAGACCGGGTCGCGACGCATGAGTTCGCCGCGAACTGGGCTGACAAGGGTCTCGCCGCCAACGCCGCCAGCCGGAGCCGCTGCATCTCCCGAAATGCTGTTGATCGCCCGCCACCACGAATAGGCCCGGCCGACGACGTTGGTGCCACTTAGGCCCTTCGCATAGTAGGTGGGCGGTTGGAGGCCCGCGATGATACTGTCCAGGGTGGTGATCGCCATAGGCTACCCGTGAGTTTCAGTGAGGAGAGCCATGAGCCGGAAGGCCGTCGAGGAGTTGGGAAGAAGCATCAGGAAGAGCACGCTTCCGTCGAAAATCCTGGGCAGCCCTCCGGTCAGCGGATCGATGCTTCCGACGGCCGGAACGTCGATGGCGGCGAGGACACGATATGCCGCAAGATTGATTGTTCCCGAGGTCCAGCTCGTTGAAAGCGTGATGCTTTCCACGGACTTCACGCCTTCATCGTCTGCTTGCAGACCGAAGGGGTAGAAGGCCCCCGGAACCGCCGCCGAGGTCGTGCCGTGCACGAGCGTCCCGGTACGAGCAGCGACGCTGGCCGTGTTCGTGTAGCTGATGCTGACGACCGGCGAGCCAGCGCCGGTGATAGCGCTAACCTCAAGGCCGACTATAACCCCCCGCCCGAGGGTCGCGCCGTCCATGTCGCGGGCAGGCCATACCGGCGTCGCGATTGCCTGCGCCGTCGTGATGGCGGGGTTGACGCCCCCATTGTGCCAGAGACGGTCGCATACGAGCACAAGCCCGCCGACGCTGGACCGCACGACCGTGCGCGCCAGGCGGGCCTCCCCCGACACAGGGTCGCTTCGGGAAATCATTCCCTGGACGTTCCCGGCCGAACTATCCAGGACGACGCCGTTGAGCGTCGTATCGAAGAGGCCCGAGCCAGGGCTGCCGTCGAGGCCCCATAGCGACTGGTGTCGACCGGCGATGATGGTCGAGATTGGAGGCGGACCCTTATAGACGTAACTGGCTGGTCGCCCCCCCGCCATCATGCCGTCGATGGTCGTGATCGCCATGGGCCTAGTCTTCCGAAATGGCGGTCGCGGTCGTCAGCATGGGCTGGACGCCGTTGCTGATCGCGATAGTGGGATTGATCGCGCCCTTGTAGAGCACCTTCGTCGCGCCGGACGCCGCAACGCCGACAGCGAAATGGGTCGCGGTCTCTGAACCGCCGGTGGCCATTGGGAACGAAATGTCTGCGACCGGCGACACGGAGCTGAGCGCAACCGCCCAACCACCGGCGGTACGGGCCACCGCGGCACGCGCGTAGGGGGTGTAGCCGCATTCGCTTGTCGCCTCGGTTCCGGCCTCGCCTGGATCGGCCGTGTGGAGCGAGACATAGAGACTGGTCAGCGGCGCGCTCGTGGCGTTGTCAGCCAGGTTGGCGATGGCGGTCGCGTTGAAGACCAGCTTCAGCAGGTCGTTCTCAAAGGTGTTGCCCTTGGACATATCTCATCTTCCCATTGTGAGGCCGAGGCCGCGCCAGGGCGGCGACTGGAAGCGCGGGCGCCAAGCGCGAAAGTTCGCGGCTGCAGTCGCCCAATAACTCAAGTGACCAGAGGTCTTCGCCGTTTCGACCTGAATCGATCTCGATCAAGCTGGCGGCGCGCTGCCGCAGGCCCGCAGGATGGCGGCTGACCGGAGTCACGAGCCATCCAGCACGCAACCGGCTCCGCGATCAGCCAAGTCGCCGCGGTTCGGGAAGGACAATCGATGTCGGAGAAGATCGGTCGTCTGCGGGGCCTTAGGCCCAAGGCGCAAACTTCACATCTGGGGAATTGATGCGCCAATTCGTGCCATTTTGCAAGGATTTTCGCCACTAATGTGGCTTGGCGCCTCAAAGCCCCACGCTTTGTCCCCGGAGAGCGGGGCGGCATCCAAACCCTTCAATGAGTGAGGATGGTAGGCCGGGTGAGGTTCGAACTCACGACCATTCGATTAAAAGTCGAATGCTCTACCACTGAGCTACCGGCCCTTGGCGCGGCGCGTTTGGGGCGCCGGGCGAAGCGGCGCGGACCTTAGGCGGGCGTCCGCGCCGGAGCAAGGCCGGGTCGAGACCTTTCCTTCAGCGTAGGGCTCGGACTAGACTTGGCCATGCGCGCGGCCGTCGCCCTCCTGCCCCTTCTCGCCCTGATCGGCGCCTGCACCACCACGCGGGCCGACGGCTCACCCGAGATCCAGACGACCTCGCAGGCAAGGCGCGAGAGCATGGGCGGCGCGGTCGCCTCACCGCTGCGTGACGTCAACCTGCTGCGCACCAAGATCCCGCCCGTGCTACTGCAGGCCCTGGCCGATCCCTATCAGCGCCCGGAGCGGGCGACCTGCGACGAACTGGCGGCCCTGATTATCCCTTTGAACGCCGCGCTCGGTGACGACCTGGACGAGCCCGACGCCGACAATCTGAGCGTCATGTTCCGCGGCCGCGACACGGCGCTTGGCCTGGTGGCGGGCGCGGCGTCCGACATCATCCCGTTTCGAAGCTGGGTGCGGAAGCTGAGCGGCGCCGAACGGCACGACCAACTGGTGGCCGGGGCGATCACCGCGGGCGGAGTGCGGCGCGCCTATCTGAAGGGTCTGGGCGAATCGAAGGGCTGCCGCCCACCGGCGACGCCGTCGCACATCCTGACCGGCTCGGCGGTGCCCAGCCAGGAGGTCAAACCCCGCTATCCGATCCGCTGACGGGCCTTGAACTCGCGGCGGAAGGCCTCGAATCGGCCCTCGGCGATCGCAACTCGCATGGCCGCCATCAGGGCCTGGAAGTGGGCGATGTTGTGCCAGGAGAGCAGCACCTGGCCCAGGATCTCCTGCGACTTCACCAGGTGGTGCAGATAGGCCTTGGAATAGTGGCTTGAGGCCGGGCAGTCGCTGGTCTCGTCCAGCGGGGTGTCGTCCTCGGCGAACCGGGCGTTCTTCAGGTTGACCGAGCCTTCCCAGGTCCAGGCCTGGCCGTGGCGGCCCGAACGGGTGGGCAGGACGCAGTCGAACATGTCGACCCCACGGGCGACCGCCTCCACCAGGTCGATGGGCTTGCCCACCCCCATCAGGTAGCGCGGCCGGTCGGCGGGCAGCATGGCCGGTGCATAGTCCAGCACCTCGCACATGGCGCCGTGGCCCTCGCCGACCGCCAAGCCGCCCAGGGCGTAGCCGTCATAGCCGGTCTCGATCAGCCGCTCCGCCGACTCCTTGCGCAGGTGCTCGAAGGTGGAGCCCTGCTGGATGCCGAACAGGGCCTGGTGCTCACGCTCGCCGAAGGCGGCCTTGGAGCGCGCGCCCCAGCGGGCCGACAGGCGCATGGCCTCGGCCGCGCGGCCCTCTTCCGCCGGCCACGCCACGCATTCGTCGAGTTGCATGACGATGTCGGAACCCAGCAAGTCGGCTTGGATCTCGATCGAGCGTTCCGGGGTCAGGATGTGGCGCGACCCGTCGATATGGCTCTGGAAAGCCACCGACTCTTCGGTGACCTTGGCGATCTTCGAGAGGCTCATCACCTGGAAGCCGCCGGAGTCAGTCAGGATCGGCCTGTCCCACCGCATGAACCGGTGCAGCCCGCCCAGCCGCGCCACCCGCTCGGCGGTGGGGCGCAGCATCAGGTGGTAGGTGTTGCCCAGGATGATATCGGCTCCGGTCTGGGCGACCTGGTCGACGGTCATCGCCTTGACGGTGGCGGCCGTGCCCACGGGCATGAAGGCCGGGGTGCGGATGTCGCCGCGCGAGGTCTTGAGCACCCCGGTGCGGGCGGCGCCCTCGGTGGCGGCGATCTCGAGGCGAAAGGCGGCCATCAGGCGGCGCTCCAGAGCAGGCTCGCGTCGCCGTAGGAATAGAACCGGTAGCCGGTCGCGATGGCGTGGGCGTAGGCGCGCTTCATGGTCTCCTGCCCGGCGAAGGCGCTGACCAGCATGAACAGGGTCGATTTGGGCAGGTGGAAGTTGGTCATCAGGCCGTCGGCGGCGCGGAACCGGTAGCCCGGGGTGATGAAGATGGCGGTCTCGGCGGCGAAGGGGGCGATCACCCCGTCCTCGCCGGTGGCGCTCTCGATCAGCCGCAGGGAGGTGGTGCCGACACAGACGATGCGCCCGCCCGCGGCCTTGGCGGCGTTCAGCGCCTGGGCCGTCTCGGCGTCGACCTCGCCATACTCGGCGTGCATCCGGTGGTCGGCGAGGTTTTCGGTCTTCACCGGCAGGAAGGTGCCGGCCCCCACGTGCAGGGTCACGAACCGCAGGCCCACCGCCATGGCCGACAGCCGCGCCATCAGCTCCGGCGTGAAATGCAGCCCCGCGGTGGGCGCCGCGACGGAGCCTTCCTCATCGGCGTAGATCGTCTGGTAGTCGGCGCGGTCGCGATCGTCCTCGCCCCGCTTGGCGGCGATATAGGGCGGCAACGGCATGGCGCCGCGTTCGGCGATGACGGCGTCCAGATCAGGACCCATGAGGTCGAAGCTGAGCGTCACCTCCCCGCCCTCACCTTTCTCGGTGAGGGTGGCGTCCAAGGCGCCGAGATAGCAGGCGCGGTCATGCATGGACCCAAAATGCACCCGATCGCCGGGAGAGAGCCGCTTGCCGGGCCGCATGAAGGCCGTCCAGCGCGACGGCGAGAGCCTGCGGTGCAGGGTGGCCTCGACGGCGATATCGGAGCCCTCGCGGGTGCGGCGGCCCTTGAGCCGCGCAGGGATCACCTTCGTGTCGTTGAACACCAGCACGTCGCCGGCCCGCAGTTGGCCCGGCAGGTCGGCGACCGTGAGATCGGCGAACGCCTCGCTCGGACGCACCAGCAGCAGGCGCGCAGAGTCGCGCGGGCTGGCCGGCCGCAGGGCGATGCGGTCCTCGGGCAGGTCGAAATCGAAGTCGGCAAGCTGCATGGGCGGGCTTGAAGGCCATGGGCGGGCTCACGCGTCAAGCACGGCTCTATGCTAGGTGGGAGCCATGGGCTTGCTTCGAATCGTCGCGACCGGCCTCGGCGTGGTCTGCGCCCTAGGCGCCGTCCTGGCCCAGGGCGGCCGCTGGAGCGGCGCCCTGGACGTGCTCGCCCACTTCGCGCCGCTCTATCTGGCCGGCGCGGTCGTGGTCCTAGTGACGGCCCTGATCACCCCCCAGCGGCTAGGTAGCACGGGCCTGGCGCTGATGGGCGGGCTCGCGGCGGTAGGATCGCTGCTGCTGATCGTTCCCGAGCTGCTGCGGCCGGCCTCCCCCGGCGCGCCGGCCGACGCCCCGCGCCGACTTAAGGTCATCCAGTTCAACGCCGAGCACGACAACGCCAATATCGCCACGACCGCCCGCTGGATAGCCGCCGAGGACCCCGACGTCCTGGTTCTGGAGGACGGCACGCCAGCGCTGCAGGCCGCCATCCAACGGCGGCTGCGCCGCACGGTGCTGTGCGGCCTGACCTGCAATGTCAGGATCTTCAGCCGAGCGACGCCGGTTAGGGTCGAGCGTCCCCGCCGCGGCCGCTACGGCCAGGGTCCCGCCATCGCCATCGCCCATTTCGGCACGGGCGACGGCGGCTACACGGTCGTCGGGGTGCACTATGTCTGGCCGACCAAATTCGTCACCCACGCCGAGAACACCCGGCGGATGCTGCAGATCGTCGATCCCCTGCCCCGTGGTCGGTTGATCCTGGCCGGCGACTTCAATTCCAGCCCCTGGTCCTTCGCGCGACGCCGCGAGGACGCCCTGCTGCGGGTGGAGCGGCGAACGCGGGCCATGTTCTCCTGGCCCGCCAACGGCCTGGGCGTACCCTTCCTGCCCATCGACCACGTCTATGCCGGACCCGACTGGAAGACGGTCAGCATCGCGCGGGGCCCGCGCCTCGGCTCCGACCACTATCCGATCGTGGCGGTCTTCGCCCTCGGCCCGAAGACCTGAGCCCGTGGAGTTCGTGCGCACGCCGCTTACCGGACTGGCCATGGTCGCGGGCATGATCTGCGCCGGCGCCGCGCTCGCCGCCCATGGCGGGCGCTGGAGCCCGCGGCTGGACGTCTTCACCCACTTCGCCCCCATCTGGCTGGCGGGCGGCTTGGCCGTGGCGCTCTACGCCTTGGCTCTTGGCGAGCCGGGATCGCGGCGCGGCTTGATCGCGTTGGGCGTAACAGCCGCCGCCCTCGCGGCCCTGCTGATCGCACCGGAGTTCCGGCGCCCGCGCGGCGCGGCGGCGGCGGCTGACGCCCCGGGTCAGATCAAGCTGATCCAGTTCAACGCCTGGCGCGACAACGCCGACCTCGCCCCGGTCCTCGACTGGCTGGCCGCCCAGGACGCCGACATTATCGTGCTGCAGGAGGCCGAACGCTTGCGCGATCCGTTGGTCCGCCGCACCGGCTATCACCTGGCGTTCGGATCGGAGAGCGTGGCGATCCTCAGCAAAACCCGGCCCATCGCGGCGGGGATCGACCTGCCGCCCGACCGGCCCGCGCGGCCGCCGCTGGTCCGGGCGACCTTCGAAGGCCCCGGCGCGCCGTTCACGGTGGTCGCCACCCACTATGCCTGGCCGATCTATGGCGGGTTCCAGGAAGCCCAGGGCCGGGTGGTCGGCGAGCTTCTGGCGCAGTTCCCCAGCGCGGGCCTGATCCTCAGCGGCGATTTCAACTCCACGCCCTGGTCGTTCGCCCGGCGGCGCGAAGACAGGCTATTTGGCCTCGAGCGGCGGACACGCGCGCTGTTCAGCTGGCCGGCCGGCGCCTACTTCCCCCTGCTGCCCGTCGATCATGTCTATGCCGGCAGGGGCTGGCGCACCGTTTCGGTGACGCGGGGACCGGCCATCGGCTCCGACCATTTCCCGGTGGTGGTGATCCTGGCGGCCTCAGTCGAGCCCTGAGCGCGCCTCGCGCAGGGCGTCGCGCAGCCGCGCCGCGTCGGCCTCGAACCGCGACCGCATCTTCGCCTCGCGCGCATCCAGAGCCGAGCGGGCCGCATCGAGCTCGCTCATGGCCGCGTTGCGCCGATCGGCCAGGGTCGCAAGCCTGTCTTCCAGCGCCGCCACCTTGCGCAGGGCGGCCTGGGACGGCGCCTTGGGCTTGGCGGGCCTGGGCTTGGCCAGGACGGCCAGCGCGGCCTTTGAATCTGCGGGCCTGCGCAGCACCTCGCCGGGCTGGGCGCTGGCGGCCTTCACCAGCGTCGGATCGTCGGTTTCCCGCGCGCCGCCGGTCTTGAACAGGTCCTGTTGCGCGCCCCAGGCGGCGAGCGCCTTCACCCGCGAGCTGGCGGCGACCACATAGTCGGTAAGGCCATCAGATGTGACGAAGACCTTGAGCCGCGCGGCCACCGGACGCTCCTAGTTCACCGACGCGAGCTCCCGCGAGAGGTTGGCCCGCGCCTGGGGCTCCAGCTCCTTGGCGAAGCCTGGATCGGGGAAGATAACCGCCGCCTTGGGAAACCGTTGCAGGACCCGCGCGCGGCCGGCGCGCCACTTGCCGATCGTGGCTACAAGACTCTCGACTAACCCGCGGCCAGACAGCGAAGCCTATCGAGCAGCGCCAGGCGGTGCTCGATGTGCCGGCGCGAGCGCCGGCCAGGCTCGCCATAGGCCCTTTCGAGCTGCGGCGTCACGCGTCGGCCGCAACCTTCATCGAGACGATCTTGCCGGGGTTGCGGGGCGGCTCGCCCTTGGGCAGGCCGTCGATCAGGTCCATGCCGTCGGTGACCTCGCCCCAGACGGTGTACTGGCCGTCCAGGAAGCCCGCGTCGTCGAAGCAGATGAAGAACTGGCTGTTGGCCGAGTTGGGCTGGTTGGTCCGCGCCATCGAGCAGACGCCGCGCACGTGCGGCTCGCGCGAGAATTCAGCCTTCAGATTCGGTTTGTCCGAGCCGCTGGTGCCGGTCCCGGTGGGATCGCCGCCCTGGGCCATGAAGCCTGGAATCACCCGGTGGAAGACCACGCCGTCATAGAAGCCCTCGCGGGCCAGTTCCTTGATGCGATCCACGTGGCCGGGGGCCAGGTCGGGACGAAGCTTGATCGTCACCGGGCCGCCATCCAGCGTCATGATTATCGTGTTTTCCGGGTCCATCACTTCACCTCCGAGGGAATTCTGATCGCGCATGCCGTGAAATCGGCTCCCTTTGCGGCGCGGACGCTCTCGATCTCGCCCTTGAACCAGGCGCTGTTGGGATCGATCACACGCACCGAGGGGCGCTCGGCGGCCGGGATATCGGCCAGGACGCGCACCTTGTCCATGGTGTCCTGCGGTTCGACCACCGGCTCGCCCACCTTGATGGAGCGCACGGCTTCCAGCCCCGAGATCACCCGACCCCAGGCGGTGTAGCGCTTCTCGAGCGACGGATAGGCCTGGCGCATGAAGAAGAACTGGCTGTTGGCGCTGTCGTTCTCCTCGCCGCGGGCCATGCCGGCCACGCCGGGACAATAGAGCGCCCAGGCCGAAATCTTGCCGTCGGCGGTCATGGCCATCAGCATGGCGCTCTGGCTCATGATCGGCAGGGACTTCAGGAAGCCCACCTGGCTCACCGTCTGATCGGCGGCCAGGACCATCGGGGTCGTCGGGCCCCGCCGGAACAGGAACTCCTGGGCGATGTCGGGCTTGTCCGAGCCGCCGGTCCCGGTGTCCAGCGGATCGCCGGTCTGGGCCATGAACTGGTCGATCACTCGGAAGAACTTGCGACCGTCATAGAGCCCCGAGCGCGCCAGTTCGCGGATGCGCACCACGTGGTTGGGCGCGGCCTCCGGGATCATCTCGACGACGATCCGGCCCTTGCTGGTGTCGATAACCAGCACGTCCTCGGGGTTGGGCGCACGCCAGTCGGAGGCCTTGGGGTCTCCCGGCGCAGCGGCGGCGGCGGCGGGGAGCGGAGCGGCCTTGCCCTTGGCGGGCGCGGCGGCGGCGGGCGCGGCCATCGCAAGGACGGCGGCGGCAAGTAGGGCGGTTCGGATCATGGTTTCACTCGTAACGGGCCGTGGTCGAGACCGCCAGCCCGTCGGCGTCTAGGCGCCGACCTTGGCTAGGAGCGCGTCGCGCACCCGCGGGCTGGTGAACTTGGTGACGTCGCCGCCGAGCTGGGCGATCTCCTTCACCAGCTTGGATGAGATCGCCTGGTGCCGGGGGTCAGCCATCAGGAACACTGTCTCGATCTCACGCTCGAGCTGCTGGTTCATGGCGGTCATCTGGAATTCGTATTCAAAGTCGGCCACGGCGCGCAGGCCGCGCACGATCATCGAGGCGCCGAGGTCGCGGGCGAAATGGATCAGCAGCCCCTCGAAGGGCTGCACGACGATCTCGGCGCGGTCGTTGAGGTGTTCGGTCTCGCTCCTCAGGATCGCGACGCGCTCCTCAAGGGTGAACAGCGGGCCCTTGCCGGCATTGATGGCCACGCCGATCACCAGCTTGTCCACGAGCTTCACCGCCCGCCCGATGATATCGGTGTGGCCATTGTGGATCGGGTCGAACGTTCCCGGATAGAGCCCCACACGCGTCATTCAGACGTCCCCCCTATTGCGGTGCAGCGTGGATTTCACCGGCGGGGGGGCCGAAAGCAAGCCATAAGTTTCCGCCGACCGCGCGGCGCCGTGGCTTCAAAGGCGTACTCAAGCCTCGAAGATGACCAGGACGCCATGGCTGCCGGGCGCCACCGCATGGGCGACGCCGGGCTCGACCACATAGACCTCGCCGGTCCGTACGGCGACGAGTTCCCCGGCGACGCTCAGCAGCATCTCACCCTCTAGAACCAGCAGGCCCTCGCGATAGTCGTGGGTCTCGCCCGGATAAGCGGACCCGTCCATGCGCGAGACCCGCAGCCTGGCTTGCCCGATCTCCGCCACCACGCTCGAGCGCCACGCCTCGGGCAGACCCTTCGCCACGCGCGCCAGGTCGATCAGGGCCATGGCCTATTCCGCCGGTGCGTCGTCCGCGCCGGCATCAGCCTCCGTCTCGGTGTCGTCGCTGCCTTGGTCGGCCAGACGCTCCACCGACACCACGTGCTCGTCAGGCGCTGTGCGGAAGATGGTCACGCCAGACGTGTTGCGACCGACCATGCGGACTTGGCTGACCGGGGTGCGGATCAGCTGACCCTGGTCGGTTACCAGCAGGATCTCGTCGAACTGCTCCACCGGGAAGGAGGCGGCGAGCTTGCCACCCTTCTTGGTCAGGTCCTGGGCGAGCAGCCCCTGCCCACCCCGGCCGGTGCGGCGGAATTCGTAGGCCGAGGTGCGCTTTCCGAAGCCCTCGGTGGAGACGGTGAGGATCACCTCCTCGGCCCCGCCCAGCTCAGCGATGCGTTCGGGGCTGAGCGCCGTCAGATCGCCGTCGGCCTCGTCGTCGTCGGGCGCGGCGGCCTCCTCGACCTCGGCGCCGTCCTCGCCCGCGGCGCGGCGCATGGCGTTGGAATGCTTCACATAGGCTGCGCGTTCGGCGGGCGTGGCCGTGACCGAGCGCAGGATGGCCATGGAGATGACGCTGTCGCCATCGGCCAGGCGGATGCCGCGCACGCCGGTCGAATCGCGGCCCGCGAACACGCGCACCTCCTCGGTGGCGAAGCGGATGCAGCGGCCGAGCGCTGTGGTCAGCAGGATGTCGTTCTGCGCGGCGTTGCACAGGCCCACGCCGATGATCGAGTCGCCGTCATCCAGCTTCATGGCGATCTTGCCGTTGCGCTTGATGCCCTGGAAGTCGCTCAGCTTGTTGCGTCGCACGCCGCCCGACCGGGTGGAGAACATGACGTCGTACTGATCCCAGCTCGCCTCGTCCTCGGGCAGCGGCAGGATCGAGGTGATCGTCTCGCCTGGCTCGATGGGCAACAGGTTGACGAAGGCCTTGCCGCGCGAGGTGGGCGTGCCGACAGGCAGGCGCCAGACCTTGAGCTGGTAGACCTTGCCCCCCGACGAGAAGAACAGCATCGGCGTGTGGGTCGAGGCCGAGAACACGCGGGTGACCGCATCCTCGTCCTTGGTGGACATGCCCGAGCGGCCTTTGCCGCCGCGATGCTGGGTCCGGTAGGTGGTGAGCGGGGTGCGCTTCACATAGCCGCCGTGGGTGACGGTGATGACCATCTCCTCGCGGGCGATCAGGTCCTCGTCCTCGACATCGGCGTCGCCGTCGACGATCTCGGTGCGGCGCGGGACGGCGAAGGCGTCGCGCACCGCGGTCAGCTCCTCGCGGACGATCGCCATCACGTTCTCGCGCGACGACAGGGTGGTCAGGTGGCCCTGGATGGCGCCGGCCAGCTCGCTGGCTTCGCCGAAGATCTCGTCACGGCCGAGACCGGTCAGGCGCGACAGGGTGAGCGCCAGAATGGCGCGGGCCTGTTCCTCGGTCAGTCGGATCAGGTCGGAGTCAATGACCAGGGTTCGCGGGTCGGCGATCAGCTCGACCAGGGGCAGCATGTCGCCCGCCGGCCAGTCCTTGGCCACCAGGCGTTCGCGCGCCTCGGCCGGGTCCTTGGAGGAGCGGATGATGTGGATGAACTCGTCGATATTGGCCACGGCGATGGCCAGGCCGACCAGGACGTGGCCGCGGTCGCGGGCCTTGCCGAGCTCGAACTTCACCCGCCGGACGACCACTTCCTCGCGGAAGTCGACGAAGGCCACGACCATGTCGCGCAGGTTCATCTCGCGCGGCCGTCCACGGTCCAGCGCCAGCATGTTGACCGCGAACGAACTCTGCAGCGGGGTGAAGCGGTAGAGCTGGTTCAGCACCACGTCCGGGGACGCGTCGCGCTTCATCTCGATGACCACGCGCATGCCGTCGCGGTCGCTCTCGTCGCGCAGGTCGGAGATGCCGTCGATGCGCTTCTCACGCACCAGTTCGGCGATCCGTTCGACCATGGCGGCCTTGTTCACCTGATACGGAATCTGGGTGATGACGATGGCGTCGCGGTCCTTGCGGATCTCCTCGATCGCCGCCTTGCCGCGCATGATCACCGAGCCGCGGCCGGTCATCAGGGCGTTGCGCGCGCCGGTCCGCCCGATGATCTCGCCGCCGGTCGGGAAGTCCGGCCCGGGCACGATGTCCAGCAGGGTCTCGAGGCTCACCGCCGGATCGTCCACATAGGCCAGGCAGGCGTCGACGATCTCGCCCAGATTGTGCGGCGGGATATTGGTGGCCATGCCGACGGCGATGCCGCCCGCGCCGTTGACCAGCAGGTTGGGAATGCGCGATGGCAGGACCACGGGCTCCTGCTCGGAGCCGTCGTAGTTCTCCTTGAAGTCGACCGTGTCCTTGTCCAAGTCAGCCACGATCATCATCGCGGCCTTGGTCATGCGGCTTTCGGTGTAGCGCATGGCCGCGGGCGGATCGTTGTCCACCGAGCCGAAATTGCCCTGACCATCGATCAGCAGCAGGCTCATCGAGAACGGCTGGGCCATCCGGACCATGGTGAAGTAGATCGAGGCGTCGCCGTGCGGATGGTACTTACCCATCACATCCCCGACCACGCGCGCGGACTTAACATACGACCGGTCGGGCGTATGGCCCTGCTCGTTCATCGAGAACAGGATGCGGCGGTGCACGGGCTTCAGACCGTCGCGCGCGTCCGGCAGGGCGCGGCTGACGATGACGCTCATGGCGTAGTCGAGGTAAGAGCGCTTCAGCTCATCTTCGATGGCGATAGGGGCGATGCCCCCGCGCCGCCCGTCATCCGGCGGGGTATGGGTTTCGTCGGTCAAGGAGAGGATTTAGCCGTTTAGAATCGGACACAAAGCAGGGTTAAGTAGTTATCATCCGCAGGCCCCGAAGGCCAACTTCCGTCAGCGCCTCAACCCAGGTCGAACGCCCCATGAGATATGCCCTCGCCGCCGCGATAGCCACCCTTTTCGCAAGTGCGGCATCAGCCACCGATGCGCCACCCAACATCCGGATCGAATTGAAGAATTCGGCGGGCGCAAGCGTCGGTTCGGCGACCCTGACCCAGGCCCCGAACGGGCTGCTGGCGCGGATCGAGCTGAAAGGCGCCCCTCCAGGCTGGCACGGGCTGCATTTCCACGAGAAGGGCGACTGCTCTAAGGCCGACTTCACCTCGGCCGGCGGCCACGTGCACGGCAAGCCGACCATGGTCCACGGCCTGCTGAACCCCGACGCCAACGAGGCGGGCGACCTGCCCAATGTCTTCGTCGCCGCCGACGGTTCGGGCCAGGCCGAGGTGTTCTCGACCTATGTGTCCCTAGCTTCAGCGGGCGGCCGCGAAGCGCTGGGCGACAAGGACGGCTCGGCCCTGGTCATCCACGCCAACCCCGACGACCACAAGGTCCAACCGATCGGCGGCGCCGGGCCGCGCATCGCTTGCGGCGTCATTCCGGCCGGCTGAAGCGGCGCCTTGCGCGCTGATGGTCAAGGTTCCAACCTTGGCCCATGACGATCACCATCGGCGCCCTGGCGCCGCGCTTCGCCGGCGCCACCCCCAGCAACCCCCAGTTCGCCCCCGGGGCGTTCGGCGGGCGCTATGTGCTGCTGGCGTTCCTGCCTCGGCGCGGCCCGGAGGAACAGGCCGCGCTCGCGGCGCTGGCGGCGCATCGACGGCTGTTCGACGACACCAGGATCTCGGCGTTCGGCGTGCTGCGCGATCCCGCCGCCGTGAAGCTGGCCCGCGACCAGGTGGGCCTTCGCTGGCTGCTGGACCCTGACGAGGCCGTCAGCCGGCTGTTCTGCGACCTCGACGGCCAGGGCCAAGTCACGCCCCAATGGGTGCTGCTCGATCCCAACGAGGTGATCCTAGCCCGCGCCGGGCTTAACGAGACCGAGGCCTTCTTCGACGCCGTGCGCGCCCTCCCCGACCCCGCCGACCATGCCGGCGCACCGCTCACCGCTCCGGTGCTGTTGGTCCCGCGGGTATTCGAGCCGGACCTCTGCCGCCGGCTGATCGCGCTCTATGAGCGGGAGGGCGGCCAGCCCTCGGGCGTCGCGCGGGAGATCGACGGCCGGACCGTCAATGTCGTGGACGGTTTCAAGAGCCGGCGCGACGCGGTCATCCAGGACGAAGGCCTGAAACACGAGCTCAATACGCGCCTGAGCGAGCGCCTGGCGCCACTGGTGCGCAAGGCCTTCCAGTACCGGGCGAGCCGCATCGAACGCTATATCGTCGCCTGCTACGACGCCGCGGAGGACGGCCGCTTCCTGCCGCACCGGGACGACACCACGCCCGCCACGGCCCATCGCCGTTTCGCCTGCTCGATCAACCTGAACGCCGAGGATTTCGAGGGCGGCGATCTCCGGTTCCCCGAGTTCGGCCCCCGCACCTATCGCCCGCCGACCGGTGGGGCGGTGGTGTTCTCCTGCTCGCTGCTGCACGAGGCGACGCCGGTCACGGCGGGCCGGCGCTACGCCTTCCTGCCGTTCCTGTATGACGATGCCGCCGAGGCCGTTCGGAGCGCTTATCTGCGACAGGCGTCCGAAGCCGACACCTAGGCCTTCCCTAGAACGGGATCTCGTCGTCTAGGTCGGCCGAGAAGTCCTCGCGCGGACCCGAGGCCGGCTTGCGCTGGCCGCCTCCGAAACCGCCGCCGCCGCCGCCGCCGTTTCCACCGGCGTAGTCACCGCCGCCATAGCCGCCGGCGCTCGCGCCCTCGGCGTCGCCGCGGCCGTCGAGCATGGTCAGCTCACCGCGGAACTTCTGCAGGACCACCTCGGTGGAGAACTTCTCCACGCCCGATTGGTCAGTCCATTTGCGGGTCTGGATCGAGCCCTCGAGATAGATCTTGGAACCCTTGCGCAGATACTGCTCGGCGACCTTCACGAGGTTGTCGTTGAAGATCACCACCCGGTGCCACTCGGTCTTTTCCTTGCGTTCGCCCGAGGACTTGTCGCGCCAGGTCTCGGAGGTCGCGACCCGCAGATTGGCCACGCGATCGCCCGAGGTGAGGCTGCGGATTTCGGGGTCGGCGCCCAGATTGCCGACCAGAATGACCTTGTTGACGCTGCCCGCCATGTGAGTGTCCCTTGCTTTCCGTGCTTGCGCGCTCGCGCTCAGCTCCGACGCTAGCGGACGGCGATCCGCGGATCAAGCTAATGTTCCGCCTTTGTTCCCACCTTGCGGGCCTTCGTCCACAGATGTCTGCTGCGCCGGAACGCCGCGCCTATTGGCCGGCGGGCCGCTGGGGCATGGCGCTGGGGATGGCCAGGCGGCCGTCGCCGGTGCGCACCAGGGCCGGATAGCGGTGAGATTCCATCGACGGCGCGGTGAAAATTCCGTTCCGCTGGATGAAGATGAAGTTGCCCTTGAAGGCCCCGGTCACCTCCCGGTTCGTGCCGCCCATGCGCAGGAACTTCAGCCGCATGGTCTCCAGCGCAGCGGCGCAGTGCTCCAAGTCTGCCACACCGGTGGCCAGCTTGTTGTACTTGAGTTCGCCGTCCTTGGTCTGGCCCACGTGCCAGCAGATGCCCTCGCCGCCCGGCGGCAGGGTCTTCTTTGCGCACGCCGAGAGGGCGAGGACGGAGAGGCCGGCGATCAGGACGGTGCGAAGCATGGCTAAGCCTATAGCGGCGATTGCGGCGGCGGAATGGCGTCAGCCGATCGGGGAGATCGAGCAGTTGTCGGCCTGCGCGGTCAACGGCCGGAAGCTGCGGTTGTCGCCCGACACCTCGACCCGGCCCAGGACTAGCCTCAGGGTCTGCTGCATCCAGCGGCCATAGGTGGCGCCGCCCGAGCGCTCGCAGCGCCCGGCGAACAGGGTCTGGACGCAGGCGTTGAGCGTCATGTCGGCCGGCAGCTTGCGCCAACCGCCATCGGCGTAGCGCCAGCAGGTTCCCGCCGGCCCTGCTGCGGGCGCGATCGGCGCCGCGGCGGGCGCGGGCGCGGCTGAAGCATCGACCGGCGCCTCGTCCAGCGGCGGCAGCGGCGTCAGCATGGTTCCGGCCTGGTCGGCGGCGGCTAGGTTGCCCGCCTCGTCGACCCCGACGTCGAGGGCGCCGGTGGCCACGCCGTTGCGCTGGGCGCAGACCGCCAAGGTCACCTCCCCGACATATTGGCCGGCCACGTAGCAGCGCAGAGGGCGGGCCGGATCGAGGCGGCCGTCGTCGACCGTACCGGTCTCGACCACCAGGCCGCCCTGCGAGGCCGGCGGCGGCGGGACCTTGTCGTCCTTGCCGGCCGAGATCATGAGCGCGGCTATGCCGATACCGGCCACGAGCGCGAGCGCGCCGCCCGCCAGGACGAGTCGACTCCGCCGGTCGTTCAGGAATTCCATGGACCTTCGCTAGACCGCCGCAGCAACGGTTTCAAGGCGCCTAGCCGCCGAGGCGGTCGAGCGCGGCCTGGTAGTTGGCGATCTGGTTGGTCAGGTAGGTCGGGACCTTGCCGCCCTGCGCCGCGGCGGCGGCCTTCTGAGCGTCGAGCACCGCCTTGGGCGTCGACGCCGTCTGCAGGTGCTTGTAGGCCGCGCGGATCTGGTTCATGGCCGCCGTCAGTTCGGCGAGCGTGTGGTTGACCTGTTCCTGATCCTCAAGATTGAGGTCCGTCGGCAGGCCCAGGCCGAAGATCATCGCCTTGCCGTCCGCCGGGACGACCTTGCCGTCCTCGGTCGTGGTGTTGCGGATGATGCCTTCGGCGAGACCTAGCAGGCTGAGCGCATCCTTGCCGGACTTGCCCTCGAACAGTTCGATGGTGGTGCGGTCGTTCAGCGGCTTGATCTGCAGGCGGCGGGCGCCTTCGACAGTCACGGTCTCGATCTTGGCCTGGAACCCCAGGGCCCGCTTCAGCTTGGCCGACAGGGTGGAGAATGTCTCGCCGGTCTCGATGGTGATGGTCTTCTTGGCGCCGCCTCCCGCCACGACCTGGAACTGGTCGCCGGCCCGCACCGAGCTCAGGGCGCTGAGCTGGATCGAATCGGTGAAGTCCAGCGTGCCCTTGGGCAGGCCGAGACGATCAAGGACGGTTGAACCCTGCGTATCGATAGCAATGGCGGTGGGGGCGGCGTAGCCCTCCTTGCCGGTGAAGCGCCGTGACCAGTCGATGGCGCCGGTGTCCATGTCGAGCCGGGTGAGGAAGCCGTCCTTCTTGCCGACCACGGGCTGGCCCGGCAGGTCGGTTCCGGCCGAGCCCGCGATCCAGACCTGGCCGCCGGCCACGGCCACCGACGTGGCCCTGTCGTCCCCGGCCCCGCCATAATAGGCCAGCCGGTCGCCGCCGCCCGCCGTCAGGCTGGCGCTCAGCCGCGCCGCGAAGGCGTCGGTCCCGCCCGAGAGGGCGCGAGTGATGGTTCCAGCCGAGAGCGCGCCGTTCTTGGTGGCGCCTGCGACCACGATCTGGCCTCCGTCGAGGCCTAGCCCGGCCAGCTCGCCGCCCTGCAGGTCGCCGAGGTCGCGAGTCGCGGTGAGCGCGGGCGTGGTGGTCGAGACATCGAATCGACGCAGCACCGCGCGGCCGTTCTCATTGGAGGCGACGACCAGAGAGGTCCCGTCGACCACCAGGCCGGCTGGCCGGTCGGCGCCCGTGGAGCCGAAGGCCTGGGTGAACAGGGTCGTGACCTTGCCCGTCACATCTGCCTTGAAGCCCTCGACATAGCCGTCCCAGTCGCCGATCGCCGTCGTTCCGGGCATGGCCGACTTGGATCGCCCAGCCACAAAGACCGAACCGTCGGCGCCGAAGGCCACATTGGTCGCCTCGTCGGCCTGGCGGGCCCCGCGACGTTGGGTCCACACCTCCTGGCCGTCAGCGTCGTAAAGGGTGACGAAGCTGTCGGAATTGGCGGCGAAGCTGCCGGTTTCCCCCGAGTTCACCGGACCGTCCGTCGCGCCCTGCAGGCCGCCGGTCACTGAGCCGGCGATGGCGATCTTGCCGTCGGCGGAGACCGCCAGGGCCAGGCCGCTGGCCTGATCGGCCGCGCCAAGGGTGCGCGTATAGAGCAGCTTGCCCGCCGAATCGTACTTCATCAGCGCGACGTCCTTGTCGCCCTTGATCTCCTGGCCTTCGACCTTGGCGTCCACGTCGGCCAACACATAGACCGAGCCGTCCGGGCCGACGGTCGTGGCGCGCACGCTCTGCACCGACTTGCTGAGGTCCTCGGCCCAGGCGCGACCGTCCACCCAGTTGGCCTCCCCGGCCGGTTGCGGCGGAGCCGCCACGGTCGTGGTGTCGGTCTGGAACTTCAGGAGCTGGCGCTGCGTGACGCCGTCATTGGTCGCGGCCTTGCCGTCCGGATTGGGGTCGCCGACGCTCTGGGCGACATAGACCGAGCCCGCGCTGCTCGGCGCGCCGAAGGTGACGGTCTCGCCCGAATCGACCTTGACCTTGAGGACCCATGAGTCTTGCGTGGCCGGCAGGGTGACGGGTTTCCCGGCCACGGTGATGGTCCGCGGCACACCGGGAACGCGCTGGCTTGCGAAGCGCGTCTCCAGGCCGTCGGCGGCCATCTTGCCGTTGATGTGGGCCAGGACATTGGTCAGCGTGCGCGGCGTGGCCCCCATGTCGGCCAGGTCGATCGATACATTATGAGTCACGTTCACGCGCTTGACGGACATCGTGAATTTGACGTCGCCGGAGAACGCCGGGACCACCGCGGAGCTGCTACCCGTCAGCAGCGGGACACCGCCCAGATAGTCGCTCTTGACGACCGGCGTGCCGATCTTGGTCTGAGCCTTGGTCATGACCTCGCCGCGGTTCAGGCGAATGCCATCGAAGTCGGCGTTGTCGGCATAGGCCGTGATCTCGGCCAGCCCCTTGGTGAAGACCTGCTGGATCTTGGCCTTCTCGATCGAGGTCAGGTTCTTGCCGTTCATCCGCTCGGTCACGCCGTTCAGGGTGCTGAGCCCCTGGTAGAGCGCGAAGAGTTTGCGATAGTCGGCGCTGGCGCCCGGCAAGTCGAGTTTGGCTGCGTTCTCGTCCACCAGCTTGTGGCCGAGCATGGCGTTCTTAACCGCCTCGGAGATCTGCGCGCCGACCTTGGTGTTGGTGATCGACCAGGGGGCGGTCGGCGCGTACTTCTTCGACAGGAGCGCCGACGAGTTCGTGGCCGCCGTCCCGCCGTAGCGGGACTGGTAGTAGTTCGTCAGCAGGCTGGTGTCGAAAGTGATCGCCATGATCCGCCGTCCGTGGGCGCAGTCCCGCCACCCGACCTTGACCTTGGAAGCCCTGACAAGGCGTTAAGACCTAAGGTGAATCCCTTGATTCAAAAGGCCTGGGCGATCCACCCAGGCCCTTCGACGCCCCAACGAAACGGGTCTTAGCCCTTGAAGAGCTGCAGCACGATCTGCGGCGCCTGGTTGGCGATGGACAGGGCCTGGGCGCCGAGCTGCTGCTGCACCTGAAGCGCCTGAAGCCGCGCGCTTTCCTTCGCGAGATCGGCGTCCACCAGGTTGCCGACCCCGGCCTGCAGCACGTCCTGCAGCTTGCCGACGAACTTGTTGTGCGCCTCGATCTGCTTGGCCTGGGCGCCCAGATTGCCCAGGGCCTGGTTGACGTTGGTCATCGAGGCGGTGAGCGAGACCAGGGCCGCCGCAGCCAGGGTCACCGTGCTGATCGACGACGCGGCGGCGATGGTGATGATGGCGCCGCCCATAGTCATGTTCTGGGTCGAGAGCGTGATGTAGGCGTTGGCGTCGGCGTTGGCCAGGAAGCGGATGCTGCCGGCGATCGAACCGTTCAGGATATTGGCGCCGTCAAATTCCGAGTTCGAGACGACCTGGTTGATCTGGCGCAGGATCGACTTGAAGTCGGCGTCCAGCGCGCCGCGCGAAATCACATCCAGGGAGGTGTCCTGGGCGGCGACCACCTTCTCCTTGAGCTGCACAAGCAGGTCGGAGACAGACTCGCCGGCCGACATGGAGACTTCTGCGATCGACTGGGCCCGGTTCAGGCTCATTGTCACCGCCGAGAGCGCGCCGATATCGGCGCGCTGCCCCTGGGCGATGGACCACACCGAGGCGTTGTCCTTGGCGTTGCCGATCTTCAGTCCGGTGTTGATCCTGTTCTGGGTGTCTGCGAGCTGGTCGTTGGTTTTGTTGAGGTTCTGAAGCGCGGTCAGGGCCGACTTGTTGGTGTGCACGCTGATCGACATTGACCTGCTCTCCTCTCGAACCCGTTCCCCCAGTACGGCTTTTGCGACTCGCCAGGGACGGTTCATTTCGCCCGAGAAGCTATGGAATCATGGTGTCCAGAAGGTTAACGGCCCAAATGGTCACAGCCGCCCACCGGTCTCCCGGGGCGGTTGGAATCTCGGTCGGACCGGCGGAAACAGCCGGTCGGGCGGTCAGGCGCTGGCGCTGATGACCGTGCCTGCTGCGTAGTCGATCTCTTCGCGCATCTTCAGGATCTCCTCCCGAGGAAACTGCGCGACGACTTCGCCGGTGCGCCGGTCGATCGTCTTATAGACGTACGAACCGCCGCCTTCTTCGATGACCAGGCGTAGATCGGCCGGGTCCTGAGCCACCTGGACGGGCTCCGCGCACGCGGAGCCGGTGTCGGGCGCGACGCGGCGCGACGCCGCCTGGTTGAGGATCGGGTCGGTTACCGGTGCGATAGCTGCAAGTTTGTTTTCCATTTCTCCGTGCGCCGGCGCCGGCTGGGCGTTCGGCGTCCCTGTTGAACCGTGAAGCGGCGGGGAGGTCTCCCTCCCCGCCGCCCACAGTCACCGCGGGGCGAAGGCACCGCGGCCGCGTGCGTCCTATCGGAAGAGACCGAGAAGCTGCGACGAACCCTGGTTGGCGATGGACAGGGCCTGGATCCCCAGCTGCTGCTTGGTTTGCAGCGACTGCAGGCGGGCGCTTTCCTTGGCCAGGTCGGCGTCGACGAGGTTACCCACGCCGGCGTCGATCGAGTCCTGAAGGTTGTTGGTAAAATTCAGGTGGCCGGCGATCGACTTGGAGCCGGTGCCGAGCTTCGACAGGGCGGTGGACACGTTGGTGATCGACGTGGCGATGGTCGCGATCATGGCCGTGGCCGTGGTCACGGTGCCGATCGAGGACGCCGCGCCGACAGTGACGTTGGCGCCGCCGAGGCTCAGGCTTTGCGCCGCGACCGTGATCTTCGAGGTGCCGTCGCTGTTGGCGAGAGCCGCCATCGTCGCGCCACCGGTCTTGATCATGTTCGCGCCGTTGAACTCGGCGTTGTTCACCGCCTTCGAAACCTGATCGCGCAAGGCCTTGAAGTCTTCGTTCAGGGCGGTCCGCGACGAGGTGTCCAGGGTGGTGTCGGAAGCCGCCAGGGCCTTCTCTTTCATCTGGACGAGAAGGTCCGAAACCGATTCCCCGGCCGACATGGCCACGTCGATAGTCGACGAGGTCCGCTGCAGCGAGTCACGGACGGCGTTCAGCGAACTGGAGGTCGCGCGTTGGTTTTGCGCGATCGCCCAGATGGCGCCGTTGTCCTTGGCGGAGGAGACTTTCTTGCCGGTGTTGATCCGGCCCTGGACCTGTTGCAGGTCCATGTTGGTGCTGTTGAGGTTTTGCAGCGCAACCATGGCGCCGACATTGGTATTGACGCTATTGGGCATCAAATCGTTCCTTGTTCTCAGGTCGCCGACGTCATTTTGACTGCCGGGAGCTTTTTGCTCAGGAACGAACGCAGCAATGAACGGGCCAACGGGCGTGCATCATCGCGACGATTTAAGCTATTGAATAATCGAAGTTATACCCTTGTTAGGGACGTTCTGGGCCGGCAGAATTTGCCGAGCCTTGCGTAGCGCGGGCAGAAATTGCCGACCTCATGCGGCAAACGGCGCCCAGCGGTTCAAAGAGCTCACCGGGCGGATCCAATGGACCCGCCCGGCGCCGCGACGTTAGCGGAAGAGCGACAGCAGTTGCGACGAGCCCTGATTGGCGATGGAGAGAGCCTGGATCCCGAGTTGCTGCTTGGTTTGCAGCGACTGGAGCTTGGCGCTTTCCTTGGCCAGGTCGGCGTCGACGAGGTTGCCCACGCCGGCGTCGATCGAGTCCTGAAGGTTGTTGGTAAAATTCAGGTGGCCGGCGATCGACTTGGAGCCGGTGCCGAGCTTCGACAGGGCGGTGGAAACGTAGCTGATCGACGTGGCGATGGTCCCGATCATGGCCGTGGCCGTGGTCACGGTGCCGATCGAGGACGCCGCGCCGACAGTGACGTTGGCGCCGCCGAGAGCCAGGCTCTGCGCCGCGACCGTGATCTTCGAGGTGCCGTCGGCGTTGGCGAGAGCCGCCATCGTCGCACCACCGGTCTTGATCATGTTCGCGCCGTTGAACTCGGCGTTGTTCACCGCCTTCGAAACCTGATCGCGCAGGGCCTTGAAGTCTTCGTTCAGGGCCGTCCGCGAAGAGGCGTCCAGGGTCGTGTCAGATGCCGCTAGTGCTTTCTCCTTCATCTGGACGAGCAGGTCCGAAACCGATTCCCCCGCCGACATCGCCACGTCGATCGTCGAAGCAGTACGCTGCAGCGAGTCTCGGACGGCGTTCAGCGAACTGGAGGTCGCGCGTTGGTTTTGCGCGATCGCCCAGATGGCTCCGTTTTCTTTCGCGGACGAGACTTTCTTGCCTGTATTGATCCGCGTTTGGACTTGCGACAGCTCCATGTTCGTCGCGTTGAGGTTTTGCAGGGCGACCATCGCGCCCACGTTGGTGTTGACCGAATTGCTGGCCATTTTAGTCCCTTCCATTCTGGTCGGAGGTGGTGCGGCCGTTTTGGCCGTGGAGCGATTTTTCGCTCTGCGTTAACCCTAGCAAGGCGCAGGCCAAGACGCCCGTTTTCGATACCGAATATGATATTGTTTTAACTGAGTTATTTGACAAGACACGAGCGCCTGCGAGCACGCTCGGCCATGGAAATCTGCCGGTCGGCAGGCCCTGCCCACGCACATCGGCAGGATCTGCCGCGACGAAACAAAAACGCCGGACCGGGGTCCGATCAGGCGGCCTGGCGGTTCTGGGTTTTGGATCGCGCCTAGACCGTTTCGATTCAGATGGAATCATCTGATCGGGTGAAAAGGGTCTAGCTGCAAAAACTTGGAGCGTGACGGCCGCCTGAACCGGAATCCACTTCAGGCTGTCACGCTCTAAGCGGCTTCGGCGGCCGCTCCGCTGAGACCCTGCATGATCGCGCGATTGACGTCGATCAGGGCCTGGATGTCGTCGTCCTCGCGGCGGATCACCGAGCTGGTGTACTTGCCCACCCAGATGCCAATCGAGATGATCTGGGCCTTCAGGGGCGCCGGAAGGGCGTTTTCGGGTTCGGCCACGATTCCGGCCAGGGTCGCCCAAAGCCTGCGATTCCAATCCAGAGCGTCGGCGCGGGCCGACACCTCGCTCGGATCGAGGGCCGCGGCCTCCATCAGGGCGCGCGTCACCTGGCCGAACAGCCGGTACTCCAGCTCCCGGCCGGACTCAGCCCTAGCCGCGGTCTGCTGGTACGCCCGAAGCGACATTCCCCAACCTTTCGTCTTCGTACTCAATCAATTTCCGGCACAGCATGAGCGCCTTGTAGTACTCGCGCGCCATGCACTGCTTGGAAATGTTCACGCAGTCGGCCAGCACCGGAGGGTTCTTGATCACCCCCATAAACTCAGTCAGGCGGCGCACGAACTCGTCGTAATAGCGTTCGGCCCCAGCCTCATCGAGGTACATCATCATCACCGGGAAGTAGATCCGGCGGGCGGGCGAGGTGACCTCGTCTTCCTGCATGATGTCCTTCTCGCGAAGGACCGAAGCCTTGTTCTGGAGAATCAACACGCCGCGCCGGTCGCCGTTCTGGACGACCGCGCCGTTGAGCACGAACTTCTCGCCCGGCTTCAGCGACAGTTTAAGCGGCAAGGTCCGTCCCCCCGAATTGACCTGCGTCGGACCGACGCGAGTTCCTCGTTCCGATCCCTGTCCATGGAGCCGATTCCGACCCTGGACCCGTCACGCTTACCGAGCGCGAGTTAATGACCTCTTGCCAGGTAGTGACGACACCACGCCGAAGACGTGACGCAATGCCGCAGCCCACCCCGCCGCTTAGTCAAAGGTTAACCATGCGCGCGTCAAGCATGCCCCATTCCTAGCACGCTTTGGAGTCAGGCCATGCTGCGCCCGTCCGCGCCCAGCGCAACATCGCCCGGCGCCCTCGGCGTCGGCGCAGCGCCGACGCCGGCCAGGCTGTCGGCCGGCGCCGTGGGCGACTCGGGCTCCAGCGACGTGCTGGCCAAGCTGTCGAAGGCCGTCGAGGAACTGAAGGCGCTCAAGGTCCAGCCGCTGCTGCACCAGGCGGTGGCCGCGCTCAACGCCGGAGACGCCAAGGCCGGGGCGGAATGGGCGATCAAGGCGCTGGAACAAGACGAGCGTAACGGCTTTGGCTGGTACCTGCTGGCCATCGCGCGTGAGAAGGCCTCCGACTTCGTGGGCTCCATCACCTGCTATGAGTCGGCGCTGGCCCTGCTGCCCGACCATGCCGAGATCGCCAACAACCTGGGACGCCTCGCCTACCGCCTGGGCCAGAAGCCGGTCGCCGAGAAGCTGTTCCGCCACTACCTGGCGCGGTTCCCGGAGGACCACGAGGGCGCCAACAACCTGGCCTGCGTATTGCGCGATCAGCAGCAGTACGGCGACGCCATCGAGCTCCTGAAGTCCGCCATCGGCCGAGCGCCTGCACAGCCGCTGCTTTGGAACACGCTGGGCAGCACGCTGGCGGAACAGGGCGACCCGGCCAACGCCGAGATCTTCTTCGATGAGGCGCTGCGGCTGGATCCGGGCTTCGCCAAGGCCCGTTACAATCGCGGCAATGTCCGGCTGTTCCGCGGTGACACCCGCGCGGCCCTGGAGGACTGCGAGAAGGCGATGACCTCGCCCAAGCCAGCGGACGAGCAGCTGATGATGCAGCTGGCGCGGTCCACCATCCTCTTGAACCTGGGCCGAGTCGGTGAGGGCTGGGACGACTATGAGGCCCGCCTGGACCCGAAATTCTCCGACGTCACTGTGGTGATGGTCGACCGGCCGCGCTGGAGCCCCGGCGCCGACCTGGCCGGCAAGTCGATGTTGATCGTCGGCGAACAGGGCCTGGGCGACGAGATCATGTTCGCCAACGTCCTGCCCGACGTGATCGAGGCCCTGGGCCCGAACGGCCGCTTGATCCTGGCCGTCGAACCGCGCCTCGTGCCGCTGTTCCAGCGCAGCTATCCTGCGGCCCGCGTGGGCGCGCACGCGACCTATCTTGCCGAAGGGCGCACCTATCGTCCGCTGCCATTCCTGGACGACGCGGCCATGGCAGGGATCGACCTCTGGACCCCCATAGGCTCGCTGTTGCGTGAATTCCGCCGCGAGGTCTCCGCTTACCCTGTCCGCCCCCATTTCCTCGAGGCCGATCCCGTCCGTGTCGCCCATTGGCGCAAGGTCCTGGACGGCGCGCCGGCTGGCCGCAAGGTCGGTCTGCTGTGGAAGAGCGGCAGCACTCTAGGCGCCCGCCATCGCTACTATTCGACGTTCGAGCAGTGGGCGGGCGTCCTGGCCGCGCCGGGGATCGCCTTCGTCAACCTGCAGTACGGCGACGTGGCCGGCGAGCTGGAACAGGCCCGCCGCGAGCTGGGCGTCGAGATCTGGAATCCGCCCGGCATAGATCTGAAGCAGGATCTGGACGACGTGGCCGCACTCTCCTGCGCCCTTGACCTGGTCATCGGCTTCCCCAACGCCACCTCCAACATCGCCGCGGCCTGCGGCGCGCCATCCTGGCTCATTTCGGCGCCCGCCTCATGGCCACGCCTGGGAACCGACCGTCTGCCCTGGTACCCGCAGATGCGGGTCTTCATCCCCGAACGGTTCGGCGAATGGGATCCCGTGATGGACGAGGTCGCCCAGGCGATGGCGGCGTTCGGTCGGACCTGAGCGTTCCCGGGGAACAGGTGCGCGCCGCACGCGGTTGATCCCGCGGACGGGTGTCGCTCCGACGCCCCGGCGAGGAACGACCCGATGCCCGACCCCCGTGACGACCAGGACGGCGCCGAAGCTTATGACGAGGCCAATCTCGACGATCGCGAAGACCTCAACGAGATGCGGACCTTCGAGGAGCTCCCCGACCTGCTCGATGTGACTCGCGCCGACGGCGACCAGGACGCCGACGAGTTCGAGGCGGACGTCTTCAACGACGACGATCTGGAGGAGGACGACGAGCTCCACTATCGCACGGCCGCCGCCGCCGACGAGGACGAGGATGAGGACGCCTTCGACGAGGATCAGGTCGACGCCGAGTCCATCGAGGGTCTGGATCAGGTGGCCGACGCCGACCTGGTCAGCGGCGGCGAGGACGACTTCACCAACTTCCAGTCCAGGGGCCTGAACGACGAAGACCTGGAGCGGATGGGGTACGCGCGCCGATCGGTCGCAGCCGGGATCGACCCGCGCAAGGACTAGGCTCCCAGGGTCGTTTTCCGTCCACGGAACCGCCCGCGACGCTCAAGCCGCTTGAATGTCGCGCGACTGGCTTTAGGTTGGGCCCCAGTTGAAACATTTGTTCGAAAGCGGGCGCATTCTACGCCCGCTCCTGGGGAGCCCCATGAGACAGCGTTTTGAAGGCACCGAGAATTACGTCGCCACCGAGGATTTGAAGGTCGCCGTCAACGCCGCCGTGGCGCTGGAACGGCCATTGTTGATCAAGGGCGAACCAGGCACCGGCAAGACCGTGCTGGCCTATGAGATTGCCAAGGCGCTGAACGCCGAGCTGATCACCTGGCACATCAAGTCCACCACCAAGGCCCACCAGGGCCTCTATGAATACGACGCCGTCACCCGCCTGCGCGACAGCCAACTGGGCGACGAGCGGGTCAAGGACGTCAAGAACTACATCAAGAAGGGCAAACTCTGGGAGGCCTTCACCTCCGACAAGCGCCCCGTCCTGCTGATCGACGAGATCGACAAGGCCGATATCGAGTTCCCCAACGACCTCCTGCAGGAGCTCGATCGGATGGAATTCTACGTCTACGAAACCAATGAGACGATCAAGGCCGAGGTCCGGCCGATCGTGATCATCACTTCCAACAACGAGAAGGAGCTGCCGGACGCCTTCCTGCGCCGCTGCTTCTTCCACTATATCCGCTTCCCGGAAGCCGAGACGATGAACGAGATCGTCGAGGTCCACTATCCGGGCATCAAGCAGAAGCTGGTCGCCGAGGCGCTGCGCATCTTCTACGACATGCGCAAGGTCCCGGGGCTGAAGAAGAAGCCCTCGACCTCTGAACTCCTCGACTGGTTGAAGCTGCTCATGGTCGAGGACATCGACGAGAACGCGCTGAAGGAACGGGACCCGACCAAGTTGATCCCGCCCCTGCACGGCGCTCTGCTCAAGAACGAGCAGGATGTGCACCTGTTCGAGCGCCTCGCCTTCCTTGCGCGGCGCGAGGGGGCGGGCTCCCGGCCGGGTCAACAATAGCCGTTACGGCGAATTCACTCGACCGATCAACACGCTCCGGTCAGTTTCATAACGAACGGACCGGAGCGAGACGTCCATGAGAACCACGCTGCTGATCGCCGCCTCGGCGCTTGCCCTGACCGCCTGCGGTCGGGACGGCGACCGTGCGATCGCCAAACTCGACTGCCCCTCCACGGAAGGCGACCTCACCCGCGTGAGCGTCAGCGCCGACGGCAAGACTTGCGCCTACCGCTCGTCGGACGGCGCCGAAGTCACCCTGGAACTGGTGTCCGTGACGGGCGGCGTCCAAGCCACCCTCGACGCCATTGAGGTCGCGCTGCGCAGCACGCCCGGCCCGCCCTCGCCGGAAGCCGACAAGGCCATGGCCGAGATCGACGCCGCCAAGGCGTCCCTGGGCGCGGCCAAGGCGTCGCTGGGCAGCGTCGCCGCCGAGGTCGCGCGGGTCGAGGCCGAGGCCGCAGCCGACGCCGGCGTCAGCGTGCGGGCAGGCCCCGTGAGCGTGGCCGCGGTCGATACGCCTGACGGCGAGGTCACCCGTGTCGACCTGCCGGGAATTCACATCAACACCCGCGGCGACGACGCCCAGGTCCGCATCGGTCCCCTGCGCGTGGACGCGGCGGAAGACGACGCCACCCTGCGCATGTACCGCGATGTGCGGCTGCGCGGCGAGGCGTTCGCCCGCGAGAAGCGCGGCGTCCGCGCCACCTTCATCTACACCGGCAAGGACCTGCCCTCGGGCTACCGCTATGTCGGCTACGAGGCCGGCGGCCCCAAGGCCGGGCCGCTCACCGTGGCCAAGGTCAAGTCGAAGGTCGACACCGAGTCCGGCGACAACATCTACCACGACGTCCAGGACCTGGTTCGCCGGAACGGCGGGGTCTAGGTAGCGGTGACCATTTAGCTATTTGAGCCACAGCATGATGGCGGCGAGGGTGACGAAGCCCATGAAGGTGGACGCGAGCTTGTCGTATCGGGTTGCGATGCGCCGGAAGTGCTTGATGCGGCTGAAGAAGCGT
>NZ_JAUYNW010000107.1 GCF_030698145.1 Phenylobacterium sp. | reverse complement strand
GCGACCGCCCGGCACGAACGGCTCGATCCGCGCCCACTGATCGTCCCGAAGAACCTCGCCTTCCAACACACCCTCCAAAGAGAAGCGTTGAATCAGAACAGCGCCAGTCAGGGAATCCTAAATCGTCACTACCGCCTAGCTCACCAGGTCCCGGAATTCGTGGTTGCGGCGCAGCCAGGCCGCGGCGTAGCCGCAGATGGGGGTGATCTTCAATCCCTGGGCCCGCACGTCGGCGGCCAAGGCCGCCATCAGCCGTCCCGAGGCGCCCGTGCCGCGCAGGGGGACCGGCGCCTCCACGTGGTCGATATAGAGACGGTCGTCCACCAGCCGGTAATTGGCCCAGGAGGTCATCCCGTTCTCGTCCATCTCGTAGCGTTGCTCGTCGGTGTTGTTTCGCAGTTCGCTCATCATGCGATCATAACCCCTTCCTTCGGCCATTCGATCCCGAGTAGCGTCGCGACGAAGACGTTCAGGAGAGCGCATATGGTTCGGCTGGCTTTGACGATGACCGCTGCGGTGCTGGTGCTCGGCGCCTGCGGTAGGAAAGAGGACAAGGCCGCCGAGGCCGCCAAGCCCGCCCCGGCCGCCCTGGCCAAGGCGAGCGTTGGGGTCGGCGGGGTTCCCCAGCGCAAGGCCGGCGTCTGGAAGCAGACCGTCACCATGGGCGAATTCGTCCAGAAGAGCCGCATCTGCCTCGACCAGGCCAGTGAGGCCAAGCTCTCGGCGTTCGGCGGCCAGGCGGCCAGGGACCGTTGCCCGCAGATGAACATCACCCCGAAGGCGGGCGGCGGCTGGAGCTTCACCTCGGTGTGCGATGTCGGCGCGGGCGGCACGACCACCACCAAGGGCGAGATCACCGGCGATTTCAATTCCAAGTACCGAATGGAGGCCCAGGTCTCGACCGAGGGGGCCGGCGCGCCGCAGATGAACGGCGCGCGCACCATGGTCATGGAAGCCGTCTGGGAGGGCGTCTGTCCCGCGGGCTTCGCGCCCGGCGAAATGGAACTGACGACGGGGCAACGGATAAACCTGCTGGCCACCGGGCCCGGGGGCGGCGCGAAATAATCGCCGAACTCGAGGGGCCTTCACGCTTTCTCAGGCGTTCACGATATTATCCAAGCTCCGCCATGTCGCCGTCCCTCACGGCCGCCAGCGGACCAGGGAGGGCGCCCATGTCGGGTCTGCGCTGTGTTTTGCTCGCCGGTCTGGCCGGACTAGGTCTCGCCGCCTGCACGCAGAACGACGTGCCGCCCGATCGCCAGCCCGGCCTGTGGGAGCAGAACGTCGAGATCGGCGCCCTGACGCGCGTCACCAATGTCTGCATCGACGACGACACCGACAAGAAGGTCGACTGGTGGGGCACCCAGATGAACCGGGGAAGCTGCAAGGCGCACAAGATCACCGGGCGCGAGGACGGCGGGTGGAACTTCGCCTCGACCTGCGACATGGGGACCAACGGCACGGTGACCACCAAGGGGGTGGTCTATGGCGACTTCGTCTATCGCTTCATGATCCGCGGGACCCAGACCACGACGGGCGCCCTGCTGCCCTCGGCCAACGGAGTGCGCAAGGTGGCGATCAACGCCAAGTACCAGGACGTCTGCCCCAAGCCCTACCAGCCGGGCGACATGTGGATCTCGGGCACCAAGCCCAAGCCCGACGAGAGCACCCTCAAGCAGGTCGGCCCGGTGCCCTATAACGACAACGCCGAGACCCTGCCCCAGATCGTCACCCTGCGCGAAGCCGTCCAGGCGCCGCAGCCGCAGTAGGGCCTAGACCAGCTCCACCGCCATCGCCGTGGCCTCGCCGCCGCCGATGCAGAGGCTGGCCATGCCGCGCTTGCCGCCGCGGGCCTCGAGCGCCGAGAGCAGCGTCGCCAGGATTCGCGCGCCCGAGGCGCCGATGGGGTGTCCGAGGGCGCAGGCGCCGCCGTTCACGTTCAACTGCGCCCGGTCGATGCCGAGGTCCCGCTCGGCGATCATCGCCACCACGGCGAAGGCCTCGTTGACCTCCCAAAGGTCGACGTCCTTGGCGCTCCAACCGGCCTTGGCGAGCGCCTTCTGCATGGCCGGAACCGGGGCGGTGGTGAAGAGGCCGGGCTCATGGGCGTGGCCGGCATGGCTGACCACCCGGGCCACCACCTTCAGGCCCAGCTTTTCCGCCACCGAGGCCCGCGTCAGGACCAGGGCCGCGGCCCCGTCGCTGATCGATGAGGCGTTGGCCGCGGTGATCGCCCCGTCCTTGCCGAAGGCGGGCTTGAGCGTGGGGATCTTGGCCGGATCGGCCTTCAGGGGCTGTTCGTCGGCCGAGATCGTTTCCGTACCCTTGCGGCTCGTCAACTGTACGGGGGTGATCTCGCGGGCGAAGGCGCCGCTCTGCGTCGCCGCCTTGGCGCGGGTGAGCGAGGAGATGGCGTACTCGTCCATGGCCTCGCGGGTGAACTGGTAGGCCTTGGCGGTCTCGTCGGCGAAGGAGCCCATCAGCCGGCCCGGATCATAGGCGTCCTCCAGACCGTCCAGGTACATGGAGTCGGAGATCGTATCGTGGCCGATCCGCGCGCCGCCGCGATGCTTGGCCAGCAGGTAGGGAGCGTTGGTCATGCTCTCCATGCCCCCGGCGACGACGATGTCCACCGAGCCTGCGGCGAGCGCGTCATGCGCCATGATCGCGGCCTGCATGCCCGAACCGCACATCTTGTTGACGGTGGTCGCCTCCACCGACTTGGGCAAGCCCGCGCCCAGCGCCGCCTGGCGCGCCGGCGCCTGGCCCAGGCCCGCGGGCAGGACGCAGCCCATGATGATCTGCTGGACCGCGTCGGGGCTGAGCCCTGCCCGCTCCACAGCCGCCTTCACCGCCGCCGCGCCCAGGTCCGTGGCCTTCACGGGGCCGAGCACCCCCTGGAAGCCGCCCATGGGCGTGCGGGCGTAGGAGGCGATGACAACGGGATCTGAGGCGGACATGGGAAGGCTCCGGGAATGTTCCCGGCTCATGTGCGCCGCACAATCGGTGAGTTCAAGGCCGTCGCGGCAGCAACCGCGGGCTCAGAGCGCCCGCACGGTGCTCTCGATGAAGCCGCCGCCCAGCACCCGGTCGGGGGCTTCGGGCGCGTAAAGCACGCAGGCCTGGCCGGGGGCGACGCCCTCCTCCGGCTCATCCAGCGCCACGCCGGCCACGCCGCCCTCGAAGGTGAGATGGCCGGGGACGGGCTCGCGGGTCGAGCGCACGCGCGCCAGCACTGGGCGGCCCGCGGCCTCGCCGATGGTCGCGCCTTCGCCCAGCCAGTTGATTTCCTTGAGCGTCAGGGCCCGGGTCAGCAGGGCCTCGCGCGGCCCCACGATCACCTGGCGCGTCGCCGCGTCGATCCGCACCACGAACAGCGGATCGCCCACGGCGATGTTCAGGCCCCGGCGCTGACCGATGGTGTAGCGGGTGACGCCCTCGTGGCGGCCCAGCACCCGGCCGTCCATGTGCACCACGTCGCCGGGCTCGGCGCCGTGGGGGCGCAGGCGGTCGATCACCGTGGTGTAGCGACCTTCCGGCACGAAGCAGATGTCCTGGCTGTCGGGCTTGTCGGCGGCGGCCAGGCCCAGTTCGGCGGCCACGCGGCGCACCTCCGGTTTCGGCAGCCCGCCCAGGGGGAAGCGCAGGAAGTCGAGCTGGTCGCGGGTGGTGGCGAACAGGAAATAGCTCTGGTCGCGCGCCGGATCGAAGGCCCGGCGCAGCTCCGGCCCGTCCAGGCCTTGCGCCCGGCGCACATAGTGCCCGGTGGCCATGGCGGCCGCGCCCAGATCGCGGGCGACATTCAGCAGGTCGCGGAACTTCACCGTCTGATTGCAGCGGATGCAGGGGACCGGGGTCTCCCCGCGCAGATAGGCGTCGGCGAAGTCCTCGATCACCTGCTGCTTGAAGCGGCTTTCGTAGTCGAGGACGTAATGGGGGATGTTCAGGGCGTCGGCGGCGGTGCGCGCGTCGTGGATGTCCTGGCCGGCGCAGCAGGCGCCCTTCTTCTGGACCGCCGCCCCGTGGTCGTAGAGCTGCAGGGTGACGCCCACCACGTCGTAGCCGGCCCGCGCGAGCAACGCCGCCGTCACCGTGGAATCGACGCCGCCCGACATGGCTGCGACCACGCGCGCGCCGGCGGGCAGGCCCACGGCGGCCCGAGCGGCTTCGACGGCGCTGTCAGCGAATGGGGCGTTCATCGGCTGCTATGTAGACGCTGTCGCCCATCTTTGCGAGATGCGCCCGGATTCCAAAGTGTCGGCCAGCCGACGAAGAGTTATGGTAAAAGCGTGATAGTCGTTGATTATGCTAGGGTGTATGATCAGCAAGTCGTCGGAAAGTCGCGTTCTGGACCACGGATGACTGAGAGCTGTGCTCCCACCTGTCTTTCGGAAGGGAAGCGCCCATGAATTCGTACCGCCTCTATGTCCTTGGCCCGCAAGAACGGGTTTGGGAGGCGCGTGAATTGCAGTTTTCCAACGACGAGGCCGCCCTCGCCCAGGCCAATGCCCTGCGGCTGGACAACTACGCCGTGGAGGTCTGGACCGGCGAACGCCTGGTCGCGCGCCTTGGTGCGGAGTTCCATCTGTAGAGCCCTACGGCTGCAGGACGTTCAGCAGCGAGCTGTTCTGCAAGGTCAGGAACACCTGCGCCGCGGCCTGGACCGAGAGCTGGGCCTGCTGCAGCGCCGTCGCCGCCTGGGTCATGTCGGCGTCGGCGATCTCGCCGATCATCCCCTGCAGGCTGTCCTGGCGCGAGACCAGGTCCTTCTTCACCGATTCCACGCGCTTCTGGACCATGCCGTTGCGAGCAGTCTCGTTGATGATGTCCTTATGCACCGTGTCCCAGGTCGCCAGCACGCCTTCCAGGAAGGTCTGCTGCGCCGTGGTCAGCTCCCCGGTGAAGGGGCCCGAGCCGCCTTCCTCGAACACCTGGATGGCCTTGAACGCCGTCAACAGATCGGTTCCGAGGTCGTCCGCCAACAGGCCGGTGTTGACCGTGGTGGAGTCGTCGATCTTCGCCTGGGTGATGAAGTCATCGTTCTGGAAGAAGTCCGAGATCAGCGGCGTGCCCGGATTGGTCAGGTCCGAAAGGGTGGTGGCGGTGACCGGCTGGGTGTCGATCTTGCCGCCTGCGAACAGGTACTTGCCGCCGTAGCGCGAGTTCATCCCCTCGACGCTGTTGCGGAAATAGCCCTGGATGTCCTGCATCAGGGTGTCGGCGCGCCCTGAGGCCAGCGACTCGGCGATGGCCTGACGCACCCCGTCGGCCGACTCCGCCACCTGGTTGAGGCCGAAGTCCTGGGTGGTCATCTTGTCGGAGATCAGCTTGTTCTGCTCGAGATAGCCACCCAGGCGCACGTCGATGGACCGCATGGCGGTCAGCATGTCTGCATTGCGCGAGAAATCCTTCAGATCGCTCCCCTTCTTCTGGGTCGCCACCTGGTTGCCGGCCTCCATCTGCCGCTGCTGGGCGGCCATGATGTTGGAGAGCACCTGATTGTAGTTGCCGGTCGTGGAAACGCGGTTCATGGCGGCGGCCCTAAATCATGTTGGTCAGGACATCGAACATGTCCTTGGCGGCCTGGATCATCCGGGCCGAGGCGTTGAAGGCTTGTTGATAGGTGGTCAGGCGCACGAGCTCTTCGTCGATATTGACGCCCTCAACCGACTGGCGCCGCGCGATGGCCTCGTTCGCCACGGATTCGGCGCTCTGCTTGCGGGTCTCCGCGCCCTGGGCCTGACGGCCGATGGAACCGCCGAACTCCGAGGCGTAGCGCGAGACTGTCATCGTCACCCCGCCCAGTTCGCCCGCGGCGCTGAAGCTCGTGCTCACGTCGCCGGCGGCGGCGATCAGCCGGGCGCCGCGGCCGTCGCCGGCGGTGATCGCCGGCTGGCCCACGGCCACCGAGAGATCCAGAGTCGCCAAGCTGAGCTTCATGGGGTTGGAGACCAGGGCCTGGTCGGCCTTATAGCGTGACGCGCGCGCGGCGCGCTCGACGACGCCCAGGCCGAACAGCTGGCTCATGGACGGCCCCCCCGCCCCGCGCTCGGTCAAGTCCTGGGTCACCGACAGGGTGGCCTTGGTCGGCGCCGAGCCCGTGAAGGCGAGCGCCCCCTTGGCGTCAAGGGCGAAGGACCCATAGAGCCCGACCCCCGTCGTCGGGTCATTCAGCGCGGTCAACAGGTCGGCGACCGTGGCGCCGGCCGGCACGGCGACGGCGACATCGCGGATCGGCTTTCCATCGGGCTGGGCCAGGCGGAAGCTGATCGTGTCGCCAGCGGTGAAGCCGTGCGGATCTGTGGTCCGCAGGCTGGTGTCGTAGGTCCCCATGCTGTCGGTGCGGATCAGGTCGTTGAGACCGAAGAAGTGCGAGAAGCCCCGGCCGGCCTTGGCCGAGGTTCCCTCGTCCAGGGCCAGGCCGTTGCCGGGCGCCGTGGCCTGCAGCTTCAGGGCGCCGTCGACGAAGGTCGCCGTGGCCGTGCCCCCCAGGGCGCCGTTCAGGCTGCCCAGGAAGCCCGCGGCCGTGAAGGCGCCGCCGGGCGCCATGGTCATGGCGTCGAAATCGATGGTCACGGTGTTCTGGACCACGCCCGAGGCGTTGAGGACGGCGATCCGCGTCTGGCCGGTGAAGCCGCCGACCGCGGTCGGCAGGTCCAGCCCGGTGTTGCGGCCCTGCAGCACGTTCGGCGGCGGGACGGCGGCGGCCTTGTTGTGCGCGGCGTTGATCTGCTCGGACGCGCGGCTCATGAACTCGCCGAGCTGATCCTGCATCCCGGGCAGGATATTGTCGCGCAGGTCGAGCAAGCCGCGAATGCGGCCGGTCAGCATCTGGATCGGCTGGGGGAAGCCCAGGCCGTTCGACGGTTCGACGGCGATGTAGCCTTTGGTGGCGTCGGTGCGGTTGTAGCTGAGGGTCGCCGGATCACCGTCGCCGGCCAACATCAGGCCCTCGGCCGAGCGGATGGTCACGCCGCCGATCTGCTTCTGGCCCACCTGGATGTTCATCAAGGTGGCCAGTTCGTCCACCAGCTGGCTCTGGATGTTCTCCGAGCCGGAGGAGTCAGCGTTAGCCAGCTTGGCGCGGCTGATGTCGGAGTTCAGCCGGTTGATGGTCTGCAGCAGGTCGTTGGCGCGATCCACGTCGGCCTTGATCTGGGCGTCGACGGTCTTGCCGAGCTCGGTGAACTGGCCGCCGATCCGGCCGCCTTCGGTCAGGAAGTCCTGCACCTTCGACAGCGCCTGGCTCCGCAGCAGCGAGGAGGACGGGTCGTCGGACACCTGGGAGAAGGCGCTGAACACGTCGTCCAGCCGGCTGAAGAAGAAGTTCTCGCCCGAAGGGTCGCCGAACAAGCTCTGGGCGTTGTCCAGATAGTCCGACACCACGTCCCAGCGGTTCGCGTCGGATGAGGCCGAGAGGGTGGCGATCTGAAGGTACTGGTCGGTGACCCGTTTGACGCCGGAGATTTCGACGCCCATGCCCATGCCGCCGACGACCAGGGGCTGCTGGTCGACCATCTTGCGGACGTAGCCGGGCGTGTTGACGTTGGCGATGTTGTCGGAAACCGCGCGCAGGCTGACCTGGGAGGCCAGCAGGCCCGATGAGGCGGTCTTCAGGACGGTGGTCAGGGACATGGTTTAACCCTCGCCTCGGCAAAGCCTGTCGCACGACCCGGCGGAATCTGCCGGGACATTGGTGAACGCCCGCGCGAGGGCCCGCAAAAAGTACAAGTTTTTCAATGTCGTCCCTTCCGGGGCCGGGTGATCTCGCAAAACACGGCGCAAGACCGGCGCCAGATCGGCGAGAGGGCGATACGAGGGGGCCGCGCCAGCTCGGCCGGAGGGCGGCAGGGACGACCTATCGCGCCGCGTCTGCTCGGCAAAAAGCTCCTTGACCGACTCCGCGCCGCTGATGGGAGGAGGCAAAATTTCTGTTCAATTTCAACTTGTTAGAGGCCTTTCGCTCATCTGGCGCAAAGGTTGCTCCGAACCTGCCGAATGAACGCGGCGCAGGAAGCGCTTCCTTCTATCCCGGCCCACCCGTTTCTGGGCCGACCCCGGACGACATGACAGCGCCGCTGCTCAACCTGCCCATCGCCAACCCGGTCGCCGGAGCCCCCGGCGCGCCCGTGCAGGCCCAGGGTTCGACCGCGGGCTTCCAGGCCGTGCTCGCGGCCTTCTTCGGCGCGCCCGGCGAGGCCGCCGACCTGCTGGGCGAGGGCGATCCCACCGGCGCCGTCACCGACGAGCGCGCGGCCGCGGAGACGGCCCCTGTCGACCCCGCTCTGGCCACCACCGTCAATAGCGACGCCCTGGCCTTCGCCGCCCAGCTCGCCGCGCCGCAGGTCCAGGCTCCAGTCGAGACCGCCGCCGCGCCCGAGGCCGCTGATGCGCCGCCAGCCGCCGCGCCGCCGGTCTTCACGCCGGTGACGAACCAAGGCCCCAACACCCAGCCGCCCAGGACCGCCGACGGCAAGGTCGTGACGCCGGCCGCGCCGGCGCCCGCGCCGGTCGAAGGTGACGAGCAAGCCGCCGCCGCCCAATCCAAGGCGCCCGCCACCGAGGACGCCGCAATCGCCGCCGTTGCGACCGTCCCTGAAGAGAAGAAGCCGGCCGCCGCCGCGCCGCTCAATTGGAATCCGGCCGCCGCGCCCCGCGCGCCCGCCGTTCCCCTGCCCAAGACCGCGCCGATCCCGGCTCCTGCGCCGATCGCCGCCGCCGTGGCGGGGCCTGCGCCCGTCCCAACCGAGACCCTGGTCGCCGAGGCCGCTCCGGCGGTGGAGCCCGTCAAGGACAAGCCGGTCCAGGGCTCCAAGTCATCCGATGCGAACCGCAAGGGCGCGCCTCACACGGCCAACGTCGCCGCGGCGCCTGCCGACGACGTCACGACGCCGAACGCCATTGTCGCGGCGACCGACGCCGCCAGCCTCGGCGACGACGGTTCGAGCGGGGGCCAGGACCATATCGCCGCGCCCGCGACGCGCGAGGCCAAGCCCGAGAGGGCCACCGCCAACGCCGCCGACGCCCAGGCGGCGGGACCGGCCGCGCCGGCCCACGCCTCGGCCCAGGCCCAGGCCCACGCCTCCATCCAGTCCGCGGTTCGCGGCGCGCCCGAGACGGTCGCCAACCTGGCCGCCCAGATCGTCAAGAACCTGCAGGGCCGCTCCACCCGCTTCGACGTCGAACTCAACCCGATCGGGCTCGGCCAGGTAAACGTCGCCATCGAGATCGCCGCCAACGGGCGGATGACCGCGGCCATGTCCTTCGAGACCCAGCAAGCGGCCACTGAGCTTCGCGGCCGCTCGTCCGAGCTGCAGCGCGCGCTTGAACAGGCCGGGTTCGACGTGTCGGGCGGCCTGACCTTCGACGTCGCGGGCGAACGCCGCGACGGCGGCTCGGCCTGGGCCGAGCAGCAGCAACAACAGCAGGCCAATGGCGGCGCCTGGCGCGGCCGGGCCTTCCAGGCCGTCCTCGGCACAGCCGGCGACGCGGCGAACGACGCGGCGGCCAGCGCCCTCAACCTTCAACGCCGGACCCGTTCCGGCGTCGATGTCCGGATCTAGGAGACAGCCATGGCCGTCGACGCAGCATCAGGCGCAGCCGCCACCAACACCGGGGTCTCGGCGACCGGCCGCGAGCGGCTGGTCGAGAGCTTCGACACCTTCCTGAACCTGCTGACCGCGCAGATCAAAAACCAGGATCCGCTGTCGCCGATGGACTCCACGCAGTTCACCCAGCAACTGGTCCAGATGACCGGGGTCGAGCAGCAGCTCCTCACCAATGACCTGCTGGAGAAGCTGGTCACCAACACCGGCTCGGGCATCCAGACCGCCGTCAGCCTGATCGGCCGCGAAGTCCGCGCCGTGAGCAGCGACGCCAAGCTGGCCGCCGGCAAGGCGGAGTGGAACTACAAGCTGGACCGCGCCGCCTCCGACGTGACGGTCGAGGTGCTCGACAGCAACGGCAAGGTCGTCCAGGTCGTCAAGCCGACCGACAACGGCGCCGGCGACCACAAGTTCTCCTGGAACGGCAAGGACCGCACGGGCGCCCAACTGCCCAACGGCGGGACCTACACCCTGCGCGTCACCGCCAAGGACGGCACGGGCGCGACCGTGCCCTCCACCGCCTTCGTCACCGGTGTCGTCACTGGCGTCGAGCAGGTGGACGGCCAGACCCTGATCACCGTCAACGGGGTCCGGATCGGCTGGGAGAAGGTCACCTCGATCAAACAACCGGAGGAGCCCGTCGAAACGGCCTCCACCGACACCCCCACGACTTCCAACCCGGACGACGACACCTCGCCGTCCGCCCTGGCGGCCTAAACGGCGCGTCGGCACGACAACGAAAGAAGGCAAGAACCCATGAGCATCAACAGCGCCATGCTCGCCGGCGTGTCCGGGCTGGTCTCCAACTCATCGGCCCTGGCGGCGATCTCCGACAACATCGCCAACGTCAACACCACCGCCTACAAGCGCAACCAGGTGAACTTCGCCAACGTGGTGACCGCCCAGGCGGTCAAGGGTCGCTACTCGGCCGGCGGCGTGCAGGCGGTGACCCGCCAGTTCGTCAGCCAGCAGGGCCTGATCCAGAGCGCCAACTCGCCGACCGACCTCGGCATCTCGGGCGACGGCTTCTTCATCGTCACCAGCAAGGGGGCCAACCTGACCCCGGCCGATCAGCGGGTCTTCACCCGTTCGGGCTCCTTCAGCGTCGACGCCGACGGCTTCCTGGTCAATGACGCCAAGCTCTATCTGCAAGGCTGGCCCTACGCCTCCGACGGCACGATCTCGCCCAACCCGTCGGACCTGAACACCCTCGACTCCATCAACGTCAAGAACCTGGGCGCGGCCGTCGCGGCGACCCAGAACGTGATGATCAACGCCAACGTCAACAAGAGCCAGGCGATCTCCGCCGGCGAGGCGACCTACAACGCCGCGACGCGCTCCATGGCCGACTGGGCCGTGAACCAGGCGCCGGCCACGGGCACCCAGCCCGACTTCGCCCTGGAGATGAATGTCGTCGACTCCGTGGGCGCGACCCACAAGTTCGCCATGGCCTTCCTGAAGAGCGACACCCCGCCCAACACCTGGCACGCGGAAATCTACGCGATCCCGGCCACCGACGTGACCGCCGGCCCGTCGGGCCAGGTGGCCTCGGGCACCGTGGCCTTCACCGCCGACGGCGCCTTCGACCTGGCCAACACCACCCTGTTCGGCGCGGCGGGTTCACCCGCCGAGCTGAACCTGGCGGCTTCGGGCGCGGCCGGCACGCCGCGCTGGGCAAACACGCTCGGCATCCTGGCCTCCGACATCGATCTGGATCTGGACAAGCTCACCCAGTACGCCTCGACCTCCACCGTCAACGCGGTGAACTCGGACGGCGCCAACGTGGGCAACGTGGTCGGGGTTGAAGTCTCCGAGGACGGCATCGTCTCGGCCATCTTCGACAACTCTGAAGTCCGCAGGATCGCCAAGATCGGCCTGGCCACCTTCCCGAACCCGGACGGGTTGTCGCCGGTCAGCGGCAACGCTTATCGGCCCACGATTCCCTCAGGCGAGTTCGTGATCAAGGAACCGGGCGTCGGCGGAGCGGGTCAGATCGCCGCCTCTACCCTGGAAGCGTCCACCGTTGACCTATCGGCGGAGTTCACAGGACTGATCACAACTCAGAAAGCTTACTCGGCGTCTTCGAAGATTATCACTACGGCCGACCAGATGCTGGAAGAACTCATCAACATCAAGCGATAATTATCCGCGTTAACCACCCTTAACACTGGTTGACAACTTAGACTGTATCAAATTCGTACACGGGGACCGAATGCGCAACCCTTCCTTTACTATCGTGATTCACCGGATGTTATGCCCCGGTGGTTACGTTCAGTCCGAACAGTGATGGTCGGAAGGGCGTAAAGCCATGTTGCAGCAACAACAAACGCGCAGGAACAGCCGCGGGGAGGCCTATGTGATCGGCCCCACGGGCGCGCCCCTGACGCTGAACGATCTGCCGCCGGTCGACACCGGACGTTGGGTCATTCGCCGCAAGGCCGAGGTGGTCGCCGCCGTGCGCGGCGGCCTGCTCAGCCTGGACGACGCGTGCGAACGCTACTCCCTGACCAACGAGGAGTTCCTCGCCTGGCAGAAATCGATCGACCGCCATGGCCTCGCCGGCCTGCGCACCACCCGGTTGCAACAGTATCGCTGAGCCCTGACTCCCCCAGACGAAGGTTCGCGAGATCGCGGCCGCGCTGTCCCCCAGCGCGGCCGTTTTCGTTTTCAGCGCTGATAGGGCTCGCCGAGCGGGTTCACGTCCGACAGCCGCCGCACGGTCACCGAGATCCGCTCGCGCTCGCCGCCGCGCCGTTCGACCAGCAGGCGCGCCACCTGGGCGTCGTCGTGGAAGGCGTAGCCCTTGATGGCGTCCAAGATGGCCTTGGCCAGGTTGTCGAGGTCGATCCAGGGCGGGTCGCCCACATACTCCATGACGATCTCCACGGAGAACTCGCCCCAGGCCGGCCGCGAGCCGCGCCAGGCCTTGCGGAAAAACTCGTAGATCAGCGGCTTGTAGTACTTCGACTGGGTGGTCAGGCCGTCGACCACGACCTCCATGAAGCGGTCGCCCTCGCGGGCGCGCACCTTTCCATGCTGGGTCCAGCCGTCATCCATGTCCGTCCAATAGGCCGCCCGCGCCTTGCAGTCTCCACCCCGTTCGCTAAACCGGCGCAGCGAACTGACCGGAGCCTGAGACGATGAGCGCGACCCGCACCGAAACCGACACCTTCGGCCCCATCGAGGTCGCCTCGAACGTCTATTGGGGCGCCCAGTCACAGCGCTCGATCGGCAACTTCAAGATCGGCTGGGAAAAGCAGCCCAAGCCGGTGATCCGCGCCCTGGGCATCGTCAAGCGCGCCGCGGCCGAAGCCAATATGGAGCTCGGCAAGCTGGACCCCAAGATCGGCGCGGTCATCGTCGCCGCCGCCCAGGAGGTGATCGACGGCAAGCTCGACGACCATTTCCCCCTGGTCGTCTGGCAGACCGGCTCGGGCACCCAGTCGAACATGAACGCCAACGAGGTGATCTCGAACCGCGCCATCGAGATGCTGGGCGGGGTGATGGGCTCCAAGAGCCCGGTCCACCCCAACGACCACGTCAATATGAGCCAGTCGTCCAACGACACCTATCCGACGGCCATGCACATCGCCTGCGCCGAACAGGTGGCGAAGGAGCTGATGCCGGCCCTGGAGCACCTGCACGCCGCGCTCAAGGTCAAGGTCAAGGCCTTCGATCACATCATCAAGATCGGCCGCACCCACACCCAGGACGCCACGCCCCTGACGCTGGGCCAGGAGTTTTCCGGCTATTCGCAGCAGGTCGCCAACGGCGTGCGACGGATCAAGGACACCCTGGCCGGCCTCTATGAGCTGGCCCAGGGCGGCACCGCGGTCGGCACCGGCCTCAACGCCCCGATCGGCTTCGCCGAGCTGGTGGCCGAGAAGATCGCCGACATCACCCGCCTGCCCTTCATCACCGCCCCCAACAAGTTCGAGGCCCTGGCCGCCCACGACGCCATGGTCTTCAGCCATGGGGCGATCAACACCATGGCCGGATCGTTGTTCAAGATCGCCAACGACATCCGCTTCCTCGGCAGCGGGCCCCGCTCGGGCCTGGGCGAGCTTGCCCTGCCGGAAAACGAGCCGGGTTCCTCGATCATGCCCGGCAAGGTCAATCCCACCCAGTGCGAGGCCCTGACCATGGTCTGCACCCAGGTGTTCGGGAACAACGCCACCATGACCTTCGCCGGCGCTTCGGGCCATTTCGAGCTGAATGTCTTCAACCCGGTGATGGCCTATAACTTCCTGCAGTCGTGCCGCCTGATGGCCGACGCCTCGATCTCGTTCACCGACAACTGCGTGGTCGGCATCGAGGCCCGCGAGGACAACATCAAGGCCGCCCTGGAGCGCTCGCTGATGCTGGTGACCGCCCTGAACGGCAAGATCGGCTACGACAACGCCGCCAAGATCGCCAAGACGGCCCACAAGAACGGCACCACCCTGCGCGAGGAAGCCGTCGGCGGCGGCTACGTGACGAACGAGGAATTCGACGCCCTGGTGCGCCCGGAGAAGATGATCTCGCCGGGGTGAGAGGGCGCCGCCCTACATCCGCCGGCTGACGGCGAAGTCGGCGAGGTCTTCCAGGGCCGGGCGCCAGGAGTTGCTGGCGGCGAACTCGGCGAGCTGGGTCTTGGCGGCCACGGCGTAGTCGCTGGCCAGGTCGAGGGTGGCGTCGTCGGCGCCTGACGAGGCGATCAGACCCGAGGCGCGCTCGAAATCACCGTCCTGCTGGTCGCGCCGGTCCACGGTCCGCTGCCAGAAGGCCGCCTCGGCCGGGCCGGTGTGGGCGATGGCCAGCAGCAGGGGCAGGGTGGCCTTGCCCTCGCGGAAGTCGTCCCCGGGGTTCTTGCCCAGGCTCTTGCTGGTGCCGCTGTAGTCCAGGGCGTCGTCGACCAGCTGGAACGCCAGGCCCAGGTCCTGGCCGAACCGGCGCAGGGCCTTGCAGCGCGCGGGGCTCGCGCCGGCCGAGACCGCGCCGGCCTCCGCCGCAGCGGCGAACAGCTCGGCGGTCTTGGCCGTGATGATCTCCAGGTAGAGCTCCTGGGAGAGGTTCAGGTCGTGAGCGCGGGTGAGTTGCAGCACCTCACCCTCGGCGATCGTGCGCGACGCGCGCGCCAGGATCTCCAAGGCCTGCATGGAGCCGGCCTCGACCATCAATTCGAAGGCGCGGGCGAACAGGAAGTCCCCCACCAGCACGCTGGCCGGCGCGCCCCAGATCAAGTGGGCGGCGACCTTGCCCCGGCGGAGCTGCGAGGAGTCGACCACGTCGTCGTGCAGCAGGGTGGCGGTGTGGATGAACTCCACGGCCGCGGCCAGTTTCAGGCAGGCGTCGTCCTGGGCGCCGGCCACGCGGGCGGCGGCAATGGTCAGCAACGGACGCAGGCGCTTGGCCGAGCCCCCGATCAGATGTTCGGCGAGCGCCGGGATCACCGAAACCGGGCTCTGCATCCGTTCGCGGATCAAGGTGTCGACCTTGGCCATGTCCGGGCGCGCAAGCTCCAGCAGCCCGTCGATGGAGGCTGGCTTTTCACGGGAAATGGCGGCGCTGGCTGCGTCCAACTGCGTCTAACTCCTGTGCAGCCTGACGATGCGGGGAGGCGTCGTCATTTGCCGGGGACAATGGTCACGCGATAGGGCACGGTCAAGGCGGGCCTTGGCCCTCTGCGCCGAGCCATGGAAACCACGCCACACCCCTCCCCGTCCGAGACCCTCTCCGAGGATCGCCTGCTGGGCGGCCGGGTGCTGTTGCGCCAGGCGCTCGGCGGCTATCGGGCGGGCCTGGACGCAGCCCTGCTGGCCGCAACTTGTGACTGCGCGCGGGGGGCACGGGTGCTCGAAGCCGGCTGCGGCGCGGGCGGCGCCCTGCTGGCCGCGGCGATCCGCCGACCGGAGGCCCGTTTCACCGGCCTGGAACGCGACGCAGCGGCCGCGGCCCTGGCGCGGGAGAATGTCGAGGCCAACGGCCTCGCCGGCCGCGTCGCAATCCTGGATGGCGACGTCGCCCTGCCCTTCAAGGCGCTTGGCCTGGCGCCCTTCGACGCGGTCATGGCCAACCCGCCCTTCTTCGACGATCCCGCCGCCCTGCGCGTGCCGGCGCCGGCCAAGCGCGACGCCTGGATGGCCGACGGCGGCCTCTCGACCTGGACCGGTTTCCTGCTGAAGGCCGTGCGCGAGGGCGGGACGATCACCCTGATCCACCGCGCCGACCGCCTGGCCGACATCCTGGCCCTGCTGGCGCCCAAGGCCGGCTCCTTCCAGGTGCGGCCCGTCCACGCCCACGCCGACGCCCCGGCCAAGCGGGTCCTGGTCCGCGCGATCAAGACCGGCAAGGCGCCGTTGCAGCTCCTGCCCGCCCTCGTCCTGCATCCCCGCGAAGGCGCCAAGCACACCCCCGAAGCCGAGGCGATCCTGCGCGGCGAGGCCGACCTGCCCTGGCGCTGAAGGAGGCGCGGCGACCTTGGAATTCAAAGCCCTGTCCGAACGCGCCTGGGATATCCGCAGGCTCTACGAACGCCTCGAGACCCAGCGGTACGGCCGCGCCTGGACCCCGGAGGAGGTCGCCCTGGGCTTCGTGGGCGACGTCGGCGACTTGATGAAGCTGGTGCAGGCCAAGGCGGGCGTCCGCGCCATCCCGGACGCCGACGCCATGCTCGCCCATGAGCTGGCCGACTGCCTGTGGTCGGTGATGACGCTCGCCCGGCTCCACGGGGTGGACCTGGAGGCGGCCTTCACCTCGACCATGGACGAGCTTGAAGCCACCGTCGCCGGCCGGCTCAGCCCTTGAACCAGACCACCTGGTGCGACACCGCCAGGAGTTGCCCGTCGTCGCTCCACAGTTCGGCCGATTGGTCGTTGAAGCCGTGCTTGAACGTTCGCGCGTCGCTGATCGTCGCCAGGGGCCGTGAGCCCTGCCGCGCCAGCGCCGCCTCGTCGGCCATGAAATAGGTCGAGAGCGAGACCGTGGCGACCGGGGGGACATCGCCGCGGACGTTCAGGATCTTGACCACGAAGGTGTCGCTAAGCGCGGCCAGGGCCACATAATCCAACGGCCGCGCCGGCAGGTCGCGCACCCAGGCCTGGGAGACGGCCTGCCCCGGCGCCTCGGCGCTGGCCAGGCCGCGGGTCGGTTCACCCTGGGCGTAGCGGAACTCGTAGCGTTGCAGCCAGGCGTTTCGACCCTCGCTGGACATGATCTCGAGATCGCGGGCCGGAGGCATGACCGGCGGGCTCGCCACCGCGTGGCTCCAGGTGTCGCGCTCGGCGCCGGTGACGACGCTGGCGGTGCTAGCCACAGTCTCGCCCTGGGTCATCTCCACCTGCCAGTGCTGGGTGGAGCGGCCGTCGCGCACCAACCGCACGGAGATCGCGAACTCGCCCTGCGCCACCGCGGCGCAGAAGTTCACCGTCAGGGCCACCGGCCGGCCGCGCCGCTCCGGATGGTCGAGAACCGCCTTCAAGAGGGTGGCCCCCGTGGTCCCGCCGAACGGTCCAGCCATGTTCCAGTAGTCGGGGGTGGTCGCGCCGCGGTAGCGGCCGCCGCCCAGCGGCTCCAGCCGCAGGGTCCGGTCCAGGGGGTGTTCGGCGATCATCGTCTGGGTCATGCGGGCCTCGGATAGGAAGTGACCGATCGTGCACTACCTCGACCGCCCCTGTCCATGACCTGTGACGTAAGGCGCCAGGCCGGCTTAAGGCCGCATCAACCAAAACCCGGCGACCTTGGCCGCGAAGGTGGGCGAGGCGCGCCCGCGAGGGCGAGAACCATGGCCAGGACCAACCCAGCAGTCGCACAGCCGCCGGCCAGCGGCACGGCCGCCAAGCCGTGGGACCTGGCGCGGGCTCCGCGCATTCCGGTCGCCAGGCCTCGCCTGGTCGAGCTCTCCGCCGCACTGCCCTATCTGCGCGCCATCGACGCCAGCCGCACCTATTCCAACTTCGGCCCGCTCAACGCCCAGTTCGAGACCCGTCTGGCCGCCCAGTTCGGCCTGGAGCCCGGCCATGTGGCCACCTGCAACAACGCCACCAGCGGCCTGACCATGGCCCTGCAGCGGGCCGCGGGCCGGGGCGGCCGCTACTGCCTGATGCCGGCCTGGACCTTCGCGGCCACCGCCCACGCGGCCCTCGCCGCGGGCCTGACGCCCTATCTGGTCGACGTCGATCCGACCACCTGGGCGGTGACGCCGCAGATCGCGCTGGAAGCCCTGCCGCGCATCTCGCACGGCGTGGCGGCCATCGTGCCTGTCGCGCCATTCGGCCTGCCGCTGGACGCACAGGCCTGGGACGCCTTCCAGGCCCAGACCGGGGTCGAGGTCGTGCTCGACGCCGCCGCGGGCTTCGACGGCCTCCAGGTCGGCCGGGCGGCCGCCGTGGTCAGCCTGCACGCCACCAAGATCCTCGGCATCGGCGAGGGCGGCTTCGTGGCCAGCCGCGACGCCGAGCTGATCGTCGACGTCCGCCGCCGCTCGAACTTCGGTTTCGACGGCAGCCGCGACTCCAGCCTGATCGGCTGCAACGGCAAGCTCAGCGAGTTCGGCGCCGCCTACGGCCTGGCCGCCCTCGACCACTGGCGCCTGCAACGGGCCCAGTACCAGTCGGTGCTCGGCTACTACCGCGCGTCCCTCGCCGACACGCCGGACCTGAAGATCGCGCCGGGTCTCGGTGACGACTGGATGGCCTCGACCTTCAATATCGAGGCCCCAGAAGCCGCCATCCTGGAGATCGAGACACGGCTTTCGGAGGCGGAGATCGCCACCCGCCGCTGGTGGGGTCATGGCCTGCAGGGGCACCAGGCCTTCGCCGACCTGCCCCGCGCCGCCTTGCCCGTCACCGAGCGGCTGGCGGCCACCACCCTTGGCCTGCCCTGCTGGCCGGGGCTCGACACCACGGCGATCGATGAGATCAGCGCGATCGTGCGCGCTGTCCTGCAGCGCTGAGCGCCAGACGCCGGGCCTGCGGCTGGGCGAAGATAGTCTCCAGCGGAGTCGGCACGCGCTGGGCGAACCGCGTAAAGGCGAGGCCGACCAACTCTTTCAATTCACGGGCGAAGTTGTCCTGATCCACGCGCCGGGCCAGCAACGTCTGCTGCTCGGCCAGCCAGGCGGCGCGCAGCGCCTTGTCGTCCACCAGGCTCTGCAGCGCCCCGAAATAGGCTTCGGCGTCGAAGGTCAGGTGGCGTGGCGGCACGAAGGCGCCGACATCGCCCATGTCGCCCCGGGTCATCACCACCGCCCCGGCGTCGATCGCCATGATCGCTGTGGTGCCGCCACCGGCGCGGAACGGGTTGGCGAAGACGTCGCAAACCTGGAGCAGGCTGGCGAGATCGTCGTCATAGGGAATGTGGGTGAACTGGGACCCCAGCACGGACTCGAACGCCGAGGTCCAGAACTCCTGCATCCAGCCGACCACGACCCAGCGGACATTGGGATCGCTCAAGACCAGGGCGCCCATGCCATCGACGAACGCCTGGTCCATGTCGACGCCCAGCCGGTTGCCCACCGTGACGATCACCGTCTCCTCGGCTCGGAACCCCAGGTCGCCGCGGGTGCGGGCGTGCAGCGGCGCCGGGCACGGAAACGGAGCGCTCTCGATCTTGTGATAGGCGTCGGCGAACGCGGCGGGCGCGCCCTTCCGGCGCCAGAGACCCTCGATGTAGCCGGGCTCCTGGCAGTACCAGTAGACGTCGGCGAACTGCACCGGCGCGGCGTCGCCGCAAGTGAACATCAAGGTAGGCCCGACCAGGGCCACCAGGCTGATGTGGATGAAGAAGGGCTCCTCGCACCAGAAATGGAAGGTGCGCGGCCCTTGGCCCGCCGCCTTGGCGAGGAAGTTCAGATCGCTCTCGATCGAGACGAAGGTCACCTTGGAGATCGACGCGCCCAGCCGCGCGCGGGCGTAGGCCTGCAGGTCGGGCGACATGACGCCGGCATGGAAGACATCCACACGCTGGTTCTGGGGATCGGACGTCAGGGCCCGGAGATAATCAAACGCGCCGCGCGTCGGCGAGTGCCGAAGGTCGAGCAGCCGTCCCACGAACAGGGAATGGGACCGCAACGCCGCCGGATCGGCCACCTCCAGCTGGTGGGGAATCGCCTGGGCCTCCTGGAAGTAGGTGCGCCGGGCCAGGGCCGCGAGGGCGGCGCTGAAAGCGTCGCCGGGTTGCAGGTCGCACCACCAGTTGAGGCTCGACAGGTCGCTGACCAGTTGCAGCTTCACCCCCGAGGGGTGGGTGGAGGCCTCGATCATCCGTACGGCGTGCAGGCCGAAGTCGGGCTTGGCGACGCCGGCGAACGCAACCTCGCCCAAGGCCTGCCGAAACCGCTGCAGGATGACCGCCACGGACGGCGCATAGCCCGGCTGGGCGTCAGCCTGTATCTCGTCGAGAACGCTCAAGCAGCCCCCTGCTGGATTGGTCCGCGCTCAGAGACGCGCCACCGGTAACTCCGTCTCTCCGGCCGCGATCGCGGCCTTCAAGCGGCTCTCATGGTGAAGAATATCTTGCCGCCGGTTACGAAGAAATTTAGCCGGAACGCCGGCGTAGATCCCCCACGGCTCGAGACTGCGGCGGATCAGTGCGCCGGCGCCGACCGCGGCGCCCTCGCCGATCTCCACCTCCGGCAGCACGATGGCGTTGGCGCCGAGGATCACGTGGCGGCCGAGGCGTACCGGGTTTGGGGCGGCGGGAAGGGTGAAGGCCGGCGGCACGGTCGGATTGGTCAGGAACTCGCCTGAATAGTCGTCGGTGCGTGAAAAGATCCGCACGCCGGCCGACAGGTTGGCGAAGTCCCCCAGCTCCACCCCGGATCCCCCCAGGATCGAGCAGTTCGAGCTCACATGGATGAAGTCGCCGAAGCGCAGCCATCCTCCCGCCGCGCTCAGCAGGGTGAAGGGATCGATCCGCACATTGTCGCCGAAGCTGATGGCCTCCATGTCCACCATCACGCACGTCTCGTGGACCGCAACGTTCTCGCCCACTTCGCCGACGCCCAGCTCGCGAAGCTCGGCCTCGCGCATGAAACGTCCCCGGTGGTTCTTCATGGCCGCTCCCGACTCAATCGACGAGGCCAGATTAGACTACGAGTCCCGTCCCGCGCTCGGCGCGCTTGACGAGCGCCCGGTCCGGGGGGGGGCCATGGAAATGGCCCGGAGTCGCCTCCGGGCCTTCCCAGGTTTCGGCTGGCGCTCGCGCCTAGTTGCGCGCCGTATCAACCAGCTTGTTCTTGGTGATCCAGGGCATCATGGCGCGCAGGCGGGCGCCGACTTCCTCGATCTGGTGTTCCGAACCGCGGCGGCGGGTGGCCTTGAAGCTGGGCTGGCCCGCCTGGTTCTCGGCCATGAAGTCGCGCACGAAGCGGCCCGACTGGATGTCCTCCAGCACGCGCTTCATCTCCGCCTTGGTGTCGGCGGTGACGATGCGCGGCCCGGTCACGTACTCGCCGTACTCGGCGGTGTTGGAGATCGAGTAGTTCATGTTGGCGATGCCGCCTTCGTAGATCAGGTCCACGATCAGCTTCACCTCGTGCAGGCACTCGAAATAGGCCATTTCGGGCGCGTAGCCCGCC